>CAJMPW010000001.1:0-539502 GCA_905215475.1 uncultured bacterium
CTCGTGCCGGCCGTGATGCCGTTGGCAGCTGCCCACTTCACGGCGGCGCAGTAGTAGGCATCACCGGCCACATCGGCAAACGGGTTGTCGAGACCGGAGACATCCGGAGCGCCGGCGAGCTGATACAGGAACGTGACGATGTGCGCGCGGGTGCAGCCCAGATCGGTGCCGAACGTGTCGGCGGAGACGCCGCCCGTGATGCGCGGCGCATGGTTGTAGGCCCACTCCACGGCATCGTACTGCACGGTGCCCTCAGTGACATCCTGGAACGGGAGCTTGGCCGTGGCCGGGATCTGGTCAACGGGGATCTCGGCGCTGACGGAAGCGTTTTCGAGCGTGATCTGGTAGTTCTGGGCGTAGTTTGCCTTGCCCGGCTCATAGGTGTAGATCACGAGTGCCAGCTTGTGGCCTTCCTTGACGGTGTAGAGGTTCGGCTGCAGGTAGATGGTGTAGTCGTGGTTCTCGCCGACCTTCAGCGCGACCTTCGTACCGGCGGAGGCGGAGTCGTAGCCCGCGTCCGGGTTGCACAGATCCATCCAGCCGCGCGCAATGATCTTGTAGCTGACGTCGGTGGCGTTGAGCTCGGCGTAGTCATAGTTGTTCAGACCGCCGCCCATCCACGCGCCGCCGGCGGTGATGGTCTTGGGCACATAGCTGCCCTTTGTGTTGTAGGCCGGGAACGTCGTGCCCTCCGGCGCGATGTCGACGAGCATGGCGCTGACCATGAGCGCGTCGCGGTCGATCAGCTCGGCGCCGTCCGGCAGAGACACGGTCGCAGCGCCGTCAGCGCTCGCCGCGCCGACGAAGTTGTCGTGGTCGAGGGCGTTTGCCTCGTCGCCGATGTAGTTGTCGTGATCGACCGTGCCGCGCGGGCTGTTCGTCTCCGGTGCGTCATAGTTGTCGGCGCTGGCGGTGAAGCTCACGGCCACGCTGCCCTTGATGACGGTGTCGGCGTCCACATCCATGGTGTACATGGCGCTCACGTCGGTGGAGCCGGCGGTCAGCGCGTCACGCCAGTTTCTGCGGTTGATGCCCTGTGCGCTGTAGTCGCTGTTGATG
The DNA here is from genome assembly GCA_905215475.1 of uncultured bacterium. Classification (GTDB taxonomy): domain Bacteria; phylum Bacillota; class Clostridia; order Oscillospirales; family Oscillospiraceae; genus CAG-103. Next base: position 1,060 of record CAJMPW010000001.1, read on the forward strand.
GTGGTCGTGCCGGTGTCACCGGCGTTGGACATGACGATGCTCTCGTCGGTCGTCCAGCTGTCATAGGTGTTCCAGACAGAGGCGTCAACGTTGCTCTGCGCGGTGACGGCGGCCATGTTCTCGGCGCCGTTTTCCACGCCGCACAGGTAGTGGCTGAACCAGCGGTTGAGGACATTGTTGTAGCTCTCGCCGTCAATGTAGAACTCAAGGTTGCCGGCGGGGTAGCTCGGGGTCAGGTGCGCGTCCTGATGCAGCAGAAGCTTGACGTTCACGCCCGCCTTCTGATACGCCTGGTACATGAGGTCAAATTCCTTCGTGCGTACGTTGTCGTCATTGAGACCGTGCACGATCAGCGCCGGGCACTTGATGTTTTCCGCGTCAAGCGTGTAGTCGCGGGTCGCCCAGTGCTCGGAGTAGTCGCCGTTGCTCTTGAGCTGATCCTGCTGGATCTGGTACATATAGTTGCCGTACTTTTCGGCGATGGTCGCGTAGTCGTCCGGATCGAGGTAGCGGCCGTTGCAGTACCAGCCGAGCCGCTCGGAGTAGCTGACGGCGCTGCTGGTGGAAATGCCCTGGGAGTTGGTGTACTCGTACCAGCTTGCGATGCCGGCGACGGGGACGATGGTCTCAAGGCCGGCAACGCCGGTCGTCGCCAGACCGAACTGCGTCGTGCCGGCGTAGGAGCGGCCGGTCATGCCGACCTTGCCGCTCGACCAGTCGGCCGCGATGGCGATGTTGCCGGTCTTGTCGGTGTAGGCCGTGCGGTCGCCGTGCAGCCACTCGATCACGCACTTGAACGCATCGATCTCCAGGTCGGTGCCGCAGGTCTCAAAGCCGTCGGAGCCCTTCGTGCCCAGACCGCCGCACTCGACCACGGCAAAGCCGCGCACGAGATAGTAGTCATACCAGTTGAGATCCTCGTAGTCATACATCTGCTCGTACGGATTCCAGTAGTACCAGTCGGCGCTGTTGGCAGCTGCTGCCGCGTCCGCGGTCGTGGCGGTCCCGGCGGGCACGCGTGCCGCCGGCTGGCTGTAGAGCTTGGAGATGTCATAGCCCTCGCTGCCGAGGTTCTCGCCGGGGTTCATGCTGGAGTTGCAGCCGGTGATGTACGGGCGCGCCTCATAGATGGTGGCCGCCTTGTAGTTGCCCTCCATCGCTGCGCGCGGGATCTGCACGAGCGCCTTGACGAGGTCGAGCTTGCCGTCATCGTCGGTGTCGTAGTTGGTCTCGACATAGACGCAGTAGCGGATGATGTCGCTCTCGGCGTTGCTGTAGCCCTCCGTCACTTCGCCGGTCGTGTAGGGGAAGATGGGCTGGGCCATGCCGTTCATGTACAGCGGCTGCAGCTTGTCCGCGTGCAGCGCGTCATACATCTGGTCGGCGACCGCCTTCATCTGGCGGTAAGCTGCGAGCGTGCAGGCGGCGTCGGTGTCGGTGTCCGCGTCGATCATGCCCATGCTGCGCGCCTGCGCCAGATAGTCATCCGGGAACGAGCCGAGCTGCTGCTCGGTCATGCCCGTCCACAGCAGCAGCGCGCGCACTGCGTCTGCTACGGTCAGTTCGGTGTTTTCGCCTGCGCCGTCGGGGACGAGCGCAGTGCCGTCGATGTCTGCCAGATCGGCATACGTCACGGCGGGTGCGCTGCTGCTGTCGTTCACGGCGAGCGCCGTGCCGGGCAGAAGCGACAGCACCATGACCAGCGTCAGCAGCAGAGTCAAGATTCTCCTCTTCATGATAAGCCTTCTTTCTGTGTGGGATGACCTTCGCCGCCGGAGCAGCGGGAGTGCGCCGCAGACGGAAAAAATCTTATGTGCAGTTTACGTCTGAAATGTAAATTTTTCAATTGACAAAGCACACAAGGTTTTTGCGAATTTATATTCATGTTTCGTCGAATTATCGATATAATAATACATTAACATAGTTCAACATATGCATTCGCGCACGTAATAACGCAAAATTCCTATATGTTCCATAGCTTTTTGCGCACACCAAGCTGTGGGCGGCAAAACGAGCGGGTTTATATATATTCATCCGAATGTTCGCTTTATTCGCGTGCGGACGCTTGACAAATACCCACCGGGGGTATATATTTGAAAATACCCCGGAGGGGTATACGGAAAGCAATGAGGTACTGACATATGGACGATGAGAAAAAAACCTGCTGCTGCGGCTGTTCGCAGCGCAAGAAGGAGCGCACGCCGGAGGAGTATACGCGCCTCATCCACCGGCTCAACCGCATCGAGGGGCAGATCCGCGGCATCCGCGGCATGGTCGAAAACGATGCCTACTGCCCGGATATCCTCGTGCAGTCGGCGGCGGCCGGCGCGGCGCTCAACGCATTTAATAAGGAACTGCTGGCCAGCCACATCCGCACCTGCGTCGTCGAGGACATCCGCGGCGGCAAGGATGAAGTGATCGACGAGCTGGTGGCGACGCTGCAAAAGCTCATGAAATGAGCATCCCCGAAGGAGGGACAATCGTGAAGCAATTTGATGTCACCGGCATGAGCTGCGCCGCCTGCTCGGCGCGCGTGGAAAAGGCGGTGTCGCACGTGCCGGGCGTGACGGCGTGCGCGGTCAGCCTGCTGACAAACTCCATGGGTGTGGAGGGCACGGCGCCGGCGCAGGCGATCATCGACGCGGTGCAGGCCGCGGGCTACGGCGCGGCGCTTCAGGGCGCGCAGACGCCCTCTGCGTCCACAGCCGACGCCTTGACCGATCATGAGACGCCGAAGCTGCGGCGCAGACTCGGCTGGTCGCTGGGTTTTTTGCTGGTGCTGATGTATGTGTCCATGGGGCACACGATGTGGGGCTGGCCGCTGCCGGGCTTTTTTGACGGCAACCATGTTGCCGTGGGACTGACGCAGCTGCTGCTGACGGGCATTATCCTTGTCATCAATCAGCGGTTTTTCATCAGCGGCTACAAGGCGCTCTGGCATCGCGCGCCGAATATGGACACGCTCGTGGCGCTCGGCGCGACGGCGGCGTTTGCCTACAGCACGTATGCGCTCTTTGCCATGACGGGCGCACAGACGCGCGGCGACGAGCAGGCGGTCATGGGCTATATGCATGACTTGTATTTTGAGTCCGCCGCCATGATCCTCACGCTCATCACGGTGGGCAAGACGCTTGAGGCGCGCGCCAAGGGCAAGACGACCGACGCACTGCGCAGCCTCCTGCAGCTTGCGCCCAAGACTGCGACCGTCGAGCGCGGCGGCGCGGAGGTGACCGTGCCGATCGAGCAGGTGCGTCTGGGCGACGTGTTTCTCGTGCGGCCGGGGGAGCGCATCCCGGTCGACGGCGTGGTGCTCTCGGGCACGAGCGCGGTCAACGAGGCGGCGCTCACCGGCGAGAGCATCCCGGCCGACAAAGCGCCGGGTGCAGCCGTATCGGCCGCGACGGTGAACCAGTCCGGCTTCCTCAAATGCCGTGCCACGCGCGTCGGCGAGGACACGACCCTTGCGCAGATCATCCGCATGGTGCGCGACGCGGCGGCAACGAAAGCGCCGATCGCCAAGATCGCGGACAAGGTGTCCGGCGTGTTCGTGCCGGCGGTCATGGGCGCCGCGCTCGTGACGTTTCTCGTCTGGCTGCTGCTGGGCCGCAGCGTGGGCTACGCGCTCGCGCGCGGCATCTCGGTGCTGGTCATCAGCTGCCCGTGCGCGCTCGGTCTCGCCACACCGGTGGCGATCATGGTCGGCAGCGGTGTGGGCGCGAAAAACGGCGTCCTGTTCAAGACGGCGGCCTCCCTTGAGGAGACCGGCCGCATTCAGATCGTCGCGCTCGACAAGACCGGCACCGTTACCTCCGGCGAGCCCACGGTGACGGATATCTGTCCCGTCCCGGGCGTGACGGAGACGGAGCTGCTGGGCGCAGCCTGCGCGCTCGAGCAAAAGAGCGAGCACCCGCTGGCCAAGGCCGTGCTGCGCCGCGCGCAGGCGGACGGACTGACCGCCGCCGAGGTGACGGCGTTTCAGGCACTGCCGGGCAGCGGGCTTCAGGCCGCGCTCGACGGGCAGCTGCTCTGCGGCGGCAATGCGGACTTCATCCGCACCGTGACGGCGCTCCCCGATGCCGTTTCGGCGCACGCGCAGCGGCTTGCGCAGGTAGGCAAGACGCCGCTCTTTTTCGCGCGTGGCGGAAAGCTTCTCGGCATCATCGCCGTTGCGGACGTGCTCAAGCCCGACAGCCCGCAGGCCATCCGCGCGCTGAAAAACATGGGCATCCGCGTCGTCATGCTCACGGGCGACAATGCGCGCACGGCCGAGGCCATCGGCGCACAGGCCGGTGTGGATGAGGTGATCGCGGGCGTGCTGCCCGACGGCAAGGAGCGCGAGATCCGCCGCCTGCGTGCGCGCGGCAAGGTCGCCATGGTCGGCGACGGCATCAACGACGCCCCGGCGCTCACGCGCGCGGATGTCGGCATCGCCATCGGTGCGGGCACGGACGTGGCCATCGACGCAGCCGACGTCGTGCTCGTCAACAGCCGCCTGAGCGATGTTCCGGCGGCCATCCGGCTCAGCCGCGCAACGCTGCGCAACATCCACGAAAACCTGTTCTGGGCATTTTTCTACAACACCATCGGCATCCCCATCGCGGCGGGCGTGTTCGTTCCGCTCGGCCTGACGCTCAGCCCCATGCTCGGCGCGGCGGCCATGAGCCTGTCGAGCTTTTGCGTGGTCACGAACGCCCTGCGCCTGAATCTGTTTGACCTGCACGATGCACGTCGTGATCACAAACGTGCAAGCCATCTCAAAGAAGTACCGGAAATCAAGGAGGAAACCACAATGAAAAAGACCATTTCAATCGAAGGCATGATGTGCGCTCACTGCGAGGCGACCGTGAAGAAGGCGCTCGAGGCGCTGCCGGAGGTCACCGAGGCCGCCGTCAGCCACACGGCGGGCACTGCCGTCGTGACGCTCAGCGCCCCGGTGGACGACGCCGTGCTCAAGGCCGCCGTCGAGGCCAAGGATTACACCGTTACCGGCATCGCATAAGAGCGCGGCCAAACCGCAGCGCCGAAGGCTTCCCGTTCCGGGAATGCCTTCGGCGCTGTTTGTTTCTATGTGCAAAAAAGCGGGGATTTCGGTTGCCGCAGCGGGAAAAATTCGTTATACTGGATCAAAGCACCCTGCAAGGAGGTGTCCCGCATGAAACAGTATCCGCGCATGGCAGCCCTGCTGCTGGCGCTGCTGCTCGCGCTCGGCTGCGCCGGCTGCGGCGAGAAGCAGGAGCCCGTGACCGTGACGATCTGGCACGTCTACGGCGGCGAGACCGAGTCCCCGCTCAACGACCTCATCGACACGTTCAACGAGACCGTCGGCCGCGCGCAGAATATCCGCGTGCAGGTCGGCAGCGTCACGAACACGAACACCATCCACGAGGCGGTGCTCGCCTCGGCTTACGGCGAGCCCGGCGCGACGGCGCTGCCGGATATGTTCGTGTCCTATCCCAAGACCGTGCTGGCACTGCCGGATGCGGATATCCTCGTCGACTACCGGGACTATTTCTCGGACGCGGAGCTGGATGATTTCATCCCCGCGTTTCTTGCCGAGGGGGAGATAGGCGGGCATCTGACCGTGCTGCCGGTGGCCAAGAGCACGGAGATCCTGTTTGTGGACAAGACGCTCTTTGACCGCTTCGCTGCCGCGACGGGCGCGACGCTCGATGATCTGTCCACATGGGAGGGGCTCTACCGCACGGCGGAGGCCTACACCGCCTGGACGGACGCGCAGACGCCCGACACGCCGGATGACGGCAAGGCGTTTTTCGTGCACGACTACCATTTTAATTACTTTCAGGTCGGTGTCGAATCCCTCGGCGCGGATTTCTTCGACGGCGATCAGGTGGCTTTCGGTCCGGTGTTTCGCCGCGTGTGGGAGCCGTATGCCCGCGCGACGCTCGCCGGAAGCGTCTGGCTCAAGAGCGGCTACGCCACCGAACCTTTGCGCACGGGCGACGCGGTCGCGTCCGTGGCATCGTCGGCGAGCGTGCTCTACTACGCCAACACCGTCACCTACCCGGACAACACCTCCGAGCCGGTGGAGATCATCTCCCTGCCGTGCCCGACGTTTGCGGGCGGGGAGAAGCTCGTCATGCAGCGCGGCGCCGGCATCTGCACGGTCAGATCCACGCCCGAGCGCGAGCGCGCGTGCATGACGTTTCTCAAGTGGCTCACGGCGCCCAAGCGCAACGTCGATTTCGTGACGCGGCTGGGCTATATGCCCGTCACGCAGACGGCGTTTGCAGACGAGCTGCCCAGCGCTGTGCGCACGCTCGATGACCCCATGTACGTCTCGCTCTATCAGGCATATCTCGACACGCAGAGCAGCTACACGTTCTATACTCCGCCGCAGCGCAGGGATTATCTCGAGCTCGAGACCCGCTTTGAAGAGCAGGTGCGCCTGCAGCTCACGGCCGGGCGCGTGCTCTGCGAACAGCAGGGCGGCGGCGCGCGTGAGGAGCTGATCTGGTCCACGCTCGACCAATTTGAAAAAAACTACGTCCGCTGAGGCGGCAGAAAGGCGGTGACGGCCATGCTCCGGCTTCGGGAAATGCGCTCGGTGCTGGAAAAGGCAAAGACGCAGGGCGTGAGTATGCAGCGGCGGCTCGTGCTGTACTGGTTCAGCATGGCGCTGGCGATCCTGGCCGCTGTGCTGCTGGTCGTGAGCCTGACGGGGATGTTTTCCAACACGGCGCAGAAGCTCGGCCAGTCGCTGACGATCCAGGAGCGCAACACCGCCTCGGCGCTTGCCGGGCAGATGGACCAGCTCACGGCGCAGAGCATCGCCCTGTCGGAGGAGCTCACGCGCGAACTGGATAAGCAGCTGGCCGCCGGCGGGCGGACGTTCTCCGCGCTCAACGACGATCCGCGCGCGATCGCGGCCGTCGAGACGGCGCTCTATCCAGCGCTGAACACCTATTTGAAATCCGGCGCGTGCAGCGGCGCGGTCTTTTGTCTGGATGCCACGGCCAACACGGCGCTGCCGGGCGCGGCGACCTCGCGCGCGGGGCTGTACCTGCGCTATTCGGCGCTGCGCGCCATCGGTGCGACGGATCAGCACGTCACCTGCTTTCGCGGCGCGGCGGAGACGGCACGCAGCGCGCAGGTGCAGATGCACAACCGCTGGAATCCGGAGCTGAACGTGCAGGCCATCCCCGGCTACACGCAGCTGCTGCACACATCGAACGGCCGCCTGGCCGAGCGCTGCCTGTGGACGGGGCGCATCGCCCTGCCCGACACGTGGGAGTCGGTGACGCTGCTGTGCGTGCCGCTGCTCGACAGCGCGGGCAATGTGCGCGGCATCTGCGGTGCGGAGCTCAGCGACCTGTATTTTCGCCTCACCTATCCCGCCGTGGACAGTGCCTACGGCAGCATGGTCACGGTGCTCGCCCCCATAGACGGCGACCGGCTGCTGCTCGCACAGGCCATGATCGGCAGCCCCGGCGGGTCATATCTCACGGCCGACGGCACGCTCACGTTCAAGACCGGCCGGTATTATAATACGTATTCCGACGGCAGCCGCACCTATCTCGGTCTGCACGAGCCGATCGGTGCGACCGACGCCGCGGGGCGGAAGCTCGCCGCCGTGACGCTCGTGCCGGATGCCGGGCTGCGCGCGCTCGAGGCGCGCAGCCGCACGACGTGGATCATCGTCTCACTCGTGTTTCTCGCGGCGATGCTGCTGCTGTCAACATACCTGTCGCGCCGGTTCGTGACGCCGATCTCCCGCAGCCTGCAGGCCATCCGCGAGCAGACCCCCGGCGAGCACCCGTCCGGCATCTCGGAGATCGATGAGCTGCTGGCCTTCGTCCGCTCGCGCGCGGCCGAGCAGCTCACGGCCGGAGGTCTCCCGCCGAACATCGAGGAGCTGCTCTCGGGCTTCCGCGACCGGGTGCAGACGCTCACCCCCATGGAGCGCACCGTGCTGCAGTATTACATCGACGGCTGCTCGCTCGAGGAGGTCGCGGCGCGCGCGTATATCAGCGTGGCCACCGCCAAAAAGCACAACACGAACATCAACCGCAAGCTCGGCGTGACCTCGCGCGAGGAGCTCATGCTGTATATCGACCTCTTCCGCCGCTGCGGCCGTCTCGACGAGATCGCCGCGCCGCAGGCAGAGGATAGCACAAGGTGCACAACCTGACCGTCGTCAGGCTGTGCACCTTGTCTACTACCCAGTCGTATTTTGCGGTTTCGGCTGTGTTTTTGCGCCGGGAGCGTAGCATTTCCGACCCCGATGCCTTATACTATCAGCATAGCTGAAAAATCATCAAAAGCAGTTATATCTGATGAAAAACATCTGCGTAAAGGAGCATGCTTATGGGACTTATCAAAGCGATCGCCGGAGCTGCCGGCGGTGTCATGGCCGACCAGTGGAAGGAATTTTTCACCTGCGAGGCGCTGCCGGCCGACGTGCTGGCGGTCAAGGGACAGAAGAAAACCACCCGCCGTTCAAGCAACACGCACGGCGATGAGAACATCATCACCACCGGCTCGCGCATCGCGGTCGCCGACGGTCAGTGTATGCTCATCGTCGAGCAGGGCAAGGTCGTCGAGGTCTGCGCCGAGCCGGGCGAGTACACCTACGACGCGTCTACCGAGCCGACGATCTTTGCCGGAAACCTCGGCGAGAGCATCGGTCAGGTGTTCCAGAACATCGGCAAGCGCTTCACCTTCGGCGGCGAAGCACCGAAGGATCAGCGCATCTACTACTTCAACACCAAGGAGCTGACCGGCAACAAGTACGGCACGCCGAGCCCGGTGCCGTTCCGCGTGGTCGATCAGCGCGCCGGCATCGACATCGACATCGCCATCCGCTGCTTCGGCGAGTACAGCTACCGCATCACGAACCCCCTGCTGTTTTACACCAACGTCTGCGGCAACGTCACCGAGGCCTATACCCGCGACACGATCGACGGTCAGCTCAAGAGCGAACTGCTCACGGCGCTGCAGCCGGCGTTCGCGCGCATCAGCGATATGGGCATCCGCTACTCGTCGCTGCCCGGCCACACGCGCGAGATCGCCGAGGCGCTCAACGAGGAGCTCTCGGCGCAGTGGCGCGACCGCCGCGGCCTCGAGATCGTGGCCTTCGGTGTCTCGTCCGTGAAGGCGAACGAGGAAGACGAGCAGATGATCAAGGAGATGCAGCGTGAGGCCGCCTACATGGACCCGACGCGCGCCGCCGCGATGCTCTCGCGCTCGCAGGGCGAGGCGATGAAGGCCGCCGCGTCCAACACGGCCACGGGTCCGGCCATGGCGTTCATGGGCATGGGCATGGCCGGTCAGATGGGCGGCATCAACGCCCAGAATCTCTACGCCATGGGTCAGCAGCAGGCAGCCCAGCAGGCGGCGCAGCAGCCCGTTGCCCCGCCGCAGCCCGCGCCGCAGCCCGCCGCCCCGGCGGCAGCGCCGGCGGCCGATGGCTGGACGTGCGCCTGCGGTCAGACCGGCAACACCGGCAAGTTCTGCGGCAACTGCGGCCAGCCCAAGCCCGCGGACGAGAGCTGGACGTGCACGTGCGGCGCGGTGAACAAGGGCAAATTCTGCGCCGAGTGCGGCAAACCGCGCCCGGCCGCCGTGAAGAAATTCAAATGCGACAAGTGCGGCTGGGAGCCGGAAGACCCGACCAACCCGCCGAAGTTCTGCCCCGAGTGCGGCGACCCGTTCAACGACGGGGACACCGTTTCCTGACCCACAACGAAAGGAGGCGCGCACATGCCCACCCAGGTAACCAACTATCAGTGTCCGGCCTGTACCGGCCCCCTGCATTTTTCGGCCGAGACCGGCAAGCTCACCTGTGACTACTGCGGCTCTGCGTATGACGTCGCGGAGATCGAGGCGCTCTATGCGCAAAAGGAGGCCGAGGCCGCCGCTGCCAAGGAGGCGGCAGACGCAAAGGCGGAGGCGGCGAAGGCGGACGCCGCCGACGACGGCGGCTGGGACACCTCCGACCTCAGCAGCGACTGGGGCGCGGACGCCGACGGCCTGCGGGTCTACGGCTGCCCGTCGTGCGGCGCGGAGCTGATCTGCGACGAGACCACCGCCGCCACCTCCTGCCCCTACTGCGGCAACCCGACGGTCGTGCCGGGGCAGTTTTCCGGCGCGCTCAAGCCGGAGTTCGTGCTCCCGTTCAAGATGACGAAGGACGACGCGGTGCGCGCGCTGCGCGCGCACTACCGGGGCAAGCCCTTCCTGCCGCGCTCGTTCACGGCCGGCAACCACATCGAGGAGATCCAGGGCGTGTATGTCCCGTTCTGGCTGTTTGACGGCGGCGCGGAGGGCGAGGTCGACTACAAGGCCGCCAACTCCCGCACCTATAAGGACGACGACTACGAGATCACCGAGACCGACCATTACGACGTGCACCGCGGCGGCTCGATCGCGTTTGAGAAGATCCCGGTGGACGCCTCGAGCAAGATGCCCGACGACCACATGGACTCCATCGAGCCGTTTGACTACACGCAGATGCAGCCGTTTTCCACGGCGTACCTGCCCGGCTATCTGGCCGACAAGTACGACGTCACCGTGGACGACAGCCGCGCCCGCGCCGACCGCCGCAGCAGAGAGACGCTCGAAAACGCCCTGCGCGAGACCGTGACCGGTTACGGCACGTGCGTGACCGACCGCACGGACATCCGCCTGCACCGCGGCAAGGTGCACTACGCCCTGCTGCCGGTGTGGATGCTGAGCACGAAGTGGAACGGCGAAAGCTTCCTCTTCGCCATGAACGGACAGACCGGCAAGCTTGTCGGCGACCTGCCGACCGACCGCGGCCGCTATTGGGGCACGTTCGGTGCGATCGCAGGCGTGGTCACGGTCGCGCTGACGGTCATCCTGCAGTTTATGTAAGGAGGCGGACACCATGAAACAAAAACTGACCGCGCTGCTGCTCGTGCTGCTGCTGGCTGTCACGCTCGTGCTGCCCGTCATGGCGGCAGAGACCTATGTCGACGATGAAGCCGCGATCCTCACGCTCTCGGAGGTCGAAACGCTCGAGGCGCGCGCCGCCGAGATCTCGGAGCACTACGGCGTCGGCGTGTACATCTGCATAGTCGATGACTTCGGCGACTATGGCTATCCCGACGCCGCGACCGCGTCCTATTCGATCTACCATGCGCAGTCGCTCGGCTATGGCAGCGGGCGCGACGGCATCCTCCTGCTGCTGAGTATGTCGAACCGCAAGTACGCCACCTTTGTCTACGGCGACAAGGCAGAGCCCATCTTCCCGGACGCCAAGCTCATCAAGCTCGAGAACGCCTTTCTCGATGACTTTGCGGACGACGACTGGTACGACGGTTTCTCGGACTATCTTGAGGGCTGCGCCGGGATCCTCAGCGTCGACTCCGGCGAATTCACGTGGCCGCAGTTTCTGCGCCGCCTCGGCATCTCGTTCGGCGTCGGGCTCTTGCTCGCGCTGATCGTGTGCCAGCTGCTGAAGATGAAGATGCGCTCCGTCTACCGCCAGGCCGAGGCCTCGGCCTACGTCACGGCGGAGGGACTGAACCTGACGACGCGCGAGGATGTCTTCACCCACACGACCACGGTGCGCCGCAAGATCGAGCGCAAGAGCGAGTCGAGCAGCTCAAGCGATTCGAGCAGCTTTTCCGGCGGCGGCGGCCACGGACGCAGCGGCTCGTTCTGATAGAAAAGCCCGGTACCCCCCACATATTCCAAACCAAGGAGGCGGAAACAGATGAAAAAACGCATTCTCAGCATTGTCCTGTGTCTGGTCATGGTGTTCAGCCTGCTGCCGTTCACGGCAAGCGCGGCAAGCGCCATACCGATCAACGAAGAGACCTTCCCCGACCCGGTGTTCCGGGAATACGTGCTCAAGATCGTCGGCAGCTCGGTCCTGACTGAGGAGAAGGCCCAGCAGATCGAAGTGCTCGACGTCAGCAAGGATAACATCAAAAAGGTGCTCGGCGACCGCGCCCCCATCACGAGTCTCATGGGCATCCGATACCTGAGATATGTGAAGGATCTCAATTGCAGCGGCCAGGAACTGAAGAAAACACTCAATCTGGAGCAGAACTCGAGAGTGGAAAGGCTCAACTGCCGCTTCAACCAGCTCACCGATCTGTGGTTTCACAAGGGCAGCTCGCTCCGGTATCTGGACTGCAGCGAAAACCAGTTCACCGCACTCAACCTGAGCAAGAACCCAGAGCTCACCGAGCTGTACTGCAGCGGGAACAATCTCACCGCGCTCGACCTGAGCGCCAACAAAAAGCTCCAGAAAATCGGCGCGAGCAGCAACAAGCTGACAGCCTTCGACGTCCGGCACTTATCGGAGCTGACGTATCTCAATCTTCAGGCCAATTTCGACCTCAAAGCCATTGACGTCAGCAAAAACCCCAAGCTGGAGTTTCTGAATGTCGCCCAGACCGGTCTGACCTCGCTCAATGTGAAAAACAACCGGAAGCTGGTTGAGCTCAATGTCTATTGTAACCAGCTCACCGCGCTCGATGTGCGCAGCAACTACATGCTCAAAAGGCTGGACTGCTATGAAAACCAGCTCACCGCGCTCGACCTGAGCAGCAACGTTGCCCTCGAGTATCTGGGTGTCAGCGAAAATCCGATCGCCGAGCTCAACCTTCACCCGCTGAGCAATCTGAAGACGCTTTACTGTCAGAAAATGCAGCTCAAGAAGCTGGATGTGGACCGCTGCCCCAAGCTCCAGCTGCTGCACTGCTACGACAACCAGATCGAGACGCTCGACCTGCGCAGCAACAAAAAGCTCCAAGCGCTCCAATGCCAGAATAACCGCCTCTCGTGGCTGGATCTGAGCAGCAACACGGCGCTCGATCCGGCGAAGGTGGATTGCTCGGGCAACGTCTACGACATCAAGGTCGACCGGAACCTCCAGTATAAGGTCTATCCCGACCTGCCGTGCTACGGCGCGACGGAGGGCACATACTTCACGGCCGCCCGCGCGAGCGACTGGACCGGCGGCACGGTCAGCAAGGTCGACGGTTGGGACGTCCTGACGCTCAATAACGCCAGCATCAAGGAGGTCACCTACAAGTACGACACCGGAAACGCCAAGATCGGCAAGGTGGCGTTTACGCTCAAGACCGAGGTGCCCCCAAAGTATATCACCATCTCCTTCGACCCCAACGGCGGCACCGGCACAATGAAGCCCATGAGGGTCAAAGCAGGCGTTGACTACACACTCCCCGAATGTACCTTCACGCCGCCGGAGGGCAAGGAATTTGCCGGCTGGCTCGCAGTAAACGGCAAAGTATACCCCGCCGGTCACAGCGTATACTCCACCTACGACCAAAGCCTCAAGGCGACATGGAAGGACAAGGAAGCAGCAGAAATCACCATCTCCTTTGACCCCAACGGCGGCACCGGCACGATGCAGCCCATGAGGGTAAAAGCGGGCGTGGATTTCACGCTCCCCGAATGCACCTTTACGCCGCCCGCAGGCAAGGAGTTTGCCGGCTGGCTCGCACCGAACGGTAAAGTATTCGCCGCCGGTGCAATCGTACACGACTACAACGACTGTGTCCTCAAGGCGACGTGGAAGAGCACCCGGTGCGACGGCGGCGCACAGTGCCCGGGCAGGAACTTCTCCGATATGCCCGACCCGAGCTACTGGTCGCACGCCGGTCTTGATTACTGCGTGGAGCACGGCATCCTGAGCGGTGTCGGCGGCGGCAGGATCAGTCCGAACGGTCTGACGACGCGCGCGCAGTTTGTGCAGATGCTCTACAGCATTCACGGCAAGCCGGCCGTGAGCGGCGCGCTGCCGTTTACGGACCTGCCCGAGCCCTGGTACAGAGATGCCATCCTCTGGGCATACCAGACCGGCGTCACCTCCGGCACGAGCGACACGACCTTTGGTCCGTACGACCCGGTGACGCGCGCACAGGTGGCGACCTTCCTCATGAAGTACGCCAAGACCGTCTGCAACATCAAGCCGACGTGGACGCCCGCGGATCTGAGCAAGTATCCGGACGTGAACAAAGTGCCGGGCTGGGCGATGGGTGCGATGCAGGACGCTGTTGCGCTCAAACTCATCAACGGCAGCAAGGCGTCTGACGGTACGGTCTATCTCGAGCCGAACGGCAACGCGACCCGCGAGCAGGTTGCAACCATCCTGATGCAGTTTTGCAAGAACGTGAAGAAATAAATATTACACAATTATCAATCAGGCGGAGCCGTATTTCGGCCCCGCCTGATTTCGTTTTGAAGCGGCGTCTTGCGCGTGGGCTACATCTGCGCGAGATGGCGCTTTTGCGGTTCTGTGGTAGAGACATTTTTGTGCGATGGACAAATATCGTGGTAATTCTGTCGCTAAATGTGTCAATTATGCACATGGCCTTTCATTTTAATTTGAAAATGGTATCAATAGGATTGGGACAAGTTTTTGCTGTATTGTTGTGCGCTCCAAACGCCACGCACGCAGCAAAAGCGCGAAAATCGTAAAAAATAGGGAGGAGAGCGTATGAGGAAAAGACTTTTGAGCTTTGTGCTCGCGGCGCTGATGATCGCGTCGCTTCTGCCGGCCACGGCACTGGCGGCGGACATCGTAGCCAGCGGCACCTGCGGTGCGGAGGGCGATGGCAGCAACCTGACCTGGACGCTGGACAGCGAGGGTGTGCTGACGATCAGCGGCAGCGGTGATATGCATGACTATATTTATAACTCACCGTGGCATGAAAATGGGAACCAAATACGGTCTGTTTTTATGGCAAACGGAGTGACGAGCATTGGTAACTTTGCTTTCTATGAGTGCATATCCCTGACGAGTATGACGATCCCGGACAGCGTGACATGCATTGGCAATTGCGCTTTCAATGATTGCTCATCTCTGGCAAGCGTAACGATCCCGGACAGCGTGACGAGTATTGGTGTTTATGCTTTCTGTGGTTGCACATCTCTGAAAAGCGTAACAATTCCGGACAGCGTGACGAGCATTGGCGATTATGCTTTCGGTTTTTGTACCTCTTTGACTGGCATATGGGTCGATGGGGGCAGCAGTCATTACTTCAGCGATGCGTCTGGTGTTTTGTTCAACAAAGATAAGACAGTTTTGGCGCAGTGTCCGGGGGCCTTTTCCGGAAGCTATGTGATTCCGGACGGCGTGACGAGCATTAATGATGCGGCTTTCGTGAACTGCACATCTCTGACAAGCGTAACGATCCCGGACGGCGTGACGAATATTGGCTATGAAGTTTTTGCTGGGTGCACATCTCTGGCGAACATGGTGCTTCCAAACGGCGTGACGAGGATTGGCGCTGAGGCCTTCGATTGGTGTACTTCTATGAAAAGCATAACGATCCCGGACAGCGTGACAAGCATTGGCTATGATGCTTTCTCAAACTGTAAATCTCTAACAAATGTGTATTTTACCGGTACGGAGGAAGCATGGAATGGCATTACGATTGACGACGGAAATGACGCATTAAAAAACGCCAAAATCCATTGCAATTATGTTTCCCATACCCACAACTACAAGAATGTTGTCACAGCTCCGACCTGCATGGAAAAGGGCTACACGACGCACACCTGCTCCTGCGGCGACAGCTATGTGGATACTTACATCGACGCGCTCGGCCATGATTGGGATGAAGGTAAAGTGACCAAGCAGCCGACGGAGACGGAGACTGGCGTTAAGACCTACACCTGCACCCGCTGCGATGCGACCAAGACAGAAACCATCCCCGCCACCGGCAGCGTCGACGTGACGCAGATGTTCACCGACGTCCAGAAGGGCTGGGCATACCCCGGCATCCAGTACTGTGTGACGAACGGCCTCATGGCCGGTAAGGGAGACGGTAAATTTGACCCGAGCGGAATGACAACACGCGCGGAGTTCGTGCAGATGCTCTACAGCCTCCATGGAAAACCGGAAGTGAGCGGCGCGCTGCCGTTTACGGATCTGCCCGAGGGCTGGTACAGAGATGCCATCCTCTGGGCATACCAGACCGGCGTCACCTCCGGCACGAGCGACACGACCTTTTCCCCGTATGCCACGGTGACGCGCGCGCAGGTGGCGACCTTCCTCATGAAGTACGCCAAGACCGTCTGCAAAGTCAAGCCGACGTGGACGCCCGCAGACCTGAGCAAGTATCCGGACGTGAACAATGTGCCGGGCTGGGCGCTGGGCGCGATGCAGGACGCTGTTGCGCTCAAACTCATCAACGGCAGCAAGGCATCTGACGGTACGGTCTATCTCGACCCGAACGGCAACGCGACCCGCGAGCAGGTTGCAACCATCCTGATGCAGTTTTGCAAGAACGTGAAAAAATAACTCCCATCCCGCAAGATGAATCACCGCAGCAAAAGCACCTCCTCGGGCACTGCCCGGGGAGGTGCTTGACATTGCCGGAAGCTCCGGCGCGTTTTTCGACAAACGCTGCGCAGCGTTTGCGCTTCGACGGCGTTCGGCAAAGCCGCCCGACGGCATTCGACAGTGCGGCGTTACGCGCAGGGTAAAAGCTTGCCGTGCCGCCGTAAAAGCGCGAACGCGACCAGGCAGATGCACACCGACACGAGCGAGCCCGCCGCCGTTGCCAGTCCCATGGGCAGCAGCGTTGCGGGGAAAAGCTTGCTCGTCAGGTATGCGCCCGGCACACGTACGAGCACCACCGCCGCGATGTTGTGCGCGAACGACAGCTCCGAGCGCCCGATGGCGCAGAAATACCCGCTGAAGCAAAAATGCACGCCGGCAAGGCAGCAGTCGAGGATGTAGCCGCGCAGATACGGTCCGCCCGCCGCGATGACGGCGGCGTCGTGCGTGAAGAGCGCGACGACCGGCTCGGCGATCCACTGGATGACGACCGAGATGAGCACGCCGAAGCCGAACGCGACGGCGATCGCGTACCACAGCGTCTGCAGCGCGCGGCGGGGCTTGCCCGCGCCGATGTTCTGCGCGCCGAGCGCCGACACCGTCGAGAGCATGGACGACGGCACGAGGAACAGAAAGCTGATGATCTTTTCCACGATGCCGACGGCGGCCGCGTCCGTGAGCCCGCGGCGGTTGGCGATGACGGTGATGAACAAAAACGCGATCTGGATGAGTCCGTCCTGCAGCGCGACCGGCACGCCGATGCGCAGAATGCGCCGCATGATCGCCCGCTGCGGGCGAAAATCGTCCCGCGAGAGGGCAATGCCGCCGCGCGCGCTGCGCATGACCGCAAGCGACACCGCCACGCTGACCGCCTGTGCCAGCGTCGTGCCGAGCGCCGCGCCCGCAGCGCCCATGTGCAGTGCGCCCATGAACAGGTAGTCGAGCGCGATGTTCACCGCACACGCGACGGCGATGAAGTACATCGGGCGTTTGGAATCGCCGAGACCGCGAAAGACGGACGCGATGATGTTGTACGCCGTGATCAGCGGCACGCCGAGAAAGCAGATGCGCAGATACGCGACCGTGCCGGCCATGGCCTCGGCCGGGGTGGACATGACCGCCGCGATCGGCCGCGCCAGCGCGAGCAGCAGCCCCGTGACCGCGATGCTCAGCATGAGAAACAGCGTCATCGTGTTGCCGGTGCAGCGCGCGGCGCGCTTTTGATCGCGCGCACCGACGGCCTGCCCGATCGTGACCGTCGCACCCATGGCAAGACCGACGATCATGACTGTGAGCATATGCATGACCTGACTGCCGACGGACACCGCCGTCGTGCCGGACGCGTCCGCGTATTGACCGATGATGAACAGGTCCGCCATGCCGTAGAGCGTCTGCAAAAAGTACGAAAACAGGTATGGCAGCGAAAAGCGCACGACGTTGCCGAAGACGCTGCCGGTCGTGAGATTTTTCTCCATGGTGTCACCCTGCGCTGTGCGTTACGCGTCGAGCAGGAGCGCTGCAAGTTCCGCCACCGTGCGGCAGTAGTGCGGGCTGATGCGCTGCATCGTCTCGATGATGTGCGGCACGGTGTGCGTCCATCCGGCGGCGATGAAGTCCACGCCCGCGCGCTCTGCCATGTCCCGGCCGGGCTTGAGGTCGTCGATGACCACGAGCTGCTCCGGACGCAGGCCGAGCGTGCGCTCGATCTCAAAGACCGGCCACGGCGCGGGCTTGCACCGCTGCGGGTCATCGTCCCAGCCGTAGATGAGCTCCGGCGTGGGCAGACCGTGCGCGCGGTAATCGCGCAGGATCGTCTCCGGCGTGGAGTGGCTCACGACGCAGATGTGTCCGCCCGCGGCGTGATACCGCTGCAGCAGCTCGCGCATACCGGGGAAGGTGTCCGGCACGTGCGTGCGCGCGCTTTCCAGCCATGTTTGGTACTGGAAGTCCATCTCGCTGTCGGAAAAGCCGAGAATGTCTCTGCACAGTGCGCCGAAGCCGGGCTCGAACGAGTAGGAAAAAAACTCGTCAAGCGTCATGTGTACGTCCGGCCGCAGCGTTTTGAGCGCCTGCACGAAGGCCGGGTAATTGACGGTCGCGGTGCTGTTGACGACGGTGTCGTCATGGTCGAGCACCAGACAGGAATAGCGCATGAGTGCCGCCTCCTTCGGGTTGAAATATGGATGCATTTTATCACACGGCGCGCAAAATTGCACCTGTGCGCGAAAAATGCCCGGACGAAGTTTTCCTCCGCCCGGGCACGATGTTCTGTACCGTTTGCTCAGAAGCTGCCGGCGGCCGTGCTTGCGCCCGCGCCCCAGAGCAGCACGCGCAGCACGCCGATGAGCGCGAGGTGCGCGGGATAATAGACGTAAAAGAGCTTGCCCATAGAGCGCCATTTGCCGCGCGTGCCGTCATAGCAGCGCAGCAGCGGGATGGCAAGGCAGGTGCCGAGCTGCACGAGCGCGTACACCTTATCAATAAAGAAAAAGTACACGAGCGCATACACGGCCGACCACACCGTGAGCCAGCACATCTGGCGGCGAAAATCGCCCCGCGCCTGCCCCATGTACAGGATCGCCACCGCCGCGATGCAGCTCCAGTCCGACGGGAAGGTGATCGCGCAGATCAAAAACGTCAGCACGATCTTGACCCAGCCTTTCAGCCGCGCGTCGTCATGGATGACGAGCAGCATGAGACCCCACGCGAGCGACCAGACGACGCCCGTCTGGTTGAACGGTCCGGTGGACAGCGGCAAAAACGGGATGCCGAAGCAAAAATCATACGCAAAGTGCGACACGACCGCGAGTGCGAACAGCCGCGCGGCGTACTTTTTCACATCGTGCGTGTAGTGATAGCCCTCGACGATGAAAAACCACATGATCGGCGCTGTCACGCGGCCGAGCACGTGCAGCAAAAGCACCCACCACGCAGTGTTGTACCCCGGCCAGAGCGTCCACGTGAGGTGGTCGAGCGTCATGGCGAGGATGGCGATGCCCTTGAGCGCGTTGCCGCTCAGGGCGGGTCTGTGGGTCTGGAGCATGGGCTGCACCTCCGAAACGGTCAGCAGCGCCCCGGCGGCGGCCGGGGCGGCGGTCAGGCTTGTTCTGTCTCGCTTGCGCGCACGTCCGCGCCGAGTCTGCCGATGGCGTGGCGGCAGAGCGCGGCATACGTCTGCTCGCTGATGTCGTGCTCCATCTTGCAGGCGTCCTCCTCGGCGATCTCGGCGTCGACACCGAGCTCCATGAGAAACTTCGTCAGCGTGTGGTGCCGGTCAAGCATACGCGAGGCGATGTCCATCCCGCTCGGCGTGAGCGTGATGAGCCCGTCGCGGTCCATGGTGATGTAGCCGTTTTCGCGCAGGCGCTTGGTCGTGTAGGTCACGCTCGGCTTCGTGACGCCGAGCTGCTCCGCGATGTCGATCGAGCGAATATACCCATGCTTCTGCTGCATCATCAGCATCGCTTCCAGATAGTCCTCTGCGGCTCTGAGTATCTGCATGGCGGTTTCCACCAACCTTTCCGTAAAATCGCTTTTAGGTTAGCACACTTTAACCAAAATTGCAAGAGATGCGGCTTTTTTATATTTTCCTCTTGACATACGATGTTAGATGCGTTAAACTTTGGCGTGGTTAAGGAAGTTTAACTTCTGTTAAATGAATGTAACCGCTCTTTTTTCAACGACGGTTAGTAAACTCTAACCGACAAGCACTGGAGGGATATCTATGATGCCGCTGAATCTCGCCAACATCGGCGAGGAGACACTGATTCTGAAAGTCGGCGGGAATCCGGAGACCAGAAAGCATCTGGCGGATCTCGGATTCGTGCCCGGCAGCACAGCCATGGTCGTGTCGGCAATCGGCGGGAATCTGATCGTGAAGGTCAAGGAATCCCGCGTGGCCATCAGCGATGAAATGGCGCGCAAGATCATGATTTGAGGGAGGAAGTACGATGAAAACGCTGCGAGACGCCAAGATCGGCGAAACGGTCAGGGTCGTGAAGCTGCACGGTGAGGGCGCGATCAAGCGCCGCATCATGGACATGGGCATCACGAAGGGGACCGATGTATTTGTACGCAAGGTCGCACCGCTCGGTGATCCGGTTGAGGTCACGGTGCGCGGATATGAACTGAGTCTGCGCAAGGCAGACGCGGAAATGATCGAGGTGGAATGATGGAAAAGCGGATCAAGATCGCCCTGGCCGGCAACCCGAACTGCGGCAAGACGACGCTGTTCAATGCGCTGACCGGCTCCAATCAGTTTGTGGGCAACTGGCCGGGCGTCACGGTCGAGAAAAAGGAAGGCCGGCTGAAAAAGCATGAGGACGTCGTCATCATGGACCTTCCCGGCATTTACTCGCTCAGCCCCTACACGCTGGAGGAGGTCGTCGCCCGCAACTATCTGATCGACGAGCGGCCGGACGCCATCCTCAACATCGTCGACGGCACGAACCTTGAGCGCAACCTGTACCTGACCACGCAGCTGACCGAGCTGGGCATCCCGGTGGTCATGGCCGTGAACATGATGGACATCGTGCGCAAGAGCGGCGACCAGATCGACATCCGCGCGCTGTCGCAGCAGCTTGGCTGCAAGGTCGTGGAGATTTCGGCCCTGAAGGGTGACGGTGTCATGGCCGCAGCGGAGGCCGCCATCGAGGCCGCCAGATCCACTAAGACCGTGCCGATGCACACGTTCTCCGGACCGGTCGAGCACGCGATCGCCCACATCGAGGAGGCGGCCGTGCACACACTGCCGGAGGAGCAGCAGCGCTGGTACGCCATCAAGATCTTTGAGCGCGACGACAAGGTGCTCGCAAAGCTCCACATCCCCGAGGATGTGCACGCGCACATCGAGGCGGACATCAAGGCCGCCGAGGAGGAGCTCGACGACGACGCCGAGTCCATCATCACCAACGAGCGCTATGTCTACATCGCGGAGGTCATCCGCGCCTGCTACCGCAAGAAATCCAAGGCCACGCAGTCCACGTCCGACAAGATCGACCGCATCGTCACCAACCGCTGGCTGGGTCTGCCGATCTTCGCCGTGGTCATGTTCCTCGTCTACTGGGTCGCCATGGTCGCCGTCGGCGCGCCCGCGACCGACTGGGCCAACGACGGCGTGTTCGGCGACGGCTGGCACCTGCTGGGCATCGGCTCGGGCGCCTATAACGACGCCAACGACGAATACACCGCCGCGACCGAAGCCGTCGACGCGTTCCTGGGTCTCGACACCGAAGCCGAAGACTTTGACGCCGACGCGACCCTCGCAGACATGAAAGACTTCGTGCCGAGCGCCGACACCGCGACCGTCACGGTCGAGGACGAGGAGACGCTGGCCGAGAACGAAATGACCGCCTATTACAGCGCCATCCCCGATGGCGCGGACAAGGAGACCACCGTCGCCATGACGTATCTGGACGCGGTGAAATATTTCGAGCAAAACGGCTTTGACGCGCCCGATCCCGCCGACTACGGCGTCTGGGTCCCGGGCATCCCGGTCCTGATCGGCAACGGTCTGGAGAAAGCGGGCTGTGCCGACTGGCTCAGCGGCCTGATCCTGGATGGCATTGTCGCCGGTGTCGGCGCGGTGCTCGGCTTCGTGCCGCAGATGCTGGTTCTGTTCCTGATGCTGGCCTTCCTGGAGGCCTGCGGCTATATGTCCCGTATCGCCTTCGTGCTCGACCGTATCTTCCGCAAGTTCGGCCTGAGCGGCAAGTCCTTCATCCCGATGCTCATCGGCGTCGGCTGCGGCGTGCCGGGCATCATGGCCTCCCGTACCATTGAAAACGAGCGTGATCGCCGCATGACGATCATGACCACCACCTTCATCCCCTGCGGCGCAAAGGTCCCGTTCATCGCCATGATCGCGGGCGCCATCTTCAACGGCTCGGCATGGGTCGCAACCTCCGCTTACTTCATCGGCATGGCCGCGATCATCATCTCCGGCATCATGCTCAAGAAGACCAAGATGTTCTCCGGCGAGCCCGCTCCGTTCGTCATGGAGCTGCCGGCCTACCACTGGCCGACCGTCGGCAACGTGCTCCGCTCCATGTGGGAGCGCGGCTGGAGCTTTATCAAGAAGGCCGGCACGATCATTCTGCTGTCCACCATCTTCGTCTGGTTCACCACGTACTTCGGCACGGTCGACGGCACGTTCCGTATGCTGGCTGAGGACGAGATCGACCACTCCATCCTCGCCGCGATCGGCGGCGTGCTCGCCTGGATCTTCAAGCCCCTCGGCTGGGGCAACTGGCAGGCGGCGGTCGCCTCCATCACCGGCCTGGTCGCCAAGGAGAACATTGTCGGTACGCTCGGCATCCTCTATGCCAACGGTGTCGGCGATACGGTCTACCAGAACATCGCGGCTGCCTTCACCGGCGTGACGGCCTACTCCTTCCTGGTGTTCAACCTGCTGTGCGCTCCGTGCTTCGCAGCCATCGGCGCCATCAAGCGCGAGATGAACAACCACAAGTGGACTTGGTTCGCCATCGGCTATCAGTGCGGCTTTGCTTATCTGATCGCGCTGATGATCAACCAGTTCGGGAATGCTTTTACCGGGAATGCGAACATCATCGGCCTCATCTGCGCGGCTCTGGCGCTGGCCGGGATGCTCTATATGCTGGTGCGCCCCTACAAGGAGGCCACCAAGCTCACGGCCAAAGACTGAGCCATCTCAAATTCGCAAACGCAAAGGAGTGATTTTCCATGTTCAGCTGGATTGGCGCGAACCTCTCTACGATTTTGATTTCGATTGTACTCATCGCCATTGTCACCTTCATTTCCCTTTCCCTGATCCGCCAGAAGCGGCAAGGGAAATCCTCCTGCGGCGGCAACTGTGCCCATTGCGGCGCACAGTGCCATAGCTGCCACCCCAAAGGGCAGTGACGCACCCCCACATGGACAGACAGAGACTCCTACTCTGTCTGTCCTTTTTTCAGAATCCTCGCAGCCTTTCGCCGCCGGCAGGCAGACCCTTAACAACATTTTCAGGCGTTTCTTCACAGATTCGTCACCCTTTTTCCGGGAACTTCTTTACAATGGAGGCGTCTATCCTGTCAGGACTGCGGCGCAAGGCCGCGGGGAAAGGAAACCTACCGCCATGAAAATTCTCAAACGGGTTCTGCCCATCGTGCTTGCCGTGTGTCTGCTGGCAAGTCTCGGTGCGGTGTCGGCCATCGACGCCGGTGAGACGCGCACCGTTATCGGCGCCGACCTCACGGACGACCAGATCAAGACCGTCTACAAGACTTTCGGCATCGAGCGCGGCAGCGTCAAGGAGCTGACCGTCACGAATCAGGACGAGCGGCAATACCTCAGCGGTGTCATCAGCGACGCGCAGATCGGCACGAAGGCCATCTCCTGCATCTCCATCGAGGTGCTCGATGCCGGAAAAGGCATGACCGTCAACACGTCGCACATTACCTACTGCACGAGCCAGATGTACATCAGCGCGCTGGCGACTGCCGGCATCATGGACGCAAAGATCAGCGTGGCCGCGCCGTTCGACGTCTCGGGCACTGCGGCGCTGACCGGCATCTACAAGGCGTATGAGGACATTACGGGCACAAAGCTCGATGAGACTGCCAAGGCCGTCTCCTCGCAGGAGCTGGCGACGACGGCGGAGCTCGCGCAGGCCATCGGCGACTATGACTCGGTCGAGATCGTCAACGAGCTCAAGCTCATCCTCAACGAGACCAAGGACATGACCGATGCCGAGCTGCGCGCCAAGATCCGGGAGATCGCCGCCGAGTACAACGTCACGCTCACGGACGACCAGATGACCCAGCTCGTGAGCCTCTGCCGCTCGCTCGAAAAGCTCGACACGAACGCCCTGCTCTCGAAGGTGCAGGCTGTGCAGGACACGCTCAAGCAGCTTGCCGGCGCCAAGGAGAAGGTCGCCGCCTTCACCGGCAAGGTCAAGGACATCATCACCGCCATCGGTGATTTCTTCGACCGCGTCATCGCGCTTTTCCACAAGTAAATCCGGATATAATATAGGAAACCCGCCCGCAGGCAGCGCCTGCGGGCGGGCTTTCGCGTTTATTTTTCCAGTGCGGCGAGCTTCTCGCGGCGGATGCGTCCGGCGTCCCGGCGGACAAAGTACGCGGGGATGAGGATGAACACCGCGCTCACGGCCGCGGCCAGAAACAGCTCATACGGGTAGAGGTAGCTGCCGGCATAGCTCGGATACTTGGCGAGCACCTCCGCCGTCGGCTCGAGCGCGACAGCCCGGATGATCAGCGGGTCGATGATGCTCGCAAGCACCATGGGCAGCATGATGTAGATGACCATCTTCACGCTCTGCGACGCGCCGGCGCGCCCGGCGGGCGTATAGTCGCGCGACGAGGCGGTGAACAGACCCGCCATGGCGAGGTTTCCGGCCATGATGCACGTGCCGCCGACGCACAGCAGCGGCATGGCGTGACCGAGAAATTTGATGCTGTAGGCGATCAGTCCGCCGAGCACCTGCATGGCGGCCACGGGGTAATAGAATTTCTCCTTGCCGAAGCGGTCCATGGCCTTGCCCGCGAGCACGGACAGCACCGCCGAGGCAAGCACGACGATGCCGATGGGCAGGATGTAGTTGTCGATGCCGAGCGTGACCTCGACGAGTGAGATCATGTACGGCTGCCAGAGCTGCATCGCAAGCCCGGAGAACATCATGCCGAGAAAGCAGATGTAGATCATCTTGTTGGCGCGGATGTTCGCCGGGCGGAAAGCGTAGAGCACGTCGCGCAGGTACGTGTCGCCCTGCATGGGGCGCAGGGTGGGGCTGTCGCGGAAGATGCACAGCCCGAGCACGCCGGCCGCGCTCGTCAGAGCGCCGAGGATGAGGAAAAAGCCCGTCCAGTTGCCGTGCACGGTCATGCCGTCAAAGCCGGCGAAGATGACGATGAGCGCGACGATCGGCAGGATGCTCAGCACGATGTCCACGACGCCGCGGTTCGTGACGTCGGTCACGTCCGTGACCCAGGCGGAAAAGGCCGAGTCGTTGGCGGTGCTGCCGATGGCGGACATGACGCAGTCCATGACGACGAAGAGCGTCACCGCGAGACCGACGCTGCCGCCGACCTGCCCGTTGCCGAAGAGCGCGAACGCCGCCGTCGTGATGCCCCAGAGGATGTAGCCCCAGCAGACGAAGGCGCGGCGCTTGCCCACACGGTCTGACCACGCGGCGCTGAAGATCGTCGCGAGCGCGGCGGCGATGGCGCTGGCGGCGACGGTCGAGGAGGTCGCCCAGCCGGCGGCCGTGATGTTTTTTTGAATGTAGGTGGAAAAGTAGACGTTTTCGACCATCCAGGCGATCTGCCCGATGAAGCCGAACACCAGCAGACTCGTCCAGACGCGCGCGCCGAGCGGTGTCGCCTTTTTGACGACCAGAGTATCTTTCATAGTGTGCCTCCCTCTGTCCGGTGCGGACACAAAAAGGATACCATGCGCGCCGGAAAACGGCAACCCGTTTCCGGCGCTGCGGCGGCTGTGCGGGGCAGAAAAAATTTTCTCAAAAATTTTTTTCTTTTTTTGCATTAAAAACGAAATCTGGCGCATTATTACGGCAGAACGGAAACAAAATTGATTTTCGTCAGACAGAGCACGCTTTCCTCTTAAGGTTGTTTACCGGTTATTTACAACTTTACCCCACACACAAACTTTTGCTTGCTCTGCGGCGCCTGCGCGACACACACGCGCGGGCGCATTTCTTTTTTAAATGCCGCGTCTCGGCCTGCGCTTTGCCGGGCCGCTGTGCCTCCCGGCGAAAACACCCCGCGTGCAGCCAGCACCGCGCCGGTCGTGCGCCGGGGCAAGCAGCGGCACGAACGCGCCCAAGACGCGAAAAAGGCTCGCCCAATCGGGCGAGCCTTGTTCGGTGCAATGATTGCAATTCACACAGCGCGGGTGACCTTGCCGCTGCGGAGGCAGCGGGTGCATGCGTAGACGTGCTGGGGTTTTCCGTCCACGATGGCCTTGACGCGCTTCACATTGGGTTTCCAAGTGCGGTTGGAACGGCGGTGAGAGTGGCTCACCTGAATGCCGAAGCTCACGCCCTTGTCGCAAAACTGACATTTTGCCATTGGTTGAAGCACCTCCTTCTCTAATATCTGCGAGAACAGCTTTCTCATAATAGCAGAAACCATGACCGATTGCAAGATGATTTTCACATTTTCTGCGCATTTTCTGCTGTGCGACCGGAAAAAAACCCAGCCGCGGCGCAAAAGCCGTTGCCAAATGCCGTTATGTTCGCTACAATAGAATGCGGGGGAGCAGACGCTCCGCCCATAGGATCACAGGTTTCCGCCGCCGTGCGCGGCGTTGTCAGAAAGGAGATGCGCACCATGGGCGCACCGCGTTATACCGTACCGCTGCAAAAGATCGTCACCGAGCAGGGACTGACCGTCCTGCACACCGCCGCCGATTACGCCACGCGCGCGATCAGCACGGCCGACGTCAACCGGCCGGGGCTGCAGCTCGCCGGCTTCTACAACTACTTTGACCCCGAGCGCCTGCAGATCATCGGCCGCGTCGAGAGCACGTTTCTTGAGACGCTCACATCCGCACAGCGGCGCGAGCGCTTTGAGACGTTCATGCGCTACAACATCATCGGCCTCGTCATCTGCCACGGCATGGACCCGTTTCCCGAGTGCCTGGAGATGGCGGAAAAGTATGACCGCAACCTCTTTCTCGTGCGCAAGGACACCTCGGAGTTCATGGCCGACCTCATCGCCTCGCTCTCGAGCTATCTCGCCCCGCGTCTGACGCAGCACGGCGTGCTCGTCGAGGTGTTCGGCGAGGGCGTGCTCATCACGGGTGACAGCGGCGTCGGCAAGAGCGAGACGGCGCTCGAGCTCATCAAGCGCGGTCACCGGCTCGTCGCGGATGATGCCGTGGAGATCAAGCGCATCAACCGCACGACGCTCATGGGCTCTGCACCCGAGATGATCCGCTATTATATGGAGCTGCGCGGCATCGGCGTGATCGACGCGCGGCAGATCTACGGCGTCGGTGCGGTCAAGCCCGAGTCGCGTGTGGATCTCGTCGTGCAGCTCGAGCCGTGGGAGGATGGCAGGGCCTATGACCGCTTGGGACTGACGACGGAGTATTGCGAGATCCTCAACGTGCGCGTGCCGTGCGTGACGATCCCGGTCGGCCCGGGACGCAACCTCGCCGTGATCCTCGAGCTTGCCGCGATGAACAACCGCCAAAAGGGCATGGGCTACAACGCGGCGCAGAAGCTCGCCGCCGAGCACGACCGCGGCATTGACCTCGGCATCGGATTTTGACCCGGAAAGGATAGAACGAACACTATGGCAAATTTGGATCTCATCGTCCGGGCGCTGCGTGCGCAGTGTCCGGGACTGGAGATATTGGAACACGAACCGATGCGCGCGCACTGCTCGTTTCGCATCGGCGGACCGGCGCGCGCGCTCGTGCGCCCCGCGTCCGCGGAGGAGACGGCGGCCGTGTGCCGCATCGTGCGCGAGGGCGGCGCGCAGCCGCTCATCATCGGCAACGGCACGAACCTGCTCATTACCGACGGCGCGCTCGAGCGCATCGTCGTGCAGATGGGCGACAATATGGCCGCCGTCACGCAGCCGGATGCGGCGCATCTGAGCGCGGGCGCGGGCATCCCGCTGGCACGGCTGGCGCAGGCAGCACTCGGCTGCGGTCTCGCGGGGCTGGAGTTTGCGCACGGCATCCCCGGCTCGCTGGGCGGCGCGGTGTCGATGAACGCCGGCGCCTACGGCGGCGAGATGAAGGACGTCGTCGTCTCGACGCGCTACCTTGACGGGGAGCTGCGCCTGTGTGAGGCACACGGCAGCGCGCATGACTTCGGCTACCGCCGCAGCGCATTTTCCGACACGGACTGCGTCCTGCTTGGCAGCACGCTCGCGCTCACGCCGGGCGACCCGGCGGACATTCAGGCGCGTATGCGCGACCTGAGCGAGCGCCGCCGCAGCAGACAGCCGCTCGACCTGCCGAGCGCCGGCAGCACGTTCAAGCGACCGGTGGGGGGCTATGCCGCCGCACTCATCGATCAGGCCGGGCTCAAGGGCTACACAGTCGGCGGCGCACAGGTGAGCGAAAAGCACGCGGGCTTTGTCGTCAACCGCGGCGGCGCCACGTTTGACGATGTGCTGCGGCTTATGGACGATGTCCGCAGCGCGGTGCTGCGCACGTCCGGCGTGGAGCTTGAGCCGGAAGTGAAGATCATCCGGGGGTGACGAGGATGCAATTTCTGATCGTATCGGGGCTGTCCGGCGGCGGCAAGAGCCGCGCGGCCGACGTGCTGGAGGATCTGGATTTTTACTGTGTGGATAATATGCCCACGGCGCTGCTGACGAAGTTTGCCGAGCTCTGCCTTGCCACGCGCGGCCGGTATGAAAAGGTCGCGCTCGTGACGGATATCCGCAGTCAGGAGAGCTTTACCGAGCTCTTTGACGCGCTTGGCGAGCTTGCGGACATGGGCGTGGATTACCGCATTTTGTTCGTTGAGGCATCGGAGAGCGCCATTGTGCGCCGCTATAAGGAGTCGCGCCGCCCGCATCCGCTGCAGGCGGAGAGCCGCTGCTCCCTGCCGGAGGCCGTGCGCCGCGAGAGCGAGCTGCTCGCCCCCGTGCGTGAGCGCGCGGACTATGTCATCAACACCACGGGACTCACGCTCTCGATGCTGCAAAAGCGCATTTGCGAGATCTTTGTCGACGGTGGTACGCGGCGCGATATCCTCATCAACGTCGTGGCCTTCGGCTTCAAGTACGGCATCCCGATCGACGCCGATCTGGTGTTTGACGTGCGCTTTCTGCCGAACCCGTTTTATGTCGAAAAGCTCCGCCCGCTCAGCGGCATGGACACCGAGGTGCAGGAATATGTCCTGCGCAGCGACGTGGCGCAGCACTTTCTCAAAAAGCTCACCGGCATGATCGACTTTCTCCTGCCGCAGTACGCTGCCGAGGGACGCTATGCGCTCACGATCGGCATCGGCTGCACCGGCGGCCAGCACCGCAGCGTGGCCGTGGCCAAGGCACTGACGGATTATCTCGCCGCGCGCGACGCGAATGTCCGTCTGCGCAACCGGGACTTCCCGAGAACCTGAGCGGAGGCGCACCATGTCCTTTGCAAATGACGTGAAAAACGAGCTGTGCCGCGTGCCGCTCAGCCACCATTGCTGCGCTGTGGCCGAGGCCTACGGCGTGCTGCTGTACTGCCACACGTTCACGACGCGGGAGATCCGCATCGTGACGGCGTGCGACGCCTTTGCCGAGCGGCTGCCGAAGCTGTTTCGGCGCGCATTCGGCGCGCATTTTGTACTCCCGGTCACGGAAAAGGCCGGCGGCCGCCATGTGCTGACCATCACCGACCGCGCCGCCATCGAGACGGTGTTCGCCGCCTTCGGCGCGGATCTGTCGCGCACGGTCGCGCACCACATCAACCTCGGCGTGCTGGAGAGCGACTGCTGCAAGGCGTCGTTCCTGCGGGGTGCATTTCTCGCTGGCGGCAGCGTCACAGACCCGAGCAAGAACTACCACCTTGAGCTCATCACGGCGCACGCGAGCGTCAGCCGCGAGGCGGCCGCCCTGCTCACGGAGCTGGGCTTTGCCGCGCGCAGCATCGACCGCGGCGCCAACACCGTGCTCTATTTTAAAAAGTCCGAGGCCATCGAGGACTTTCTGACCAAGATCGGCGCGCCCTGCGCCGCCATGGACATCATGTCCGCCAAGGTGGAGAAGTCCATGAACAACTCCATCAACCGCAAGGTCAACTGCGACACCGCCAACGCCGACAAGGTCGTCGCCGCGGCGCAGGAGCAGATCGATGCCATCCGCCGCATCGAGCGCGATTACGGGCTCGACGTGCTGCCGGAAAAGCTGCAGAGCGCGGCACTGCTGCGCATTGCCAATCCCGAGGCCAGCCTTGCCGACCTCGCCATGCTCTCGTATCCGCCGGTGACGAAGAGCTGTCTGAACTACCGGCTGAAAAAACTCATGGAATTTCACATGGACGACTGAAAGGAACGCACGATGGGGTTTGCACATCTGCACGTACATAGTGAATACAGCCTGCTCGACGGCGCCTGCCGCATCGGGCCGCTCGTCGAGCGCGCCAAAGAGCTGGGGCAGACCGCGCTGGCGATCACCGACCACGGTGTCATGTACGGCGCGGTCGCTTTTTACAAGGCGGCCGTGGCTGCCGGCATCCGGCCGATCATCGGCTGCGAGGTCTATGTCGCCCCGCGCGGCATGACCGACCGCGTCCACGGTGTGGACGATGCGTATACGCACCTCGTGCTGCTCTGCCGCGACGAGACTGGTTACCACAACCTCTGCTATCTTGTGTCGGCGGCGTTCGAGCGCGGGTTTTACGGCAAGCCGCGCATCGACTGGCCGCTGCTGCGTGCGCACGCCGAGGGACTCATCTGTCTGAGCGGCTGCGTCGCGGGCGACATTCCGCGTGCGGTGCTGCGCGGCGATTATGAGGCTGCCAAGGCGCGCGCCGTGGAGCTGCAGGAGCTGTTCGGCGAGGGGAGCTTCTACCTCGAGCTGCAAAACCACCGCATGACCGATGAGGCGCGCGTGCGCGCGGCGCTGCTGCGCATCCACCGGGAGACGGGCATCCCGCTCGCTGCGACGAACGACGTGCACTACATCCAAAAGCAGGATGCCTACGATCAGGACGTGCTGCTGTGCATCCAGACCGGGCAGACGCTCGACAGCCCCGAGCGGCTGCGCTTCCCGAATGACGAGTTCTACCTCAAGAGCGAGGCGGAGATGCGCGCGCTCTTTGACGAATATCCGGACGCTGTGGAAAACACGCAGCGCATCGCGGACCGCTGCCGGTTCGATTTCACCTTCGGGCACTATCACCTGCCGCGCTTCCTGCTCCCGGAGGGGGAGACGGACTCCGACGCCTATCTCACGAAGTTGTGCGAGCGCGGCTTTGCCCGCCGCTACGGCGACCGGCCGGAGGTGCACGGGCGCATGGAGTACGAGCTCGATATGATCCGGCGCATGGGCTTTGTGGACTATTTTCTCATCGTCAGCGATTTCATCGGCTACGCCAAGGGGCAGCGCATCCCCGTCGGTCCCGGGCGCGGCAGCGCGGCCGGGAGCGTCGTGTCCTACTGCCTCGGCATCACGGATGTTGACCCCGTGCAGTATAACCTCTACTTCGAGCGCTTTCTCAACCCCGAGCGCGTGAGTATGCCGGATATCGACGTGGACTTCTGCGTGCAGCGGCGCGGGGAAGTGATCGACTACGTCATCCGCAAATACGGCGCCGACCACGTGGCGCAGATCGTCACCTTCGGCACGATGGCGGCGCGCGCCGCCGTGCGCGATGTCGGCAGGGTCATGAACCTGACCTACGCCGAGACCGACGCCGTGGCCAAGGCCATCCCCGGCGGCATCAATACCACGCTCGACGAGGCGCTGCAGCAGTCGAAGCCTCTGCGCGCGATGTATGACGGCGACGAGCGGCTGCACCGGCTCATCGACACCGCCCGCGCCATCGAGGGTATGCCGCGCCACGCGTCGACGCACGCGGCGGGCGTGGTCATCACCGAGCAGCCGGTGTACGCCTATGTGCCGCTGGCAAGCAATGACGGCGCGCTCGTGTGCCAGTATCAGATGACGACGCTTGAGGAGCTCGGTCTGCTGAAGATGGACTTTCTCGGTCTGCGCAACCTCACCGTGCTCGAGGACGCGGCGCGCCGCGTGCGCCGCCGCGTGCCGGATTTTCAGGTCGAGCGCATCCCGCTCGACGATAAGAAGACGTTTGATATGCTTGCCGCCGGGCGCACCGTCGGCGTGTTCCAGCTCGAGAGCGCGGGCATTACCTCCGTGTGCATCGGGCTGCGTCCGCGCAGCATCGAGGACATCACCGCCGTCATCGCGCTCTACCGCCCGGGTCCGATGGAGAGCATCCCGCGCTTTCTCGCCTGCTCGGCGCATCCGGAGCGCATCACCTATCAGCACCCCCTGCTCGAGCCGATCCTCGCCGTGACCTACGGCTGCATCGTCTATCAGGAGCAGGTTATCGAGATCTTCCGGCAGCTGGCCGGGTTCTCGCTCGGTCAGGCGGACATGATCCGCCGCGCCATGTCGAAGAAAAAAGAGGCCGTCATCACAGCCGAGCGCGCCGCCTTCGTGCACGGTGACCCGGCGCGGAGCATCCCCGGCGCGGTGGCCAAGGGTGTGCCCGAGCAGACCGCCAACGCGATCTATGACGAGATCCTTGCCTTTGCAAGCTACGCCTTCAACAAGGCGCACGCGGTATCCTACGCCATCGTGTCCTACCGCACGGCGTATATGAAGCGCAACTATCCGCACGAATACATGGCGGCGCTGCTGACCTCCGTGCTCGACAACACGCCGAAGGTTACGGAGTACATCGCCGAGTGCCGCGAGCTGGGCATCCGCCTGCTGCCGCCGGACATCAACGCGTCCGACGCCGACTTTACCGTGGAAAACGGCGACCTGCGCTTTGGCCTCGTGGCCATCAAGGGCGTGGGGCGCGGACTCATTCAGGCGCTCATGCGTGAGCGGGAGATCGGCGGACCGTTCACGGCGTTTGACGAATTCTGCCGCCGCATGAACGGGCACGATCTCAACCGCCGTGCCGCCGAGAGCCTCATCCGCGCCGGCTGCTTTGACCGCATGGGCTATAAGCGCAAGGCGCTCATGCAGTCGGTCGACCGCGTGCTGGGCGGCGCCGCGAGCGAGAGCCGCATGAACCTCACCGGTCAGATGAACCTATTCAGTACGCCGGATGACGGGGGAGGACCTGCCGACACGACGCAGCTCGTGCTGCCGGACGTGGAGGAGTTCACCCGCGCCGAGCTCATGGCCATGGAGCGCGAGACCACCGGTCTCTATCTCACCGGTCACCCGATGGATGCGTACCGCGCCCTGGCGCAGCAGGCGAAGGCCGCGCCCATGGGTGACATTCTGGCGAGCTTTCACGCGCCGGATGCCGCCCCGCACCGCTACCGCGACGGGCAGCACGTGGTCATCGCCGGCATCTGCACCGCGAGCCGCGAGCGCGCCACGCGCAAAAACACGCGCATGGCTTACCTCCAGCTCGAGGACGACAGGGGCAGTATGGAGGTCATCGTCTTTTCGCCCGCGCTCGATGCCTGCCGCGACCTGCTCGCGCAGGAGACGCCTGCGCTGTTCGTTTCGGGGCGTATCTCGACGCGCGACGAATCCGACCCTCAGCTCGTGGCGGATCAGGTCCTTCCGCTCAGCGAGCAGGGGCTCGAGACGCTGCGCACGCCGCCGCGCCGCGACCCGCCGCCCAGGCCCGAGGCGCCGCCGCGCCGCAGGCTCTGGGTGCGGCTGCCGACCCGGGAGCACCCGGCGCGCAAGCGCATCGAGCTGATCCTGCAAATGTTCCCCGGTGACGAGCAGCTCGTGCTCGTCTTTGAGGACACCGGCAAGCGCGCTGCCGCGCACTGCTGCGTGCATCCCGCGCTCGTCGAGGAGCTGCGATCCCTTGCGGGGCAGGGAAACGTCGCCGTCACGGAGGAGAAAACGCGTTGACGCGGCGGTCATTATATGGTATACTAATCGCTAATTTATTTCCCGCCGCGGATAGGCACCGGGCGGGAGAACAACTCAGGAGTGTGATGATCCGCAATGGACGCTGGCCCTAATCAGGACTTATGGAATCTTTTGCCTGTTATTATCGTGCTGCTCCTTGGTGCGGCCTATTTCGCCATCATGGAGACAGCCTTTTCATCCGCGAGCCGCATCCGGCTCAAGACCGCCGCTGACCACGGCAACCGCCGCGCCGGTCAGGCGCTGTACGTGCTCGATCACTTTGATCAGGCGATCACGACGCTGCTGATCGGCACGAACATCCTGCACCTGACGATCGCAACGCTCGTGACCGTGGCCGTGCAGCGGGTGTGGGGCATGTGGGCGGTCACCGCCGCGACGCTGGTCACGACCGTGGTCGTGTTCTTCGCCGGAGAGATGCTGCCGAAAAGCATCGCCAAGAAATACGCCGAGCGTCTGGCCATGGCCACGGCGCGTTCGCTGCGGTTTTTCATGGTGCTCTTTCAGCCCCTGTCCGTGATGCTCACCGCCATCGGCAACGCTGCCGCCCGCTGCATCCGCGGCGAGCCCGCCGTGACCGTGACGGAGGATGAGCTGGCCGATATCATCGAGAACATGACCGACGACGGAGAGCTGACCGCCGAGCGCGGCGAGCTCATGAGCTCGGCGCTCTCGTTTGCCGAGGTGCCGGTCGAGAGCGTCATCACGGCGCGTGTTGACGTCGCCGCCGTGGACGTGGACGACCCGCCGGAGGAGATCCTTGCCTACGTGCGCGAGCAGCGCCACAGCCGCCTGCCTGTGTATGCCGGCAGCGTGGACAATGTCATCGGCATCCTGCAGATCCGCAAGTACATCAAGGCATGCATCGCAGCCGGCGGCAAGGCCGTGGATATCCGTCCGCTGCTCGACGAGCCGGTGTTCGTGCACCAGAGCACGCTCATTGCCGAGGTGCTGCCCGAGCTCAGCCGCCGCAAGGCAAACCTCGCCATCGTCACCGATAACTACGGCGGCACGCTCGGCATCGTCACCGTGGAGGACATCGTTGAGGAGCTCGTCGGCGAGATCTGGGACGAGGACGACGTCGTTGAGGAGTCGTTCGTGCCGCTCGGCGGCGGCCGCTATGAGGTTGATGCCGAGATGACCGTCGGCGAGGTGTTTGACCGCCTCGACTACACCGACCCCGAGGACGACGAGGAGCTGCAGTATAAGCTGCTTGGCGAGTGGACATATGAGCAGTTTTCCTACATCCCGCGTGAGCGGGAGGGCTTCCGCTATCACCGGCTCGACGTGCGCATCTCCGATATGCGCCAGAAGCGCATCGTCAAGCTCACCGTGCGCCTGCTGCCGGAGGAGACCGACGCGCCCGCAGAGACTGCCCCGGAGAAAGGGGGCGAGCCGGCATGAGCATCGTGTGGTATTTTGTCGCGCTCGTCGTGCTGATCGCGCTGTCCGCATTCTTCTCCGCGTCGGAGATGTCGTATTCGTCGGCCAACCGTCTGCGGCTGGAAAACGCCGCTGAGGACGGCAGCCGCCGCGCCAGGACCGCCGTCGGCATCCTCGACCACTTTGACCGCGCCCTGAGCGCCATCCTCATCGGCAACAATCTGGTCAACATCGCGTCGTCGTCGCTCGGCTCCGTGATCGTGATCCTGCTCGCGGGCGAGCAGTGGACGTGGGTGTCCACGGTCGTGCTGACGCTGCTGGTCATCATCTTCGGCGAGACGATGCCGAAGATCGTTGCCAAGCAAAACGCCAACGGCATCGCCCTGCGCAATGCCTATGTCATCCGCGCGCTGTCGATCGTGCTCTATCCCGTGATCTGGCTCGTGGTCGGTCTTGTGCACCTGATCACGCGACCGCTGCGCGGCGACACCGGGGACGACGATCCGGAGGAGGCCGCCTCGCAGGAGCTGCAGTCGATCATCGAGACCGCCGAGGACGAGGACGTGCTCGACGGGGACCGCGGCGAGCTGCTGCGCTCCGCGCTCGACTTTTCCGACGTGAGCGCGAGCGAGGCCATGACCGCCCGTGTCGACATGGTCGCCATCGATATCGACGACGACTGGGACGAGATCATGCGCGTCATCGACGAATCGACGTATTCCCGCCTGCCGGTCTACTCCGACAGTGTGGACAACATCATCGGATTTTTGTACCTCAACCGCTTTTTCAAGGCCATGATGGACGGCCGGCCGGACGATCTGCGCGCGCAGCTCATCCCGCCGTGCTTTGTCTACAAGACCACGCGCCTGCCCGATGTGCTGGCAAAGCTCCGCCGCGAGCAGAAGCACCTCGCCGTCGTCACGGACGAATACGGCGGCACGCTCGGCGTCATCACGATGGAGGACGTGCTCGAGGAGCTCGTCGGCGACATCTGGGACGAGACCGACGAGGTCGAGCGCGAGGTCGTTGCGCGCTCCGACGGCGGGTATGAGCTCGACGGCGACATGACGATCTCGGACTTTCTTGAGCTGCTCGACTGGAACGAGGACGCTCTGGACGACGCCGACAGCGCCACCGTCGGCGGCTGGACGCTTGAGCGCTTCGGCACGTTCCCGAAGCCGGGCGACAGCTTCCGGTATGAAAATCTCACCGTCACGGTCCTGGCCATGGACGGACGCCGCGTCGAGCGTGTGCTCGTGCAGCCCGACCCGGCTTCCGACAAGGACGAATAAGTGCATACAACCCCGAGTCCGGTCTGTGCAAAAGCTGCACAGACCGGACCTTTTTCTGTATGGAAAAGGTATCTTGTACCCGGTGAGGGAAAATCTGCCCAAAAGGCGCAAGATGTGGCGATTTGTATCATAAGCTCGTTAGTGCGAGAAAGATTTTGCACACTGCGCGCGCTAAAGTTTCATTTTTTGCTTGATATTTGCGTTTTTTGCAGGTATAATGAACGCATATTGAATCATCCAGGGAGGAAAATTTCAAAAAGGAGAGAATACAACTATGAAGTTCAACAAAATTGTGGCGTTGGTTCTGGCTCTCGTCATGGTGTTCGCGCTGTGCGCCTGCGGCGGCGGCGACACCAAGAACAAAGATGATTCCGGTTCTACGGCCAAGGTCGACACCAGCACCGTCTCCGTCGGCGCGGTCGTCATCGCGCGTGACGACGTTCCGACCGACCAGATCTATGCGTTCGTGTCCACCATCTTCAATAACCTCGACGCCATCGCCGCTCAGCACGGCAAGGGCGCGGAGCTGAACCTCGAGGCTGCCGCTTCGGTCAAGGGCGTGCCGTATCACCCCGGCGCTGCCAAGTATTTCGAGGAGAAGGGTCTCAAGGTTGACGCGGTCAAGGACGGCGCCGGCACCGGCACCGCCGCTGCGCTCAACTTCGGCACCGGCGGCGACACCGGCACGTACTACGGCTTCGGCGGCGTGCTTGCGTCCTACGTCTCCAGCAACTCCGACTGCAAGGTTACGGCCCTCACCTCCGGCGGCTCTCAGGCCAACGTCGAGGATCTGACCAACGGCAACGTCCAGATCGCCTTCGTGCAGAGCGACGTCATGAACTACGCCTACAACGGTCAGCGTCTGTTCGAGAGCCCGGTCACCGGCTTCTCCGTCGTTGCCCAGCTCTATCAGGAGCAGGTGCAGATCGTCACCACCAACCCCGACATTAAGACCGTTGCCGACCTCGCCGGCAAGAAGGTCTCCATCGGCGCTGCCGGCTCCGGTGTGTACTTCAACGCCATTGACGTGCTCAACGCCTATGACCTCAAGGAGAGCGATATCTCCGCCGTGTACCAGAGCTTCGGCGACAGCGCCGAGAGCCTGAAGGACGGCAAGATCGACGCCGCGTTCATCGTCGCCGGTGCGCCCACCACGGCCATCACCGACCTCGCCACCGCCGGCAATGTCTACCTTGTCAGCCTTGACGACAGCCACGTGCAGTCCCTGCTGTCCGCGTCCCCGTACTACACCGCCGCCACCATCAAGGCCGGCACCTATTGATGCCTGACCCGGTGATGCGCCGCATCCCGTAAACGTTCGCTACGGCGTCAGTACCCCTGACGCCGTAGTTTTTCCATTCTACCCGGAACGGAGGTTTCCCCCTATATGTCTGACACCAAAACGACCGCAGCCGCTGCGGAAGCCGCTTCTCTGCAGGAGGATATGGACGCCGTCATGCGCAAGTATGACCGCGAGTCCGCCACCCGCATCTGGTCGGGCAAGCCCAAGATCGTCATCTCGGTCATCATGGCGCTGTTCTCGGTCTACTGCATCTGGTCGACCCTGCTTAGCACCGCCGCGCTGGAGGTGCGCCTGACGGCGTTCCTTGGCCTGATCATCATCATGGGCTATCTGACCTATCCCGCCAGTAAAAAGCACGTGCACGCCAACCGCCTGCCGTGGTATGACATCGTCATCATGGTCGTCGGCGCTGCCGCGTTTTTCTACTATTGCTTTAACTATCCCGTGCTCATCAAGACGCTCACGAGCGCCGCTAAGATGACGCCGTTTCTCATCGCCGTCGGCGTGGTCGGCATCCTGACGCTTGCCGAGCTCTGCCGCCGCTGCGTCGGCGTACCGATCCTTGTGGTCGTCGGCGCGCTGCTCGTATACACGTTCGTGAGTATGCTCAAGGGCGATCAGTCGTTCGAGCAGGTGCTCGGCCGCGTGATCTACACGCTCTTTTTCGGCACGTCCGGCGTGCTCAGTACGCCTGTGCAGGTGTGCGCGAAGTTCATCGCGGTGTTCATCATCTTCGGCGCGTTTCTGGAGCGCACCGGCATCTCGAGCTTCTTCATTGACCTCGCCAACGCCATCGCCGGCTGGACCTCCGGCGGTCCGGCCAAGGTCGCGGTCATCTCGTCCGCGCTGTGCGGCATGGTGTCCGGCTCTTCCGTCGGCAACACCGTCACCACGGGCTCGGTCACGATCCCGATGATGAAGCGCACCGGCTACAAGCCGGAATTTGCCGGCGCGGTCGAGGCGGCAGCCTCCACCGGCGGTCAGATCATGCCGCCCATCATGGGCGCGGCCGCGTTCCTGATGGCCGAATACATGAATGTCACCTACGGTCAGGTCACCCTCTGGGCGATCCTGCCTGCCGTGCTGTACTTCGGCGGCATCTTCATCTCCGTGCATCTCGAGGCCAAGAAGCTCGGCCTGCGCGGCATCCCGCGTTCAGAGCTGCCCCGCTTCAAGTACCTCATGCGCAATGTCTATCTGCTGCTGCCGCTCGTGTTCCTGATCTGGGTGGTCACGGCAAACATCCGCTCGCTGCAGTATGCGGCCTCCATCGCCATCCTCATCTCCATCGCTGTGAGCCTTGTCGGTACGATCC
The DNA here is from genome assembly GCA_905215475.1 of uncultured bacterium. Taxonomy (GTDB): domain Bacteria; phylum Bacillota; class Clostridia; order Oscillospirales; family Oscillospiraceae; genus CAG-103. The sequence continues at coordinate 40,205 of CAJMPW010000001.1, forward strand.
GCGACGCTGCGGCCGAGGCAAAGGAGACCAAGACCGGCAGCGCCGCCGGCATCGCCGTCAAAAAGACCGGCCTGATGATCCTCGAGGCGCTCGAGGCCGGCGGCAAGGGCAGCATCACGGTCGCCGTGGCCTGCTCCATGGCCGGCATGATCGCGGGCTGCATCACCGTCACGGGTCTTGCGTCCAAGCTCATCAGCGGCGTCGTCGCCCTGAGCAGTAAGATCTCCAACCCGACGCTCTCGCTGCTGCTGGCGCTGTTTTTGACCATGCTCTGCTGCATCGTGCTCGGCATGGGCGTGCCCACGACCGCGAACTACTGCATCATGGCCTCGACCTGCGCGCCGATCCTCATCACGCTCGGCATCCCGAAGATCGCGGCGCACTTCTTCGTGTTCTACTTCGGCATCGTTGCCGATATCACGCCGCCGGTCGCGCTGGCGGCCTATGCCGGCTCCGCCATTGCCAAGTCCAACCCCATGAAGACAGGCATCAATGCGACGAAGCTCGCCATCGCGGCGTTCATCGTGCCGTATATGTTTGCGATGAACCCGTCCATGCTGCTCATGGATCAGGGCGTGCTCGCCGCAGTTCAGGTCATCATCTCGTCCTGCCTCGGCATCTTCGGTATCGCCGCTGCGCTCGAGGGCTTTGTCGTCACGCGCGCCCCGTGGTGGCAGCGTCTCATCCTGGCCGCGGGCGGTCTGTGCCTGATCGACCCGAAGCTGACGAGCGATCTGATCGGCATTGCCGCTATTGCGGTCATCGTCATGCTGCAGATCGTGCTGCGCAAACGCAGCACGCCCGCTGCCGCATAAACTATCCGGAACCTTTCCTCAAGATGCACGTCAGATACTTTCGGCGTGCATCTTTTTTGCGCGCCGTGCGCCGCGGCACGAGGCTTTACACGCGCCGGCCGATGGCGTATACTATTTTTATGCTAAGACACGGAAAGGAGCAATCTGCATGAAACGAAGCATTGCGGTGCTCATACTGGCGCTGGCGCTGGTGCTGACTGCCTGCGGCGGTCAGAAGGCGGCAGATGCACAGGCCGAGGCTAAGGACATCACCCTGTGCCCGACGTATGACAACGGCAAGGGCGGGTATTTTTCCATCACGCTGCCCGCTGCCTGGGGCGATCATTACGTGACCGAGTGCGGCGCGAACGACGGCGGCTATTATGTCGGCTTTTACGAAAAGGTCGATCATGACAACGGGCTTGGCGGCTTTTTGTTCATGCTCGAGGTCTTTCCCACCGACTATGACTACACCGAGCTGCCGGAGTATCAGGCCATCTGCGGTCTGACCGTCGACGGGGCAAACTACAACCTCATTGCCGAGCTGCCGACCGATGTGCAGTTTGCCAACGAGAACGCGGATCTCTACCGCAGTATGTCCGGCGATTTTTCAACCATCCTCAAGAGCCTGACGTTCTCTAAGGGCGTCACGCGCACGGATGTCACCGCGCCGGTGCCGCAGCCTGAGAGCGACACGTGAGAAAAGTGAAACACCGTCTCCCGACCGGGAGACGGTGTTTTTGCATTTTGGCGCGGTTTGCCGTCCGGCACACATATTTTGCCGAAAAACGGGCAGACTGTGTCCTGTGTGCGGTTATGATGCGTTCTCTCACATATGTCACAAAACGGCGGTCATTCCGCCGAGGAGGATGCCGAGATTATCCGACCAGATGTCCGGAAATTGACTGAGCGGCAGGGGATTTTCGCCGCTGCCCGCCTCGATCGTGAAGCCGGGACGGCGGAAGTCCTGAATGAACCAGTCCTTGTAGCCCGCGTGACCGGCCGCATAGGGCGTCGCGGCGACGGCATAGCCGCTCGCGGCGGCAAAGCGCTCGGCAATGGCCTTGCTGCCGGGCACGTCATAGCCGTCGTACTGCCAGTAGATCACGCGCCCCTGCGTGTGGTACGACAGGGTGAGCTGCGGGTCGAGCGCGCGTGTGAAGCTATACATGGCGAGGCTCTCCGGCGCTGTCAGCGGCGCGGGGCCGACATAGTCGCGCGGTCCGGGGCGCGTGTAGCCGGCGGCAAATTTGATCTCGCGCGCGGTGCTCCATCCGGCGGGGTACTGCAGGTTGAGGTCGATGCCGCGGATGTTTGCCTTCCAGCCGGACGGGAAGGGGATCGCGGGGTAATTTTGCGCGAGCGTGTGCGCGGCATCAGTGCGCTCACGGCTGAGTGCGCCGGTCACAAGGTCGATACCGTCCGGGTCGACCGCCGGAGCGAGCACGAGCGTGACCTGCCGCAGCAGTGCGCGGATGTCCTGCCCGCCAAGTTCGCCGCCGTCGCCGAGCCGGGCGCAGAGCTGCTCGCAGAACGTGAGCAGCAGCGGCGTCGTGATCCACTCGTTGGCGTGGTGCGCGGCGTTATAAAACACGCATGGTTCGCCGCTGCCGAGCGTCAGATACCACAGCGGCTTTCCGAGCACGCTGCGCCCGAATTCCCCGATCGCAAGCGTTGGATAGCGCGCAGCCAGCCCGCGCACCACATAGCCGATGAGCGCCGAGGAGTATGGGATGCGCACCGGCGTGACCGGAAACGGCAGCGGCACGGTCACCGCCCGGCCGATCGGCAGACGCTCCGGGTCGAGGTAGGGGTTGGCCAGCCGGATGGCCTCCACGCTCGTTCCGTACTGCCGCGCGAGCGCGGAGAACGTGTCGCCCGCGCGCACGGTGCGCAAAACGAAGCCCGTGTAATACGGCAGCAGCGCACGGTGCGTCTGCGCGCCCGCGATGCCGTCCGGCGTGAGGGCGTTCGCCGCCTGAAACGCGCGCACGGCTGCTGCGGTCTGTGCGCCGAAGATGCCGTCGAGCGCGCCCGGCATCTGTCCCGCACGCTCGAGCGCGAGCTGCAGCAGCGCCACGAGTGCGCCGCGGTCGCCCGCTTTCAGGGTCTGTGTCATGAAAATTCCTCCGATGCATCGAATTACCAAAGCTGGCTCCGTACATCGTATGCACGCCGCCGCAGGCATTTGCGCCCGCACAGGCAAACGAGCAAGAATGTTCCGCCGCTATTTTGCCCGAAAGCCGGCATACTGATACTGCACGCAAAAAGGGGGGATTTTTTGCAGACAAAACCACGGAGACTGTGCCGCACGGCCTTGCTTGCGCTTGCGTTTTCGCTTTGCATGGGCGTGGCTGTACAGGCGGCGTCACTTGTGCCGCTCGGTCAGGCGGTCGGCATCCAGATGACCACGGCAGGCGTGCTCGTGGCGGATCTGGCCGAGGTGGACACGCCCAGCGGCACGTGCACGCCCGCAAAGGACGCGGGGCTGCGCCCCGGCGACGTGATCTGCCGCATGGACGGGCGGGAGATCGTGTCGTCGGCGGACTTTCTGGCGGCGCTCGATGCAGCGGGGGACACCGTGACCGTGACCGTCCGGCGCGGCGATGCCGAGGTCACGGCTGCGGTCACGCCAGCCGTCATGCCGGACGGCACGCGGCAGCTCGGACTCTGGCTGCGCGACGGTGTGACCGGCGTCGGCACGCTCACCTACTATGACCCGGACACCGGGCGCTACGGCGCGCTTGGCCATGGCATCGCGGACGAGACGAGCGGTGCGCTCATGCCGCTGCGCGACGGCAGCGTGCTCTCGGCCGTCGTTGCGGATGTGCGTCCGGGCGGGCATGGCGCGGCCGGTGAGCTGGTCGGCAGCTTCGATGCCGCCGACCGCATCGGGGTGATCGAGCGCAACGGTCTGTTCGGCATTTTCGGCACGCTCGACACGCCGCCGGACGGCACGCCTGTTGAGACCGCGCCCGCAAACGCCGTCAAGACCGGCAGCGCGACCATCCTGTCCACGGTCGCGGGCGACACCGTGCAGGCGTACACCGTGAACATCACGCGGGTCTATCACGACGGGGCGAGCACGCGCTTTGCCATCACCGTCACAGACCCTGCGCTGCTCGCGGCGACCGGCGGCATCGTGCAGGGCATGAGCGGCAGCCCCATCCTGCAGGACGGCAGACTTGTCGGCGCGGTGACGCACGTGCTGCTCTCCGACCCCGCCAAGGGCTACGGCGTGAGCATTGACGATATGCTCGCGGCGGCACAGGCAGCGTAAGCAGCAGGAACGGGCGAGCGTGCGCGGGGATACCCGCGCACGCTTTGAGACTGTCAAAAAGTATTACTTTTTGACAAGGGGGTGGGCTGCCTGACTGCAGCGCACGCGCCGTCCGCCGGAGGCGAACGGCGCGCACGTTTGCAGGCCGAGAAGTATTTTCTTCGACGCACATGTCGCCGAAGAAAATGATCGGACTTTCTTTCGCCGCTGCGGCGGCGAAACTCTACGAGGTTTTTGACAAGCTGGAGCGCGCGCGGGGATACCCGCGCACGCTTTGCACCTGTCAAGAAACCAGAAAAAAGCCAGCCGCGGCAATGCCGCAGCTGGCTTACTTGCGTGTATGTGCGCTGCGCAGACGGTATGTCCTCGCGCTCAGCGCTTTTTCTTGTTGCCGAAGATGCCGCTGCGCTGCTCGCTCACGGCCTCGTTCATCGACTCGGCGTAGGTGTGCAGACGCTCCTTCTGCTCGGCCGTCATATTCTTCGGCACGGTGATCGTGATCGTGACGAACTGGTCGCCGCGGCCGCCCTTGCTCTGCAGGTACGGGATGCCTTTGCCGCGCAGACGGAACACGCTGCCCGGCTGCGTCCCCTCGGGGATGGTGAGCTTGACGCGGCCGTCGATGGTCGGCACTTCGATCTCTGCGCCGAGCGCCGCCTGTGCAAACGTGACCGGCATCTCCATGAGCACGGAGTTGCCGTCGCGCTCGAAGAGCGGGTGGGGCTTGACAAAGACCGTGATGAGCAGGTCACCCGCCGGTCCGCCGTCGAGTCCGGTGTTGCCCTTGCCGCGCAGATTCAGCGTCTGCCCGTCGTCGATGCCGGCCGGGATCTTGACCTTGATGGTCTGATTCTTACGCACGGCGCCGCGTCCGCCGCAGCGCGGGCAGGGCTGGTGGATGATCTTGCCGCGGCCGCCGCACTTTTTGCACGCGCCGCTCGTCTGCACCATGCCGAAGGGGGTGCGCTGCGTGGTGCGCACGCTGCCGGTGCCCTTGCAGTCCGGGCAGACCTCCGGCGTCGTGCCGGGGGCGCAGCCGGTGCCCTTGCAGTCCGGGCACTGCTCGACGCGGCCGACGCTGATCTCCTTCTCGCAGCCGAACGCCGCCTCTTCAAAGGTGATGTTCAGGCGCACGCGCAGGTTTTCACCGCGGCGCGGGCCGCTGCGCTGCGTCTGACCGCCGCCGAAGCCACCGCCGAAAATGTCGCCGAAGCCGCCGCCGAAAATATCACCGAAGATGTCGCCAAAGCCGCCGAAGCCGCCAAACCCGGCGCCGCCGGGGCCGCCGGCAGACGGGTCAAACGCCGCATGGCCGAACTGGTCATACTTCGCGCGCTTGTCGGGATCGGACAGCACCTCGTAGGCCTCGTTGACTTCTTTGAAGCGCTCCTCACATTCCTTGTCGCCCGGATGCAGATCCGGGTGGTTGGCTTTGGCCAGCTTGCGGTAGGCTTTTTTGATCTCGTCCTCGGATGCGCCTTTTTCGACACCGAGCACTTCATAATAATCTCGTTTTTCAGCCATACATGAACCTCAACTGTCTATGGATTCCCCCGCGCGGGGGTCAGAAAGCTCCAAATGCGGGCGCGCTTTTTGTGGCGCGCCCGCGTTGCTTAGCCCGTGGTCGGGGGCGGGGTGTTTACTTCTTGTCGTCGTCAACGACGGTGTAGTCCGCGTCGTAGTACTGCTGGCCGTTGTCATCTTTGCCGCAGTCGCCCTGGCAGTTCGGGTCGCAGCCCGGGTTTGCGCCCGGCTGACCCTGCGGGTTGGCCTGCTGGTACATCTTCTCGCTGAGCTTGTAGAACACCTGCGTCAGCGCCTCGGTCGCGGCCTTGATGGCTGCGGTGTCGCTGCCCTTGAGGGTCTCCTTGAGCTCGTTGAGCTTGCTCTCGACTTCGCCCTTTTCGGCCGCGTCGACCTTGTCGCCCAGCTCCTCGAGCGTGCGCTCGGTCTGGTAGACCATCTGGTCGCCCTGGTTGCGGACGTCGATCTCTTCCTTGCGCTTGGCGTCCTCGGCAGCGTACTGCTCAGCCTCACGCACGGCCTTCTCCACGTCCTCCTTGGACATATTGGTGGAGGAGGTGATGGTGATGTGCTGCTCCTTGCCGGTGCCGAGATCCTTGGCCGAGACGTTCACGATGCCGTTGGCGTCGATGTCAAAGGTGACCTCGATCTGCGGCACGCCGCGGCGCGCCGGAGCGATGCCGTCGAGCTGGAAGCGGCCGAGGCTCTTGTTGTAAGCGGCCATCTCGCGCTCGCCCTGCAGGACGTTGACCTCAACGGAGGTCTGGTTGTCGGCCGCGGTGGAGAACACCTGGCTCTTCTTGGTCGGGATGGTGGTGTTGCGCTCGATGAGCTTGGTGCACACGCCGCCGAGGGTCTCAATGCCGAGGGACAGCGGGGTCACGTCGAGCAGGACAACGCCGGAGACGTCGCCGCCGAGCACGCCGCCCTGAATGGCAGCACCGTCGGCCACGCACTCATCGGGGTTGATGCCCTTGAAGCCTTCCTTGCCGGTGAGCTTCTTGACCATTTCCTGCACGGCCGGGACACGGCTGGAGCCGCCGACGAGCAGCACCTTCGTCAGGTCGGACGCGGTGATGCCGGCGTCGCTCATGGCCTGGCGCACCGGGCCTGCGGTCTTTTCGACGAGGTGAGCGGTGAGCTCATTGAACTTGGCGCGCGTGAGCGTCACGTCGAGGTGCTTCGGGCCGGTGGCGTCCGCCGTGATGTACGGCAGGTTGATGTTTGTGCTCGTCACGCCGGACAGCTCGATCTTCGCCTTCTCGGCCGCTTCCTTCAGACGCTGCATGGCCACGCGGTCGCCCGAGAGGTCGATGCCGTCGCTCTTCTTGAACTCCTCAACGAGGTAGTTGGTGACGCACTGGTCGAAGTCGTCGCCGCCGAGGCGGTTGTTGCCGGCCGTGGCCAGCACTTCGATGACGCCGTCGCCGATCTCCAGCACGGAGACGTCGAACGTGCCGCCGCCGAGGTCATAGACCATAATCTTCTGGTCGGTCTCCTTATCGAGGCCGTAGGCCAGCGCAGCCGCCGTCGGCTCGTTGATGATGCGCTTGACGTCGAGGCCGGCGATCTTGCCGGCGTCCTTGGTCGCCTGACGCTGTGCGTCGGTGAAGTAGGCCGGCACGGTGATGACGGCCTCGGTCACGGGCTCGCCCAGATAGGCTTCCGCGTCGGCTTTGAGCTTCTGCAGGATCATCGCGCTGATCTCCTGCGGGGTGTACTTCTTGCCGTCGATGGTGACTTTATAATCCGAGCCCATCTCGCGCTTGATCGAACTGATCGTGCGATCCGGGTTCGTGACGGCCTGGCGCTTTGCCACCTGGCCGACCATACGCTCGCCGGTCTTGGAGAACGCGACGACGGACGGGGTGGTGCGATGACCTTCCGCGTTGGGGATGACAGTCGCTTCGCCGCCCTCCATGACGGAGACGCAGCTGTTGGTGGTGCCAAGGTCGATACCGATAATTTTACTCATAGTGAATTCCTCCTGTATTGAAAGCAGATTGTGTATACGAATTTATATTGGGGGTCAGTTTGCGACCTTCACGACGGAATAGCGCAGCACGCGGTCTCCGATGCAAAAGCCCTTTTCAAACTCCTCCACGACAACGCCCTCGCCGTAGGCATCATCTTCGATGTGCATCACGGCGTTGTGGCGGTTGGCGTCAAACGGCTGGCCGACGGCTTCGATCTCTGACACGCCGAGCTGATTGAGCGCGGTGTGATACTGGTTCATGATGCCCTCGATGCCCTTGCGGGCGGGGTCATCGTCCGGAGTCTGTTCCAGTGCGCGCGACAGGCTGTCGTACACCGGCAGGAACTTTTTGAGCGTCTCGCAGCGGACATCGGCATAGATGTTCTCGCGCTCGCGGGCGCTGCGCCGGCGGAAGTTGTCATATTCGGCGAGCAGGCGGAGGTATTTGTCCTTTTCCGCCGCGAGATCGGCCTCGATCTCTTTTTTCGTCTCTTTCTTTTCCTTGGGCTCTTTAGTCTCCTTGGGCTCCTTGGAGGCCTTCGGCTCTTTTTCCTTGCTGTCCTTCTTCGCGGTCTTCTTGGCCGCCTTTTCCTCGACGTCCGGCGTGACCGGTTCGGTCTTTATGTCGTCGACGACCGGCTCCGTCTCCGGGGCGGTCTGCTTCGGGTCATTTGTTTTCGTGCTCATCTGAATCGTCTCCCTTAATGATCAACTTGTTATCCAGCCCGGGGGGCGGAAGCGTACCGCCGCCGAGCAGCTTGGACAGGCCGGCCGCAATGAAGCTGAGCTTTGCGGCGACCTTGGAATAGTCCATACGTGTCGGACCGACCACACCGATCAGACCGCGCATATTTTCGCCCGCGTCATATGTCGCGAGCACGACGCTGCTGTCGCGCAGCTCCTCGGCCACGTTTTCCGGACCGATGAGCACACGCACCTCGTTTTCACCGCCGAGCTGCTCCATCGGGATGTCGAGCAGGTTGCTGCCGTCGGACAGATAGCTCATGAGGCGGTGCGCCTTGTCGGGGTCGCGGAACTCTGGCTGATGCAGCAGCTGCGACTCGCCGACGAGATACGTCTGCGCGGCGCCGGCGCCGGTGAGCACCTCGATCGCGAAGGCCGCGATCACAGCCGTGATGCCGAGATTATCCTGCGCGGCGCGCTCCACGGAGCGGATGAGCGTCGGCGTGATGTCCGGCTCGCGGATGCCCGTGAAGTGGGCGTTGAAGACGGCGGCGAGCTTCTGGATCATGTTCTGCTCGGCCGAGACCGGCAGATGCACGAGCTTGTTTTTCACCGTGTCATCGCTCAGAAGCAGCACGATGATAAAGCTGTTGGCGTCGAGATAAATGAGGTCAAAGCGCCGGATCGTGACGCCGGCACTCGCCGTGAGCGTCACGGCAGGGTAGCTCGTCAGCTGCGAGGCCAGACGGCTCGCGTCCGTCATGAGCTCACCGCGCTGGTGGCGTCCCGTCAGGCTCTGGGTGATGGCCTGCGTCTCCTCGGCGGTGAGATCCTTGTGCTCCATGAGCTCGTTGACGTACATCCGGTAGCCGAGCGGCGTCGGTACGCGTCCGGCCGATGTGTGCGGCTGCTCAAGATAGCCCATGGAGGCCAGCTCCGCAAGCTCGTTGCGGATCGTGGCCGAGGAACAGCCGAGATCGGCGCTCGCGGCGATGGCCTTCGAGCCGACCGGCTCCGCCGTGCGGATGTATTCCTCAATGACCGCGGCAAGTATTTTCTTTTTGCGGCTGCTGATATCCATAGGTCCCTCCGCTGGCACTCGGAGCTGCCGAGTGTTGGCACTCCTAACCTTCGAGTGCTAATTTACACCCGGGCGGGCGGAAAGTCAAGGGCTTTCTCTATATTATTGATAGAAAGTTCATATTTATTTTCCCGGCTGCACGCGGCGGCAAAAACGCCCGGTTTTCCGGCGCAAAAACCGGGCGCGGCGGGGTTGCCCGCCGCGCCCGGAAAGCGCTGAGATTTCAGGTGTTTTGCCGCGGTGCGTGGCGCAGGGATCAGCTCAGAAAATCGCGCAGCTCGTCGACGGGCATATTCATCTCCGCCGCGATCTCCTCGGCGCTTGGGTCGTGACCGAGCGCCTGCAGGAGCCGCTGTCTGACGCGGATGACCTTGTTGATCATTGCAACCTTGTGCCCGGGGATGCGGTGGCAGATTACACAATCGGCGATGGCACGGGTGATGGTCTGACAGATCCACCAGGTGGCGTAGGTGGAGAATTTGTAGCCCTTCGTGTAGTCGAATGTTTCGACGGCTTTGACCAGACCGCGGTTTCCCTCCTGAATGAGGTCGAGAAACAGCATGCCGCACTCAGCGCGGCGTTTCGCAATCGACACGACCAGCAGCAGGTTTGCCTCGGCCATGCGGCGCTTGGCCTCCTCGTCGTCCTCAGCCATGCGCTTGAGCAAATCCTGTTCTTCCTCGGGAGCGAGCGGCGGCACCTTGCCGATCTCCTTGAGATACATACGCACCGGGTCGTCGGTCGACAACGTGTCGGCCATGGCCTTGGCTTCGTTCATCTCCTCCTCGGTGACCGCCTCGACCTCCTCGAGCGCCTCAAGCTCTGGCGGCGCGTCCTCGTCCACGGGGAGCAGCGTGTCCTCGATGAGCACGTCGATGCCCAGACTCTCGAGCCGGTCATAAAACGCATTGGTCTCCTCGATTGTGAGGTTCATGTCCTCGAGTGTCATGAGATCCTTGAGCGTGAGATTGCCCGTGCGCTTTCCTTTTTCTATAAGTGCACTGAGCTTCTGTGCTGCGTTGCTGCATTCTTTCTGTTCCATTATGATCACCGTACACTTTCTTTGTTCCGATTTATCAAAACCGGGCGCGGCGGGGTTGTCCGCCGCGCCCGGAAAGCGCTGAGATTTCAGGTGTTTTGCCGCGGTGCGCGGCGTGAAAATCAGTTCAGAAAATCGCGCAGCTTCTTGCTGCGGCTGGGGTGGCGCAGCTTGCGCAGCGCCTTGGCCTCGATCTGGCGGATGCGTTCACGCGTGACGTTGAACTCCTTGCCGACCTCCTCAAGCGTGCGGGTGCGGCCGTCCACGATGCCAAAGCGCAGCTCGAGCACCTTTTTCTCGCGCGGGGTGAGCGTGTCGAGCACCTCCATGAGCTGCTCCTTGAGCAGCGAGAAGCTCGCCGCCTCGCTCGGCTCGGACGCGTCCTCGTCGGGGATGAAGTCGCCGAGGTGGGAGTCCTCCTCCTCGCCGATCGGCGTCTCGAGCGACACCGGCTCCTGCGCGATCTTGAGGATGTCGCGCACCTTGTCGACGGGCATATTCATCTCCGCCGCGATCTCCTCGGCGCTCGGGTCGTGGCCGAGCTCCTGCAGGAGCTGACGGCTGACGCGGATGACCTTGTTGATCGTCTCGACCATGTGCACGGGGATGCGGATCGTGCGTGCCTGGTCGGCGATGGCGCGGGTGATGGCCTGACGGATCCACCAGGTGGCATAGGTGGAGAACTTGTAGCCCTTCGTGTAGTCGAACTTCTCGACGGCCTTGATCAGACCGAGGTTGCCCTCCTGAATGAGGTCGAGAAACAGCATGCCGCGCCCGACGTAGCGCTTGGCGATCGACACGACCAGACGCAGGTTCGCCTCGGCCATGCGGCGCTTGGCCTCCTCGTCGCCCTCGGCCATGCGCTTGGCCAGCTCCTGCTCTTCCTCGGGGGTGAGCAGCGGCACCTTGCCGATCTCCTTGAGGTACATACGCACCGGGTCGTCGGTCGAGAACGTGTCGGCCATGGCCTCGGTCTCGTTCATCTCCTCCTCGGTGACTTCCTCGATCTCCTCGAGCTCCTCGAGCTCGGGCAGCGCGTCCTCGTCTACGGGGAGCAGCGCATCGTCGCCGAGCACGTCGATGCCAAGACTCTCGAGCCGGTCGTAAAACTTCTCGGTCTCCTCGCTCGAGAGGTTCATGTCCTCGAGCACCATGAGGTCCTTGCTCGAGAGCTTTCCGGCCTTTTTGCCGCGCTCGACAAGCTCGTTGAGCTTTTCCTCCGTGGTCTTTTCCACCTCGGGCTTTTCCGCTGCCGCGGGCTTTTTCGCCGCAGGGGCGGCCTTGGTCTTGGCCTTCGCCTGCTTTTCATCGTCGGCCGCGAGCAGCGTGTCGGCCATGGCCTTGAGTTCTGCCGGGGAGAGATTATTCATGTCTTTCTGTTCCATCTTTACCACCATACCCTTTATGTTCTTTGAGTTTGTTTGCAAATGCCAGCAGATCCGCCTCCGACATCGCAGTGCCGGCGGAGGACTGGGTCTGAAGAATGCCTATGTAATCGTCGAGCGCACGCGCGCCGTTGGAAAGCTCCGCCGGCTGCTGGATGATGCCCGTGAGCAGTGCCAGCTCGTCCGGCGTCAGCTCGCCCGAGAGCGCCGCGATCTGCACCGTGCCCGTGCCGCCGTGGGCGAGCAGGACGGTGTAAATGTGCCGCAGCTCCGGCGAGGAAAACTGCGCCGCGTCCGGCACGTTCGTCCGACCGTAAAACAGGCCGGGGTCGAGATACAGGAGCCGGATGATGCCCTGCTCGGCGGCTGCCGAGCGCGGATCGTCAAAGCGGATGCTCCGGCCGGGGGGCTGCATCGCCGTCGCGGGGCGCAGCATCTCGCGCTCGCGTTCCTTGCGCGCGCGGCTGAGCCGCCGCTTGCGCTGGCGCTGCACTTCGTCGGTCACGACTGCGGCGGGCATCCCCGCCGTGTCCGCAACGCGCATGGCGTACACCTCGCGCTCGACGCTGCCGGGCAGCTCCGCGACGACGGCCGCCGCCTCCTTGACGAAGGCCACGCGCTGCTCGTCGATCTGCAGATCGTACTTTCGCTGCACGGCGCCGAGCCGGTAATCGATGTGGTTTTCCGACTGCTCGAGCAGGTTTCGAAACGCGTCCGCGCCGAAGGTCTTGATGTATTCGTCCGGGTCTTTTGCGCCCTGCATCTGCAGCACGCGCACGCGCACCTCCAGCTTTTCGAGGATGCCGATCGCGCGCTGTGCGGCTTTTTGCCCTGCGCCGTCGTTGTCGTAGGCGATGACGATCTCACCCGTGTAGCGCGAGAGCAGCCGCGCCTGCTCCGGCGTGAGCGACGTGCCGAGCGAGGCGACCGCGCCATCGAAGCCTGCCTGATGCAGGCTCGCCACGTCGATGTTGCCCTCTGCCAGTATGATATACCCGCACTTTGACTTTTTAGCCAAATTGAGCGCGAACAGATTGTGGCTCTTGCTGAAAACAATGGTTTCCGGGCTGTTCATGTACTTCGGTTCGCCGTCGTCGAGGATGCGTCCGGAGAAGCCGATGACGTTGCCGCGCACGTCGATGACCGGGAACATGAGCCGGTTGCGGAACGTGTCGTACACGCCGCCGGATTTCCCGTGGCGCACGAGCCCGCCGTCAAAGAGCTCCTGCTCGCTGTAGCCGAGCGCCTTCATCGCGCGCACGAGGCTGTCCCACGTGTCGGGCGCAAAGCCGAGCCCGAAGCGCGTCACGGTCTGCGCCGTGAGCTGCCGGCGGGCGAGATAGTCGCGCGCGATCTGCCCGGCGGGGGTCTTGAGCTGCGCGTGGAAAAAGCGCGCAGCGTCCCGGTTGAGCATGAGCAGCCGCTGGCGCTTTTTCGCGCCGGGGTCATCCGCCTGCTCGGGCAGCTGCATACCGGCGCGGTTGGCCAGAAACGCCACCGCCTCCGGGAACGAGAGATTCTCGATTTCCATGATGAAGCTGATGACGCTGCCGCCCTTGCCGCAGCCGAAGCAGTGGTAGATCTGCTTATCGGGCGAGACGGAAAACGACGGCGTCTTTTCGCTGTGAAACGGGCAGAGCCCGAAGAGGTTCGACCCGCTTTTTTTCGTCAGGCGCACGTAGCTGCTCACGACATCGACGATGTCGTTGCGCTCGGCGAGCTCCTGCAGGAAGGATTCCGGAAATGCCACGCGCGTCACCTACTTTCTGTGGCGATTGGAATGCCTGTTTTTCGATTTGTGCCGCACCCATTCTGTCCGCGTCCGGCGGGCGTGCATATGCCTGACCGCGCGGTGCAGGGTGTGGGTGCTACTTGCGCGGCCCAGTCAGGTGCGCAGCAGTTTTTCCGGAGCGGAAGTGCTGCCAGACAAGAAAAAGACCGCAGGGAATCCTTTGTGGATTTGCAAGGTCTTTGCCGCCGTATGGCTGCGCTTGCGCCCGGAAAAACCGTGTGCCCGTCCGTCGGTCGCGGACAATTACTTGATGGTCCACGCGGCCGGGATGAACAGCTCCGAGTAGACCTCCAGCGCGTAGCTGTCGGTCATGCCGGAGACATAGTCGCACACCGCGCGCTGTGCGCCCTCTTCGTCCGCGATGGACTGATAGACCGCGGGCAGCTCGTCGATGTGGCGGACGTAATACTCCCAGATGCTGCCGAGGATGTTTTGCACCTTGCGCTCCTCACCCTTGGCGATGGGGTTGTAGTACACGCCCTGATACATGAAGTCGGTGAACACGTCCACAGCCTCCTGCATCTCCGGCGACATTTTCAGCACGCCGTCGCCGCTGTGGGCGATGATGTCCGTGAGGATGGAGTTGATGCGCACGCTGTTGCGCTCGCCCACGCGCTCACGCACGATGGCGGGCACGTCCTCCGGCTGCACGATGCCGCCGCGTATGGCGTCGTCAAGGTCGTGATTGATGTAGGCCACGCGGTCGGCCAGGCGCACGATGTCGGCCTCGAGCGTGCCGCGCGGCTGACCGGTCGTGTGGTTGAGGATGCCGATGCGCGTCTCGTTGCAGAGGTTCAGACCGCGTCCGTCGCGCTCGATGCGGTCGACGACGCGCAGACTCTGCTCGTAGTGGCGAAAGCCGGTGCCGGTGTAGATCGCGTTGAGCGCGCGCTCTCCGGCGTGACCGAAGGGCGTGTGGCCGAGGTCGTGCCCGAGGCTGATGGCCTCGGTGAGATCCTCGTTGAGCTCGAGTGCGCGGGCGATCGTGCGCGCGAGACGCGCGACCTCGAGCGTGTGCGTCAGGCGCGTGCGGTAGTGGTCGCCCTCGGGGCGCAGAAACACCTGCGTCTTGTGCTTGAGGCGGCGGAACGATTTCGAGTGCGTGATGCGGTCGACGTCGCGCTGAAAGCACGTGCGCATCTCACACGGTGCCTCCGGTGTCGGACGCCCGGTGGACTGCACGCTCAGCAGGCCGTGCGGCCCGATGAGCAGCGCCTCGGCGGCCTCGCGTTTTTCTCTCGGACAGAGCACAGGGATCCCTCCGTTTCCACAAAAAAATCAGAAAATGCGGCCGGATCGCCTTGCGCCATTTCCGGCTGCAATACTCTTATACGACATTGCTGTGCATTTCCCTCTTTTTTTTGAAAAAAAGCAGAAAAATCGCCCTGCATCCGAATATGCAGGGCGTATGTGCGTTTTTGTGCGCGGAGATCTCAGGCGGCCTTTGCGGTCTTGGCCGCGCGCCATGCCTCAAATCTTGCGCGCATATGGTCATTGAGGCGGCAGAATGCCTTCATCACCGGCCACGACAGCAGACCGAACACGATGAGGATGAGCGCGCTCTGCAGATCAAGCTTTTGCAGATTAAACAGCGTCGGGAAGCCGAAATATGCGATCACGAACAGGACTGCAAGCACGACGATCATCGCCTTGCGGATGGTATTGTACGGCTGGCACGTGCGGTGCACCATCATGAGACCGACGATGCCCATGACGCCGGTGCAGATCGTGATCATGGCCGTATCGTCGAGGTGGAAGGCGATGTAAAACAGCAGAATGCCCACGACCATTGCCAGATCCGTCATTGCGGCCGGCAGCGCGCGGAAGAGCACGTTGCGCAAAAATTTTCCCTTGACGAGGCTCTCGTTCGGCTCCATGGCCAGAATGAACGACGGGATGCCGATGGTCACGGCGCTCACGAGCGTGAGCTGCGCGGGGCTGAACGGATACGGCAGCGTGGCAAAGAGCGTGAAAAACGCGAGAAAGAACGAGAAGATGTTCTTGACCAGATACAGCGACGCGCTGCGCTCGATGTTGTTGATGACGCGGCGGCCCTCCGCCACGACCGACGGCATGGAGGCAAAGTTGGAGTCGAGCAGCACGATGTGCGACACCTGACACGCCACGTCGCTGCCGGAGGCCATGGCGATCGAGCAGTCGGCCTCCTTGAGCGCGAGCACGTCGTTGACGCCGTCGCCCGTCATGGCCACGGTGTGCCCCTCGGCCTTGAGCGCCTGCACAAGGCTGCGCTTCTGCGCCGGGGTCACGCGGCCGAAGACCGTGTACTTGCCTGCCGCTTCGCGGATGGCTTCCTCGCTCGTGAGCGTGCGCGCGTCGACGAAGCGGTCGGCGTTTTCGATGCCGGCGCGCTTGGCCACCTCGGACACGGTGCGCGCATTGTCGCCGGAGATGACCTTCACGGCCACGCCCTGCGCGGCAAAGTAGCCGAAGGTCTCCGGCGCCTCGGCACGGATCTTGTTCGAGAGCAGGATCAGCGCGATCGGCAGCAGGCCGGCGTCCAGCGTCTCGTCCGAGAGCGCGCCGTCATACATACCCAGCAGCAGCACGCGGCAGCCCTTGGCGGAGTAGCCCTCGATCTGCTCCTGATAGGGGTTTTCCCGTCCGGCGAGCAGCACGTCCGGCGCGCCGAGCAGATACGTCTCCTCGTCGTGGAACGACACGCCGCCGTATTTTTTTGCCGACGAGAACGGCAGCGTCGCCGCCGCGTCCTGCGTCTTTTCGCCGGTGAAATAGCGCCGCAGCGCCGCCATGGTGTCGTTGTCCGCCTGCATGGCGTAGACGTAGTCGGCCATGATCATGCGGATGTCGTCGAGCGTGAAGCGGTCGTCGCACAGGGGACAGACGTCCTCAACGATCATCTTGTTTTCCGTCACGGTGCCGGTCTTGTCCACACACAGCGTGTCCACGCGCGCGAGCGTCTCGATGCAGCCGAGCTCGTGCACGAGGGTCTTGCGCTGCGCCAGACGCACCACGCCTGCCACGAGCGCAAGGCTCGTCAGCAGGTACAGTCCCTCGGGGATCATGCCGATGATGGAGCCGACCGTGCTCGTCACGGCAATAGGCGCCGCACGGTCAAGCCACACGAACTCTTTGATGAACATCACCACGCCGAGCGGAATGACGATCACGCCGATCCACTTGACGAGGTTTTGCAGCGCGCGCATCATCTCCGACTGCTGCGGCTTTTTGGCGCGCTTGGCCTCCAGCGTCAGGCGCGAGACGTAGGAATCCGCGCCGACGTCGGTCAGCTGCGCGCGGCACATACCGCTGACGACGAAGCTGCCCGAGAGGAGCTTGTCGCCGGGATTTTTCCTGATCTCGTCCGACTCACCCGTGATGAGCGCCTCATTGACGTAGCAGCTCTCGGACGCGACCACGGCGTCGGCATAGATCTGGTTGCCGGCAGCAAAGATGACGATATCGTCGCGCACGAGCAGCGCCGTGTCCACGGTCACGCGCTTGCCGTCGCGCACGGCGACGGCCTTTGGTGAGGCGAGGATGTTGAGCTTGTCGAGCGTTTTCTTCGAGCGCAGCTCCTGCACGATGCCGATGGCGGTGTTGACGATGATGACGCCCATGAACGTCAGGTTCAGCCACTGCTGCACCACGATCACGCACAGTGCCAGCAGGAAAAACAGCATGTTGAAGTAGGTGAAGATGTTGCTCAGGACGATCTGCTTGACCGTCTTGCCCGGCGGGTCAACGGGCGCATTCGTCCAGCCGGCGTCCGTGCGCTCGCGCACCTGCGCGCTCGTGAGCCCCTGTTCTGGGGCGGGGTGAACGACCGGAATGTCGCGCCGCGCCGGCGTTTCGGGCTCGGGCGCGCGTTTGTCTTTTATTTTTTCGATCAGGTTGGCCAAGGCTCTGCCTCCAAAGTGAGTATACCGAGTATTATAGCGGCATTCGCTGCGAAAAAGAACAACAGTTTGTGAATAATTGCTTAAAAATGGCGAAATTTTTCGGCACTCTGCACGGTGTGCAGCAGCAGCAACGCGGTCGTCACGCTGCCGACGCCGCCGGGAACGGGCGTGCAGGCGGCGACGGTCCCGGCGGCCTCGGCCGCCACGTCGCCGAGCAGCGTGCCGTCGGGCAGGGCGGTCACGCCTGCATCGAGCACGATCTGTCCCGGATGCACGCAGTCAGGCGTGATGAGCCCCGGTGCGCCCGCCGCGGCGAGCAGAATGTCCGCCTCGCGGCAGCGCGCGGCGAGGTCGGGCGTTTTCCGGTGGCAGAGCGTCACGGTCGCGTCCGCGCGCGTGAGCAGCAGCGCCGCCGGTCGTCCGATGACGAGACTGCGTCCGACGACGGTCACGCGCCGGCCCGCAGGGTCGAAGCCGTATGCGCGCAGCAGGTGCAGGCACGCCTCGGCCGTGCAGGGGGCAAAGCCCGCCGCGCCCGTCAGCAGTGCGCCGAGCGATGCGGTCGTCATGCCGTCGACATCCTTGCGTGGGTCGAGCGCGTCGAGCAGGTGATGTGCACGCAGCGCCTTCGGCAGCGGCCGCAGCAGCAGCACACCGTGCACGGTGTCGTCCGCGCTCAGGGTGCGCAGCGTGCCGGTCAGGGCATCCGCCGTGCAGTCTGCCGGCAGATCGACCGGGCGCACGGTCACACCGCACCCGTCCGCCGAGCGCGCGATGCTGCGCAGATAGGCGCGGTCATCCGGCTGCGCACCCACGGACACCGCCGCAAGACACGGCTGCGTGCCGAGCGCGGCTGCCTTTTCGCGCACCTGCGCATAGATCTCCTTTGCGACCGGCGCACCGGTCAGACGTTTTGCCATCGTTCAGCCCTCCCCGCGCAGTGCGGCAAACACCGCGTCCGCGGTCTGTGCGCAGCTTTGCACCACGGTCGCGCGCAGATGCTCGGCGCGCGCCTCCGTCGCGGCGCGATCGTCCGGCGCGAGCAGACCGGTGTTGACGAACACGTTCATGGCCGCAGCCTCCGCCGCGGCGCGGCACAAAGCGGCGGCACAGCCGACGTCCGAGCGCAGGAGGGGACTTGCCGTCTCGAGCGCTGCGGTCAGCAGCAGCGCGGTCTGTGCGCAGTGCTCCAGCATTGCCAGCGGCGCGAGACAGGCCGTCTGCGCGGCGGCAGCGAGCTTCACTGCGCGGTCGGGGTCGGTCTTGGGGATGGCATAGGCCTTTTGCAGCGGCAAAAAGCCCGCTGCGTCCGCCTCAATGAGCGCGAGCAGCGTCGTGCGCTGCGTCTCACAGGCGTCGATGAGCGAGCGCAGCGCGTCACTGCGCTCGGCATAGCGGGGATTTGCCGCCGTGACGTTTGCGGCCATCGCGGTCAGGCTTGCGGCCAGTGCCCCGGTGAGCGCGGCAGCGCCTCCGCCGCCCGGTGCGGGCTGCACGGAGGCAAGCTGTGCGGTGAAATCGGAAAGGGTCAGATCCATATCAAAATACCTCCTGATCGGGGTGAAAGATCCCGCTGCGCCGCTCACAGACCGGCGTCTGCAAGGGGGACGGCACGCTCCGTCTCACCGACGGGGCGCACGGCGCTGCGGCCGGCTGTCAGGTCGCGCACCTGCACGGCGAAGGCTTCGCCGGCTTCTTCCGGCAGCAGGGCGCAGACCGTCACATCGGCGGCATACTGTGTCTCCTGCACGACGCCGCCGAGCGCGGCGACGGCCGCGCGCACCGGCTCGTAGAGCGCGTAGGGCGTGCTGACCTCGCACGCGAGCCAGCGGCGCACCACGGAGATCCCGGCGTCTGCGAGCGCATCGGCAGCGGCGGCGGTATATGCCCGCAGCAGACCGCCCGTGCCGAGCAGGACGCCGCCGAAATAGCGCGTGACGACGCAGACGGCATTCGTCACGCCCGCACGGCGAAACACCTCCAGCATCGGGATGCCGGCCGTGCCCTGCGGCTCGCCGTCGTCGGAGTAGCGCTCCGTGCCGTCGCGCAGCAGGTAGCACCAGCAGTTGTGCCGCGCGTCGTAGTACTGCTTTTTGCAGGCGGCGATGATCTCGCGCGCCTCGTCCTCGGAGTTTACCGGCTGCACGAGACCGAGAAAGCGCGAGCGCTTTTCCACGTATTCCGACGCGCCGTTGCCTGTGGGGATGCGATAGCTGTCCATTCTCAGCCCTCCTCGCTCTGGATGACGAACGGCTCGAGCCGCGGCCACTGCTCCGGGTGGATGATCACCTCGAGCGCGATGCCGTCGTCGCGGTAGTCGGTGTGCAGCACGGCGCAGTCGCGGTGCAGCGTCTCGAGCAGCGCGCCCTGCGCATACGGCAGCAGCAGCGTCACATGGTGGTCGGCGCGGCCGAGGATCGCGCGCACGCGCTCGGTCAGCTCGTTCGTGCCCTCGCCGCTGCGCGCGGAGATGCACACGACGTCCTCGCCGTGCGGCAGGATGCCAAGATAGGCGTCGCACTTATTGAACACGCGGATGCACGGCGTATGCGCCGCGCCGAGCTGGTCGATGAGCCGGTCGACGACGTCGGCCTGCGTCTCCCACTCGGGGTTGGAGAGGTCGATCACGTGCAGGAGCACGTCGGCATACGTCAGCTCCTCGAGCGTGGCCTTGAACGCCTCGACCAGATGCGTCGGCAGCTTGCGGATGAAGCCGACCGTGTCCGAGAGCAGCACCTCCTGCGCGGCGTCGACGCGCCAGCGGCGGGTGGTCGTGTCGAGCGTGTCGAACAGGCGGTCGTTGGCCTGAATGTCCGACCCCGTCAGGCAGTTGAGCAGGGTGGACTTTCCGGCGTTCGTATAGCCGACCAGCGCGACGACGGGCATGGCGTTTTTCTCACGGCGGCGGCGCTGGGTGCGGCGCACCTTGCGCACGTCCTCAAGCTCTTGCTGCAGCTTCTGGATCTTGCGGCGGATGTGGCGGCGGTCGGTCTCGAGCTGCGTCTCGCCGGGACCGCGCGTGCCGATCGGCGATGAGCCGCCGGACGCCGTCTGGCGCACGAGGTGCGTCCACATACCGGTCAGGCGCGGCAGCAGGTACTGGTACTGCGCCAGCTCCACCTGCAGCTGACCCTCGCGCGTCTGGGCGCGCTGGGCAAAGATGTCGAGGATCAGGCCCGAGCGGTCAAGCACGCGCACGCCGAGCTCCTCCTCGAGCACGCGCATCTGTGACGGGGAGAGCTCGTTGTCAAACACTGCGAGGTCGCAGTCATTGGCGAGGATCAGCTCCCGCAGCTCCGCCACCTTGCCCTCACCGAGGAAGGTGCGCGGGTCGGGTGTGGGCTTGCTTTGCAGCAGCGTTGCCACAGGCTGTCCGCCGGCTGTCTCTACGAGCGCGGCAAGCTCGGCGAGAGAAACCTCCGTCGAGCGCTCGCGCTCCTCCATGCACGCCGCGGCGAGACCGGCCAGCGCGGCGCGTTCGATTTTCTGTTCGGTAGATTGCATAGGGGTCATCCTTCTGATGTGAAAATATTTTGTGTCAGGCTGCACTCATGCCGGGGACAGCGGCTCGCCGCCCGTGATGGGCAGCACCGGCGCGGCGAAGCGCTGCGCGCCCCAGATGCCGACAAGGATGGCGGCCGAGGCCACGGCGCTGATCCAGCCGAACGGCTCGTGCAAAATGAGCACACCGGTGAGCACGGACACGACGGTCGAGAGATTGGTGAGCACTGCGGCGCGCGCAACGGGCAGCACCTCGAGCGCGCGGTTGAGCGCGAGGTAGGACAGCACCGAGGCCACCACGCTCAAAAACAGGATCGCCAGCACGAACGGCGCGTGCGTCATGGGCTGCACGACGGCGCTCAGATCGTGCCGGTGCTCGAGCAGCGACAGCACGCCGAAGGATACCGCGCCCATCAGGAACGTGACATATGTGCGCTCAAAGGCCGAAAAGCTGTCGGAGCAGGCGCGGCAGGCGACCATATAGCCCGCACCGGCAAAGACCGTGCCGAGCAGGATGAGAAAGCCGGGCACGCTGCCCGAACCGATGCCGGAGGCGTAGACAGCCAGCACGATCACGCCCGCGACGGACAGCACCGAAAACAGCACCTGCCGCCGCGTGGCCTTTTCATGCAGAAACACCGCCCCGTAGATGAGCGAGCACAGCGGGATGAGCGCGATCATGACGCCGGAAAACGACGTGCTCGTGAGCTTGAGACCGTACTGCTCACAGGGGAAGTAGATCACGGGCTCAAACAGTCCCGCCAGCAGCACCGGCCGGAGATCGCGTCCGTGCAGGTGTACATGAAAGCGCCCCGTCAGACACAGCAGATTCATCAGCACGAATGCCAGCGCGAAGCGCCAGAACAGCAGCACGAACGGCGTGCCGTAATTCTGCGCGACGCGCGAGGCGAGAAACGTAAAGCCCCAGATGAAGTATGTGAACGCGGCGAGCCAGAACGCGGCCGTCGGCGAGGGGGTGCGGTGCATGGGCGTTATCCTTCTTTCTCGGTGGTAAAGGTGAGGTTCGTGCCGTCGGAGCGGCAGACGACCGTGCCGTTGAGATCCGTGCGGTAGACGGTCACGTCCGCGTCGCGCAGACGGCTGAGCGTGTCATCGTGCGGGTGGCCGTATTCGTTTCCGGCGCCGCAGCTGATGACGGCATAGCGCGGCTGCGCCTCATACAGCAGGCGATAGCCCGTGGAGGTGCGGCTGCCGTGGTGACCGGCCTTGATGACGTCACAGCGGACGTTTTCACCCGCGTCGAGCACATCCGTCTCACTCTGGTATTCGGCATCGCCCGTGAAGAGGAAGGCGTTGCTGCCGTAATCCACGCGCAGGATGAGGCTCTGGTCATTGACGTCGCGGTAGTGCTTTTGCGGGCCGAGCACGGTCACGGTCGCGCTGCCGAGGGCGAAGGTGTCGCCGACGCCCGGCACGGTGATGGTGAGATTCGCCGTCTCCGCCGCGCGCATGACGCGCTGGAACGCGCCGTTGCTGCTCGAGGTGACGGAGCTGTAGAGCGTGTGCACCGGGAAGGCCGCAATGACGGCCTTCATGCCGCCGCAGTGGTCGGCGTGCGCGTGCGTGCACACGAGGTAGTCGATGCTTTTGACGCCCTGCTGCTTGAGGTAGGTCGTGATATGGTTTGCCTGCTCGCCGATGCCGGCGTCGATGAGCATGGTCTGCCCATCGCACTGCAGCAGTGTGCAGTCGCCCTGTCCGACGTCGAGATACGTCACGGTCAGGCCGCTGCCGGGCATGGGTGTGGCGGCGGCATCGGGGGCGTTTCCTCTGTCGCGGCCGGCGCCGAACCACATGGAAAGCCCCGCGATGACGAGCGCGAGCAGGATGGTGATCAGATGGTTTTGGGCCTGCGAGCTGCGGCCGCGTTTCGGTTGGGACATGGGGCACATCTCCTGTAAAAAGCGTGCGGGGCGTATTCCCCCGCCAGAGCGTGAAAGACGAAAAACGCAAAAAAGTCTGTGTAAGTAATACACAGACATTCTCTCATATCGCAGCCCAAAATGCAACCCCGCGGC
This sequence comes from uncultured bacterium, assembly GCA_905215475.1. Taxonomy (GTDB): domain Bacteria; phylum Bacillota; class Clostridia; order Oscillospirales; family Oscillospiraceae; genus CAG-103. Next base: position 63,180 of record CAJMPW010000001.1, read on the forward strand.
AGCCCGGATGCGGGGGCGGCCGCGGGGATTTTCAGACCTTTTTTTATCCGTTTTTGCGCCAGAGCTCGACTGCGCGGATGCGCGCCTTTGCGCGTGCGCGTGCGGCCTCGGGCGTGGAGATGTTCATCTCCATGCCGCGCGCCTCAAGATCGGACTCGGCGCGGTGCAGCGCGGCTTCGGCGCGGGCAAGATCAATGTCCGGCGCGCGCTCGGCCGTGCGGGCGAGCACGGTCACGTTCCCGGCGGCGACATTCACCGTCCCGGGGCTCACGGCGCAGTAATGCTCCTTGCCGGCGGCCGTGTAGCGCACAACGCCGCACACGAGCGCGCCGAGCAGCGGCGCGTGCCCCGGCAGGATGCCGGCCTCGCCGTCGGCGAGCGGCAGCGTGACCTGCGCCGCCTGCGTATCCACGACCGCGCCGCCGGCCGTGATGATCTCCAGATGCAGTGTGTCTGTCATGGCGTGCCTCACTTGAGCGCGTCGCGCTTGCGCAGCACGTCGTCGATCGAACCGCAGAACAGGAACGCCTGCTCGGGAATGTCGTCGCATTCGCCGCCGAGGATGGCCTCAAAGCCGCGGATGGTCTCCGAGAGCGGGACGTACTTTCCGGCCATGCCGGTGAAGTTTTCCGCCACGTGGAACGGCTGCGACAAAAAGCGCTGGATGCGCCGCGCACGGTTGACGGCGGCCTTGTCCTCCACGCTCAGCTCGTCCATGCCGAGCACGGCGATGATGTCCTGCAGGTCCTTATACTTTTGCAGCACGCGCTGCACGGCGCGCGCGGTGTCATAGTGGCGCTTTCCGAGAATGTCCGGCTCGAGGATGCGCGACGTAGAGCCGAGCGGGTCGACAGCCGGGTAGATGCCGAGCTCGGAGATGGCGCGGTCGAGCACGGTCGTGGCGTCGAGGTGGGCAAACGTCGTGGCGGGGGCGGGGTCGGTCAGGTCGTCGGCGGGGACGTAGATCGCCTGCACGGACGTGACCGAGCCGTTGCGCGTGGACGTGATGCGCTCCTGAAGCTTGCCCATCTCGGTCGCAAGCGTGGGCTGATAGCCGACGGCGGAGGGCATACGTCCGAGCAGCGCCGACACCTCGCTGCCCGCCTGCGTGAAGCGGAAGATGTTGTCGATGAACAGCAGCACGTCCTGTCCGGACTCGTCGCGGAAGTTTTCCGCGATCGTCAGACCTGACAGCGGCACGCGCAGACGCGCTCCGGGCGGCTCGTTCATCTGCCCGAAGACGAGCGCGGTCTTGCTGATGACGCCGGACTCGTTCATTTCGTTCCAGAGGTCGTTGCCCTCGCGCGAGCGCTCGCCCACGCCGGCAAAGACGGAGTAGCCGCCGTGCTCGTAGGCGATGTTGCGGATGAGCTCCATGATGAGCACGGTCTTGCCCACGCCCGCGCCGCCGAACAGACCGATCTTGCCGCCCTTGGCATAGGGCGCGAGCAGGTCGACGACCTTGATGCCGGTCTCGAGCAGCTCAGTCGCGGGGGCGATGTCCGTGAAGGCCGGGGCCTCGCGGTGGATGGGCAGATATTCCGCGGCGTTGACCGGGCCTTTGCCGTCGATCGGCTCACCGATGACATTGAACATGCGGCCGAGCGTCGCCTCACCGACGGGCATTTTCACGCTCGTGCCGGTGTCGACGGCGCGGCAGCCGCGCTGCAGTCCGTCGGTGGAAAAGAGCGAGATGCAGCGCACCGTGTTGTCGCCAAGCTGCTGCACCGCCTCCATGACGATGCGCCGCTCGCCGGTGTGCACCTCGATGGCGTTGTTGATCTCCGGCAGCTTTCCGGCCGGGAACTGCACGTCCACCACCGGGCCGATGACCCTTTTGACGATACCGTTTTCCATACGTTCTCCCTTCGTGGGACGCGGCGCTGCCGCCGCGGTGTTAGTCAGATCCTTGTGATTGCTTGAGTGCGGCGCTGCCGCCGACGATCTCGGAGATCTCGGTCGTGATGGCGGCCTGACGCGCACGGTTGAAGTCCAGATTCAGCTCCTCGATGAGCTCCGCCGTCGAGTCTGTGGCGGCGGTCATCGCGGTCATGCGCGCGGCGTGCTCACCCACGCGCGCCTCGAGCATCACGGCGTAGACCGTGTTGTTCAGGTACAGCTCGAGGACGTTATCGAGCACGGTCTGCGCGTCCGGCACGAACAGATAGTTGTTGTTCGCGGCGGGGGCGTCGGCCTCCGGTGCGGCGGGCAGCAGCTGCCGGTGTACCGGGGTCTGGTGCAGCACGGAGTCGAAGCGCTGGTAGACGAGGTGGATTTCGTCCGCCTCACCGGTGCGGTAGAGGTTTTTGAGCGTCTCGGCGATCTCGAGTGCCTCGGCCATGGTGGGCGTGTCGCTCAGCCCGGCGCAGATCTGGCGCACGGGCAGATCCGTTCCGGCAAGGACATCGCGTCCCCAGCGGCCGCACACGATCACGGAGCAGGGGCGCGTCTCGGCGTGCACGAGCTGCTCCAGATAGCGCAGCAGCACCTGATTGTATGCCCCGCACAGGCCGCGGTTGCCCCAGAACACCACGTAGCACACGTGCCCGACGCGGCGCCGGGGCGTGAGATACGGGTGCTCAAAGGTGACGTCACCGGCGAGCAGGGCGTTGAGCACCTCCTGCCCCTTGTCGGCAAACAGGCGCACGCCCGCAAGGCTCGTCTGCGTCTTGCGCAGCTTGGACACGGCGATCATTTTCATCGTGCGGGTGATCTGCTGCGTGCTGTTCACGCTGCGGATGCGCGCGCGGATCTTATGCAGATTTGTCAAGGGGCGTTCCTCCTCTCTGCCGGCGGCGGGGATGGTGCATCATAGATTCTTGAGTGTCTCGTCGGCAAGTGTGCGCAGCCGCTCGAGCGCCTCGGGCGGAAGCTTCTTGCCGCTGTGCACGAGGGCGTGCAGCTCCGGATACGTGCGGTGGATGCGCGCAAGCAGCGCCTCGGCGTAGTGCGGCACTTCCTCGACGGCGATCGAGTCGGTATACCCCTCGCCGGCGGCGAAGAGCACCGCGACCTGATCGGCCGCGTCCATGGGCGCGTACTGCGGCTGCTTTAAGAGCTCGGTCATGCGGCTGCCGCGCGCGAGCGTGTCGCGTGTGGCCTTGTCCAGATCCGAGCCGAACTGCGCGAACGAGGCAAGCTCGCGGTACTGTGCCAGGTCCATGCGCAGCCGGCCGGCAACCTGCTTCATCGCGCCGAGCTGCGCCGCGCCGCCGACACGCGACACGGACAGACCCACGTTGATGGCCGGGCGCACACCGGCGTGGAACAGATCCGTCTCGAGGAAGATCTGCCCGTCGGTGATGGAGATGACGTTCGTCGGGATATAGGCCGAGATGTCGCCCGCCTGCGTCTCGATGATGGGCAGGGCGGTCATGCTGCCGCCGCCGGCGGCCTCACTCAGGCGCGCGGCGCGCTCAAGCAGACGCGAGTGCAGATAAAACACGTCGCCGGGGTAGGCCTCGCGTCCGGGCGGACGGTGCAGCAGCAGGGAGATCTCGCGGTAAGCCACGGCCTGCTTCGACAGGTCGTCGTAGACGATGAGCACGTCGCGGCCGTGATACATGAAGTGTTCGCCGATGGCGGCGCCTGCATAGGGCGCGATGTAGAGCATGGGTGCGCTCTCCGACGCGTGCGCGCACACGACGGTGGTGTAGGCCATCGCGCCGTGGTCGCGCAGCTTGCGCACGACGCCTGCGACGGTCGATTCCTTCTGACCGATGGCGACGTAGATGCACAGCACGCCCGTGTCCTTCTGGTTGAGGATGGCGTCGATGGCGATGGCGGTTTTGCCGGTCTGGCGGTCGCCGATGATGAGCTCACGCTGACCGCGGCCGATCGGCACGAGCGCGTCGATGGCCTTGATGCCGGTCTGCAGCGGGACGCTCACGCCCTTGCGCGCGATGACGCCGGGCGCAGGGCTCTCGATGGCGCGGCGCTCCGTCGTGCGGATCGGGCCGTGACCGTCGATCGGGCGGCCGAGCGCATCGACCACGCGGCCGATCATCTCTTCGCCCACGGGTACGGACATGATCTGCCCCGTGCGGCGCACGCGGTCGCCCTCCTGCAGGTGCCCGTAAGGACCGAGCAGGACGACGCCGATGTCCTCGCGGCCGAGGTCCATGACCATGCCGCGCAGCGTGCCGTCAAAGGCGAGCAGCTCACCGGCCATGACGTCGGCCATGCCGCGCACGCGGCAGATGCCGTCGGACAGGCTCGTGACGACGCCGGTCTGGAACACGTCGATGGCGACGTGCGTGTCCGCGAGCCGGTCGCGGATGCACGCGGCGAGATCGGGATTTTCGTCCGTGGTGTGCAGGACGCTGTTGGCCGCGTCCTGCTCGAGCAGGTCGAGCGCGTGGCGCAGCGTGCCGTCATAGTGCGTGTCGCCGATGCGCAGACAGACGCCGCCGATCAGCTCCGGGCGCACCGTCGTCATGCACGTGACATGACCGTAGGCGCGCGTGAGCGTGTCCTTGAGCGCGTCGAGCGCGGCGGCGGACAGCGGCTCGGCCGCCTCGACCTCCACGGTCAGCGTGCCGGTCTCGGCGAGGGTGAGCGCGTCGCTCGGCTGGGTGGTCAGATGCGCACCGATGCTGGCGACAAATTCGTCCACGAGCGCGGCGCGCGCGGGCGCGAAGGCGTCCTGCGCCAGCACTCCGGCGGTCGCCGCCGTGATGCGGCCGATGGCCGCGTCGCTCACGCGGTCTTCCATGTCGCTGCGCAGCTGCGCCTCGGTCTGTTCCACGCCGCGGCGCACGGTCTCGGCCTCGCGCGCGGTCTCGGCGTCGGCAGCGGCGGTGTTGGCCTCGGCCTGTGCCTTTGCCTCGGCAAGCTGGGCGCGCGCCTCAGCGTCGGCGGCCTGCTGTGCCTCGGCGATGTCCTCGGCGGTGTGGCGCGCCTGATCCTGCGCGTCCGCCGCGCGGCCGAGCGCATCGGCAATGCGGTCGCGGCGCTCCTGAAAGAGCTTGCGGATCTGCTTGCGCGTGAAGAAAACCAGCGCCAGCGCCAGCAGCAGGAAGTTGAAGACGGGGCCGATGGCTCTCAGAAATTCCACGGTGTCGCCGCCCCCTTTCGATTCATTTCATTCATGGTTCAGCCCTCATGCGTGGGGGCGACCCACTGGCGGATCTGCGCGGCGCTGCGCTCGGCGGTGTCGCTGCCGAGCAGGCCGCCGGTCAGCGCCGTGACGAGCTCGGGCAGCTTCGCGTCCACGGCGGCGGCAGCGGCGGTCTCTTCGCTGCGCACGCGTGCGCGCACGTCGCGCGTGGCCTGCGCGGCCTCCTGATGCGCGGCCTGCAGCGTCTGGGCGCGCTTGCGCTCGGACGCGCTCTTGGCCTCTGCCAGCAGCGCATCCGCTGCGGCGGACTGCCGGCGCTGCGCATCGCTGCGCGCCTGTGCGGCCGCATCGAGCTGCCGCTGGGCGGTGCGCCCGGCGCTGATCCCGTCCTGAATGCGCGCATCGCGCGCGGTCATGAACGACACCAGCGGGTCAAACAGCAGCTTCTTCAAAACCACCAGCAGCACGAAAAAGCAGATCACCGTCCAGATGAGTTCGGAGATGTTGATGCTCAAAGCGTGTGCCTCCCTTATCCCGTGCTTCTCAGCCGATCTTACCGATCAGCAAAAACGCGATCAGCAGGCCGTAGATCGTCAGCGATTCGAGCAGACCCATGGCGATGATCATGTTCGAACGGATCGTACCGGCCACTTCCGGCTGGCGCGCGATGGCGTCCATGGCGTGGGCGGCGGTCAGACCCTGACCGATGGCGGGGCCGATGGTGCTGATGGCGATGGCGAGCGCGGCGGCGATCGCAATGATTCCGGTTGACATAACTCGTTCCTCCTAATTTTTCTTGGGTGTCTGAAAGGTTTGTTCTTACGGATTTCGGTGCGGGGGGGTGTGTTACTCCTCGATGGCTTCCTCGATATAGATCGACAGCAGCATCGTGAACACGATGGCCTGGATCAGGCAGAACAGCAGGCTCAGCACCTGCATGAGCAGCGGCAGCACGAGCGGGAAGAGGTTGCCGAGCTCATGCGTGACCATCTCCTCGCCGTAGAGGTTGCCGTACAGACGCAGCGCGAGAGAAAACGGGCGCACGATCTGCTCGATGAGGTTGAGCGGCAGCATGAGCAGGAAGGGCTTGATGAAGCTCTTGAGATAGCCGCCCAGACCGCGGCGCTGGATGCCGACGGTGTGCGTCATGCAAAAGGCGATGATGGCCAGACCCGCCGTGACGGACAGCGTGGCCGTCGGCACGGTGAACACTTGCCCCGCGCCGGGCAGCAGCCCGATGTAGTTGGACACGACGATGAAGATGAAGAACGTCGCCATCATCGGGAAGTAGCGCCGGGCATTGGCCGGACCCATGATGCCGCCGTAAAAGCCCTGCAGCTTTTCCACGGCCATCTCGGCCGCGTTCTGCAGCGGTCCGGGCACGTCGCGCAGCTTCCGTGTCGCCAGCCACGATATCAGCGCCAGCACGGCCACGATGACCCACATGGTCACGACCGCGCCGGTGACCTCCAGCGGTCCGATGGAAAACAGTACGTTCGTCTCACCCATTTGTGTTGTCCCTCCGTTCGTCCGCCGGGTCGAGCTCCGGCGTCTGGTTTTGTTCCGCGTCGGGCAGCTCGTCCGCGTCCGTGATCTCCACGCATTCGGCGGGGATGGTATCGTCCATCCTGCGCGCGAGGATCCACACGCCGGCGATGCTGCCGCCCGACAGGCCGACGGCTGTGCCGATGAGCGTGCCGGCCAGCGGCAGCGGCACGATGCCGCGCAGCAGATAGACCAGTACGAGCGCCGCGAGATTGATGACCTGCCGCAGGCCGCTCGTGCCCATGACCGATGCGGTGTTTTGCTTGGCGCGCAGCAGACTGCGGCGCGTCAGCAGGGTGTTGCCGGCGGCGACGAGCAGACCGAAAACCAGTCCGGCCGCGCCGCCGAGCAGATATTGTCCGGTCGACATGTTCTGTCCCTCCCGTTTGTGCAGCCCCGGTGACCGGGGAAAACTCTCTTAGCGAGAACTTAGCAGATATTTAACAGTATTCTACTATATCATGACGGCGAAAAGATGCCAATACCCAATTCCGGTTTTCAAATAATTTCGTTGAATTCTACAAATAGAAAAAGCGTCCGGCGGACGCGCGTCCCGCTTCACAAAGCGAGGGAAATAGTATATACTGTGGGGCAGAAAAAAGCCGCGGCGTCCGGCATTGTACAAAGCGTCCGGCGGCGAATCATGAAAAGAGGGAGCTCATATGAAATACATTCTCGTCATCGGCGACGGCATGGCCGACCATCCGCTTGACACGCTCGGCGGGCGCACGCCGCTCGAGGCGTCGAAAAAGGACGCGATCGACGACCTTGCGCGTCACGGTGTGCTTGGCAGCGTGCGCAACGTGCCCGACGGCTTTGCCCCCGGCAGCGATACGGCCATCATGTCCATCTTCGGCTGCTCGCCGCGCAAGTATTTTTTCGGCCGCGCTCCGCTTGAGGCGGCGGCCTCCGGCATCCGGCTCGCCCCCGGCGACGCGTGCTACCGCTGCAACATGGTCAGCTATGCCGATGAGGACGTGCCGTTCGAGCACAAGCACATCATCTCCCACAGCGCGGGCAGCATCGAGGGCCGCGAGTCGGACGAGCTCGTGACGGCGCTCTTTGCGCACCCGGATTTCCGCCCGCTGGCCGAGCAGGCCGGCATGGTCATCCACAAGGGCTCGTCGTTCCGCCACATCGCGGTGCAGAGCCATGTGGATATCCAGGGCATCCGGCTCGCGCCGCCGCACGACCACCTCGGTGAGGAGATCGGACCGATCCTGCCCACCGGCTGCCCGAATGCGGACGTGCTGCGCGAGCTCATGCGCCGCTCGTTCGATATCCTCGATCAGCACCCGATCAACGTCGCGCGCCGCGCCGCCGGAAAGCTCCCGGCCAACGGCGTCTGGTTCTGGGCGGAGGGCACGGCGGCCGCGCTGCCGAACTTCCCCGAGCACTACGGCTCGGACGGCGGCGTCGTCTCGGCCGTGCCGCTGTGCCACGGCATCGGCATCCTGACCGGGCTTGAGGCCGTCACCGTCCCGACCGCGACCGGCGAGTGGGACACTGACTATGCCGCCAAGGTTGCCGCCGCGCTCGACGTGCTCAAACGGCACGACTTCGTGGCGCTGCACCTCGAAGGTCCGGATGAGGCCACGCACAACCACGACCTTGAGCATAAGATCTACTCCATCGAGCGCCTGAGCGCCGATGTCGTCGCCCCCGTGACCGAGGCGCTGCGCGCAGCGGGCGAGGACTTCCGTCTGCTGCTGCTGTCGGATCACACGACATACATGGCCAACGGCGCGCACGGCGCCGATCCCGTGCCGTTCGTGCTGTATGACAGCCGCGTGTCCGAGGGCTCCGGCCTGCCGTATTCCGAGGCCAACGGCGCCAAGGGCCCGTATGTGGACGACGGCGCGCAGCTCATGGACCTGCTCTTCGAGCTCAAAACGCTGTGACCGGCGCGGTGAGAGAGGCTGCGTGGGCAAAGCTGAACCTGTCGCTGGACGTGCTCGGTACGCGTCCCGACGGGTTTCACGACCTGCGCATGATCATGCAGAGCGTGGATCTGCACGACGATGTGACCGTTACGCTCGACGACACCGGCGTCTGCCGCGCCGAGACCAACCGCAGCTATCTGCCCTGCGGCGCGGACAATGTGGCCGTGCGCGCGGCGCAGGTGTTTCTCGAGCGCGCGGGGCTCGGGTGCGGCGTGCACATCCGGCTGTACAAGCGCATCCCCGTGTGCGCGGGGCTGGGCGGCGGCTCGTCGGATGCGGCGGCCGTGCTGCGCGCGCTCAACCGGCTGACCGGCGCGGGCTTCACCTGCGCGCAGCTTGAGGAGCTGGGTGCGCTGGTCGGCTCGGACGTGCCGTACTGCGTCGCGGGCGGCACGATGCTGGCCGAGGGGCGCGGCGAGCGGCTCACGCCCGTCACGCCCATGCCGCACCTGCCGGTCGTGATCTGCAAGCCGGATTTTCCGATCTCGACGCCGGAGCTGTTTCGCCGCGTGGACGCGCGCACCTCGCGCTGCCGTCCGGACACGGAGGGCATCTGCGCCGCGCTTGCCGGCGGCGATATGCCGATGCTTGCCCGCCGGATGTACAACGTCTTTGAGGACGTGCTCACCCGCCGCGAGGGCGAGATCGCGGTCATCAAGAGCCGCCTGCTCGACGGCGGCGCGCTCGGTGCGGTCATGAGCGGCACGGGCTCGGCCGTGTTCGGTCTTTTTGCCGATGCCGACAGCGCGGCGTATGCCAAGCGCCGGCTCGCGCGCGACTATGCCGAGTGCTTCCTGACCGAGACCATCGACCGCCTTGAGGTCTGAGGATTAAAAGCGAACAAAACTGCCGATACTGAGCACAGATGCCCGGTACCGGCAGTTTTTCATCTCAGAAAGGCGGACATACGATGCATACCCATTCTTCTACGATCGATCCCGGCCGCACCCTGCGGCCGTGGGAGCTGGCGCTGCTGCTGGCCGTTTGCGTGACGCTGCTGACCGGCACGTGGGCGCAGGCGCGCAGCGCGCTGCTGGCGTCGCGGCTCGTGCGGCTGCACGTGATCGCGGTCTCGGACGACGACACCGAGCAGGCCGTGAAGCTGCAGGTGCGCGATGCGGTGCTGGCCTATCTCGAGCCGCAGCTTGCCGGCGTGACGGATGTGGACACGGCGCGGCTGCGCATCGCGGACGAGCTTGACGGCATTGCCCGCGCGGCACAGGCGGCGGCGGGGGAGCGCCCGGTGCGGGTCTCCCTCGGCGCCGAGCACTACCCGACGCGCGACTATGGCGCGTTTGCGCTCCCGGCGGGGGTGTATACCTCCCTGCGCGTGACGCTCGGCGCGGGCGAGGGGCACAACTGGTGGTGCGTCATTTTCCCGCCGCTGTGTGCGCAGGCGGCAGGGCTCTCGGAGCAGACGGTGCAGGCACTCTCGGACGACGATGTGCGCCTTGTCACAGGCTCGAGCGGCGGTTATGTCGTGCGCTTTCGGTTACTGGAGCTGTGGGACGCGCTCGTGCAGCGGCTCACTTGACGCAGCAGCAGCCCGGTTCTCTTGAACCGGGCTGCTATGGTTTGGTTTCTGGTTTCAGTAGCTGTACACGCCGCCGCCGATAAACTCGCGCAGCATGCTCTCGGGCGCGAGCAGGGCGGGGTCGATCGTCTCGAAGCGCTCGAGCGCGGGCAGGATGCTGCGGATCTCCGCATAGCGCTCCGCGCCCTCGGGCACGGCCTCGAGCAGCGGCTCGGCGAAGTTTTTCATGATCGACACCTCGCACGGGAACGACGAGTCGAACATCAGGTTCGCGCGCTCCTTGAACGGGGAGATGAACCGCTTTTCGCCGCGGCGGACGTTTGCCCACATATCCAGCGTCGCGGCAGCGGGCGTGCCGCGGAAGTTGCTGTCGCGCACGAGGCGGCGCAGCAGGCGCATCCACGTGCCCTTGAACACCTCGTTTCCGTCGTCATCGACGACGACGGAGCGCGCGCTGATATACAGCCGGAACGCATCCGGGCAGTAGGCGGCAATCTCATCGTTGAGCGCGTGGATACCCTCGCAGACGACGACCTCGTTCTTGCCGAGGCGCATGGGGCGGCCGATGGGGCCGGACTGCACGCGCGTGACGAAATTATACCGCGGCAGGTGGATCTCCTCACCGCGGGCGAGCGCGTTGAGGTGCTTGCCGAGCAGGTCCATGTCCAGACACGCAGGGGACTCCAGATCGAGATCACCCTCCGGCGTGCGCGGCGCGGTGCGCAGGTCGACGGTGCGGAAATAGTCGTCCATGGCGAGACTCTGGCTGCCGACGCCGAGCTTGCACAGCGCCTCCGCGATCTTCATGGCCGTGGTGGTCTTGCCGCTGCCGGACGGGCCGGAGAGCAGCACGATCGGACACGTGTGCGCGTTTTCGGCGATGGCGCGCGCGGCGCGCTCGATCTTGGCGGCATAGGCCGCGTCGCTCGCATCGACAAATTCCTTGGGGTCTGCCTGAATGCGGCGGTTGATCTCCTGCAGATGATAGCTCATTGGAAAAACGCCTCCAGTTCCGCCTTGGCCGCACAGATGCGGTCGATATTGGCGATGTATTCCGTGGGGTACTTGGGGTCGATGTGCCGCTCAAGCCTGCCGCCGTTGGGGCGCACGAGCTTTGTCGACGCGCCGCCGCCCATGGCAAGGATGCTGCACAGCTCCTCCATGATGCAGATGTTGTAGAGATTCTCCTGACCCGGCCGCGTCCAGCCGACGTTTTCAAAGCCGCCGGACATGAACTTCTGCCGGTAGAGGTAGTACGGCGCGTAGCCCGCCCTGGGCAGCGCGGTGTTGGCAAAGTCGAGCATCTCGCCGACGGCTGCTCCGTCGGGGATGGGCGCGTCCTGCGCCATCAGGTTCGAGCCGCGCTTGCGCGAGAGCGTGTGTACGGTGATGTTTTCAGGTGCGAGCGTGAGCACCTGCTCGAGCGTGGCGCGAAAGCCGTCCGGCGTGTCGCCGGGCAGCCCCGCGATCAGGTCCATGTTCACGGCGAAGCCGCCGGTCTCGCGCACGAGGTGCAGCGCGTCGTAAATATCCTGCGCGGTGTGGCGGCGGCCGATCGTGTCGAGCACGCGGTCGCTGAGCGTCTGGGGGTTGACGCTGATGCGGTCGACCCGGTGCGCGCGCAGCACCTGCAGCTTGTCGGCGGTGATCGTATCGGGGCGTCCGGCCTCGACGGTGAACTCCCGCAGGGCGCTCAGGTCGAAGGCCGCGGCCAGCTGCGTGCACAGCGCGTCGAGCTGGCGCGCCGAGAGCGTGGTCGGCGTGCCGCCGCCGATGTAGAGCGACACGACGCGCAGCCCCACCTTGCGCACGGCCTCAGCGGTCGCGGCGATCTCGCGGGCGAGCGCCTGCAAAAACTCCGGCACGAGCGCCATGCTCTTTTCCACCGACTGGCTCACGAAGCTGCAATAGGCGCAGCGTGTCGGGCAAAACGGGATGCCCACATACAGGCACACATCCTTGCTGCCGAGTGATTCCATGGCGCGCAGCGTGGCGTGTGCGGTGCGCACGACGAGGTCGGCGCGCGCGGGCGAGACGTCATACTGCCGCTCAAACTGGCGCGCGGCCTGCGCGTCGTTGAGCCCCTGCGCAAGCAGCGGGGTCATGAGCTTTCCGGGGCGCACGCCCGTGAGCATACCCCACGGCCGGTGCGGCAGCCCGATGCCCATGGCGGCGCGGTAAAACGCGCGCTTGATCGCGCCCTGCAGCCGCCGGTCGGTCTCGGCGGGGTCGGTCAGCTCGCCGTTGGGCACGCTCGTGCGGCCGTTGGCCGTCTGCCCGTGGTAGACGAGCACGCACGTCACAGTCGTCACCTTGGTGCCGGACATGAGCCGCAGCTCTGCGCGGTCGCCGGTCGGCCGTCCGTCCGGGTATTCCGGGCGTTCGTCCGGAAACAGCGTCAGGAGCATCTGCTCTGCTGCATAGCGGTAATCATGTCCGATCAGATAGAGATTCATGGTTCTTCTTCTTTCTACGCCCTGCCGGATGGTCAGGTGCGGTCTTTTGCTTTGCTTTTGAGCGCCTTTGCCTTCGCCTTGACAGCCTTGGCCAGCTCCTTGCGGCGCTGCGCGTGCTCATGCACACGGGTGAAGGCACGGCCGTTGGTCTGGCCGGAGCGCAGCGCCGGGAACGCCTGCGCGATACGCTCGTGCACGATGTTGCGGTGGCTGAGGATCTCCTCGCGGCGCTGCAGCAGTTCGCTGCGGCGCGCCAGCAGCTCGCTGCGGCGGGCAAGCGAGAGCTCGGCGCGCTTTTCCGTGAGCTCGGCGCCCTTTTCCTTCATGTCCGAGTACACCTCCATGCCGCGGTCCTTCGCGTCCGAGGCGCGGATATAGATCTCCTCGCCGATCTCGTCGGAGATGGCCGTGAGCGAATCCTCGATGGTCTGCAGGGCATGCAGCTTCTTCGGCAGCTTGCGGATCTCCATGGCGGTGATGATGTTGTCCGCGATCCACAGCGTGCTGAACGTGCCGAGCAGCACCCAGCCGAGCTTTTTCGGGATGAGATCAACGGCTTTGGCCACGAGCGGCTGAAATACGTCGACCACGAACACGCACGCCAGACCCCACAGCACCGAGAACTCCAGGCACACATAGCCCTTGAGGTTCAGCGGACGCTTGGAGTAATCCCACCACTTGTCGTGAAACACCTTTTCCAGCATCCAGCCGGTGAGGTATTCAATGGCGCTCGTAAACAGCACGCTGCCGCCGAACAGCAGCCAGAGGCTGCTTTTGAGCGGTCCGAGCACGAGCAGCACACTCATAACGCCGAAGCCGTAGATCGAGCAGATGGGGCCGTTGACGAAGCCGCGGTTGACGAATTTGCCGTGCGCGACGGCGGCGAACGCCACCTCGGAGCACCAGCCGAGGAAGCCGTAAATGTAGAAATACCAGAGAATCTGGAACCAGGAATAGGGCACGAGCACGAAAAAAACTCCTCTCATGAATGCCGGTGGGCAGAAAAAGCCCGGATTGATTTCGCATTTGTCTATTTTAACATAGCCATGCGGACTTTTCCAGTCTTTTCAGCGCGGATGGGAACAAAAAACGCAAAGTGGCAATTCGGCGTGTGTCCGGCGCTGCGCGTCGTGTTTGCCCGCAAAAAATGCGGAGCGCACAAGCGTGCGCTCCGCCGGAAAAACGGGGGTGATTTACTTGATCGTCAGCAGCAGCTCGCCGGCCTTGACCGACTGGCCGCCCTTGACAAAGACCTCGTCGATCGTGCCGTCCATGCGGGCGACGACGCTCGTCTCCATCTTCATGGCCTCGATCACGGCGAGCACGTCGTTGACCTTGACCTGATCGCCGGGCTTGATGTTGACCTTGGACACCATGCCCGGAATGGACGCGCCGGCCTGGCTCTTGTCGTTCGGGTCGGCCATGACGACGGTCTTGGCCGAATCGGTCGCGGTCGGGTCGGGCACGGAGACCTCGCGGCGCATACCGTTGAGCTCGAACTGCACGTTGCGCGTGCCGTCGTCGTTGCGGTCACCGAGGCCGATGTACTTGATCATGAGGGTCTTGCCGTCCTCGATGTTGATCTTGTTCATCTCGCCGACGGCCATGCCGTTGAAGAACACGTGGCTGCCCATGCGCATGATGTAGCCGTACTCCTTGCGGTGGCGGATGTACTCCTCATAGACCTTCGGGTACATGGCGAACGAGATGAGCGAGCGCGGCTCCTCATAGTTCGGGTAGAACTTGCGGATCTCGCTGCGCAGCTGATCCCAGTCCACGGGCGGCAGCAGGTCTCCGGGGCGGCCGGTGATGGCCTTCTCGCCCTTGAGCACGACGCGCTGCAGATCCTTCGGGAAGCCGCAGGGCGGCTGACCCATCATGCCCTTGAAGTAGCTCACGACGCTGTCGGGGAAGGCGAGGTGCTCGCCCTTTTCGACGATGTTCTCGGGCGTGAGGTCGTTTTGCACCATGAAGATTGCAAGATCGCCGACCATCTTGGACGACGGCGTGACCTTGATGATGTCGCCGAGCATGAGGTTGACGGTGCGGTACATCTCCTTGACCTCCGCGAAGCGGTGGCCGAGGCCGAGCGACTCGACCTGCGGCTGCAGGTTCGTGTACTGACCGCCGGGGATCTCATAGCGGTAGATGTCGGTGACGGGGACCTTGAGGCCCTTGTCGAAGCTCTCATAGCGCAGGCGCACATCGGCCCAGTAATCGGCCAGCTCCTGCAGGCGCTGCGGCTCAAAACCGGTGTCGCGCTCCTGACCGCGCAGGGACTCGACAAGCGCGTTCATCGACGGCTGGCTCGTGAGGTTGGCCAGCGGTCCGATGGCGGTGTCGACCACGTCCACGCCGGCCTCGGCCGCCATGAGGTAGGTCGCAATCTGGTTGTCGGTGGTGTTGTGCGTGTGCAGGTGGATGGGGATGCCGATCTCCTGCTTGAGGGTGCTGACGAGCTTCTTGGCGGCATACGGCTTGAGCAGGCCGGACATATCCTTGATGGCCAGCATATGCGCGCCGCGGCGCTCGAGCTCCTTGGCAAAGTCGACATAGTACTGCAGCGTGTAGCGGTCGCGCGCCGGGTCGAGGATGTCGCCGGTGTAGCACACGGTGCCCTCGAGGAACTTGCCCTGACGCAGCACCTCGTCCATGGCGGTCTCCATGTTCGGCATCCAGTTGAGCGAGTCGAACACGCGGAACACGTCGATGCCCTCGCGGGCGGACTCGGCGATGAAGGCGCGCACGAGGTTGTCCGGATAGCTCGCGTAGCCGACGAGGTTCGAGCCGCGCAGCAGCATCTGGAACGGGATGTTCGGGATCTTCTCGCGCAGCATCTCCAGACGCTCCCACGGGGACTCGTGCAGGAAGCGGTAGGCGGTGTCAAACGTCGCGCCGCCCCACATCTCGAGCGAGAAGCAGTCGGAGAGGATATCGGCAGTGCCGTCGGCGCCCTTGACCATGTCGCGGGTGCGCAGACGGGTGCTCAGCAGCGACTGGTGCGCGTCGCGCATCGTCGTGTCGGTGATGAGCAGCTTCTTCTGGCCGAGGACCCATTCCTTGACGGCCTCGGGACCGTCGGTGTCGAGCAGGAGCTTGAGCCCGTCCTGCTTCGTGACCTCGCGCTGTGCCTTCGGGAAGCGCGGCGTGTCGTACTGGTGGCGCTCGGCGTCGGGATTGTTGACCTGGATGTTGGCGATGTATTTGAGTACGCGGGTCGCACGGTCGCGCGATTCGGTGAACTCGAACAGCTCCGGCGTCTCGTCGATGAACTTCGTGTGGCACTTGCCGGCGACGAAGGTCGGGTGCGTGAGGATGTTCGTCACAAAGGGGATGTTCGTCTTGACGCCGCGCACGTGCTCTTCGTTGATGGCGCGGGTGGCCTTGCGGCAGACGGCGGGGAAGGTGCAGTCCCAGCTCGTGACCTTGACGAGCAGGGAGTCATAGTACGGCGAGATGACCGAGCCTGTGCCGACGTTGCCGCCGTCGAGACGCACGCCGAAGCCGCCGCCGGAGCGGTAGGCCTCGATCTTGCCGTTGTCGGGCGCGAAGTTGTTGGCCGGGTCCTCGGTGGTCACGCGGCACTGGATGGCGTAGCCGTTGACCTTGAGGTTGTTCTGGTCGCCGAGACCGATCTCCGGGTGGCTGATCGGCTGCCCCTCGGCGATGAGGATCTGCGCACGCACGAGGTCGATGCTCGTGACCATCTCGGTGACGGTGTGCTCGACCTGAATGCGGGGGTTCATCTCGATGAAATAGTGGTTGCCGTCGCGGTCGACGAGGAACTCCACCGTGCCGGCGTTGACATAGCCGACGGCCTCGGCGATCTTCACGGCGTCAGCGTGCAGCTGCTCGCGGATGCTCTCGGGCACGCTCCACGCGGGCGCAAACTCCACGACCTTCTGGTAGCGGCGCTGCAGCGAGCAGTCGCGCTCGCCGAGGTGGCGGACGTTTCCGTACTGGTCGGCAAGGACCTGCACCTCGATGTGCTTGGGCTGCACGAGATATTTCTCAATGAAGATGTCGTCATTGCCGAAGGCCTTGCGTGCCTCGCTCTTGACAAGCTCGAACGCGGGGATGACGTCCTCGGGCATCTCGCACAGGCGCATGCCGCGGCCGCCGCCGCCGGCTGCCGCCTTGAGGATGACGGGGAAGCCGAAGCTGATGGCCTTTTCCAGCGCCTCCTGCCCGTCGCGCAGCGGCTCGGAGCAGCCGGGGATGACCGGCACGCCGCACTCCATGGCGATCTGCTTGGCCGAGAGCTTGTCACCCATTTTGCCGAGCACGTCGCTCGGAGGCCCGATGAATGTGATGCCGGCCGCTTCACAGGCGCGGGCAAAGTCCGCATTTTCGGACAGGAAGCCGTAGCCCGGGTGGATGGCGTCGACGCCGCGGCGCTTGGCCAGATCGATGATCTCGGGAATGTCGAGATACGCACCCAGAGGGCTCTTGTTCTCGCCGACGAGATACGCCTCGTCGGCGCGGGTGCGGAACATGCTCAGTTCGTCTTCCTTGGAGTACATGGCCACGGTGTGGATACCGAGGTCATAGCACGCGCGGAAGATACGCACCGCGATTTCGCCGCGGTTGGCGGCAAGGACCTTGTTGAAAACTCTTTCTGACACGGTCGTGTCTCCTTTCTGACTGCGGCGGACCGCAGAGATGGGCGGCAGCGGCGCAAAGCACACATCGCCGCGATGCCAATGCTGGAATTATATCATATATCAGTAACAATAGAAATAAAATTTTTGATTTTCGACGAGTTTAAAATCTAACAAATGCGCGTGTGCGTAATTTACACGCAATTCTTTTCTCGGCGCGCGGAATGTGATACAATAACGGGCGAAAATTCAGGAAAGCTGGAATGAATTTGGAAAATACTTGTTATATCGTCGGCGCGGCCAGCCTTGAGGGCGTGCGCCTGAGCCCGTGCGCGGGCGACTATATCATCGCGGCCGACGGCGGCTACCGCTCGCTGCGTGCGCGCGGCATCGAGCCGGACTTCGTCATGGGCGACTTTGATTCGCTCGGCTACCGGCCGGAGCACCCGAATGTGGAGACGCACCCGGTCATGAAGGACGACACCGACCTCGGTCTCGCCGTGCGCTGGGCGCTTGCGCATGGCTACCGGCGGCTCGTGATGGCGGGCGCGCTCGGCGGACGCATCGACCAGACGATCGCAAGCTTTCAGACGCTGCGCGGTCTCACGGACGCGGGCGCGCAGGGCTGGCTCATCGGCTGCGGCTGGGTGGTCACGGCGGTGCAAAACGGCACGCTGACCTTCCCCGCCGGCATGGAGGGTACGGTCTCGGTATTCAGCAGCGGCGACGCTGCGCGCGGCGTCACGCTGCGCGGCCTGCTCTATGAGGTCACGGATGCGGAGCTTACCTGCGCCATGCCGCTCGGTGTGAGCAACTCCTTCACGGATGCGCGCGCCGAGGTGCGCGTCACGGACGGCACGGTCTTTGTCCTCTGGCAGGGCGACGCGCTGCCGGACGGGCTGGAGGTGCGCCATGGAGCGGATTGATCTGCACGTGCACACGCTCGCGTCCGACGGCTCGGACGCGCCGGAGACCGTCGTGCGCAAGGCGGCGGCAGCCGGGCTGCGCGCCGTGGCGATCACGGATCATGACAGCTTTTCAGGGCTTCCGGCCGCGCTTGCGGCAGGAAAGACGCACGGAGTCGAGGTCGTCCCGGGTGTGGAGCTGTCCACCGTGTGGGGCGGTGAGGAGGTGCACCTGCTCGGCTATTACATGGACACGGACAACGCCGCGCTGCGCGCACTCATGACCCGCGCCACCGACGAGCGCAATGCCCGCAACGAGACCATGGTGCAGCGCCTGCACGACGCGGGCTATCCCATCACGATGGCGGAGCTGCGCGCGGCGTTTCCGGGGCAGACGGTGCTCGGCCGGCCGCACATCGCGGCGCTGCTCGTGCAGCGCGGCTGCATCCCCACGGTGTCCGACGGGATGCGCGGTCTGCTCGGCCGGGGCAAGCGCTTTTATGTTCCGCGCTACAACATCCCGCTCGAGGATTCCGTGCACGCGCTGCGCGCGGCGGGCGGCGTGCCGGTCGTGGCGCATCTGTTCAAGTACCGCTTTGACGACGCGCAGCGCACCGCCCTGCTCGCCGCGGCGGCGGATGCCGGGGCGCTCGGGCTCGAGGTGCGCTACACGACCTATACACCCGAACAGACGGCGGCGGCGCAGGCGCTGGCCGGGCACTTCGGGCTCGTGCCGACCGGCGGGTCGGACTATCACGGTCTGCGCAAGCCGGACATCGCCCTCGGCACGGGACGCGGCGAGCTGTGCGTGCCGTATGCCTATCTCGCGGGCGTCAAGGCGCTCGCCGCGCCCGGCCGCGTGTGAGCGCCGGGCAACCTTTCACCTGATTTTGATTCCATGGAGGCGATCGAATGAAGACCTGTCTGCGCCCCTATGAGGGCACACAGCCGTACATCTTCGTCAGCTACGCGCACAAGAACGACGCGGCCGTGCTCGAGATCATCGGCACGCTGCAATCGCGCGGCTTTCGCGTCTGGTATGACGAGGGCATCGAGGCCGGCAGCGAGTGGCCGGAGAGCATCGCGTCGCACCTCGAGCGCGCGCAGCTCGTGCTGGCGTTTTTGTCTCCGGCGTATCTGCGCTCGGACAACTGCCGCAAGGAGATGCACTATGCCCTGACGAAGAAAAAGCCGGTCATCAACGTCTACCTCGAGCAGACGGAGCTGTCGCCGGGCATGGAGATGCAGATCGGAAACCTCTTTGCGCTCATGAAGTATACTTACCCGAGCGAGGCATATTTCTACGACAAGCTCTTCTCGGCCGAGCTGCTCGATGCCAACAAATTCGCGGGCGAAGCGCCGGAGCTGCCGCCCGAAGCACCCGCCGAGCCGCCGCGGGCGAAAAAGAAGAGAGAGAAAAAGTCCCGTGCCGAGACTCCGCACCGGGAAAGATCCGCCAAAGTGCCGAAGCCGGAGCGCGCGAAGAAAAAGCGCGGCATCGCGGCGGCGATCATCGCGGTCGTGCTCGCCGGCTGTCTGATCGCGGCGGGCATCGTCGGTCACTTCACGGGGCTGACCTATCGCTTCACGGCCAGGACCGTCACCGTGCAGACGCTGCCGGACGACACGGTGGCCGCGTTTCAGAGCCCCCTGCTTGAGCAGGCTGCGCGCGACTACGCCGGAAAGCCCGAGGGCGAGCTCACGGTCGCCGATCTCAAGGGGCTCACGGCGCTGTATGTCTGCGGCGACCGATTCTGGTTTTCCGCCCCGCAGCAGGGCGTGGATACGGCGGCTGCCGGTGTCGAGACGGCGGAGGTCATCGATCCGTCCGGTCAGACCGTCACCGTGCAGCGCGGGGCGATCCGCGACCTGTCCGACCTTGCGTATTTTCCGAGTCTGCGCGAGCTCGCGCTCGAATTTCAGTCGCTGACCACGCTCGAGAGCCTGCCCGCCTGCGGCGTGGAGGTGTTCGATATCCGCGCCAACCGGCTCACGAGTCTGGCGGGCATCGAGCAGCTGCCGAAGCTCACGGCACTGCTGGCCGACGGCAACGCCGTCACGGAGCTGACGGGGCTCGGCCGCTGCCTGAACGTGCGCACGCTGCACCTCAACGGCGCGAACGTGTCGGATCTGTCCGAGCTGCGCGCGCTGACAAAGCTGCAGGACATCACGCTCTCGCACTGCACGTGCCGCGAGCTGCTGATCCCGCTGCACAAATCCTCGCTCACGCGCGTCACGCTCGTGGACTGCGACCTGCGGGGTGATTTCTTCCACAGCTTTGACCGCGAGCGGGCGATCACGTCGCTCACGCTCATCCGCTGCGAGCTCGACAGCACGTCCGGTCTGGACGATTTCACCGGGCTCACGGAGCTGACGCTGCGCGGCGTTTCCGGCGCGGTTGACTGGTCGGCGCTCAGCGCTCTGCCGCTGCAAACGGTCACGACCGACGCCATGCAGGCCGACGCCATCCGCGCCTCCGGCACGACGGCCATCGTCACGGTCACAGACTGAGCGCCGCTTTCCCCGCGCAAAACGGAAAACACCCCTGCCGGAACGGACAAACCGGCAGGGGTGTTTCCATAGGAGAAATGGAGTTGGAAAAAGGAATTATCATGTTGCTTGGAGAGAATTTGCGTGGTTGCCAGCGTACTGCAAATTTCGTGTGCGGTCACGAAATTCGCGCTTGCTATCTGACAGTGCCCATTATATAATGCCGGTATAGATAAGTAAAGCAAATAATTCTGATAGTTAAATTAGCGTTTCTTATTTGTGAGGTGCTTATGAACCGATATATCGCCTTTTTGAAGGTTTTTGAGCGCAACAGCTTTTCCGATGCTGCGCGTGATCTCGGCTACACGCAGTCGGCCGTGAGCCAGATGATCAAGTCGCTGGAGGAGGAGCTGGGCGTGACGCTGCTGGTGCGTTCGCGCTCGGGCGTGTCGCTCACCTATGAGGGACGCCACCTGCTGCCGTACATCCGCGACACGGTCAACGCCTACCGGATGCTTCAGTCGCAGGCGGCGGGCTTCAGCGGTCTGGAGCAGGGCACGATCCGCCTCGGCACGTTTACGAGCGTGTCGAGCTATCTGCTGCCGCCGGCCATGGAGCGCTTTCGCCGCCTGCACAGCGGCATCCGCTTCGAGCTCTATCAGGGGCTGTATTACGAGATCGAGGACTGGGTGCGTGAGGGCGTGGTCGACTTCGGCTTCACGGATATGCTGCGCACGATCCCGTTTCCGTGCGAGCCGATCTATCAGGACACCATGCTCGCCGTGCTGCCCGAGGGGCATCCGCTGGGCGAGAACATCTTCATTCAGGTCGATGAGCTCGCGGCAGAGCCCTTCATCCTCCTCGAGGAAGGGCGCGGCGGCGGCTGCATCCGCGACCTGCTCACGCGCCACCCGCAGATCAATGTCCAGTACCGCGTGGCTGATGACTACACAATCCTGAACATGGTTGAAAATAACCTCGGCGTGTCCATCCTGCCGGAGGCGGTGCTGCGCCGCGGCGGCCGGCGCGTCATCGCGCGCCGCCTCTCGCCGGAGCTGCAGCGCACAGTCGGCGTCGTCTATAAGCAAAAGACCGGTCTGTCCACCGCCGGGCAGATGTTCCTCAGCGAGCTCAAGGCGTCCATCCCAACGGCGCGCGGCTGATTTTTTTACGCGCGTGTGTTTACACGGCCGCCTGGTTGTGCTATCTTAAACGTTGCATTTTGGATCAAACCGTGTCCGGTGATGATACCTTATTTAAATAAGGCGGCGCGGCGGAAAGGGGCGGACGGATATGAGTCTGACGGGCGCTGTTGTCAACGCGCTGGCCATTGCGGGCGGCGGGGCAATCGGCCTGCTGTTTCGGCGGGGCATCCCCGAGCGCGTGAGCAAAACGGTCATGATCGGTCTCGGGCTGTGCGTGCTGTATATCGGCATTTCGGGTGCGAGTGCGTGCCGGAGCATTCTGATCGTCATCGTGTCCATGACGCTCGGCGCGGCGGTCGGTGCGCTGCTGAACATCGACGGCTCGATCCACCGCCTCGGCAACTGGGTCGAGGCGCACGTTCACCGGCATGAGGGCGGCCCGTCGCTGGCCGAGGGGTTCGTCACGGCGAGCCTCCTGTGCTGCATCGGCGCGATGGCGGTCAACGGCTCGCTCGACGCCGGCATCCGCGGCGACAACAGCATCCTGTTCACCAAGTCGATGATTGACCTTGTCTTCTGCGCCATGATGGCCACGACGCTCGGCGCGGGCGTGATGCTTGCGGGTGCGGCGGTGCTCATGGTCGAGGGGACGCTCACGCTGCTGGCCGGGGCGATCGCGCCGCTGCTCTCGGAGGCGGCGGTCGCGGACCTCACGTGCGCGGGATCCCTGCTCGTGGCGGCCATCGGTCTCAACCAGACCGGCGCTGCGAAGATCAAGGTGGCGGACTATCTGCCGGCGCTGCTGTTCGTGCCGGTCATCCGCTGGCTCGTGGGGCTGCCGGTCTGGCAGCAGCTTGCCGCGCTGTTTTGAGGGATACTATTTATAAATAGGAAAGCGGCGCTTGCGGCAGCTTCCTGATTTGTATATTTTGGCGTTGTGTGTGGGAGAAAAACTGCACGGGAAGGCTTGTTTTTCCCGCGCGATTGTGTTAAAATCCACTTTCCTGCAGGAAGAAAGGGTGTGGCACATGGATTTCTGGCTCAACCAGGCGCTGGGTCTGCTCGGCAGTCTGATCGTGTTTATCTCGGTGCAATTCAATAACCGCCGTGTCATCCTCGCGGCGCAGGCGACTGCCTGCCTGATGTGGATCGTGCACTATGGGCTGCTCGGCGCGATGACCGCCGCGACCATCAACATTCTGTCGTTCGCGCGCAGCGTCGTGTTTTACTTCAACGACCGCAAGTGGGCCAAGAGCCGCGCGTGGCTGTGGGCGTTTCTGGTGCTGTACGTCGTCAACACCGTCCTCACATGGGACGGACCGAGGAGTCTGCTGCCCGGCATCGCCATGAGCATGACGACCATCGCGCTCTGGACGCGCGATATGCGCCGCACGCGCCTGCTCTATCTGACCAATTCGCCGTTCTGGTTCACGTATGACATCCTTGCGCGCTCGTATTCGTGCATGGTCATCGAGGCCATCGCCTTCGTGTCCTACGTCGTTGCTGTGTGGCGGTTTGACATCAAAAAGCAGCCGCAGGCATGATCGCGCGTGCCAAAAAGCGTTTTGGCACGCGCTCAAACGAGACCCACTGCGTTGGGCTCTCGTTTGAAGGGACTGCGGCTCGCTGCATCGCACGAGCTGTGCACCGTCGGCGCACAACTCGCACGTTTGCGAGCCGAAATGTATTTTCTCCGCCGTACACGCCGCCGGAGAAAATGATTGGAATTTTTTGCGTCTGCGGACGCAAACTCTGCGAGGCTTTTTAACGGCCTGCAAAAGCTCCCCGCCGTAAGGCGGGGAGCTTTCCTGTTTTTTCAGGTTCTCGATGGATTTGTGTTTACCACGTCAGCGCATCGTCAAAGTCCACGAGGTCGGGGCGCACCGGCTCCTCGCCCATGACGGTCTGCATATAGAGGTTGACCTGACGGCGCATATCGCGCTTGGAGATCGTGCGCGAATCGAGCAGATCCTGCGCGACCCAGAGCATATGTACGCCGCGCGCGGCCGCCTGCTCCTCAAACACGCCGCGCAGACCGTCCATGCCCTTGCAGGAGATCTGGTCATACATGAGCACCATGTCGGCATTGTACTGCTTGCAGACGACCCACAGCTCGTCGAGCACGTTTGCATAGCCGCCCTTGGTGTGCTTGCGCATGGTGGTGCGCTGGTAGCTGCGCGCGAGATCGGCCAGCGCCCGGTCGGGGTCTTCGGTGTCGATGATGATGTCGGAGATGAGCGACTCCATACTCGCCACGACGTTGATGCCCCAGCAGTTTTCCGCCCAGACGGAGAAGTCGGGGTAGAAGTTCGCCGGGCACGACCACTCGACGCAGCGGTGGCGCATTGCGGGCGCGCAGGGCTTTTTCTGCCGGTAGCCGCGCATCATGATGCGGTTGACGCGGCGGTCGGTGTCGAGAAAGCGCGGGTCCATGCCGCCCGAGAGGTGGTAGAAAAACATACGGTAGATCCAGAACGTCTCGCCGGTCATCTGCGGATAGGGCGTGCGGTTGACCTCCCACTTTTGCAGCTCATACTCCGTCTCGCGGTTGTAGATCTTCATGGCGCGGAAAAACGCGTCCCAGTCGAAGGTCTCGCCGGTCTGCTCCTCAATGAAGCGGATGAGCCCGCGCAGCTCCTCGACGGCGTAATCCTGCACCGCGTCCTCGTTGTAGCGGATAGGCACGCCGTAATAGTACGTCGGGAGGTTAAAATACCGGTCCTGATACGCGGTCGTGGCGACGCTGCCGTCGCACGGCATGTTGCAGGCGACAAAGCACGTGCCGAGCTTGGGATACTCGTCGCGCAGGGCGCAGCCGGCTTCGGCCGAGGGCAGGGGGCAGACGTCGGCCGGGATGCCGAAGTTTTCGGCCGCGTCGAGATACGGCGGCGTGATCTGCTGGTTGAGGATCGAGCACAGAAACACCGGCAGCACCTGCGCCGGCAGGTAGATGAGGTTCGGGAAGCCGGCCATGATCTGCCCGGGGACGAGCTCGTCAAAGAGCACGATCTTCTTCGAGAGCTTGTTGCCGGGGTGGAAATGCTCGTCGGCCACGAACGAGATGCGTAGCAGGTCGGTGGCCTTTTTCACGATGCGGTCATATTGGGCGCGCGCCATGCGCAGCTGGTTGCCGCGCATACCGAGCGTGCCGCGGTCGACAAAGTTCGGGTAGGTCAGGTAGGTGGAAAACCACTGATAGCGAAACAGTGCGCGCACAGCTGACACCGGACACTTGGCCACAAAGACGATCATGTCCTTCCAGCACTTGAGCCACATATAAAAGTCAAACGCCGTGTCGCGCACGCCGCGCAGCTCGCGGTAGCGAAACCGCCCCTTTTCCGGGTCGAAGCGGTAGGTGTAGTCATTGACGTGGCGGAGAAATTCCCGCAGGGAGCGCTTTTGTTCACCCATGGTCACTTGCCTCCTCTCTGCGTCTGGAGCTGCTTGATCTCCAGACTCTCGACGAACGCCTGCACGCGCGTGCGCAGCTGTCCGCTGCCGCCGGTGGCGTTCTGGCGGTCGACCGCGACGGACGGAATGCCAAATTCGCGCGTGACGACATGGCTTGCCAGCGCGCGCTCATAGCCCCAGTATTCGCAGAACTTGAGCTGCTCGTACAGCACGCCCTGCGCGTGATATTCCGCGCACAGGTCGCGCACGAGCTGCCAGCGGCCGTCGACCTTCTCGCGCTGCATGAAGCGCGGGCACTGACTGGTGCTGAGGTAGTGGCGCGCGATGCTCTCGAGCACCGGCAGGTCGGGGTCAAGGT
This sequence comes from uncultured bacterium, assembly GCA_905215475.1. GTDB lineage: Bacteria > Bacillota > Clostridia > Oscillospirales > Oscillospiraceae > CAG-103. The sequence goes on from CAJMPW010000001.1 coordinate 88,627, forward strand.
GAATTTCCTCGCGCCCCGGCGTCGAGCCGAAGCAGAAACGGTCGACCACGACGAGCGCGCCAGCATCCTCGACGAGCTTGGTGAAGCCGGGGTCGTCGATCTCGCTGCCGACGACGGCGATCTTCACGCGAAAGCGCGGCTTCACGTCGGGCTCGCGTTGACGCAGCTCCTCGAGCGTCTCGCGCAGCTTGTCGACGATGAGATATTTCGGGCAGCAGTAGCTCACAAGGTTCAGGATGTGGTACTCGTAGCCCGTGATGCGCGGGTTTTCCTCCTTGCGGAACTGACCGATCTCGGTCAGGATGCGGCAAACCTCGTTGTGCTCGGCGACCGCCTTGCGCAGTGCATCGTCCGACACGTCCACGCCGTAGACCTCCTGCAGCGGCGTGAGCACCTTGCGCCGGAGCTGGTCGACATAGTGGCGCACGGTGTTTTCCGTGACCTTGAAGGGCATATCGAGAAAGGTCACGAAAAACTGCTCGTTGTCCACGAGCCGCAGCAGCTCGAAGTGCTCAAGCGCGCGGTTCATCTCCGAACACGTCTCCGTCCCCATCAGGCCGGACAGGAAGTTGTAGCCGCCCTCAATGCCGCGCTCCAGCAGCGACTTGCAGTAGTCGCAGATGAAGTTTGACATATAGTACGACGAGATGTCCAGCGACCCCGTCAGCGGTGCGCGCAGGCGCACCGAAAAGCAGTTTCCGGTGTTGAGCAGCACCTCCGGCATATGGTAGCAGGTGTAGGCCAGCGCGTGCTTCCCCTCGGCACACGCCTGCTGCACGAGCGCGTTGTTGGCACTCTCGAGCAGCTTTTCAAATTCGTAAAGATGCTTCAGGTCTTTCAATCTCCGCTCCCCTCCGTGTGAAAAAATTCGCATTTGGATGTTCACATTATACGATGATGTGTCCGATATCGCAATAGTTTTTAAACAATTTACCGGAAAACGTGCAAAAATTGACGCGGCGTTTTCACGCCCGCTGTGGTATAATGGGCGCAGAAAGGTTACAGGAGGTAGCGATATGAAGCCCCAGTTTGCCAATGTGTTCAACGTCTCGGTCAATGACAACCGCTCGGAGTGCTCGCTGAGCTTCTACCATATGTATGTGCAGCACAACTACACGCCCCAGCCCAAGGGCCTGATCGATATGCCGGAAAAGGCGGTCGATGAGGTCGCAAGCATCATGCTCACGCGTGACGGTGCGCACGCGCTCACGCGCCTGCTCATCCAGAGCTTCGGCATGCCGGAGGAGCTGACATGAGCGCGCCGCAGACGCTGCGCCCCGGGCGCTACCGCCACTTCAAGGGCAAGGAGTATGAGCTGCTGTATCTTGCCACGCACTCGGAGACGCTCGAGCCCATGGTCGTCTACCGCGCGCTCTATGGGGAGCGCGGGGTCTGGGTGCGTCCCGCCGCCATGTGGGACGAGCAGATCGAGCGCGACGGACAGGTCGTGCGCCGCTTTACTTACATCGGGGATTGAATTGCGGGCAGAAGCAGCGCGCCGGATCAGATGATCCGGCGCGCTGCTGCGTTTGTGTTTGTGTATTTAAATAAGGTGCTGTGCGCGGCAGAGGGCTGCATATTTGCCGTCGCGCGCGATGAGCTCGGCGGGGGTGCCCTGCTCGCAGATGTGTGCACCGTCGATCACGGCGATGCGGTCAGCGCCCTGCACGGTGCTCAGCCGGTGGGCGATGATGATGCACGTGCGGCCGCGGGCAAGCGTGTCGAGCGCGTGCTGGATGCGCTGCTCGGTCACGGAGTCGAGCGCACTCGTGGCCTCGTCGAGGATGAGGATCTGCGGGTTTTTCAAAAACAGGCGTGCAATGCTCAGCCGCTGCTTCTGCCCGCCGGAGAGCATGACGCCGCGCTCACCGACATAGGTGTCGTAGCCGTCGGGCATGGCGCGGATCTCGCGGTCGATCTCGGCATAGCGTGCGGCCTGCTCGATCTCGGCGTCGGTGGCGTCGGGGCGGCCGTAACGGATGTTTTCGCGGATGGTGTCGGCAAAGAGAAACACCTCCTGCTGCAGCACGCCGACGCAGCGGCGCAGCGACGCCTGCGTCACGGTGCGCACGTCGATGCCGTCGATGCACACCGAGCCGGATGTGACATCATAAAACCGCGGCAGCAGCTGGCACAGTGTCGTCTTGCCGCCGCCCGACGGACCGACGACCGCCAGCGTTTCGCCCGGCGCAATGTGCAGATCCACGTGCGAGAGCACGGTCGCGCCCTCGGTGTAGTCAAAGCTCACGTCGTTATAATCCACCTGTCCGCGCACAGGCGGCAGGGGCCTGGCGTCCGGCGCGTCGGCAATGTCGGGCTGCACGCGCATCAATTCGAGAAAGCGCTGGAAGCCGGCCGTGCCGTCGGTGAACACCTCCATAAAGTTCACCAGCGTGCGGATGGGGGAGATGAACGTCGTCACGTACAGCGAGAACGTGATGAGGTCGATGTAGTCGATCTGACCGCGCATGATGAACGCGCCGCCGAGCGCGATGACCACGACCTGCATGGCCGACATCGTAAACTCCATCCCGCCCTGGAACACGCCCATGGCGCGGTACCAGTCGGTCTTGCTGTGCTTGTAGTGGTCGTTGCAGGCGAGAAATTTCTCGCGCTCGGCGTCCTCGTTCGTGAACGCCTTGGCCGTGCGCACGCCGGAGATGCCGGACTCGATGACGGTGTTGATCTCCGCCTGCCGGCGCTTGACGGCGACGTTCGCGTCGTTCATGCGCTTGCGCTGGCGGATCGTGATCCACAGCGACAGCGGCACGAGCAGCAGCAGCACGAGCGTGAGCTGCCAGCAGATCGGCGCCATGAGCACGAGCGCGCCGCCGAGCGTGACCACCGCCGTGAGCAGAAACTCCGGTCCGTGGTGCGCCAGCTCCGTGATGGAAAAGAGGTCGCTCGTCATGCGGCTCATGAGCACGCCCGTGCGGTTCTGGTCAAAGAAGCGGAAGCTCATCGTCTGCAAATGCTCGAAGAGCTCCTGACGCATATCCGCCTCGATGAGCACACCGCAGCGGTGGCCGATGACGGTCACGGCGTATTTGAACACGGCCTTGAGCAGGTACGCTGCCAGGAGCGCCGCCATGACGGCGAAGAATGTGCGAAACAGTCCCAGCGGCAGCAGACTCTGCATTGCCTGACGCGAGACATAGGGAAACGCCAGATCCGCCGCGCACGAGAGCAGCGCAAAGAGCAGGTCGAGCGCGAACAGCCGCCGGTGCGGCCGGTAAAAGGTCAAAAACAGCCGCAGCGGGCGGCCGGAATAATCACGTTGCATGGGGTCATCTCTCCTTCCCGGACAGTTTATCCGCTTCGGCGGTGCGTGTCAAGCGGCGGTTTTGGGATTGACCCGCCGTCGGAAACGTGATACCATAATTTCGGCCATTTTGTGCCGAAAACCGTCACCGAGGATGTGGAGATTCCATGCGAAAAGCTCTCAAAACCGTTTTGTGTGTCGCGCTCATTCTGGCGCTGACCGCCGTCGTCGCGCTGCGCGTGCTGCCGCCGATGGATACTCCGGCGCAGTCTGCCGCTGCAACGCCCACGCCGGTCGTGACCGCTGCGCCCACGCCCACGCCCGAGCCGGACAATGGCCTGCCGAAGATCAACACCGGCAGCTGGGAGCTCACGCTCGTCAACGCGCAAAACCCGATCGGCGAGGCTGTGCCCGAGGATCTGGCGGAGCTGGAGGGCGGCCGGTATTTTGACGGCCGCGCCGTGGACGCGCTCAAGGAATTTATCGCCGCCGCGCGTGCCGAGGGGCTGAGCGTGTGCCTGTCGAGCACATACCGCAGCTACAGCGAGCAGTCGTACCTCTTCACCCGCAAGGTCGGGCAGTGCGGCGGGGATGAGGCCGCAGCCGCCCGCATCGTCACTCGCCCCGGCACGAGCGAGCACCAGCTCGGCCTGTGCGCCGACATCACCGACAAGTTCTATGAGGTCAAGACACGCGATCTGGAAAAGACCGCCCTCTTCCAGTGGATGTATGCCCACTGTCAGGAGTACGGCTTCATCCTGCGCTATCCCGCCGACAAGGAGAGCATCACCGGCGTCATGTACGAGCCGTGGCACTTCCGCTATGTCGGCAAGGAGGCGGCGGCGTACATCATGGAAAACAACCTCTGCCTTGAGGAATTTCTCGATCTGTATAAATGAAGGTTTCCCGGGCGCTTCCTGCAGGAAGCGCCCGGTTCTTTGTGCGTTATGCTGCAAAGTGATATGTAAAATATGTGTAAACTGTCTCAAAAACCGCTTGCAATTCTGCAAATCATCTGCTAAACTGAGAGCAACTGAAAAAGAAAGGAGCGTGATAATGTTATGCGTATCAATCAAGTCCAGGATCTGGACGACCTGATCTTCTCGGATGTCAGCTGGGAACCCAGCAGCAAGTGAGAAGCCATAGAGCCGGATGACGCCACGCCTTGTGCGTGGATTTTTTATACGTAAAATACGATCCCAGCCGGTCTCCTTCGGAAAAACGGTTGCATTTTTCGCCGCCGTGTGCTACGAATAAAGCACAACCACAAAGGAGGCTGATCTCTATGGCATTCATCCGCAAGCTTCCCGACACGCCCGAGCGCCTTGAGCACCTCAAGGGCGGCGCCGGTCACCTCGAGCGCTACGCCATCCTCTCTGCGGAGGAGATGCTCGGCGCCGGTACGGTCTGCGCCCGCATGGTGCTGCAGCCGGGCTGCGAAGTCGGTGAGCACACCCACCACGGCAACTACGAAGTGTACTATATTCTCTCCGGCAGCGGCACATACCGCAGCAACGGCGAGACGATGACCGTGGACGCCGGCACCGTGACCTTTACGGGCGACGGCGAAAGTCATTTCCTGCGCAACGACGGCGACACGCCGCTGGAGTTTCTGGCCCTCGTGCTCAATCTCCCCGCGCAGGCATAAAGGAACAGCCTTCCCCGTGCCGGGAAAGCCGTCCGTTTAAAAAGCGATCAGCGGGCATCCGTCGGATGCCCGCTGATTTTATATGCGTGCTTACTTGCTCTTGATGTACGCGTCGATGGCAGCCGCGGCCTTCTTGCCGGCGCCCATCGCCTTGATGACGGTGGCCGCACCGGTGACGGCGTCGCCGCCGGCGAACACGCCGTCCTTCATGGTCGTCACGGTGTCGTCCTTGACGACGATGCCGCCGCGATCGCTGTACTCGAGGTCCGGCGTCGCCTTGCGCAGCAGCGGGTTGGGGGAGGTGCCCAGCGCCATGATGACAGAGTCGCAGGCCATCTCAAACTCGCTGCCCGGCACTTCGATCGGACGGCGGCGACCCTTCTCGTCGGGCTCGCCGAGCTCCATGCGGATGCACTTGAGACCGCGCACCCAGCCGTTGTCATCGGCCAGGATCTCGATGGGGTTGCACAGCAGGGAGAAGTTGATGCCCTCTTCCTTCGCGTGCTCGTACTCTTCCTTACGGGCGGGGATTTCTTCCTCGCCGCGGCGGTACACGACCGTCACGTCCGCACCCAGACGCTTGGCGCAGCGCGCGGCGTCCATGGCGACGTTGCCGGCGCCGACAACGGCCGTCACATGGATGGGCATGAGCGGGGTGTCGTAGCGCTCGTCATAGGCGTGCATGAGGTTGATGCGGGTGAGGAACTCGTTGGCGGAGAACACGCCGCAGTAGCTCAGACCCGGGATGTTCTGGAACTTCGGCAGACCGGCGCCCGAGCCGATGAACACGGCCTCGTACTTCTCGTCGCCGAGGAGGTGGTCGGCGTCCTTGCCGAGCAGCTCGTCGATGCTCATGCACTTGCCGATGGTCGCGTCGCACACGATGTTGACGCCCATGGCCACGAGCTTGTCGATCTCCTTTTGCACGATGGCCTTCGGCAGACGGAACTCGGGGATGCCGTAAGCCAGAACGCCGCCGGCCTTGTGGAAGTGCTCGTAGACGGTCACGTCGTAGCCGAGCTTGGCCAGGTCGCTCGCGCAGGCGAGACCGGACGGACCGGAGCCGATGACCGCGACGCGGTGACCGTTGGTCTGGATCTTTTCGGGCATCTCGTCGGCGTTTTCGCGGTTCCAGTCGGCGACGAAGCGCTCCAGACGGCCGATGCCGACAGGCTCGCCCTTGATGCCGCGCACGCACTTGCTCTCGCACTGCTTCTCCTGCGGGCAGACACGACCGCAGATGGCGGGCAGGGAGCTGTCCTCAAGGATCTTGTGGTAAGCGCCCTTGAAGTCCTGCTCACGGACGCAGGCGATGAACTGCGGGATCTTGACATTGACCGGGCAGCCGGACATGCAGGCCGGGCGCGGGCAATTCAGGCAGCGGTTGGCCTCATCGACCGCCATCTCGACGGTGTAGCCAAGCGCGACTTCTTCAAAGTTTTTGTTGCGGACGTTCGGGTCCTGCTCCGGAATCGGATTTTTCGTGGGAGACATATTCGCCATGATTACTTCTCCTCCTTTTCACGTGCGGCTTCCTCAGCGTCGGCCATGGCCTGCAGATTGCAGTAGTGGTGGCGGCGCTCAAACACCTTCTGCTCCTGCGCCTCGTAGATCTTGGAGCGGGCGATCGCCTCGTCAAAGTCGACAAGGTGGCCGTCAAACTCCGGACCGTCGACACAGGTGAACTTCATCTTGCCGTCCACGGTCAGGCGGCAGCCGCCGCACATACCGGAGCCGTCGATCATGATGCAGTTCATATCGACCATCGTTGCCACGCCGTATTCCTTTGTGATCTGGCACACGAACTTCATCATCGGCAGCGGTCCGATGCAGATGCAGTGGTCATACTGCTTGCCCTCGGCCTTGGCCTTCTCCAGCAGCTCCTTGAGCTTGACGGTGGTGAAGCCCTTCTCGCCGTAGGTGCCGTCGTCGGTCATCATGTACAGATGATCGCAGCAGGCGCGCATCTCTTCCTCGAGCACGACGATGCCCTTGGTGCGGAAGCCCGCGATGATGTCAACATCGCAGCCGAGACGGTGCGCTTCCTTGGCCTGCGGCCATGCGATGGCGCAGCCCGAGCCGCCGCCGACGACAACGACCTTGTGCATATCGTCAAACTCGGCGGGGTTGCCGAGCGGACCGACGACGTCGGCCACATAGTCGCCGGCCTTCTTGCTGGCGAGCAGAGCCGTCGTGCTGCCGACGCGCTGCATGATGACCGACACGGTGCCGGCCTCACGATCATACGAGGAGATCGTGATGGGCATGCGCTCGCCGAACTCGTCGACGCGGAACATCAGGAACTGACCCGGCTGTGCCTTGCGGGCGACCAGCGGAGCCTCGAACGTGACGCGGAACATATTGTCAGATAATCTTTCGTTATTGACGATTTTGAACATGAAAATCACCTCAAGACGTTATTATAGCGGAATCGAAAAAATTGCACAAGAGAGAAACGAAAAATCTAAATTTTAACAGGCAAAACGACAAAAAACCGTGAACCTGCACAAAGATTTACATACTTTTCTGAGCAGAAAGACAAGCACCCGCGGCGCGAAAACGAACGCCGCGCAGCGCTGTTTTCCTTGAAAAAGGGAGAAAAAGAGAGAAAATACAAAAACGGAAACGCCGCCTGTTCCGATTCCGGGACAGGCGGCTGGTGTTCGGTATGGAGGTCGTTCGGCGCGCTCGGGCACGCTCAGCGCTCGGAGCTTGTGGCGGCGCTGGTGCTGCCGGCCCACTGCCAGTTGGCGATCTCGGGCAGGTCGACGCCGTGCGCGGCGATGTACTGCCGGTGCTCGACGAGCTTGTCGCGCATCTGCTGCACGGTGTAGGCGCCGCGGTTGCCGAGCTGGGGCAGGCGCTTGACGACATCGATGACAAGGTGGAAGCGGTCGAGCTCATTGAGCACGCGCATGTCAAACGGCGTCGTGATCGTGCCCTCCTCGACGTAGCCGCAGACGAACATGTTCTGGTTGCGGCGGGTGTAGGTCAGCTCGTGGATGAGCTTCGGGTAGCCGTGGAAGGCGAAGATGACGGGCTTGTCCTTTGTGAAGATGAGGTCATAGTCCTCGTCCGTGAGACCGTGCGGGTGGTCGGAATGCGGCTGGAGCTTCATGAGGTCGACTACGTTCACGACGCGCACGCGCACCTCCGGCAGCTTCTCGCGCAGGATGGTCACGGCGGCGAGCGTCTCGAGCGTCGGCGTGTCGCCGCAGCAGGCCATGACGACGTCGGGCTCCGCGCCCTGGTCGCTGCTGGCCCACTCCCAGATGCTCACGCCCTGCGTGCAGTGGCGCACGGCCTGCTCCATGGTCAGCCACTGCGGCCGCGGATGCTTGGAAGCCACGATGACGTTGATATAGTTCCGGCTGCGGATGCAGTGGTCAAAGCAGCTCAGGAGGCAGTTTGCGTCCGGCGGCAGATAGATGCGCACGACATCGGCCTTTTTATTCGCAACGTGGTCGAGGAAGCCCGGGTCCTGGTGCGTAAAGCCGTTGTGATCCTGCTGCCACACGTTCGAGGCGAGCACGTAGTTGAGCGAGGCGATGTCCTGCCGCCAGGGCAGCTGGTTGCAGACCTTGAGCCACTTGGCGTGCTGCGCGACCATGGAGTCCACGATGCGGATGAAGGCCTCGTAGCTGTTGAAAAAGCCGTGGCGGCCGGTCAGCAGGTAGCCCTCGAGCCAGCCCTCGCACATGTGCTCCGAGAGCATGGAGTCCATGACGCGGCCGTCCGGGTCGAGAAACTCGTCGCTGTCCGTCGCCTCGGCGACCCAGCGGCGGCCCGTGACCTCAAACACCGGGCTCAGACGGTTGGAGGCGGTCTCGTCGGGGGCGAAGATGCGGAAGTTGCGCGCGTCCATGTTCTCGCGCATGATGTCGCGCACAAACGCGCCGAGCACGGTCATGTCCTGCGCCTCGACGGCGCCGGGCGCCGGCACGGGCTGCTCATACGTGCGGAAGTCCGGTATGCGCAACTCGCGTAGCAGCAGACCGCCGTTTGCGTGGGGGTTTGCGCCCATGCGGCGCTGTCCCTTCGGCGCAAGGGCCTGCAGCTCGGGGATGAGCGTGCCGTTGTCGTCAAAGAGCTCCTCGGGATGGTAGCTGCGCAGCCACTCCTCGAGCTGCACGAGGTGCTCGGGCTTGTCCATCGCGATCGGCACCTGATGCGCGCGGAACGATCCCTCCACCTGCTTGCCGTCCACTTCCTTTGGGCCGGTCCAGCCCTTCGGCGCGCGGAACACGATCATCGGCCAGTAGGGGCGCGCGGTGTCGTGCGCGGTGCGCGCGTGCTGCTGGATGGCGTGGATCTCCTCAATGGCCCAGTCCATTGTCTCGGCCATTTTGGCGTGCATCTCGGCGGGATCGTCGCCCTCGACAAAGCGCGGCTCCCACCCGCAGCCGCGGAAGAACATCTCGAGCTCTTCGTGGCTGATGCGGGAAAAGAGCGTGGGATTGGCGATCTTGAAGCCGTTGAGGTGCAGAATCGGCAGCACCGCGCCGTCCGTGATGGGGTTGACGAACTTGTTGCCGTGCCACGCGGTGGCGAGCGGGCCGGTCTCGGCCTCGCCGTCGCCGACGACACAGGCGGCGATCAGGTCGGGGTTATCCATCACGGCGCCGAAGGCATGCGCGAGCGAATAGCCCAGCTCGCCGCCCTCGTGGATGGAGCCCGGCGTCTCGGGCGCGACATGGCTCGGGATGCCGCCGGGGAACGAAAACTGCTTGAACAGGCGCTGCATGCCGGCTGCGTCGCGCGTGATATTCGGGTACACGTCGGTGTACGAGCCGTCGAGATAGTCCTGCGCGACCATGGCGTTGCCGCCGTGGCCGGGGCCGGAGAGATAGATCATATCGAGGTCATATTCGTTGATGACGCGGTTGAGGTGCGTGTAGATGAAGTTCTGGCCGGGCACGGTGCCCCAGTGGCCGACGATCTTCTTCTTGATGTCGCGCTCGGTTAGCCGCCGGCGCAGCAGCGGGTCGTCGAGCAGGTAGAGCTGGCAGGCGGACAGATAGTTTGCCGCGCGCCACCAGGCGTCCATCTTGGCCAGCAGCTCCGGTGTGGGTGCAAACGCTTCGTTTTTCATCGTGAAAACCTCCTTATATGATATGACAGAATGTGCCGTTCGGCACGGATCATGCTTCGTTTTGCAGCGCTTTGATCACGCACTCGGCGCAGCGCAGTCCGTCCACGGCGGCGCTGGTGATGCCGCCGGCATAGCCTGCGCCCTCGCCGCAGGGGTAGAGCCCCTGCACGCCGGTGCTGCACCGGTCGTCCCCGCGCACGATGCGCACGGGGCTGCTCGAGCGGGTCTCGGGCGCGGTGAGCACGGCATCGGGGTCATCGAAGCCGCGCAGCTTTTTGCCGAAGACCGGCAGCGCCTGCGCAAGCGTCGCCGTGATGCGCTGCGGCAGCACGTCGTGCAGGTCGCACCACGTCACACCGGGGCGGTAGGTCGGCTGCACGCGGCCGGGGGCGGTGCTTGCGCGCCCGGCGAGAAAATCGCCCACGCGCTGCGCCGGGGCGTGGTAATTGCCGCCGCCGCACACATAGGCGCGCTGCTCGATGCTGCGCTGCCAGTACATACCGCCGAGGGTGCTCTTATCCGGGAAATCCTCCGGATGCAGCGTCACGAGCACGGCGGCGTTGGCATTTTCCCCGTCGCGGCGGGAGTTGCTCATGCCGTTGGTGCACACACCGCCCGCCTCCGACGCGGCGGCGAACACCTCGCCGCCCGGACACATACAAAACGTGTACGCGCTCGATCCGTCCGGCAGGTGGCAGGAGAGGCTATAGTCCGCCGCGGGCAGATGCTCTGCCGCCGCGCCGTACTGCGCGGTGTTGATGTCAGACTGCCGGTGCTCGATGCGCACACCCATGGAAAACGGTTTCGGCTCCATCGGTATGCCCTGCGCGTGCAGCATTTCGAATGTGTCGCGCGCGCTGTGCCCGATCGCAAGGATGACCTGCTGCGCCGGGAGCGTGTACTCCCCCTCGGGACTGTGCACGGTCAGCGCCGTGATGCGTTCGTCCTGCGTGGACAGTCCGGTCATCCGGTGACCGAAGCGCACCTCGCCGCCGCGCACGATGACCTCGTGCCGGAGGCTTTGCACGACCTCGACGAGCACGTCCGTGCCGATGTGGGGCTTGGCGTCATAGGTGATGTGCTCCGGCGCGCCGTGCGCCGCAAACTCCGCAAGCACGAAGCCGATGCGCGCGTCGTGCGTGCCGGTGTTGAGCTTGCCGTCGGAGAATGTGCCCGCGCCGCCCTCGCCGAACTGCACGTTGCACTCGGGGTCAAACGCGCCGCCCGCGCGAAACGCGGCGATCTGTGCGCTGCGCGTCCTGGCGTCCGGTCCGCGCTCGAGCACGATGGGTCTTGCGCCCGCGCGCGCAAGCAGGAGCGCGGCAAACATCCCCGCCGGGCCGAAGCCCACGATCACGGGGCGCGTCTCCGGCGGTGCGATGTGCGGGATGGGATAGGTCTTTTCGTGGGTGATCGCGGCGCTGCGGCAGCGGCGGACGAGACGCTGCTCATCTCCGCGCACGGTCACGCCGACGGTGTAGACATAGTGGATGTCGTCCTTTTTGCGCGCATCGAGAGATTTTTTGCGGATCCGCAGACCGGTGATGTCGTCGGCCGGGATCTTCAGCGCCTTGGCTGCCAACGTCTTGAGCGCTGTCTCGTCCGCACCGGGGGCGAGCTTCAGGTTCGGGATCGAGATCATCGGCAAGCCCTCCCGGCCGCGCGGCCGCTGGCCCACGCCCACTGCAGGTTGAAGCCGCCGCAGTCGCCGTCGATGTCCAGCACCTCGCCGCAGGCGTACAGCCCCGGCACGAGCCGGCTCTGCATCGTCACGGGGTCGAATTCGTCCGTGCGCATACCGCCGGCCGTGACCTGCGCGCTCTCAAAGCCCTCCGTGCCGCGCACCGGCAGCGCGAAGCCCTTTGCCGCGCGCACGAGCGCCTTGAGCTCATCGTCCGTCACGTCGCCGAGCGGCCGGGCGCCGGGGATGTCGGCATAGCGCAGCAGCATCTTGCCCACGCGATTGTGCACCGTGCCGGTCAGCACCTCTTCGCACGGGAGCGCGGGCGCGAGTTTGCGCCGCTTCTGCAAAAATGCCAGACACTCCGGCGCGCTGTGCGCCCGCAGCAGGTCGAGCGTCACGGTCTGCCCCTCGCCGCCGCAGCTGGCTGCGCGCGAGATCTCAAATACGGCCGGACCGGACACGCCCTTTTCCGTGAACTGCACCTCGCCCGCGCTGCGCGCGAGCACCTTGCGGCCTTGCGTGAGCGTCACGCGCGCATCGGCGCGCACACCCTTGAGTGCGCGCGGATAGGTCGGCTCGGTCGTCAGCTGCACGAGCGCGGGGTGCAGCGCCGTGCGCCGGTGGCCGAGACTTTGCAGCAGGGTGTAGCCGTCGCGCACGCCGCCGGCCTTCGCTCCGGCGACACCGCCGCACGCGATGATGACGCGCTCGGCGGAAAACCGTTCGCTGTCCGTCTCGACGACGAAGCCGCGCCCCTGGCGGCGCACGGCCGTCACGGCGTTGCCCGTGTGCAGGGCGATGTTCGGCCGCGCGAGCGCAAAGCGCAGCACATCCACGACACTGTTGGCCGCGTTCGAGAGCGGATACACGCGCCCGCCCGGCTCGGTCACGGTCAGAAGACCGTGCGCGGCAAACCAGTCGAGCGCCGCGGCGGGCGGAAAGGCCGCAAGTGCGCGCTCAGCAAACTCCGGCTGCGTGCCGTGATAGTTTTCGGGCGCGGCGCCGGCGTTGGTCAGGTTGCAGCGGCCGTTTCCGGTCACGGCAAGCTTGCGCCCCACGCGCGCCTGGCGCTCAAAGAGCAGGATCTCATTTTCCGGGGTTTCGGCGGCGGTCAGCGCGGCCATCATGCCGGACGCGCCCGCGCCGATGACTGCGATCGTCATGGCGATGCTCCGTTTCTGTCGTAATTTTCTTCCCTTATTAAACCACACTTTGCCCGCAAACACAAGAAAACCGCACAGCGCGCCTGCGCTCCCGCAAACGAAAAACGGAGGCAGCCGGCAGGACTGTCTCCGTTTTCGCAGCGGTGTTTACTTGGGCTGCACGTCACACTCGGGCATCAGCTCGTCCGACATGACGGTCAGCACGTGCGCAAAGGTCTCCAGCTCCTCGGGCGTGAAGCGCTCACGGATGCGCCCGAGCACGGTGTCAATGTAGCTCTGCATGAGACCGTTGTAGCTGTAAAACTTGTCCGAGAGCTTGAGATGATACTCGCGCCGGTCGGTGTCGGAATTCTCCTTGACGATATAGCCCTTGCGGATGAGATTGTTGACCTTGTAGGTCGCGTTGGACTGCGAGATGCCGAGAAAGTCCGCAAACTGACCGATCGTCGGCGCGTTGAGCTCATGAATGACCTCAACGGAGAACGCCTCCATCGCGCTCAGCGAACCCTCACGTTCCCGCACCTGTGAAAACAGGCGGCGGAAAAACTGCAGCTTAAACTTCTCATATACACGCTGAAAATCCTGCTCCATCATCGGCCGCTCCCCCCTTGCTCCTTTTGTTGCAGCATATTTTCCCTTCTTTTTTACACCAAAGCGGCAAAAAAGTAAAGACCCGGACGCGGAGAAAATGTCTGCATCCGGGCAAATTCGCAAAACGCAGCGGTGTTTACGGCGCTTTCGGTCCGGCGTCGGGCTTGTCCTCGCCGATGACCTCGCCGGTCGTCTCGACAGCGGTGGCATCGTCGACAAGGTTGCGCACGGCGGCCTTGACGTCCTTGACAAAGACGGCGGCGTACACGACGGTGCAGAGGTTTTGCACGCCGTCGACGATGAGCGACACGCCCATCATGATCGTGAGCACCTGCTTGCCGTTGAAGGGGTTAAAGACCAGCAGCACGCCCAGCACGAGACACACGACCGTGCACACGAGCGTGACCCACCACGAGTGTGCGCCCATGCGCCGCGAATCGACGGCGACCTGCAGCTTAAAGACGCTGTCGACGAGCACGAGCAGACCGATCATGACCGAGAGCACGTCCGTCAGTGCGCTCGCGCGCCAGAGCATGAGCGCGCCGAGGATGATGCAAAACAGCCCCACGGCAAAGTCAAAGCGGATGGCCACACCTTCGACCTCGCGGATGAAGTAGAGCACGATCTTCATCAGACCGAACACGGCCATGGCAGCGCCGAGGATGCGGCAGATCATGATCAGTGACGTCTCGGGATTGGCGACAAGGTAAATGCCGAGGAGCAAAAACATCGCGCTGAGCACGACATAGCTCCACTTGATGCGCTTAAAGATCTTCACGTGAATGCCTCCTTACAGGCCGAGCGGCTCGTCGATGAGCACGACCTCGACCTTGGCCATGTCCATCATCTGTCCCCAGAGCACGAGCAGCGCGTTGCAGCCGCGGCTCTTGCTGCGGCAGTCGACACAGCGCTCAAGTTCGTGGCACGGCTGGTCGCCGTCAAAGCGCTTCATGTTCTGCACGGCGGCGGTGTTGCGCGCGCGCGACAGGGCGCTGTCAAAGTCGGGGCAGAGCTTGTTCGTGCCCGCGACGATGTACACCGTCTTGCCGATGCCGTAGACCATGGCGGCGAGGCGGTTGCCGCGGCCGTCGATGTTGAGGATCTGGCCGTCGGCGGTGATGGCGTTGGCGCTGCTGAGATACACGGGTGCGGTCAGCGCGTTGTCGAGCGTGGCAAAGCCCGGTGTGCGCCAGTGCCACCAGACGGTGTTGTGCTCCGCCAGACGGTCATACAGACCGAGCTGGTCAATGGTCTTGCTGCCGCCGATGCCGACGGTCGTGCCGTCGATCGCGCCGTTGAGATAATCCGCCGCCTCGGCAGCCGTGGCAAAATGCTGCACGGCGAAGCCGCGGCCGGTCAGGGCGCGGATGGTCGTTTCAATGTCCATGGGACATGCCTCCATAAAATAGAATTGGGTCTGGTTTTATCCTACCATTCCGAGCCGCCGCTGTCAATTTCCTTTGCGGCTTTGCGGTTGAATCCGTGTGTGTGTTTTGCTATAATGGCGGCAGAAATCTTCAGAGGGGAGACCGCTCTATGCAGCTTCTTTATGCGCTGGCTGAGCTGCGCACACCGTTTTTGGACGCGGTGCTCGGCGCACTCACCAACTGCGGCGGCGAACTTGTGTTCATGGCCGCTGCCATCATCGTGTTCTGGTGCGTGAGCAAGTCCTGCGGGTACTATATGCTCACGGTCGGCTTCGTCGGCACGATCGTCAACCAGTTTCTCAAGCTTGTCTTTCGCATCCCGCGCCCGTGGGTGAAAGACCCGGATTTTCAGATCGTCGAGAGCGCCCGCGCCGAGGCCACCGGCTACTCGTTCCCGAGCGGACACACGCAAAATGTCTTTGCGTCCTTCGGCTGTCTCGGCCGCTGGACGAAGCGGACATGGCTGCGCGTGGTCTGTGCGCTGCTGATCGTGGTCACGGCGTTTTCGCGGATGTATCTCGGTGTGCACACGCCGCTGGATGTCGGCGTGTCGTTCGGCATCGGGCTCATGCTGGTGTTCGCGCTCTATCCGCTCTTTCGGGACATTGACAGCCATCCGAAGCGGCTCTATCTGCTCTTTGCCGGCATGGCGGTGCTGAGCGCTGCCTACCTGCTCTACGCCGAGCTCTGGCCGTTTCCCGCGGATGTGGACGCGGCGAACCTCGCCTCCGGGCGCAAGAACGCGTACACGCTGCTCGGCGCGGTGCTGGGCATGACGTTTGCCTATTGGCTCGATTGCAGGTATGTGCACTTTGACGTGCGCGCCGTCTGGTGGGCGCAGGTGCTCAAGACCGTGCTCGGTCTTGCCATTACGATCGGGCTGCGCGCCGCGCTCAAAGCGCCGCTGCTCGCACTGTGCGGCGGGCATAATGCAGCCAACCTCATCCGCTACGCGCTCATGGTGATCTTTGCCGCCGGTATCTGGCCGATGACCTTCGGCTGGTTCGGCCGTCTCGGGCGGAACAAACCTGCGTCCGGCGCGTCAGATTGAATTGACTTGCAGACATAAGTGTGTTACTATTTATTACGTTATGTAAACACGCAAACACGGACATAAAGAGGTGCGTATCACATGGAAAAACACGCATTCGATCCCGCAGGCTGCCTCGGTGAGCGGCTGCAGACGCTCTCGCGCGCGGAGCTGACCGCGCTGGCTGAGACGATCTGCCGCATCCTGACGGAGCGCGGGACATACCACGGCGGCATCCGCCCGGACAACATCAGCCGTGCCGAGGACGGTACGGTCGGTCTCGGCGCGCCCGCCCGCACGGACACGAAGGACTGGACGACCGAGGAGCTGGAGTTCATGGCGCCCGAGGTTTTCTGGAGCGGCTCGCTCGATGCCTCGGCCGATGTGTATTCGCTCGGTCTGCTGTTGTATGCGGGCGTGATGGGCGGCCGCCTGCCGTTTTACCCGGACGACCGTGCGCCGCAGCCGGAGGATATGGCCGCCGCGCTGCGCCGCCGCATGAACGGCGAGGCGCTGCCTCTGGCACGCAAGGCCGGGCGCGGACTTATGGAGATCATCGCGCGCGCCACGCAGTGCAAGCCGGCCGACCGCTACGCCACCCCGGCGGAGCTGTGCGCCGCGCTCGAGCAGTATGATGCCGAGCAGCGCCGCAATGTGCCGACCGCGCAGGAGATGTTCAATAAGCCCGAGCAGGAGCTCAGCGAGGTCGAGCGCATGATGCTCAGCATCCTCGCTGAGGAGGCCGCCGCGCCTGTGCCGGAGGCTGAGCCGGAGATCGCGGCCGAGCCCGAAGCGGAAGCTGAGTCTGAGCTGAAGTTTGAGCTGAAGACCGAGGCGGAGGAAGCCCCGGTCATTGAGCCGGAGGCCGGATCTGAGCCGGAAGCGACCGCAGAGCCTGAGCAGGCCTCGGCCGACGAACCGGAAGCGAAGCCGGAGGAAACCCCGGTAGCCGAGTCGGAAGCGAAGCCGGAGAAAGCCCCGGCCGACGAACCGGAAGCAAAGCCCGAGGAAGCCCCGGTCACCGAGCCGGAACCGCAGCCCGAGCGCAAGCCCGAACCGCAGCCGCTGCCGAATAAATTCCGTCCGGAAAAGCCGGCTGCCAAGCCGGAGGTCAAGCCCGCGCCGAAGCCGGAGCACAAGCCGGAAAAGCCGCCGGTGAAAAAGCCAGAGCCCTACCGTCCCGCCCCCGCGAAGCCGAAAAAGAAAGCGCCCGACGCGCAGCGCCAGTCGCATAAGGCAGGCGTGCTGCTGACGGTGCTGATCATCTGCGCGGCGGTGCTGGCGGTGCTGCTGCTGCGTTCGCTCGGCGTGTTCGGCACGCCCGGCACGGCGGAGCCCACGCCGACGCCCGCACCGACTGCCCCGGTCGAGACCGTTGTCCCGACCGAGACGCCCACGCCCACCCCGACGCCGAAGCCCGAGCCGACGTATGAAGTCGTCAAGGCGGACATCTCCTGGGCGGATGCTGAGGCCGCGGCCGAGGCCAAGGGCGGTCATCTTGTCGTGATCGACAGCGCCGAGAAGTGGACGCGCGTCGCCCAGCTTGCCGACGAGTCCGGTCTGACCTACGTCTGGATCGGTCTGTACCGCGCCGACAGCGGCGAGCTCGCCTGGGTCAAGGACAACATCGACCCGGTCTATAACTGGGCCGCCGGTGAGCCGTCCGTGCGCGACACCAACGGCGCGGCCGAGAACTATGTGCTCATCGCGCGCCGCAGCGACGGCTGGTATTATAACGACTGCATCGGTGATCCCGCCGCCAAGTACCCGCAGTTCTACGGCGGCAAGACCGGCTACATCATCGAGATCGACCCGTAATTGCACAAAAAGATCCCCGACCGCGGTCGGGGATCTTTTTTTCTGTCAGCGGGTCAGGTCTGCCAGTCTGTGACCGGCTTGCCGTCGCTGTCGGTAAATGAGCCGCAGGCGATCATGATCAGATCGACCAGTGCACCGATGCCGAAGCATCCGGCCGTGAGCAGCCAGAGCACGCCCGTGCCGATCTTGCCGACGTAGAAGCGGTGGATGCCGAGACCGCCGACAAAGACGCACAGCAGCAGCGCGATCAGGCGCGATTTCGGGCTGGCGTTCGGGTCAAAGCCGCGCTGGGGCTGCACCGGGCAGCCGCACTGCGGGCAGACGACAGCCTCGTCGACCAGCTGTCTGCCGCACTGAGCACAGTATTTCATGGTTTTTGTCCCCCTTCGAGGCAGCCGCCGCAGCGGCCGCGTTTTCTGTCATATGACAGGCGTAGTGTAGCATTTTCTGCAGTGGTTGTCAATTTCCCGACGATATATATCCGAGCGCGCAAGGCAAAAAAGAGGAAGCCGGTCACTCGGCTTCCTCTTTTGATCTTGCATTATGCCTCGGGGCTGAACTGGCCCTTGCCGACGCCGCACAGCGGGCAGACCCAATCTTCGGGGACGGCTTCCCAAGGTGTGCCGGGGGCGACGCCGTTGTCGGGATCGCCGGCTGCGGGGTCGTAGACATAGCCGCAGATGTCACAGACGTATTTCATAGCTGTGCCTCCCGTTGCGGAAAATTACTTGCCGAAGTAGCGGTTCAGCAGACCCTCGAAGGCCTTGCCGTGGCGGGCCTCGTCACGTGCCATCTCGTGCACGGTGTCGTGGATCGCGTCGAGGTTATACTGCTTGGCGAGCTTGGCCAGCTCGAACTTGCCGGCAGTCGCGCCGTTCTCGGCGTCGACACGCATCTCGAGGTTCTTCTTCGTGCTGTCGGTGATGACCTCACCGAGGAGCTCGGCGAACTTCGCAGCGTGCTCGGCTTCCTCGTGCGCGGCCTTCTCCCAGTACAGGCCGATCTCCGGGTAGCCCTCGCGGTGCGCAACGCGCGCCATGGCCAGATACATACCGACCTCGGAGCACTCGCCCTCAAAGTTGGCTCTCAGACCGTCAATGATCTCCTTCTGCACGTCAGCCGGAACGTCCGCGCCGAACGCCTTGCCTACACCGACAACGTGCTCGGCAGCCCAGGACTTCTCAGCCTTCTGCTCGATGAACTTCGAGCCGTCAACATGGCACACCGGGCACTCGACCGGCGGCTGCTCGCCTTCGTAAACGTAACCACAGACACTGCAAACCCATTTTTTCATTGTAAGTTCCTCCTAAAGTTTTTTGATTTCGATCGTTGATTTATTCGGAAGCGGCTTCCTTTGCCGCTTGCTGACAAGCTTTGCACAGCCCTGTGAATGTGATGCTGCAGCCGAGCACCTGCGCGTCTGTCACGCTCTGGGCGAGCGCGCACAGCTGCGGCTCGGGCGCGCCGGGCAGCGGCACGTCAATGACGCGGCCGCACTGCGCACAGTGCAGGTGGGCGTGGGGTTCTGTGCGGGCGTCGAACCGCTCCTGCCCGCGGAACACGCCGACGCTCATCGCGTCGCCCTGTTCGGAAAACAGGCTCAGATTCCGGTACACCGTGCCGAGGCTCAGGTCGGGATAGTCCGGCTTGAGCTGCTGGTACAGCTCCTGCGCGGTGGGGTGGGCGGTCGTCGCGGCGAGGGCTTCGAGAATGACCTGCCGCTTTTTGCTGTTTTTGCGGATGGGCATCGAAGCACCTCCTTCATATCAGTAACAGGAATTATTACTGATATTAAGATAGCACGGAGATCCGCATTTGTAAAGCACTTTTTGCGAATGATTCTCAAGATTGTGCAGATTGCTGCATTTTCCCCCTCTGCATTCGGCATTTGTGCGCAAAAAATTCAGGCCGCACCGCCAGATGGCGCGGCCTGATCGTGATTCACCGACGGCAGACGTTTCCCGTGATGCCGCACAGCGCCTGCGCGCACTCCATGTCCCACTTGCCGGAGCGGGCGATGTCGTCGATCGAGAGAATGCCCACGAGCTTGCCGCCCTCGGTCACGGGCAGCCTGCGCACCTGCGCGGCGCGCATGGCGGTCATTGCGCTGCGCACGTCGGCATCGGCTGCGACCGTCACCGGGTCGCGCGACATGATGCCGCGAACGGTCGCGGTCTGCGGATCATCGCCGGCGGAAACACAGCGCACGACGATGTCGCGGTCGGTGAGCATACCGGCGAGCGTGCCGTCGTCCTCGCACACCGGCAGCGCACCGATGCTGCGCTGGCGCATCAGCCGCGCCGCAGCGACGACCGGCTCGTCCGGATGCGTCACGGCGGCGGCAGCGGTCATGTAATGGCGGACCTGCATCTCAACACCCCCTCTGGACGGAAGCTCCGTCTGCGGAGATTGTCACCCGCTGGGGGCGTTTTTATACCTATTATAATATGTCGCGCCCGGTCACTGCACGAGCGCCGCGAGCGCTGCGCCCGCGCTCTCGCCGAACAGCCGCACGGCGCGCACGGCCTCCTGGAGCGTGTTGCCGCTGCTGCCGACCTCGATGATGAGCGAGCCGCGCGTGAGATGCTGATTGTAGCGCTCGTTGACGAGCGTGATCGGCCGCATGAGCGTCGGGTGCGCCTGCACGGCTGCATCCTGCAGGTACACCGCCAGACGCAGATTTTCCTCCCAGTGCGGGTGATAGAGCCCGGATGCGTTCGTGCCCACGAGCAGCATCACCTGCGCGCACGCGGCGTCCGGGAGCTCTGCCACGGTCTTGTAGACCACGCTGTCGGAGCACAGCGCGTCGCGGTGCAGGTCGATGACGATGCGCAGACTTGGGTATTGGCTCAGGTACTCCTGTACGGCCGCGCCCGAGCGGCTGTACGAACCCGTATAGCTCGGGTAGTCGTAGATCGTCCGGTCGTGCAGCACCTCAAGTCCCGCGTTCGTGAGCGTGTCGGCGAGCACGTCGCCCACGTGCACTATATTATAATTGGTGTCCTCGGTGCGGCAGGTGTCGCTCGCGGCATAGTGGTCGTGTCCCGCCGGGGTGAAGGCTTCGCTCGCGTGTGTGTGCATGATGAGGATCTGCGGCTCGCCCGCCGGCAGCACGGCGGCCGGTCCCTGCTGCAGCAGGGAGGCGATGTGCACGGGGATGTCCGTCTGGTTCTTGATCGTCAGCCCGCCGGCGATGCTCGTCGCCACGATGGGCAGCCCGTCGGCGGTTGCGGTCGGGGCGGTTTCGGCGCTGCCGGCCGCGGTGGGGGGTGGGGTCACCTCCGGTGCGGGTGAGGCGGCGCTGAGCGCTGCCGCTGCCTCCGGCGTGGGGGAGGCGTCCACCGGCGGAGCACCGAGCTCCATGCGCACCGATGCCAGCAGCAGCTGCTCCGGATCGAACCAGCGCTGCAGCCGGTCCTTGAGCGGCGCGCCGCCTGCCGCGGCCGACGCGATCTGCAAACCGAACACGGCCAGACCCACACAGGCCAATTTCTGCCGCAGTGTCATATCTGCCCACCTCCAAACGCATTCTCCACAATATATATGGTTTTTGGGCTGGAATTATGTCACCGCATCTGCTATACTGTGAGCGGAAAAAATGCAAAGGAGGCGTCGCTATGACGATCACATACCGGCCGAAAGGCGTCTGCTCGCGCTTGATGCAGGTGGAGGTAGAAGACGGAATTATCCGCAAAGTTGAGGTAAAAGGGGGGTGCAGCGGCAACCTGCAGGGCATTTCGCGGCTCCTGGTGGGGATGCCGGTGCAGCAGGCCATCGAACGTCTGGAGGGCGTGCGCTGCGGACTGAAGCCGACATCCTGCCCGGATCAGCTTTCAAAGGCGTTGAAACAGGCGCTGTAAGGCGAGAAAAAGATTTACATAATTCTTTCAAATAATTAAAATGGTTGACATAATGCAAGTTTGCAAGAAAATTTTGCGAACTTGCATCTTTTCTTTTTGGTCAGATTGCGTCGAAACGTCGGATTTGGTCAAAGTAAACAACACAATTTCTTGTGTCGAGCAACGTAAATATATACTGTATTTTGTTATTTCAGCATTTTATTGTGGATTTTATTCAGAACTTAAAAAGCTGCTTTGTGCAATTTGCCGATTGCGAACGACTCGGAAAATGAATATAATTATCCATAACGGGGCAAGGCGTCGTGCTTAAAACGCGCCTGTCGGGTGTATGGATCAAATGACCGTGTGCCCGCCGAACCCGAAAAAGTTACAGCAAAGGAGGCTGCACGTCATGAAACAAATCAAGAGAGCCGGACAGTCCGTCAGATCGGGTCTGTCGCTGATGTGCATCGTCTGCCTGCTTTGCGGCTTATTGTGCGGATTTTTCTGGCTCGCCGGTGAGAGTCCAGTACTGGCCGCCGGGCTGGACGGGGATACCCTGACGGCCAGAGCGGTCCTGAGCGGGGATGCGTCCCTGTCTGCGCCCGAGCGCGATGAGAAGCTGGCGGTGCAGGCCGCCGCGCAGGCGACGTCGCCTGTCGCGCGCACGCTTGCCGTCGGCATGGACGCTGCGGACTATACCGAGACGGTCACCTGCGACTACACGCCCGTGTACATCGACGACTGCTTCGGCGGTTACTGCTATGTGATCGACGGTGAGGCCTGGCTTTCGGCGGATGCGTTTGCCGAGATGCTCGGTCTTGAGAGTGCGACCGTCACCGACGGTGACACCCAGACCGTCACGGTCGACGGTGCGGACATCGCGGCGACCTACGGCGCTGTGAGCTACACGGCCAACGGCCGCTGCTTCTACGCACCCGACGGGGTGTACGCCTTGGACGGCAAGGTGGTGCTGCCGCTGGCGGATCTGGAGAAGATCTTCGGCGTCACGGCCACGTTCAGCGCGGACAATACCAGCCTGCGCGTCGATGCGTCCGGGCAGCAGCTGCTCGAGAGCGGCGAGAGCTTCTACGGCACGCGTGACGTCTACTGGCTCAGCCACATCATCAATGCCGAGGCCGGCAACCAGCCCATGGACGGGCAGATCGCGGTCGGCAATGTCGTGCTCAACCGCGTGGCGGACGAGCGCTTCCCCAACAGCGTCAAGGAGGTCGTGTTCGACCGGCGCAGCGGTGTGGCGCAGTTTTCGCCCACGGCGGACGGCAGCATCGGTCTCACGCCGGATGAGGATGCCGTGCTCGCGGCAAAGCTTGCCTTTGAGGGGTATAACACGGTCGGTGAGAGTATGTACTTCATCAACCCCGCGGCCTGCAACTCCGCGTGGTTCAACCGCTGCCTGACCTATACGACTACGATCGGCGACCACGTCTTTTACGCATAATAGCTGCACAGACAGCATTTCCGCCCGCACGGAGACCCGTGCGGGCGGTTTTTATATGGCGCAAAAACAAGAGCCTTCCCCGCGCAACCGCGCGACAGCGAACGCTGAGAACGCGGGATAGCGCGGAGAACGCCCCTGCCAAAAACAGTATATCACACGAGCGGGGAAAGTCAAGGCAGGGGAACATGCCATCTGCGGTTTCTGAAAGTGGGATATTTCCCCAGATTCATCATTGACATTCCGGACGCTGCAGGGTATGCTGTTTTCAGCGAAAGCGCTTGCGCGATGACGCATCTCGGGTGTGAGGCTGCGGGCCGCTTGCGGCATGTTCAGCACTTCGCCGGCGCTTTCGTGTTTTTTGCGCATCGTTATACCATTCGCGCCCGGATCGTCGAGCCGGGCACTTTTTTGCGGCGCTGCGTGCGCCCTGCCCGGGGCTGGACGTGCGCGCGGGAATGTGGTAAGATGGCGGCAACAGATACATTCGGAGGCGCACATGGAAAAACTGCTCCGCGCGGGCTTTGCCGCGCTGGGTCTGCCGCTCGACGAGACGGCGCTGACCCGCTTTGAGACATACTACGAGCTGCTTGACGAGCGCAGCAAGGTCATGAACCTGACGGCCATCCACGGCGAGACGGATGTGGCGCAGCTGCACTTTCTCGACTCGGCGGCGCTGCTGACGGTCGAGCCGCTCGCCGGAAAGGCGGTCATCGACGTCGGCACGGGCGCGGGCTTTCCCGGTCTGCCGCTGAAGATCGCGCAGCCGGACATTTCGCTCACGCTGCTCGACAGCTTGGATAAGCGCGTGCGCTTTCTCGGCGACGTCTGCGCCGCGACCGGGCTCACGGACGTGACGTGCCTGCACGCGCGCGCGGAAGAAGCGCCGGAGCTGCGCGGTCAGTTCGA
The DNA here is from genome assembly GCA_905215475.1 of uncultured bacterium. Taxonomy (GTDB): domain Bacteria; phylum Bacillota; class Clostridia; order Oscillospirales; family Oscillospiraceae; genus CAG-103. Next base: position 112,549 of record CAJMPW010000001.1, read on the forward strand.
CGCGGCGGTCTCGCGCGCGGTCGCGCGGCTGTACCTGCTGTGCGAGCTGTGCCTGCCGTTTGTGCGCACGGGCGGCGTGTTTCTGGCCATGAAGGGGCCTGACTGTGCCGAGGAGCTCGACGAGGCGCGCAGCGCCATCCGGAAGCTCGGCGGCACATATGAGCGCACGGTCACTTATACCGTGCCCGGCACGGATGTGACGCACAGTGTCGTCGTCATCCGCAAGACGGCAGACACGCCGCCGAAGTATCCCCGCCGCTGGGCGAAGATGCAAAAGGAGCATTTATAAGCTAAGCGCCCGACGCAGTTTGCGTCGGGCGCTTAGACTGTCAAAAAAGTACTACTTTTTTGACAAATGGGCTGCAGTCTGCTGCGCACAAATTCCACACTTGCAGCCTGAACGGTATTTTCTCCGCCGCACATGTCGCCGGAGAAAATGATCGGACTTTCTTTGCGCCTGCGGGCGCAAACTCTACGAGGCCCTTTGGACAAGCTGAGGGGCGGACGCCATGCGGCGTCCGCCCCCTTGTTTTATTCAGCAAACCCTGCGGGCATCTGCTCAGCCCAACACTTCGTTCAGCACTGCAAGCAGCGCATCGACCTGTGCATCGGTCGTCGCCCACGAGGTCACAAAGCGCACGGCCTGGTGCGTTTCGTCCACGCGGGTGTTCGTGTGAAACGCCACCCGCTCCTGCAGCCGCGCGATCTGATCGTCCGGCAGGATGGGGAAGATCTGGTTCGTCGGTGAGGGCACAAACATCGGCACGCCGAGGTTCGAGAACGCGGCCGCGATGCGCTGCGCCTGCGTATTTGCGTGGCGGCCCATGTCGAGCCAGAGGTCCTGCTCCAGCGCGGCGGCAAACTGCACGCCGAGCAGACGGCCCTTTGCCAGCATCGCGCCGCCGCGCTTCATCGCGCGGCGAAAGCCCGGCTTGAGCGCGTCGTTGACGATGACCATCGCCTCACCGAAGAGCAGACCGTTTTTCGTGCCGCCGATGTAAAACGCATCACACAGCTGCGGCAGATCCTCGGGGCGCAGGTCGTTGCCCGCGGCCGTGAGCGCCTGCGCAAGGCGCGCGCCGTCAAGATACAGGCACAGCCCGTGCGCATCGCACGCTGCGCGCAGCGCGGTCAGCTCCGCCTTCGTGTACACCGTGCCGAGCTCCGTCGAGTCGGATATGTATGCCATGCGCGGCAGCACCATGTGCTCATCGTAGACGCAAGGCTCTGCGCAGTGCTGCGCGGCGGCGGCCGCAATGGCGGCGGGGGTGAGCTTGCCGTCTGCACCGGGCATGGCGATCACCTTGTGACCGGTGGCTTCGATCGCGCCGGTCTCGTGCACGTTGACGTGACCGGTGTCGGCTGCGACCATGGCCTCCCACGGGCGCAGGAACGTGGTCGCGGCGAGCAGGTTCGTCTGCGTGCCGCCGACGAGAAAATGCACGTCGGCATCCGGACAGGCAAAGCGGGCACGGATGGCATCGGCCGCGCGGCGGCAGTCATCGTCGAGCCCGTAGCCGGGGGTGGCGTTGAGATTCGTGTCGCACAGGGCGCGCAGCACGTTCGGGTGCGCACCTTCGGAATAGTCATTCTGGAAGCGGAGCATGGTGCTCTCCTTTCGTCTGTGTGGATTCGGCACGCAGCGCGTGCCGCCGCAGCTATGATAAGCCCGGCAGCGAGAGATTGTCAATGCATGGCACTACTTTTCCCGCCTCGAATGAAATCCGGCTTTTTTCTTGCCTAAAGGCAAGAAAAAAGCCGGCAGCTTTCGCTGCCGGCCAGCCCGCCAATGCCGTGTGAGCCCAGTTACAACCTGCACAAGAAGGCAGGTGGGTCGCCTCTCTGCTGTTTCCTTGCTTCCAACGTCCAACCGGCATCTTTCAGCCGGCCGGGAGGCCTGCAATCCGCAGCGGAAGTTCTGGCATCCCTTATGAGAGATGTGGGTTTAAATGGGCTCCGAGCACAAACCGTGCTCCACGCACACAGCAGGACTTATTCCCATACTATGCACAGCGCGGAAAGTTATTCCTCCGCGTCCGCCGCTTCGTCCTCGTCGGCGAAGACTTCCTGCATATAATAATTGTACACCTTGTCCAGCTCGTCATCGTCGTCGATCGAGCCGAAGAGCTCCTCACCGTTTTCTTCGATGATCTTGAGCAGGATGATGCCGAAATCGGGGTCGTCCTCGTCCATGTCGGCGGGGAGCGCCGCGAGATAACTCTGACCGTCGAGCTCAAACTCGTCGAGCACTTCCAGCTCGAACTCGTTGCCGTCCTCGTCCTCGATCGTCAGATAATCACTGCCGAATGCTTCACTCATCGGGGTATCCTCCAGTCGTGATCTTTTTTCTGATTTCAGTGTACCCTATTCGGCGGCTAAAATCAAGTCTTTTTACGAGCCGAGATCCTCCAGCAGCAGCAAAAGCTGCTCCTGGCTGCCGACGGTGATGCCGCCGCGCAGCAGCTCGCGGTCGGCGCGGCGCAGTCCGGCGGTCTCGATGCCGGTCACCTGCAGGGGCTTGCGGTCGCCGCCGGAGGCAAATACGCTCACATATCCCTCATAATCGCGCAGAACAAATTCCGCCTGCGCACCGTCATACGATGTGACCGGCGTGCCCGGCTGCTGCAGGGAAGAGATCGCCGCGCCCGCGACGAAGGGCGACACGGCGCACAGCGCCGTCACGACCGTCAGTGCCAGCGTTCGTTTCATATGCCACGCTCCTTTCACCGGAAAGTTTGCCCAATGTGCGCGCGATCCATACGCGCCGGACAAAAACGCGCGAAGGACTATCCGGTGTTGACAGGGTGTGCTATAATATCTTTTAACCGTTTTTATGCGCTGGACTTTGACCGGGTCTTTGACCCGCTGTTTCACTCGCTTACATGTATTCTCAGGGAGGTGGCCATTGCCTATGGCAAAACGACCGAAACCGGCATCCGCCCCACGCGCGGCACAGGCTGCGGACGCGACCGTCAGCGTCGCGGGCACGATCCTGCGCGTGATCGGCACGATCTTTTTGATCCTGCTCGTCACGGGGCTTTTGTTTTTGTGCATCTTCGCGTACTACGTGAAAAACTGCCTGTCCACGGATCTGGACGTGCAGCTCTCGGACTTCACGGTCTCGCTCTCAAGCTCGATCCTGTATGAGGACGCCGACGGCAACTGGCAGAACCTCACGAATCTCTCGAGCACGGAAAACCGTGTCTGGATCGACTACGACGAGATCCCGAAGGCCATGGAGCACGCTGCCGTCGCCATCGAGGACAAGCGCTTTTATAAGCACAAGGGCGTGGACTGGTACCGCACGACGGGCGCGTTTATCAATATGTTCCTGTCGATGAAAAACGACTTCGGCGGCTCGACCATCACGCAGCAGCTCATCAAAAACCTCACCAAGCAGGACGATATCACCGTGCAGCGCAAGCTGCTTGAGATCTTCCAGGCGCTCGAATTCGAGAAGTCCTATGATAAGAAGGAGATCATGGAGTGGTATCTCAACATCGTCTACTTCGGCGAGGGCTGCAACGGCGTCTACACCGCCGCCGAGACCTACTTCGGCAAAGAGCCGAAGGATCTCACGATCGCCGAGTGCGCGAGCATCATCGGCATCACGAACAACCCCTCGAAATACGACCCCTTCATCAGCCGCGAGAACAACAAGACCCGGCAGGAGACCATTCTCAAGCAGATGTACGAGCAGGGGTATATCTCAAAGCAGGAGTATGACGAGGCTGTGGCGCAGGAGCTCGTGTTCGTGCGCAGCGAATCCGACGAGCCCACCCAGACCATCTACAGCTACTATGCCGAGGCCGTCATCAACGACGTGCTCAACGACCTCGTCGAGCAAAAGGGCGTCAGCCGCGACACGGCGCGCACGCTGCTCTATTCCGGCGGCTATCAGGTCTATTCCTGCTACGATGCGAGCATCCAGCAGGCGATCGACAACATCTATACCGACCTCGAAAAGATGCCGCAGCGCCCGTCGGCCTCCGGCCAGCAGTTCGAGTCCGCCATCGTCATCATGGATCCCTATACCGGTGAGATCAAGGGCCTGTCCGGCGGCACGGGTGAAAAGACCATCAACTTCGGCACGAACCGCGCCACGCAGTCCAAGCGCCCGCCCGGATCGTCCCTCAAGCCGATCGCGACCTACGGTCCTGCGATGGAGCTCGGCCTCATCACGCAGTATACGCAGGTCGACGACGCGCCGGATATCAAGCTGACCGGCACGAGCTGGTATCCGAAAAACTCCGGCGGCGGCAACTACGGCGTCATCACCATCCGCGAGGCGCTGCAGCGCTCGCTCAACACCGTCTCGGCACAGATCCTCGACAAGCTCACGCCGCGCGCGTCGTATGAGTTCCTCAAGGACAAGCTCGGCGTCACGAGCCTTGCCGAGTCCGACTGCGACTATGCGCCGCTCTCCCTCGGCCAGCTCACCAACGGCATCACCGTGCGCGAGATGACGCAGGCGTTCTCCGCCTTCGTCAACGACGGCGTGTTCACCTACGGCCGCACGTATTCCTACGTCAAGGACGCCAACGGTGAGATCGTGCTCGAGAATCCCGCGCGCACGATCGTGGCCTTCAAGGCCAACACCGCGTGGAACATGGCCGATATGCTCTGCAACGCCGTCAACAGCGGCACGGGCTCTGAGGCGCGTCTGACCGGTATGCCCGTCGGCGGCAAGACCGGTACGACCACGAACAACTGCGATCGCTGGTTCGTCGGCTTCACGCCGTACTATGTGGCCGCCGTCTGGACCGGCTATGATATGCCGGAGTATATGAACTTCTCTGGCAACCCCGCCTCCCAGATCTGGAAGCTGGTCATGGATCCGATCCACAAGGATCTGGCGACCAAGAGCTTCCCGACGCCGAACGTCGGCACACCGACCGGCATCTTCGGCGACTTCTCCAGGCAGGCGCAGGACGTGGACGACGTGGAATAAACGCACTATGCCACACGCAGCCGGGTCGGGATCTCCTGGCCCGGTTTGCGCGGTGTTGACAAAACAATTGAAATGTGTTACAATTTGAAAACAGTGGCTTCGGAGGTGTATCTCATTGGCAGCAAAAACGAACGAATTGTGTTATAAAGGCCATCCGCTGCGCCGCAAGGATAATCTGCTCTATTACGGCAGCATGGCTGACAAGTACATCATTATGATGCAGATTCTCGACACGAAGAAGGTCAAAGATCTCGACGTGGCGACGCGGGTCTCCGTGCAGCTCCAGCTGACGGACCCGGATCTGAAATCCCGCGACCGCGTGGTCAAAAAGACAGAAAAGGACGGGCTGTACAACGCCATGGATGTGGCGGCTGTGTGGCTGGACCGCGCGCTTGCGAATAACTAAGCAAAGGATGATTCTATGGCGAAACGATTTCTGAAAACAACGGTTGCCTCCGTGATCTTCGCGCTCACGCTGGCCGTTTCGGCCTCCGCGGCGACTGCCGGCGGTGCGACCACGACGACGGCCGTGAACTTCCGAAAGGGCGCCGGTACGAATTACGGCATTATCTCGACGCTCCCGGCCGGCACAAAGGTCGTGGTGTCCGAGCGGTCTAACGATGCGTGGTCCATGGTGGTCTATAACGGCACCTTCGGCTACATATCCTCCGATTACCTCAAGCGCGCCAATGACCTCAATGCCAGCTTCGGCACCGGTACGATCAACAGCAGCTACGTGCGTATGCGCTCCGGCGCGAGCACGAGCAGCTCCATTCTCGGCACCTACAATCCCGGCACCACGATGACGGTCACCGGCGTCAGCGGTGCCTGGTTTAAGGTCAGCTATAACGGCACTGCCGGCTATGTCCACTCGGATTACCTGTCCCTGTCGGGCGTGACGTCCGGCGGCAGCACGTCCGGCTCCAACGGCTCTGTCAAGGGCAGCGATGTGCGTATGCGCTCCGGCCCGGGCACGAACTATTCCATCCTCGGCACGTACCAGAACGGCACGGCGCTGACCGTGACCGGTACGGAAAACGGCTGGACGAAGGTCACCATCGGCGGCACGAACGGCTACATCCGTTCGGACTATGTCTCCGGCGGCGCGGACAGCAAGACCGGCTATATCAAGGGCACGGGCGTGCGTATGCGCTCCGGCGCGAGCACGACCAGCTCCATCCTCGGCGTGTATAACACCGGCACCGAGATGACGATCACCGGCGAGAGCGGCAACTGGTACAAGGTCAGCCACAGCGGCAAGGACGGCTATGTCAGCAAGGACTATATGTCCATGACCAAGCCCGGCAGCGGCGGCGGCTCGACGAGTCAGAGCGGCTACATCAAGGGCAACGGCGTGCGTCTGCGCTCCGGCGCCGGCACGAGCTACTCCATCCTTGGCACGTATAATAACGGCACGCCGCTGACCATCACCGGCACGAGCGGCGACTGGACGGCCGTCACCATCAACGGTGTCAAGGGCTACGTCAACAGCGCCTATGTCTCCACCACGAAGAGCGAGGGCGGCAACGGCGGCGGCAGCACGCCGAGCGTTTCCATCGGCGAGACGATCGTCTCCACGGCCAAGCAGTACATGGGTGCGCCGTATGTCTACGGCGGCATGAGCCCGTCCGGCTTTGACTGCTCCGGCTTTGTCAACTATGTGTACAAGCTCTGCGGCTACTCCATGAGCCGTGTGGCCAGCAGCATCTACAACAACAACGGCACCTACGTCGAGAAGGCCAACCTCCAGATCGGCGACCTGGTGTTCTTTGCGAGCAACAGCTCCAGCATCGGCCACGTCGGTATCTACATCGGCAACGGCCAGTTCATCCACAGCAGCTCCGGCGCAGGCTGCGTCGTCATCAGCGACCTGAGCTCGAACTACTACCTGAAAAACTACGTGGGCGCAAAGCGCATCGCAGGCTAACAGGATTCCTTTGTCCCCCGGCAGCACCGGGGGACATTTTTTATCTTGCGGCAGAATGTATGGCCGTGATATATTGAGGAAAATAATGTGTGTGTGGGAAAGGGCAGGTGAAGCCAATGCAGTGTACCTACTGCGGACGAGACATTCCGGACGATGCGGTCTGGTGCCCCTACTGCGGGGCGGAACAGACACCGCCGGACGAGACCACGCCGCCGGACGGCTGGCAGGACGAAAACATCCCGGTCGGCGACTGGGATGACGAGGCAGATCCGCCGTCCGACAACACGTGGGCCGACGACCCGCCCGTGCCCGGGTGGGAGGATGATGCACCCTATGAGCCTGCGCAGGATGCGGACGCGCCGCGCAGCAAGGCGCTGCTCATTGCGATCTTCGCCGCGCTCGGCGTGTCGCTGATCGTGCTGCTCATCGCGCTCAACGTCAAGCCCAAGCCGAAAGATCCGGTCGCCGCCGTGACGCCGGTCGTGACAGCCACGGCGCAGCCCTCCGCCGCGCCGACGCAGGCCCCGACCCCGACGCCGACGCCCACGCCGAAGCCGGCCTCCGGCAGCTATATCCTGCCGGACAGCGCCACGCGCCGGCTCACGCAGGCAGATGTGGCAGACCTCACGTGGGAGCAGTGCTGCCTTGCGCGCAACGAGATCTACGCGCGCCACGGCCGCATCTTCCAGACGCCGCAGATCGCGGCATATTTCGAGGCGCAGAGCTGGTATCACGGTACGGTGCCGGGTGCGTCGTTCGATAGCAATACGCTCTCGCCAATCGAGCACGCAAATATTGATTTCCTCGCCGGCTACGAAAACGCCACGTGGGGACATCCGTACATCTATTCCTGAGAAAAAAATCTCCGCAGCTTCTGCTGCGGAGATTTTTTTCGGTGATTCGTTTATGCCTTGGCGATGGCTGCGCGCAGCGCGTCGACGCGGTCGGTGTCCTCCCAGCGGACGCCGAGCTCCTCGCGGCCCATGTGACCGTAGGCGGCGAGCTGGCGGTAGATCGGGCGGGACAGCTCGAGGTCGCGGATGATGGCCGTCGGGCGCAGGTCAAATACCTGCTGCACGGCCGCGGCGATCTGCGCGTCCGGCACGGTGCCCGTGCCCTGCGTGTCGACGAACACGCTCACGGGCTCGGCCACGCCGATGGCGTAGGCCAGCTGCACGAGGCAGCGCTTGGCGAGTCCGGCGGCGACGATGTTCTTGGCCACGTAGCGCGCGGCGTAGGCGGCGCTGCGGTCGACCTTCGTCGGGTCCTTGCCGGAGAATGCACCGCCGCCGTGCGGGGCGCTGCCGCCGTAGGTGTCGACGATGATCTTGCGGCCGGTCAGACCGGAGTCCGCCTGCGGGCCGCCGATGACAAAGCGGCCGGTGGGATTGATGAGGTAGCGGGTCTCGGCGTCGAGCAGCTCGGCCGGGATGGTCGGGCGGATGACGAGCTCGATCATGTCCGCGCGCAGCTTGGCCATGTCGACCTCCGGCGCGTGCTGCGTGCTGAGCACGACGGTGTGCACGCGCACGGGGCGGTTCTGCTCGTCGTACTCGACGGTGACCTGCGTCTTGCCGTCGGGACGCAGATAGTCCACAAGCTCCTGCTTGCGCACGGCGGTCAGGCGCTTGGCAAGCTTGTGCGCCAGCGAGATCGGCAGCGGCATGAGCTCCGGCGTCTCGTCGCAGGCGTAGCCGAACATCATGCCCTGATCGCCCGCACCGTTGTCGAGCGCGTCCTCGCCGGCCTGCTTGCTCTCGAGCGACTGGTCGACGCCGAGGGCGATGTCGGCGCTCTGCTCGTCGATGTTCGTGATGACGGCGCAGGTCTCGCAGTCAAAGCCGTACTTGGCGCGGTCATAGCCGATCTCGCACACGGTCTGGCGCACGACCTTCGGAATGTCAACGTAGCACTCGGTCGTGATCTCGCCCATGACGTTCACGACGCCGGTCGTGACCGTACACTCGCAGGCGACGCGGCCGTTCGGATCCTGTGCCAGGATCGCGTCGAGGATCGCGTCGGAGACCTGATCGCAGATCTTATCGGGATGTCCCTCAGTCACGGATTCGGATGTAAAAAGATGATGTGCCATTGTATTTTCCTCACTTTCTGATGTGCCGGGCAAAAGAAACAAGCGCCCCGACAGCCGACGGAGCGCTTGGAAAAGGCGAAGATCCTCATCTTTCGATTTGCACCGCCGGATTTGGCACCTTGCAGAAATCTGCAGGTTGTCGGGCTTCACAGGGCCGGTCCCTCCGCCACTCTTGATAAGGCTGTTGAATTGTGAGATACATTATACGCGCTTTTGCGCGCTTGTCAAGTCTGTTTCGTCAGTTATTTTTGAGCCAGTTCCACAGCCGCCGCCACCACGGCAGCTTTTTCTGCGGCTCAGATGCGGCGGAGGCTGCGGGCTTTTGCACGGTGCGCCCGGCGAAATACGTGTGCAGATATGTCTGGCTCACGAATGCCTCGCCCGTCGGTTCCGGGCGCAGATACGAGCCGTCCGGCTGCATGATCCACGCCTGCCGGTTGTCGCGGCGCATGGCACTGAGCACCTCAAGCACCTCCGCGCGCGCCTCGGGATCGGTCACGGCGGCAAACGCCTCGATCCGGCGCACGGTGTTTCGCTCGAGCAGGTCGCCCGAACCGATGAACACGCTCTGCGTATCCCCGCGGCCGAAGACAAAAATGCGCTCGTGCTCGAGATACCGCCCGATGATGCTGCGCACCGAGATGTGCTCCGTGCGCCCGGGCACGCCCGGCCGCAGGCAGCAGATGCCGCGCACGAACAGCTCCACCTCCGTGCCCGCCGCGCTTGCGCGCACGAGCTGCGCCATAATGTCCGCGTCGTTCATGGCGTTGACCTTGATGCCGATGTAGCCCGCCGCACCGAGCCGGATCTGCGACTCGATGTGCGCCATGAGCTGCGGCTTGTAGCCCTCCGGCGCGAGCCAGAGCGATTCCGTCTCGCCGACGGTCTCGCCGCGCGCGAGCCGGTCAAACGTCCTGGCCGCGTCGCGCCCGATGGCCGGATCACTCGTCAGGAGCATGAGGTCGGTGTATTGCTCGGCGGTCTTTTCGTTGTAGTTGCCGGTGCCGACCTGCGTGTAGTAGCAGATGCCGCCGGGGCAGCGCCGCGTGATGAGGCAGAGCTTCGTGTGCACCTTGTACTGCGTCAGACCGTAGAGAATGTCGCACCCGGCGTCCTCAAGCATACGCGAGTAGTCGATGTTGCTCTGCTCGTCAAAGCGGGCGCGCAGCTCAAGCAGGCACTGCACCTGCTTGCCGTGCTCGGCGGCATAGGCCAGCGCCGCCGCGATGCGGCTGCTGCCGGCGAGCCGGTAGAGCGTGATCTTGATCGACACGACGTCCGGGTCGTCCGCCGCCTCATACAGCAGATCCACAAACGGGTTTACGCTCTGATACGGCAGCGCGAGCAGCAGGTCGTGCCGCGCGAGATAGGCGAAGTACTCACTCTTTTGCAGCGCCACGTTTTTGGCAGGTGTCACCTCCGGACACGTCAGCCCCGTGAGGACGAATTCCCCCGGCATCGTGAGCACGAACGACAGATCCGCCGGTGCGCTCGTGCAAAACAGCTGCCGCTTCGGCAGTCCGAGCAGCGTGCGCGCCGTCTCGCGCATCTCGTCGGTGACCTTGCCCTGCAGCTGCGCGCGCACCGGCTCGAGCCGTCTCCGGCGGCGCAGCAGGCGCTCCATCGCGGCGCGCAGGTCCGCATCGCAGCCGTCCATGATGTCGCGCACGGAGATGTCGGCGCTGCGCGTCACGCGCAATATGGCCGTCTCACGCACGCGCCGCTCACCAAAGACCAGCGGTGCAAAATGCGCCACCAGCGGTGCGGTGAGCGCAAGTTTCTGCACCCCGTCGATCGTCAGGCGGAAAAACTTCGGCAGCTGCGTCGTCGGGATCAGTCCCGCGCCGCCGCGCTTGCCTGCAAAGCGCACGAGTACGTATTGCTCGCGGTTGCGCAAAAACGGCAGCGGGTGCTCCGCGTCGAGCACCTGTGGGCTCAGCAGCGGGCGCAGCGCGTCAAAGCGCCGCCGCAGCAGCACCTCGTCCGCCTCGTCGAGCCGGTCGAAGTCGAGGATCTCGACGCGCTGCTTTGCCAGCGCCGCCGTCACCTTGCGCCAGAGCGACTCAAAGTCCTTTTGCTGCCGCGCCGTTTCCGCGTAGATCGCGCGCAGCTGCTCACGCGGCGTGAGCCCCGTGATGGTCTCCGTGTGCCACGGCTGCAGCAGCGCCCGGTCGAGCAGACCGCCGACGCGCACCATATAAAATTCATCCAGATTCGAGCAGTAGATCGACAGAAACTTCAGCCGCTCATAGACCGGCAGCGTCTCGTCGGCCGCCTCCGCCAGCACGCGGCGGTTGAATTGCAGCCAGCTCAGCTCGCGGTTGACAAAGAGGTCTGCATAGGCGGGATCAGGCTGCCGGTCGGAAAACAGCGCGCGGTTGTCGCTCTGCGCGGCCATCTGGCGCAGCGCCTGCGCGCCCGGCAGCTCTGTGTCATGTTTGCGGGGCATACGGTCGCCTCCTTGGGTGGGCAATTTCATGCATATCATATCATTATACCCGAACGGACGATGCTTGGCAATCCCCGCGCGGCAGACCGAAAACGCTGCGAAAGTGCGCCGGGCGTTTGCCCGCATCCGAGCGGGGCATAGGTGCGCGGCATTGTGCAAAAAGGTTGCAAAATCGGAGCGGGACTGCTATAATTTTGGCATAGAAAACCCATAGGAATTTCTGGAGGTAATATACATGGATTCGTTCCGCGTGCTCGAAATCAAAAAGAGCGTTTTTGAAAACAACGACCGGGAGGCCGACCTGCTGCGCGAAGAGCTCAAGCAGAAGCACACCTTCCTGCTCAACCTCATGTCCTCGCCCGGCAGCGGCAAGACCACGACCCTCATGGCGACCATCAACGCCCTGAAGGACGATCTGCGCATCGGCGTCATGGAGGCTGACATCGACTCGGACGTCGATGCGGCGACCATCTCCACCAGCGGCGCAAAGGTCATCCAGCTGCACACCGGCGGTATGTGTCATCTCGATGCGGGCATGACGCGTCAGGGTCTCGAGGGGCTCGGCACGGAAAACATCGACCTTGCCATCCTCGAAAACGTCGGCAACCTTGTCTGCCCGGCGGAGTTTGACACCGGCGCCGTGAAAAACGCCATGATCCTCTCCGTGCCGGAGGGCGACGACAAGCCGCTGAAGTACCCGCTCATGTTCTCGATCTGCGACGTGCTGCTCGTCAACAAGATCGACGTTGCGCCGTACTTCAACTTCAGCCTTGAAAAGTGCATCGAGCGCGTCAAGAAGCTCAACCCGAACATTCAGGTGTTCCCGATCTCCGCGCTCAAGGGCGAGGGTATCGAGCCGTGGACCAACTGGCTGCGCGAGCAGACGAAGGCTTGGAACGCATAAATATCCGAGATACGAACAGGGACGCTCCCACGGGAGCGTCCCTGCTTTTCGTTTTTCGGTTCACGGGTGCTTTTGCGCCCAGGTGCGCACGAAGGCGGCAAAGGTGCGCACGAGCGGCTTGTCCTCCGATTCCGGCGGGATGGCCATGGCGATCGTGCGCTGCGCCGGTGGGTCGAGCGGGCGCACGACGACGTTGTGGTTATCCGAACGCAGCACGAGCTCGTGCGCGATGCAGATGCCCAGCCCGCTCTCGACCATGGAGATCATGGCATAGTCGTCCGCCGTCTGAAAGCGGATGTCGGGGCGCACGTGCGCGGCGTCGAGCACGCGCAGCGCGTCGCGGTTCGTGCTGTCGACAAGGCTTACGACCGGCTCTGTGCCGAAGGCCGCGATCGGCACGGCGTCCTGCGCTGCGAGCGGATGCCCCGCCGGCAGCACGGCCAGCAGCCGGTCGCTGCACACGGGCACGATCTCGCCCGGCAGCTCGCTCGGCAGCGACACGAAGCCCATGTCCACCGTGCCGCTGCGCACATAGGCGTCGACCTCGGCATACGCCCCGTCGAACAGGCGAAAGCGCGCCTCCGGGTGCTGCGCCTGAAACTCCTTGATCATCGGCGGCAGCCAGTTGACCGCGACGCTCTTGAACGTTGCGATGCGGATCGTGCCGCCGGTGCGCTCACGCACCTCCTGAATGCGGTGCTGCAGGTGCGCGTCCGCTGCGCAGACCTGCTCCACGGCCGGCAGCAGCGCCTTGCCCGCCGGCGTCAGATGCACGCCGCCGCGGTTGCGCACCAGCAGCGGAAAGCCGCAGTCGCGCTCGAGTCCTGCCAGCAGCTGCGTCAGCGCCGACTGGGACACGCCCAGCTCCCGCGCCGCCGCCGACACGCTCGCGCACGCGACCGTTTTCAGAAATGCCTCGTATTGCCGCAGTGTCACACACGGCACCTCCCTGTCCGGATTTTTCTCGTTAAAATAAGATTATCTTATATTATACGCGCCGACATCAAAAAGTCAAGCACAGAAAAAACCCTTGACGCGGAAAGAAAAATCTCGAATACCGTCTGAAAAACGAAAGTAATTGTTGACACGGCGGCGAATATGGCGTATCATACATCCATATTGTTCCGCCGGAAATCATATAAGGTTTCCTAATGAAAGGGGTAAAAATTATGGGCACTGCTTCGAGCGGTGAATGGATTGCCATTCTGCTTTACTTTGCGCTGGTCATCGGCGTCGGTGTGTATTTCTTCTTCCGGGATCGCAAGGTAGAGGGTGAAAAAGAGTATTTCCTCGGTGGCCGCAGCATGGGCGGCTGGGTCGCGGCGCTGTCTGCCGGTGCGTCGGATATGAGCGCGTGGGTGCTCATGGGTCTGCCCGGCTCGATCTATCTGTACGGCATCGGCAAGGTGTGGATCGCCGTCGGTCTGGTCATCGGCACGATCTGCGCGTGGGTGTTTGTCGCGCCGCGTCTGCGCCGGTATTCCATCCGCGCGAACGATTCGATCACGATTCCGCAGTTTCTCACCAATCGCTTCCAGTCGAAAAACAAGGGCCTGCAGATCATCTCGGCGATCGTGTTCGTCGTGGTCTACTGCATTTACAGCGCCTCGAGCATCTCGGCCTGCGGCACGCTGTTCAACACCGTCACGGGCATGAGCGCCAAGACGGCCATGATCATCGCCACGGCCATCATCCTCGTGTACGTGTTTCTCGGCGGCTTCAACGCCGTGTGCTGGACGGACTTTTTCCAGGGTATGCTCATGCTTGCCGCGCTCATGCTCACGCCGATCCTTGCGCTGTTCGCCATGAAAGGTGCAGACTTTGTCGCGCCGATCATGGCCGTGCCGGAAAACTACTTTAACCCCCTCTCCGGCGGCGGCTTCAACTGGAAGAGTATGTCGGATATCCTCTCCGGTCTCGGCTGGGGTCTGGGCTACTTCGGCATGCCGCACATCCTTGTGCGCTATCTGTCCATCAAGTCCGAGCATGAGATGCGCAAGAGCCAGATCATCGGCTGCAGTTGGATCGTGCTCATTCTGGCCATGTCCGCGGTCGTCGGTCTGATCGGCCGTCAGTTCCTCGGCGAGATCGACAACGAGAACCTCGTCTTTGTGCACATGGTGCGCCGCCTGTTCCCGGCGTTCATCTCCGGCGTGCTCCTCTCGGCCATTCTGGCCGCGGCCATGAGCACGGCCGACTCTCAGCTGCTCGCGAGCAGCAGCGCCTTCGCCTCCGATATCTATAAGCCGGTCATCCGCAAGGATGCCACCGACCATGAGATGCAGTGGGCGGGCCGTGTCATCGTCATGCTCATCTCCGTCGTTGCGTTCTTCATCGCTGCCAGCCCGAACTGCGGCGGCATCATGGCGCTCGTCGAGTGCGCATGGGCGGGCTTCGGCTCTGCATTCGGTCCGGTTATCCTGCTCTCGCTCTACTGGCGCCGCCTGACGTACTCCGGCGCGATCGCGGGCGTGTGCGTTGGCTTCGTGGTCGACGCCGTGTGGTATGCGTTCCTGTCCTCGAGCACCGGCCTGTATGAGATCATCCCCGGCTTCCTGTGCGGTCTGATCGCGGCGGTCATCGTGTCGCTGTGCAGCAAGGCTCCGTCGAAGGAGGTCACGGATCTGTTCGACCGCGCCTTCGAACCCACGGACTGAACAAAGTGTGCGTATAAAAATCGTCCCTCGTCAGAGGGACGATTTTTTCACATTTTCTGCAAAATATCCCGCGCGGCGCTTGACAGCGGGGCAGGGAGTCTGTATCATCGAATGGTAATAGGGAACGGTGTTAGTCAAAAATGCCGCCTGTCCGGTACTGCCGGGGAAACGGAGCGATATCCTATGGATTTTTTTGAACAGATCGCGCGCGAGCAGGTGCGCGCCATGATCCTCAACAACGCGCGTCGCGAGGATCTCAGTCAGGTGTTTTCGCAGGGCGAGATGCGTCTGCTCGGCTGCCTGCACGCCGGGGCGGACGGCCGCACGGCGGGGGAGCTGAGCACGCTGCTCGAGCTGAGCACGGCGCGCATCGCGGCCATGCTCAATAATCTTGAGCGCAAGGGTGCGATCACCCGCGCCCGTGACGAGGTGGACCGCCGCCGCGTCGTCGTGCACCTGACCGCACAGGGACGTGAGGAGGTGCAGACGTCGTATGACGCCGCGGTCGTGTGCCTTGCGGAGGTGTACCGCCGCATGGGTGAGGACGACACGCGCACGCTGCTGCGCCTGAGTGAGCGCGCGGGCGAGATCGCCCAGCAGATCTATGAGGAGCGGAAGGGGGACGCGCCATGCGGGTGATGAAATACCTGCGCGGGCACATCCCGTCCGTGGTGCTGATCGTGCTGCTGCTCGTGGCACAGTCGTTTTGCGAGCTGTCGCTGCCGGCGTACACGAGCCGCATCGTGGACACCGGCATTCAGGGCGGCGGCATCGAATCGGCCACGCCGCTCGCGCTCACGGATAAGACCATGGACGGCGTGCGCCTGTTTTTGTCCGACGAGGACGCGCAGACGGTCAGCGCCGCCTACACATATGATAACGGCGTCTGGACGCTGAATGATACGGCGCAGCAGCCGGAGCTGGAGTCTGTTTTCATCCGGCCGCTGGTCATGTATGCGCGCCTGTCGGAGCAGGGGGCGAACACCGTGCTCGCCCTGCGCAAGCAGATGCAGGGCGGACTCATCTCGCGCGAGCAGATCCTTGCGCGCGGTGAAGCCGCGCTCGACGGCATGGGCGTGCTCACGGACGGCGTCCTGCGCAGCGCAGCCGTGCAGTTTCTCAAGACGGAGTACGCCGTTGCGGGGCTGAATGTCGACCACATCCGCACGAGCTATCTGCTGCGCACCGGCGGGCGGATGCTCCTGCTCACGCTCGGCATGATCGCGGCGGCGGTGCTCTGCAGCTATGTCGGCGCGAAGATGTCGGCCGCCATCGGGCGCGACCTGCGCGCGCGGGTGTTCCGGAAGGTACTCTCGTTCTCCTCCGCCGAGATGGACAAGTTCTCCACGGCTTCGCTCATCACGCGCAGCACCAACGATGTCACGCAGATCCAGGCGGTGTGCGTGATGCTCGTGCGCATCGTGCTCTATGCGCCGATCATCGGTCTCGGCGGTGTCGTCATGGTCGCGCGCACAAAGACCGGGCTCGGCTGGGTCATCGCGCTGGCTGTCGCGGCGATGCTGCTGCTCGTGGGCGTGCTGATGAAGGTCGCCATGCCGCAGTTTCGCGCCATGCAGCAGCGTGTGGACGATGTCAACCTCGTCAGCCGCGAGGTCCTGACCGGTCTGCCGGTCATCCGCGCCTTCCACCGCGAGCAGCATGAGCAGGTGCGCTTCGACACCGCGAGCGCCGCGCTCATGAACACGCAGCTGTTCGTCAACCGCACCATGGCGTTCATGGGACCGGTCATGACGCTCATCATGTACGGCGTCACGGTCATGATCGAGTGGTTCGGCGCCAAGAGCATCAACGCCGGTCATATGCAGATCGGCGACATGATCGCCTTTTCGACCTACGCGTCGATGATCATCATGGCCTTTATGATGATCACGATCGTCGCGGTGATGCTGCCGCGTGCGGAGGTCTCGGCGGCGCGCGTGGATGAGATCCTGCGCACGCGCCCGAGCGTGCGCGCCCCGCGCAGTGCCGAGCCCGCACCCACGGACGCCACCGTCACGTTCGAGCACGTGTCGTTTCGCTATCCCGGCGCGGAGGACGATGTGCTGCATGACGTGAGCTTCACGGCGCGCCCCGGTCAGGTCACGGCCATTGTCGGCTCGACCGGCTGCGGCAAGTCAACGCTTTTGAACCTCATCCCGCGCTTTTACGATGCGACCGGCGGCACGGTCAGCATCGGCGGCGTGGATGTGCGCCGGATGCAGCCGGCGGAGCTGCGCGCCATGCTCGGCTATGTGCCGCAAAAGGGCGTGCTCTTCACGGGCGATATCCTCTCAAACCTCGAATTCGCCGGCGATGTCTCGGAGGCGGACGCCATCCGCGCCGCCGCCACCGCGCAGGCTGAGGATTTCATCTGGTCGCGGCCGCAGCATTTCCTCACGCCGGTGGCGCAGGGCGGGTCGAACGTCTCCGGCGGACAGCGGCAGCGCCTGTCGATCGCGCGCGCCATCGCCAAGCACCCGCAGGTGTATCTGTTTGACGACAGCTTTTCCGCGCTCGACTATCAGACCGACGCCGCGCTGCGGCAGGCCCTGGCCAAGCAGACGCACGACGCGACGGTGCTCATCGTGGCGCAGCGCCTGAGCACGATCCTGCACGCGGATCAGATCCTCGTGCTCGACGGCGGGCGCATCGTCGGCTGCGGCACACACAGCGATCTGCTGCGCAGCTGTGAAACCTACCGCGAGATCGCGCTCAGCCAGCTCAGCGCCGCGGAACTCGGACAGGAGGGCTGACGATGGCGGGACACAGACACGGACCGGGCCGCATCCCGGAAAAACCGAAAAATTTCAAGGGCACGCTCCGAAAGCTCCTGCACTGCCTCGGGGAGCATCGCTTCGCGCTGGCGCTGGTGCTCGTGCTCGCGCTGGCGAGCACGGCGTTCGGCATCGTCGGACCGAAGATCCTCTCGACGGCGACGACGGAGCTGGCCACCGGTCTCGGGCGCAAGCTCTCGGGGCTCGGCGGCATCGACTTCGGCAAGATCGGAAAGATCCTGCTGACGGTGCTCGCGCTCTACCTTGTCAGCGCCGCGTGCAGCTTCTTCCAGTCGTGGATCCTTGCGGGCGTCACGCAGAAGCTCGCCTACCGTCTGCGCGGGGAGATCAGCGCGAAGATCCACCGGATGCCCATGCGCTACTTTGAGCGCGGCACCGTCGGCGACGTGCTCTCGCGCATCACGAACGATGTGGACACCATGTCCTCCGGCATGGCGCAGTCGGTCACGCAGCTGGTCACGAACGTCACGCTGCTCATCGGCGTGCTGGTTATGATGCTGCGCATCAGCTGGCTCATGACGCTCATCGCGCTCATCGTCCTGCCGGTCACGGGCGTGCTCACGAGCCGCATCGTCAAGCGCAGCCAGCGCTATTTCGTCGCGCAGCAGAAAAATCTCGGCGCGATCAACGGCAAGGTCGAGGAGACGTATGCCGGGCACAGCGTCGTGTGCGCGTTCAACCGCGAGGCGGCGACGCAAAAGGAGTTTGACGCCATCAACGCGCGGCTCTACCGCTCGGCGTGGAAGAGTCAGTTCTTGTCCGGGCTCATGATGCCGGTGACGACGTTTGTCAGCAAGCTCGGCTACGTATGCGTGGTCGTGCTCGGCGGGTCGCTCGCCGCGCACGGCACGATCACGATCGGCGACATTCAGGCGTTCATCAGCTATATGGCAAGCTTTACGCAGCCGATCACGCAGCTGGCCCAGATCAGCACGCAGCTGCAGACCATGGCGGCCGCGGCCGAGCGCGTGTTCGACTTCCTTGCCGAGGCGGAGGAGCCCGCCGATCCCGCGCTGCCCGCCCCGGCGGAGCATATCCGCGGCGACGTGTCGTTCCGCCACGTGCGCTTCGGCTATGATCCCGAGCAGCCGGTCATCCGCGACTGGAGCTGCGACGTGCCCGCCGGCAGAACGGTCGCCATCGTCGGCCCGACCGGCGCCGGCAAGACCACGATGGTCAAGCTGCTCATGCGCTTTTACGATGTGGATGCCGGCGCGATCCTCGTCGATGGGCGCGACGTGCGCGATTATGCGCGCGGCGACCTGCGCCGCGCCTTCGGCATGGTGCTGCAGGACACGTGGCTGTTTAAGGGCACGATCCTGGAAAACATCCGCTACGGCCGCCCGGACGCGACCGATGCTGAGGTCATCGCGGCGGCCAAGGCCGCGCGCGCTGATGCCTTCATCCGCACGCTGCCCGGCGGCTATCAGATGGAGCTCAACGAGGACGCGACGAACGTCTCGCAGGGACAAAAGCAGCTGCTGACCATTGCGCGCGCCGTGCTGGCGAACGCCCCCATCCTCATCCTCGACGAGGCGACGAGCTCGGTCGACACCCGCACCGAGCAGCTCATTCAGGAGGCGATGGATCACCTCATGCGCGGGCGCACGAGCTTTGTCATCGCGCACCGCCTGAGCACCATCCGCAATGCCGACTGCATTCTGGTCATGCGCGGCGGCAGCATCGTCGAGCAGGGCACGCACGCGGAGCTGCTCGCGCGCGGCGGGGTTTACGCGGCGCTCTACAACAGTCAGTTTGAGGACGTGGTCGCATAAGGTGAGACCGCAAAACCGATGTTATGACAACCAAAACTGTGCAGAAGCACCTGCTCCTGCACGGTTTTCTTTATTGCACCTGTAAATTATGTAAACAAAAACCGTGGAAAACTGTGTTATGGTAACTACTTTATGGTAACAGAACGTGCGTAAAAGCACTTGAAACACAAGCAAAAGCTATTCAGAACTATGCGCTTATGTAAACCGAATTATGTGAATGACAGCGGAATTCACGTTTTCACATGATTGTGATATTATGAAAACTATATTATGACAACCGACACATGAGAAAAACGATTGCTGTTTCAGAAAAAGCAAGAATCAGCATACGAATTATGTCAATGCAGTTATGTGAACAAAATGCGCAAAAGAAAGCCCCGCGCGATCGATTCGCGCGGGGCTGAAGATGTTTGCTCGTTTGTGGGACTGCGTCTGCGGGTCATGCGCCGGGGTGCGCGCTGACAGGCGCGCCGGCGGCCTTATGCGTACTCGACCTTGATGGTGTTCGTGTTGCCGCTGCGTCCGTTGATGATGCCGCCGGTGATGATGACCTTGTCGCCCTTTTCGAGCGGCATGACGGCACGGCTGACCTGCAGCGCGTGGTAAAACAGCACGTCGGTGCTCTCGTACACCTCGCTCATGACGGGCGTGATGCCCCACGAGAGGGCGAGCTTGCGGTAGGCGCGCTCGTTCGTGGTCAGACCGATGATGTCCGTCGGGCCGCGGAAGCGCGAGATCAGCCGCGCGGTGCGCCCCGTGATGGAACAGACGGTGATGACCTTCGCGCCGATGTCGATGGCCATGCCGCAGGTGGCGTGGCTGATGGCGTCGAGCGTGTCGTGGATCTCAAACTGCGTCTTGGGGAAACGCTTGGCGTAGTTGATGTGCGACTCGGTGTATTCGGCGATGCGCGCCATGGCGCTCAGCGCCTCGACAGGGTGTTCGCCGGCCGCCGTCTCGCCGGAGAGCATGATGGCGCTCGTGCCGTCATAGACGGCGTTGGCCACGTCCGCGATCTCGGCACGGGTGGGGCGGATGTTGTGCGTCATGCTCTCGAGCATCTCGGTCGCGGTGATGACGCGCTTGCCGAGCAGACGGCACTTGCCGATGAGCTCCTTCTGGATGCTCGGCAGCTCCTCATACGGCACCTCGACGCCCATGTCGCCGCGGGCGATCATGATGCCGGTGCACTCGGTGAAGATCTCCTCGATGTTGTCGATGCCGGGCTGGTTCTCGATCTTGGCGATGACGGTGATGTCCTCGCCGCCGTTGGCGCGCAGGAAGGTGTTGAGGTCGACCAGGTCCTGCTTGCGCGACACGAAGGACGCGGCCACGAAGTCAACGTCGTTCTCGATGCCGAAGAGCAGGTCGCTCTTGTCCTGCTCGCTCAGGAAGTCCTGCTTGAGCACCTTGTTCGGGAAGCTCATGCTCTTGCGGTCGGACAGCACGCCGCCGGCGGTGACGCGGCAGATGACATCGGTGTCGGTCGTGTCGGTGACGGTCAGGGCGATGAGTCCATCGTTGACGAGCACGGTGTCGCCCGGCTCAAGATCCTTGGCGAGACCGGGGTAGCTCACGGATACGCGCTCATTGCTGCCGACGACCGGCTGGGTCGTGAAGGTGAAGGTGTCGCCGGTGTCCAGCGTGATCTTGCCGCCTTCGAATGTGCCGATGCGGTACTCGGGCCCTTTCGTGTCGAGCATGATGGCGATGGGCAGATTGAGCTCGGCGCGCAGCTTTTTGATGAGGTCGATGCGGCGCTGGTGCTCGTCGTGTGTGCCGTGGGAAAAGTTCAGGCGCGCGACGTTCATGCCCGCGAGCATCATGGCGCGCAGGGTCGGCTCGTTGTCGCAGGCGGGGCCGATGGTGCAGACGATTTTCGTTTTTCTCATATCAGACTCCCTCTCTCCGGACGGATGGATTACTTTTTCTTCTTGCCGAACCAGCGGCGCTCTTTGCGCTCGGTTTTTTCGGGCTCGTCGACGTTGATGTTCCGGGCGGCCTCGGAAATGGCGTCGGCGTCAAAGTTCAGGCCGAGCTCGTTGGCTGCGGCGCGCATCTGGTCGATGAACTCCGTCTGCGCCTGCAGCGTCTGGAGCATTTCACGCGTGAGCGCAAGACCGCTGCCGACGCCGGGGTCGATGATGATGCCGGTGTCATTCGAGGAGAGCACAAGGGACGTGTAGTCCTTCACGCCGAGCTCGACGCTGCCCATGTTGCGCCACTGGATGAGACGCGCGCGGTCGGTGAACGCGCAGAAGAACGTGCGTCCGTCGTTCGTGCGCACCTTGCCGAACTGCAGGTGCTGCTGCCCGTCGTTTGCGGCGGCTGCGCTGTCGGGACGCTGGGCGGGGAAGTAGAGCGGCGCTGCGGCCAGCGTCGCGGTCAGGCGCTGATAATTCTCCTGCGAGTTGTTGATCTTGCACGCATCGAGCGCGTCGCGCAGCTCGTCGGACAGTGCCGCGCGCATGGCCTGCTCGGGCGTGCGCTCGTTGAGCACGATCTGGAAATCCGGGTAGGTGACGCGCAGCATATCCAGCGCCGTGCTCAGCCCCTGCACGTCCTCGTCAGGCGTGTCGTTTGCGGCCACGACGAACAGGCGCGGGTGATGCGTGGCGCTGCGCTCGACGATGCCGGACATATAGAGCTCCTCAAGCTTCGTCTGGATGCACAGGGCGACACAGTTGGGGTGCTCGCTCGTGGCGCCGACGGCCATGGCATAGGTCTCGTCACTGTCCGGTGCGGGCACCTGCGCGACCTCGAGGATGTGCGGGCGGCCGAGCGCATAGGCGGCCTCGGCCTTGTGCTGCTCGCGCTCTTCGTCGGTCATGGCGTCGATGTTGGCGGGCTCGGTGTAGGCGTTGGCGGCCAGCAGCTCGGCGATGGCCTTGCGCCGGATGTCCTGAATGCCGAGCAGCTGGATGGCGCGCGTGCGGTCGGCTGCGACATGGTCGTACAGATCATTAAAGTTACTCATATATTTCCCTTCCCGGGGCATGGACTGCCCCCTTGATTTTCATTGCCGTTATTATAACACACCCTTCGGAAAATGGAAAGTGTCGATTCGCGGCGGCAGGCGGCGGCAGATTGCACAAACATTTCCACACGGGACGGAAAAATTTCTTGCCGCGATTTGCCGGTTTCTCTTTGCAAGCGGCAAAAATGTTGGTATAATGATTTCGTATGAAAATATGGATATTTGCGCCTGTGCGCAGGACGCGGAATTTTTCAAAAAGAGAGGTAGTTACGAAATGATTCCACACGGCAAAGAGATCAAAGTGTTCACCGGCTCGTCCAACCCCGAACTGGCGGACATGATCTGCAAGAATCTCGGCATCTCCCTGGGCAAGAGCACGGTCACGTCGTTTGCCGACGGCGAGTGCTCCATCTCCATCAACGAGCCCGTCCGCGGCGTGGACGTGTTCATCGTGCAGAGCACCTGCAAGCCGGTCAATGACAGCCTCATGGAGCTGCTGGTCATGATCGACGCGATGAAGCGTGCCTCCGCCGGCCGCATCACCGCCGTCATCCCGTACTTCGGCTATGCCCGTCAGGACCGCAAGGCCAAGGCGCGCGATCCGATCTCGGCCAAGCTCGTGGCAAACCTGCTCACGATCGCCGGCGCTGACCGTGTGCTGACCATGGACCTGCACGCAGCGCAGATCCAGGGCTTCTTTGACATCCCGGTCGACAACCTCTACGGCGCGCCGCTGTTCGCCAGCCACTATCTGCGCCGCTTCGGCTACGGCCGCGAGGATATGGTCGTCGTCTCGCCGGACGTCGGCAGCGTGGCGCGTGCGCGCTCGTTCGCTATGAAGATGGGCCTGGGTCTGGCCATCGTGGACAAGCGCCGCGAGAAGGCCAACTGCTCTGAGGTCATGAACATCATCGGCAACGTCGAGGGCAAGACCTGCCTGCTGCTCGATGACATGGTCGACACGGCCGGCAGCCTGTGCGGCGCGGCCAAGGCCATCGTCGAGGTCGGCGGCGCGAAGGAAGTGTTCGCCTGCGCATCCCACGGCGTGCTCTCTGGCCCGGCCGTCGATCGCATCAACGACAGCGTCATCGACGAGCTGCTCCTGCTCGACACCATTCCGTATCCGAAGGACAAGCCGGCCTGCGACAAGATCCAGTATCTGCCGGTCGCGCCGGTGTTCGCCGAGGCCATCAATCGCATCTATGAGGAGATGAGCATCTCCTCGCTGTTCGAGTGATGTTCTTTTCCAATCACGGCGGTGTGCAATGGCTGGTGGTGTTTCTCGGCAATCCCGGCCTGAAGTACCGCAACACGCGGCACAACGCGGGCTTTCTCGCGGCGGACGCCGTGGAAAAGGACTGCGGCGTGTCCATCGACCGGCTGCGCTTTCATGCGCTCACGGCGCAGGCGGAGCTCGGCGGGCAGAAGGTGTTGCTCATGAAGCCGCAGACGTATATGAACAACTCCGGCGAGGCCGTGGCACCGGCGGCAAAGTTTTATAAAGTGCCGCCGGAGCATATCCTCGTCGTGTCCGATGAGATCCATCTGCAGCCGGGGCGGCTGCGCATCCGGACGAAGGGCTCGGCCGGCGGGCACAACGGTCTCAAGAGCATCATCGCCAGCCTTGGCACGGACGCGTTTCCGCGCATCCGCATCGGCGTCGGTGCGCCGCCGCACCCGGACTATGATATGCCCGACTGGGTGCTCGGCACGTTTCACGGCGATGATCTGACCGCCATGAACGATGCGGCCGCACGCGCGGCGGAGGCCTGCGCGGTCTACATCCGCGACGGGGCGGACCGCGCCATGAGCCGCTTTAACTAAACACTTGTCAGGGGTTTCCCACGTCCACCGGAACCGCCGCAGCCGACCGTGGGGCATTCGCCGCGCGCCGGTGTGCGGCCGGTAACGGCGCGGGAGACCCCCCTTGCTTTTTCTGCAATCTGAGAAATAAGGAGGCGCGCATTTCTTGAAAAAACACTGTATTGCCATGCTGCTTGCCGGCGGGCAGGGTTCGCGTCTGTACGCGCTCACGGCGAAGGTCGCCAAGCCCAGCATCCCCTTCGGCGGCAAGTACCGCATCATCGACTTTCCGCTGTCCAACTGCGCCAACTCCGGCATCGACACCGTCGGCGTGCTCACGCAGTACCAGCCGCTGCTGCTCAACCGCTACATCGGCAGCGGTCAGGCGTGGGATCTGGACAGCATCGACGGCGGTGTGTACATTCTGCCCCCGTATCAGAGCGCGGGTGAGCGCGGGTCGTGGTTTTCCGGCACGGCCAACGCCATCTATCAGAACATGGACTTCATCGAGATGTATGACCCCGACTGCGTGCTCATCCTCTCGGGCGACCATGTGTATAAAATGGACTATGACAAGATGCTGCGCGCGCATGAGCAGGCAGGCGCTGCCTGCACGATCTCGGTCATCCAGGTCTCGATGGAGGAGGCTTCGCGCTTCGGCATCATGAACGTCGGGTCTGACGGCTTTATCAACGAGTTTGAGGAAAAGCCCGCCCACCCGAAGAGCGACCTTGCCAGCATGGGCATCTATATCTTCGACTGGAAGGTGCTGCGCCGCTATCTCATCGAGGATGAGGCAGACCCGAACTCCGACAAGGACTTCGGCAAGAACATCATCCCCAAGATGCTCGCCGCCGGGGAAAAGCTCCTGCCGTACCGGTTCGAGGGCTACTGGCGCGACGTCGGCACGATCGTCAGCCTCTGGGACGCGAACATGGATATGCTCTCGCCCACGCTCATCAATCTCTACGACCCGCAGTGGCCCATCCGCGCCAAGAGCCCCATCCGTCCGCCGCACAGCATCGGCCGGCAGGCGCAGGTGGTGCACTCGATCATCACCGAGGGCTGCACGATCGAGGGGCACGTGGAAAACTCCGTGCTCTCCAACTCCGTCACCGTCGGCGCGGGCGCGCGCGTGCACTACAGCATCCTGCACCCCGGCGTCGTCATTGAGCCGGGTGCGGTGGTGGAGTATGCCATCATCGGCGAGGGCACGGTCGTCGGCGCGGGCGCGCACATCGGCGCGCAGCCCGACGGGACGGACGGCTGGGGCGTCGCCACGGTCGGACCTGACACGGCAGTGCCCGCCGGCGCAGCAGTCCCGGCAGGCGCAATGATCTATGACGGAGCGGAGGTGCACGTATGAGTGAAGTTCATGGTATCGTTTACGCGTATCGCAGCTCGGCGCGGCTCGGCGATCTGACGCGCTGGCGCACGAATGCATCCCTGCCGTTTTGCGGGCGCTACCGTCTGATCGACTTTGCGCTCTCGTCGCTCTCCAACGCGGGCGTGCACAGCGTCGGCGTCATCATGCAGCGGGACTATCAGTCCCTGCTCGACCATCTCGGCAGCGGCAAGGCGTGGGATCTGTCACGCCGCAGCGGGGGCCTGCATCTGCTGCCGCCGTTCGGCGCCAACACCCGCGGCGACTATGCCGGCACGGCGGAGGCGCTCAACGCGGTCATCTCCTATGTGCGCGCCATTCCGGAGCAGGAGATCGTGCTCATGCCGGCGGACGTCGTGTGCAATCTTGACCTCGCCGCCGCCATCGCGCAGCATGAGGCGGGCGGCTGCGGCATCACGGCCGTCTGCCGGGATGGGGACGTCACGGGCGAACACCACCGTTTCCTCACGGATGCGCACGGCCGCGTCACGAAGCTCATCACGAGCGCCGCGCCCGATGCGGGGCTCACCTCCATGGAGGTCTACATTGTCAATAAGGACGTGCTGCTCACCATGCTCGAGCTCTGCGCGCAGGAAAACCGCGCCTTCTTCCACCGCGACGCGCTGTTTTCCTATCTTGCGCGCGGCGGCACGATGGACGTGTTCCTGCACCCGGGCTACGCTGTGCGCGTGGACACGGTCGCGGACTATTTCTCCGCCAGCATGGATATGCTCTCTCCGGCGGCGCGCGCATCGCTCTTCCCGGCTGAACGTCCGGTGCGCACGAAAGAGCGCGCGGATGTCAGCACCTATTACGGCGAGCACGCGCACGTGGAAAACTGCCTCGTGGCCGACGGCTGCTTCATCGAGGGCACGGTCACGGACTGCATCCTGTTTCCCGGCGTGCGTGTCGCGCGCGGTGCGCAGCTGAGCCGCTGCATCGTCATGCAGGACACCTGCATCGCCGCCGATGCGATCCTGCGCAACGTCATCGCGGACAAAAATGTCCGCATCGGTCCCGCCGTCACGCTCACCGGCTGTGAGGCGCTGCCGATCGTCATCCCCAAGGGCAGTGAGCTCTGACCCTTCGCACGAACCAAGTAAAGGAAGAATCGTTATATGCCAATGACCAATCAGATTTCCCGCGACGAGCTGCGCAGCGCCATTGCCGACAAGCTCTGCGCACACTTCGGCGTCACGGCCGAGACCGCGACCGACGAGCAGGTCTTTCAGGCCGCGGCCATCGTCATCCGCGAGATCCTCTCGCGCCTGCACACGTTTGACAGCCGCACCGCGCCCGAGCGCGAGGTGCACTACCTGTCGATGGAGTTTCTCATGGGGCGCTCGCTGATGAAGGACGCCTTCAACCTCGGCATCGGCGACGCGCTCACCGGCGCGCTCGAGGATCTCGGCCGCAGCGCCGCCGATATTTTTGAGACCGAGCCGGATGCCGGGCTCGGCAACGGCGGTCTCGGCCGCCTTGCCGCGTGCTACATGGACAGCCTTGCCACCGAGGGCATCCCCGCCACGGGCTACTCGCTGTGCTACGAGCTGGGCATTTTCCGGCAGCGCATCGTCGACGGCCGACAGACCGAGGTCGCGGACAACTGGCGCACCGCCGCCTCGAGCTGGCTCGTGCCGTGCCATGAGGACACGGTCGAGGTGCGCTTCGGCGGCCGCGTTGAGCCGCACTGGGACGCCTATGGCCACTACCACGGCGAGCTGCGCGGCTATGAGAGCGTGCTGGCCGTGCCGCGCGATATGCTCATCGCGCCGTATGGCGACGGGCGCGTCAACACGCTCCGCCTCTGGGAGGCGCACAGCCCGAACGATCTGGATATGTACCTCTTTGCCGCCGGCAGCTATGTCCAGAGTCTGGAGCAGCGCACGATGGCTGAGGTCATCACGAAGGTGCTCTACCCGGCGGACGACCACATCGAGGGCAAGACCCTGCGCATCCGCCAGCAGTATTTCTTCGTCTCCGCGACGGCGCAGAGCATCCTGCGCGCCCACCGCGCGCGCTACGGCACGGTGCGCAACTTTGCCGAGCACCACGTCATCCAGATCAACGACACGCACCCGACGCTCATCATTCCCGAGCTCATGCGCCTGCTGCTCGATGAGGACGGTCTCGGCTGGGACGAGGCGTGGGCGATCGTCACCGCCTGCGTCAATTATACCAACCACACCGTCATGTCCGAGGCGCTCGAGACGTGGCCGCAGGGACTCATTCAGAGCCAGCTGCCGCGCGTGTGGGAGATCATCTGTGAGATCAACCGCCGCTGGTGCGACGACCTGCGCGCCCGCTTCGGCGACGATGCGCGCGTGGGGCGCAACCTCATCATCGCCGACGGCAGCGTGCACATGGCAAACCTCTGTCTCGCCGCGTGCAAGACCATTAACGGGGTCTCCGCCCTGCACGGGGAGATCCTGCGCCGCGACCTCTTCCGCGACGTCTGCGCGCTCGATCCGAGCCGCTTTACCTATGTCACCAACGGCATCGACCACCGCCGGTGGCTTGCCCAGTGCAACCCCGGTCTGCACGCGCTCGTGTGCGACGTGCTCGGCAGCGACGCGTATCTGCGCCATCCGGAGGAGCTCGCGGGGCTTGAGCGCGCGGTGCATGACCCTGCCGTGCTCGCGCGGCTCGAGGAGGTCAAGGCACTCAACAAGCAGCGGCTGGCCGCGTGGGTGTTCCGCACGGACGGCTTCTCGCTCAACAGCGATGCGATCCTTGACGTGCAGGTCAAGCGCCTGCACGAGTATAAGCGCCAGCTTCTGTGCGCGATGCACATCACGCAGCTGCAGCTCATGCTGCACGATGATCCGGACCGGTCGTTCCAGCCGCGCACGTTCCTGTTTGCGGCCAAGGCTGCGCCCGGTTATGCGACGGCCAAGCGCATCATCCAGCTGCTGTGCTCGCTCGCGGCCGATGTGAACAGCGACCCCGTCTGCCGCGGCAAGCTGCAGGTGTACTTTCTGCCGAACTACCGCGTCTCGGCTGCCGAGATGCTCATGCCCGCCGCGCAGGTGTCCGAGCAGATCTCGACCGCCGGCAAAGAGGCCAGCGGCACCGGCAACATGAAGCTCATGATGAACGGCGCCGTCACGATCGGCACGCTCGACGGCGCGAACGTCGAGATGTTCGAGCAGCTCGGTGCGGACAATATGTTCCTCTTCGGTCTGCACGCTGATGAGGCGCAGGCGCTGCGCGCCGCGGGCTACGACCCGCAGACCTACGTCCGCCGCAGCCCGTGGCTGGGGCGCGTGCTCGAGCATATGAGCCGCGGCTATGCCGACGGCGAGAGCTATGCAGACCTTGTCGGCAGCCTGCTCTACGGCGGCGACCCGTACCTGCTGCTCGCGGACTTTGACGACTATGCCGCCACGCACGAAAAGCTGTACGCGGCGATCGCCGACCCCGCCGAGCGCGCGCGGCTCTCGCTCGTGAACATCGCCCACAGCGGCATCTTCGCCGCCGACCGCGCCGTGCGCGAATACGCCGAGCGCATCTGGGGGGTGAACGTATGAGCGGCTATGTTTGCGTCGTCGGCGCGGTGAACCTCGACATCTGCGGCCGCCCGGAGCGTAAGCTCATCTTCCGGGACTCCAATCCCGGCACGGTCACGCTCACGCCCGGCGGCGTCGGGCGCAACATCGCGCACGATCTGCGTCTGCTCGGCGCGGAGGTGAAATTTTTCACCGCCTTCGGCGGCGACTCGCACGCGCTGCTCCTGCGCGGAGACTGCGTGCGCCTCGGCATGGATCTCGGCTGCGCGCTCGACGTGCCCGACGGACGCACGTCGACGTATCTGTACATCACGGACGAGCGCGGCGAGATGCAGCTCGGCCTGTCCGATACGGACATCTCCGCCGCCATCACGCCGGACTATCTGGGCCACCATCTGGATGTGCTCAACGATGCGGCCGCCGTCGTCATCGACGGCAACCTGACGAGCGAGACCATCACGTGGCTGGGCAAACACTGCACGGCGCCGCTTTTTGCCGACCCCGTCTCCGTCACAAAGGCGGAGCGGATGCGCGCCGCGCTCGGCGCGCTGCACACGTTCAAGCCCAACCTCACCGAGGGGCAGAACCTCACGGGCGAGTCCACGCCTGAGGGCGTGGTCGCGGCGCTGCTGGCTCAGGGGGTGCAGCGCGTGTTTCTGAGCATGGGCGCCGAGGGCATCCTTGCCGGAACGCGCGGTGAAACGGTGTATCTGCCGTGCCTGCCCACCCGCATGGTCAACACGACCGGCGGCGGCGATGCGGTCATGGCGGCGCTTGTCTGGGCGTATCTCGCGGGGCTCGACCTGCGTGAGAGCGCGGCGGCCGCGCTGCGCGCCGGCAAGGCCACGGTCGAATATCCCGGCACGAACAACCCCGACCTCGGCGTGCTCGTCCACGGCTGAGGGCAGAAAACACAAGAAGCAGGCTTCCGGTTTCGGAAGCCTGCTTCTGTTCATATGTGCACGGCGATGCGGTACACGAGCGCCGCCGCGCACCATGCCGCTGCGCAATATCCCGCCGCCGCTGCAAGCGCAGCGAGTCTGCTGCCGAGCTCCTGGCGCATGGCCGCCTGCGCCGCCATGCACGGCGCATACAGTGCCGTGAACACGAGAAAGCTCGCGGCGGCCGCCGGGGAGAACACCTGCGGCAGCGCTGCCGTCAGCTCGCCGCCGAGCAGCACGCTGAGCGTGGACAGCACCGTCTCCTTGGCCAGCAGCCCGGTCACGAGCGCGGTCGCGGCGCGCCAGTCGCCGAAGCCGAGCGGCGCAAACACCGGCGCGATCGCCTGTCCGATCGCGGCCAGCAGGCTCTCGTCGGCGCAGGCAGCCACGCGCCACGCCGGGGTGAACGTGCGCAGCACCCATACGACCACGCTTGCCGCGAGGATGACCGTGAACGCCCGCGCGAGAAATTCCCGCGTCCGCTGCCACATCCGCCGCAGCACGCTGCGTGCGTCCGGCCAGCGGTAGTCCGGCAGCTCCATGACAAAGGGCACTGCCGTCCGCTGCTGCCCCGTGCAGACGAGCAGCTTTGCCGCACCCACCGCCGTCCCGATGCCGAGCGCGTACAGCGCCAGAAACACCAAGGCGCTGCGCTGTGGGAAAAATGCGGCGGCAAAGGCCGCGTACACCGGCGTTTTTGCGCTGCAGCTCATCCACGGTGTGAGCAGGATCGTCAGCGTCCGGCTGCGCTGCGCGGGCAGCGTGCGCGCGGCGAGCACTGCCGGTACGCTGCACCCGAAGCCCAGCAGCAGCGGCACGGCACTCTGTCCGCTCAGCCCCAGGCGCCGCAGCGGACTGTCCATGACGAAGGCCACACGCGCGAGATAGCCCGTGTCCTCCAGCAGGGAGAGAAAGAAAAACAGCGCCAGGATCACCGGCGCGAATGCCGCCACGCTCCCCACGCCTGCAAACACGCCCTCGCGCACCAGCGCGCGCAGCAGCGGCCTTGCGTCCAGCGCCAAAAGCGCGCCGTCCGCCGCGTCTGCGAGCCATGCGATGACGCGCGCGAGCATTTGGCTCAGACACGGGCCGACGATGTGAAACGTCAGGCAGAACACGCTGCCGAGCAGTACCGCCATTGCGGGGTAGGCCGTATACCGCCCCGTGAGCACGCGGTCGATACGCGCGCTGCGCCGGTGCTCGGGCAGCGCCTGCGGCAGGGTGAAAAACCGCGTCAGCCTGTCCACCTGCGCAAAGCGCGCCGTGGGCAGCGCATCGCCGCGCGTGAGTCCGGTCTCGCGCTCCATACGCGCGGCGGCCTGCCGTGCCGCCTCCGGTGCGTGATCGCCGTGTGCACTGTCGAGCCACTGCGTCGCCGCGAACACAGGCGGCAGACCCGCCCTGCGCGCCTCGTCTGCAAGCACCCGGGCGAGCGTGCGCACGCAGCTTTGCACCGCGCCCGGAGCCAGCGCGCGCCACGGATCGGGCGGCGCACCCTGCGCCGCGCGCACGGCAGCGTCGAGCAGGGTGTCCAGTCCCTCACCCAGCGCCGCGCTCACCGGCACGACCGGGATGCCCAGCGCCTGCGCCAGCCCCGCCGTGTCCACCGCGCCGCCGCCTGCGCGCAGCGCATCCATCACGTTCAGCGCCAGCACGACCGGAACGCCCAGCTCCAGCAGCTGCAGCGTCAGATACAGACTGCGCGCCGGGCACGTCGCGTCCGCGATGCTGATGACCGCGTCCGGCTCACCGCCGAGCAGATACGCGCGCGTGACGCGCTCCTCGTCCGAGAAGGGGCGCAGCGCATACACCCCCGGCAGGTCGACGAGCGTCACGTCCGGCCGCGCGCGGCACACGGCCTCGCTGCGTGTGACGGTCACGCCCGGGAAGTTGCCCGTGCGCGCATTCGCCCCGGTGAGCGCGTTGAAGAGCGTCGTCTTGCCGCAGTTTGGATTTCCTGCGAGCGCGAGGATCATGGCCATGCCTCCTTTCCCGGATGGCACAGCTTATGCGCAGACAAAAAGCGGTAGACTTGTACACGCGCGGGATGGTAAAATAAAGCTGCGGCAAAAAAATGCCGCCCGTGATCGGGCGGCGTGCGTTTTGCTGAGATGATGCGATTCCGGGCAGGATGACAGAGCAGCGGGGGCGCTCGAGGGGGCGAAGGGCCCGCCTCGAATGCAATCTGATTGCTGCCTGTGCGCGGATCTATCCGGGCACAGACAGCAAAATGCCGCCCTTTTGGGCGGCAAAGGTTTGCTTTAGCGGTAGGTGGCGGCGCAGTCGCAGATGTGCACGTCGACGCCCTTGCTGGCGGCGAAATCGTTGAGCTTGCTCATGAGCTTCTCGCGGTTGGCATTGACGATCTTCGTGGCCAGACGCTGCTTTTGATCCTGCGACATGGTGCGCAGAATGCCCTTGACGATGCGTGCCGAGGCCTCGGGCGTGTTGCACGCGAGCTTGAGCACGGGGTTGATGCTGCCGCTCTGGCTCAGTGCCTCGAGCACGAGCGGGAGCTGGGAATCGAGCTTATCAGTGTAGTCCAGACTCTCGATCCGGAAAGTAACTTCGATCATGATAAAAACTCCTTTAATGTATATACATGAATGGGCAGCATTATAGCAGAAACTTTTTGCGATTTCCACCGTTGCGGCACAAAAAAGCTGACAACATTTCCACAATCACACGCAGGAGGTGACCCGGATGTACGATAACGATCACTTGGATGCGCAATGGCTGCGTCAAACGCCGCCGCCGCGCCGCCGCGGTGCGGGCTGCGGGCTGACGCTGCTGCTGGTGCTGCTGCTCGTGCTGGCGGGCGCGATGTTTTATCCGCGCATCCGCGCGCAGCTCACACCGGTGCAGCAGGTGCAGATCCAGCGGGAGTCGTCCGTCCTGCCGGACACTGCGCCGAACTGCGGCGCGAACCCACGCGCTGCCGCCGTGCTGCACAAGGCGATGCGCGAGCAGACGGACGCGGTCGTCTACGGCTGCGATGCCGACACGCTCACCGCCTGCCTGCGCGAGCTGCTCGACGATCCGGAGCTCTGGGTGCGGTCCTACCGCTACACGGTGTACGGCGGGGCGAATGCGCACATCACCGTTGCGTTCGACTGGGTCTATCCCGATGACGGTCCGGCGCGCCGCGCGCAGCTTGCGCAGACGGCAGACGGTCTGCTTGCCGCCGCCCCGGCAGGGGACTACGAGCGCGCGCTGTATCTCTACGACTGGCTGCTCACGCACGTCGCCTACACCGAGCGCGAGACGTATGACCAGACGGCCTATGCCGCCCTCTGCGAGGGGCAGGCCGTCTGCGGCGGCATTGCCGATGCGTATGTCTATCTGCTCGAGCGCGGCGGCATCCCGGCGCGCACTGTCACGGGCACGTCCGTGTCCTCCGACGGCACGAGCGAGCGCCACGCATGGGTCGCAGCCGAGCTCGACGGCGCGGTCTACTACTTTGACCCCACGTGGGATCTGCAGGACGAAGGGAGCGCGGAGGCACTGCCGGACTATCTCAGCCACACGTGGTTCGCGCTCACGGCGGCGCGCATGGCCGTGCGCCACACGCCGGATGCGCCCGAACTCTGGCCGGACAGCCGCGCAAATGCCGATAATTACTACGTCCGCAGCGGTTATACGGCGGCGGAGGCGACCGTCGCCGCGGCGGCTGCCGCCGTGCGCAGCCAATGGGAGGATGGGCGCGCCGTGCTGGAGTTTCGCTGCGAGTCGCCGGAGGTCTATGATGAGATGCGCGCGCTGCTCTTTGACCGCGAGCGCCTGTGGGATGTCTACCGCGCGCTCGGAAGCCGCGCCGCCTCATCGGGCTATCAGTGCGTGGACGACCAGCAGATCATCCGCCTCATACCCAGACGATAAGAAAACTGCACGTCCGAGCGGGCGTGCAGTTTTTCACGTTTATTTCGCTTCCTGGTCGGCGTTCATGCTCAGGTAGGCGTTGATGAAGCCGTCGATGTCGCCGTCCATGACGGCCTGAATGTTTCCGTTTTCAAAGCCGGTGCGGTGGTCCTTGGCCAGCGTGTACGGCATGAACACGTACGAGCGGATCTGGCTGCCCCATTCGATCTTGAGCTGGACGCCCTTGATATCGGAGATCTTCTCCAGATGCTCGCGCTCCTTGATCTCGGCCAGACGCGCACGGAGCATATTCTTGCAGTTTTCGAGGTTCTGGAAGTGGCTGCGCTCGACCTGACTGGACACGACGATGCCGGTCGGGATGTGCGTCAGACGCACGGCGGACGAGGTCTTGTTGACCTTCTGACCGCCCGCACCGGACGAGCGGTACACGTCCATCTTGATGTCCTCGTCGCGCAGCTCGATCTCACTGTCCTCGGTGATCTCGGGCATGACCTCCACGGCGGCGAACGACGTGTGGCGGCGGCCGGAGGCGTCGAACGGGCTGATGCGCACGAGACGGTGGATGCCGTTTTCGCTCTTGAGGAAGCCGTAGGCGTTCTCGCCCTCGATCATGATGGTCGCGCTCTTGATGCCGGCCTCATCGCCGTCGAGATAGTCCATGAGCTTGACGGTGTAGCCGTGGCGCTCGGCCCACATGTTGTACATACGGTAGAGCATACTCGTCCAGTCCTGCGCCTCGGTGCCGCCGGCGCCGGCGTGGAAGGTGAGGATGGCGTTGTTCGTGTCATACTCGCCGGTCAGCAGCGTCTCGAGCCGCATGGATTCGAGCGTCTTCTCAAAGGACTGAAACTCGCTCTCAAGGTCGGGCAGCATCGAGTCGTCGTCCTCCTCGACGGCCATCTCGCACATGGTCAGCATATCCTCCCATGCGCCGGTGAGCTTGGC
This sequence comes from uncultured bacterium, assembly GCA_905215475.1. Taxonomy (GTDB): domain Bacteria; phylum Bacillota; class Clostridia; order Oscillospirales; family Oscillospiraceae; genus CAG-103. The sequence continues at coordinate 147,537 of CAJMPW010000001.1, forward strand.
GTAGCGCTCGAGCTTGTGCTTGAGCGTCTTGATGCGCTTTTGCACGCGCTGGCTGTTTTCGGTGTCGTTCCAGAAACCGTCCTGCGCGCTCTCCTCCTCGAGCTTTTCGACCTCGTTGCGCGCTTCGTCGAGATGCAGCGCGCCGCCCAGATCGTCCAGCGCCGGACGGAGGTTGTTGAGTTTGTTCTTGTATTCCTCAAATGCAATGGATGCCATAGGTTGAATCCTGCCTTTTTTCAGTCTAACTTGCTTATTATAATCAAAAAACACGCGCTTGTAAAGAAAAACCGCGCTTATTCCGCCTCGGCCTTCGGCTGGATGGACTCGTCGTTGACGATCCAGTTTTGCACGTCGATGATCTCGATGCCGTCGTCGCCGATGCGGTTGACGACGCGCGTGATGCCGGAGTTGATGATCATGCGCCGGCACATGGCGCACGAGGTCGTGTCGTGCAGCAGCTCGCCGTCGGCGGCGCTGCGCCCGACGAGGTAGAGCGTGCCGCCGATCATGTCGCGCCGCGCGGCGGAGATGATGGCGTTGGCCTCGGCGTGGACGCTGCGGCAGAGCTCGTAGCGCTGACCGCTCGGAATGTTGAGCTGCTCACGGTTGCAGTAGCCGAGCTGCGAGCAGTTGACGCGGCCGCGCGGCGCGCCGTTGTAGCCGGTGGAGAGGATCTCGTCGTTCTTGACGATGATCGCGCCGTATTTGCGCCGCAGGCAGGTCGAGCGGTCGAGCACCGCGTCGGCAATGTTGAGATAGTATTTGTCCTTGCTCATGCGCTGATCCATGTTGGACGCGCCTCCTTCGTATAATTTCCTATGATATATCATATCGGAAATGCTTCGCCGCGTCAAGAGCTGCGCTGGTATTCTGTGCGCGTGTGTGCTATACTGACCGGCGGGTGACGCTTATGAAAGAAAACTATCAAAAACAGCTCGATGCGCTCCTTTCTGCCCTTCCGGCGGAGGAAAAGCCGCGCCTGCTGCTGCACAGCTGCTGCGGTCCGTGCAGCAGCTACGTGCTGGAGTACCTCACGCAGTATTTTCGCGTGACCGTGCTGTACTACAATCCGAACATCCAGCCGCGCGCGGAATACGACCGCCGTCTCTACTGGCAGCAGGAGCTCATCCGCCGCCTCCCGACGCCGGAGGCGGTGCAGCTGCTCGACTGCGGCTATGACGGGCAGCGCTACATCGACGCCGTCCGCGGTCTCGAGCGTGAGCCGGAGGGCGGCGCGCGCTGCACGGTGTGCTTCCGTCTGCGTCTCGAGGAGACGGCGCGGCAGGCACAGGCGCACGGGTTCGACTATTTCGGCACGACGCTCACCGTCTCGCCGCACAAGGACGCGCAGCGTCTCAACGCCATCGGCGCCGAGCTTGCGCAGCAATACGGCGTGCGCTGGCTGCCGTCGGATTTTAAAAAGCGCGAGGGCTACAAGCGCAGCATCGAGCTGTCCCGCCAATATGGCCTCTACCGGCAGGAATACTGCGGCTGCCTGTACAGCAAACCGGTTGACAACAGCCGGACGGAGGAGTAGAATAACCGCTGTCACAATTTCAACAGGCGCAGGTGCCATACCCCTGCGCGCACAATGTGTGCAACGAAAAAAATGGGAGGAATTGAATCATGCACATCACCACGAGAAAATTGACCGCCGCGGCGGTCACGGGAGCGGCCTATGCAGCCCTGACGATGCTTTTGGCGCCGATCAGCTACGGAGCGATCCAGTGCCGGGTCTCGGAGGTGCTGTGCATTTTGCCGTTTTTCATCCCCTGCACGGCATGGGGGCTGTTCGTCGGCTGCGCGATCGCAAATCTGCTGAGCGCGGCGGGTATTTTTGACGTCGTCTTCGGCTCGCTGGCGACGCTGCTGGCGGCGCTGTGCACGGCGTGGCTCGGCCGCGGGCGCGGCGCGCAGTCATGGCTGCGGTGCGTCCTTGCGGCGCTCATGCCGGTCGTGTTCAATTTTGTGTTTGTCGGCGCGGTGCTCACGTGGTCGCTCACGGACGCCGCATTCCCGCACCTGAATGCATCGTTCTGGCTCTTCGGCGGTCAGGTCGCGCTCGGCGAGCTCGCCGTGCTCGGCATTCTGGGCCTGCCGCTCATGCGCCTGCTGCCGCGCAACCCGAAGTTCCGGGAGATCATTCGCAGCTATCAAAAGGAGTGACGGAGCATGACCCGCTCAAGCGGTATCCTGCTGCCGGTGTCGGCTCTGCCGTCGCCGTGCGGCATCGGCGATCTGGGCACAGCCGCCCGGGAGTTTATCGATTTTCTTGCTGCCGCCGGGCAGCGCCATTGGCAGATCCTGCCGCTCAATCCGCCGGACAGCGCGCACTCGCCGTATCTGTCGGCGTCGACCTTTGCCGGCAGCACCGATCTGCTGTCGCCGGAGCCGTTCATGGCGCGCGGCGCGCTCACGGCGGCCGAGGTGTGCGCCGTCAACTGGGGCAGCGATCCCATGCGTGTCGATTATGAGCGTGTCCGTGCGGGCAAGACCGCGCTCTGGGCCGCGGCATTTGCGCGCGAACAGGCAGCGGTCACGCCCGCGCTGCGCGCCGCGCTTGAGACCCAGCCGTGGCTCAAGGATTACTGCCTGTACATGGCCATCAAGGAGGCGCAGGGCGGCGCACCGTGGTATGCCTGGCCGTCCGCGCTGCGTGACCGGGATGCGGACGCGCTTACAGAGGCGGCCGCGCAGCTCGACGCGCGCGTGCTGCTGCACGCGTATCTGCAGACGGAGTTTACCCGCCAGTGGGACGCGGTGCGCGCCTATGCGCACGCGCACGGTGTGCGCATCATCGGCGACCTGCCCATGTACGTTGCCGCCGACAGCGCGGACGTCTGGGCGCAGCCGGGGCAGTTCTGTCTTGACCCGGACGGACAGCCGAGCGCCGTCGCCGGTGTCCCGCCGGACTATTTCTGCGCCGACGGTCAGCTCTGGGGCAACCCGCTCTATGCGTGGGACGTCATGAAGGCGGACGGCTTCCGGTGGTGGAAGGATCGCGTTCGCGGCGCAGCAAAGCGGTATGATGTGGTGCGCATTGACCATTTTCGCGCCATTTCGAGCTATTGGGTGGTGCCGCGTGGCGAATTGACCGCACGCGGCGGCCATTGGGCGCCCGGTCCCGGACCTGCGCTGCTGCAGGCGCTGCACACGGCGGCGCCGGAGCTCGAGCTGATCGCGGAGGATCTCGGCACGATCGACGACGACGTGCGCCGGCTCGTTGCGCGCTCCGGCTGTCCGGGGATGCGCGTGCTGCTCTTCGGCTTTGATCCCAGCGGCACGTCTGAGCACCGGCCGGATCGCGTGCGCGCACACAGCGTCTGCTATGTCGGCACGCACGACAACGAGCCCGCCGCTGCGTGGGCGGCGCTCGGCGGTGCGGACGCCGACTATGCCATGCGCTGTCTCGGCGTGTACGATGTGGCGCGTCTGCCCGAGGCGCTGCTGCGCGCCGGTATGGGCTCGCGCGCGGAGCTGTTCATCGCGCAGATGCAGGACGTGCTCGGTCTCGGCGCGGAGAGCCGCATGAACACCCCAGGCACGGCCACCGGCAACTGGGTCTGGCGGCTGCTGCCCGGTCAGGCGGATGCACAGACGGCAGCGCGTCTGCGCGCACGCACACAAGCGGCCTGCCGCATCTGACAGGAAAAAACAAACAGCGGACACCGAAATCGCTCGGTGTCCGCTGCTTTTTTCCGGTCGTCAGACGATGACGGCGCGTACCTGCTCGATGAGCGTGGCGTAAAACATCTCATAGCCCGCCTCGGACAGGTGGATGCCGTCGTCTGCGTTGCTCACGCGCGGATCGACCCCGTCGAGAAAACGCTCGCGCGGGTCGACGCACGGCACGTCCAGCTCGGCGGCGATGGTGCACACGAGACCGGAATAGCGCTCCTGCGTGCGGTAGATGCGCCGCACGTCGCCCAGCCACTGCATGACGCCGGCGGCGCTCGCGCCGTTGTGGTCGATGCAGGCGAGGTACTTCACCTCGTCGATCGGCGGCAGGGTCGTGAAGATGGGGCGCACACCCGCCTCGCGCAGCATCTGCACGATGGACGTGAGATTTGCGCGGAATTCATCCGCCAGCACCACGGGGTCATGGTGCTGCTCGGGATGGGCAGCCACGTCTGCCCAGTCATAGTTGCAGTCGTTGCCGCCGTACTCGATGAGCGCCCAGTCATAGCGGTGACCGCGCGCGAGGTCGCGCTGCACGAGCGTAACGCCTTTGCGCGAGGTCGCGCCGAAGACGGACTTGTTCGTCACCTCGGCGGCTATGCCGGCAAGCGGAGCCTCAAACAGGTCGGTGTGAAAGTGATACCGGAGCTGCTCGTCCGGCAGTGTGCCCTTCATCAGAGAGTCGCCGTATACGGCGATGCGCAGCTTTTCATCCATTGTGAGGTCCTCCTGCAAGGTGGTATTTTCACCATGATACCGACAGACACTTAAAAAACCATTAGAAAAAATGTGAAGAAAGCGAAAACGCGGCATCCGCCGCGTTTTCGCTCTCATTCGATCGGTTATTTCCACAGTGCCGGGGGATATGTCCCGTCCGCGTGCAGCGCGCGCAGCGCCGCGATGACGCCGGGCTTATCCTCCTGATACGTCAGGCCGAACCAGTGCTCATCCGTCTGCAGCACGCACGTGCGCACACGGTTTTGCGCCGTGAGCGCGTCCATCATCACGGGCAGCAGGCATTCGCCCTTTTCATCGCCTGGGGCAAGGGCGCGCACAAAGTCGTCAAAATACTGCGCCATCACGTCCAGCATCGCCGGGTGATAGCCCCAGAGATTCATGCTCACGAGCGCCTCGGGGTCGAGCAGGATGCCCTCGCCCTCGCCGGACGTGTCGCGGATCAGACCGTCGGGGCAAAGGCGGATCTTGTACGTCTCCTGCACCTTGCGCAGCAGGCCGTCCTGCGTTGCGCACACGCCGCGCGTGACCGTGCCGAAGGGGCTGACGGTGTTTTTCAGCCGGTAGCCGACCATGGCGGCGTCCTGCGCGCCGCCAAGCTCCGGCAGCGCAGCGGCGACGGCGTCGAGCGCACCGCGGCCGTAAAAATCATCGGCGTTGATGACGGCAAAGGGCGTGCCGATCACATCGCGCGCACACAGCACGGCGTGCACCGTGCCGAGCGGCTTTTTGCGCTGCGACAGCTCCGGGCGCGCCGCGGTGAAGCGGTCTGGCGTCTGAAACGCGTAATCGATCCGGATGCCGGTGCGCTGCTCGATGCGGTCGCCGAAGAGGGCGCGCACGTCCTCGAGCATTGCCGGCTTGATGATGAGCACGATGCGGTCAAAGCCGGCGCGCAGCGCGTCATAGATCGCGTATTCCATAAGGATCTCGCCGTCAGGGCCGAGGCGCTCGATCTGCTTGACGCCGCCATAGCGCGAGCCGAGACCGGCCGCCATTACTACCAGAGTCATGTTCATATGTAGGATGCCTCTCTGTCTGTTACAAATGTCACAACTCATAGCATACCACAGACCGACCGGAATTGTCAATCTTTGTGCGTTGCCGCATCCGCACACAGCTGGAAGAGCAAACCATTGCAAAAACAGGATAGGTGCGGTAAAATCACTGCGGGGTAAAGAACCCAAAAATTTTGATGTGGCATTTTCCGAAAAGGAGGGCGGGCGCACGGCGCGCCCGGAGGAACGGATGAAACGAATCTTGTCTTTCTTTCTGACTGTGGCCCTGTCGGCGGCGCTGCTGGCACCGGGGGCGGCTGCGGCAAATGAGGCTGCAGCCAAGGATACCGACTGGCTGTATATCACGATCGACCCCGGTCACGGCGGCGACGGCGCAGGCGGATATGACCCCGGCGCACTCAACAACACCTATGGGTATCAGGAGGCGGACTGCGTGCTCAGGATCGGGCTCTATCTCAAGCAGGAGCTTGAGACGTACCGCCATGTCCACGTGGACATGACGCGCTCCGATCGTGACGGCACGTATTATACGGCGCCCCTGAGCAAGGTGCAGAGACGTGTGGACTTTGCGCAGGAGAAGGGATCAGGCCTGCTCGTGAGCCTGCACCTGAACGGTGCCGCCACGCAGTCTGCGCACGGCGCGCTGATCCTTGCGAGCAATGGCAACTATGACGCCAAGTGCGCGGACATCGTCGACGGTGTCGGCACGAACATCCTCACGCAGCTCGGCAAGCTCGGCCGCGGCCTCGTCAAGGAGAGCTCTCATGACGGCACAAAGTACCCCAACGGCAAGCTCGCCGATTATTACGGCATCGTCCGCTACGGTCAGCTTGCGCACATCCCGTCGCTGATCATCGAGCACTGCTTTATCAGCAGCAACAGCGACTGTGAGAAGTTCCTCTCGAGCGACGCAAAGCTGCAGGCCATCGCGCAGGCGGATGCGCGCGGCATTGCGGCCTATTACGGCCTTGAGAAGAAAACGGAGGGCGAGGTCGACCCCGAGCCGACCTTCCGCGACTGCCGCAAGCACTGGGCGCGCAGCTATGTTGATACCGCTGCGGCCGCCGGCTGGGTGAGCGGCGTCGGCAACGGACTGTTTACCCCGGACGATACGCTCACGCGCGGCGCGTTCGTGACGATGCTGGCGGCGCTTGCCGGCGTGAATAAGGCGGACTACCCCGGCAGCCGGTTTGAAGACGTCGCGGAGAGCGCGTGGTATGCGCCCGGCGTGTCCTGGGCGGCGTCGGAGGGGGTCGTCTCCGGCGTGGGTGAAGGGAAGTTTGCGCCGAACGACAACATCACCCGTCAGGAGATGGCGGTGATCATGACGGCCTACCTCAAATGGAAGGGCATCGACGCGGCACCGAGTGCTGAGCCTTCGGCCTATCACATTGCGGATCTTGACACCGTTGCCCCGTGGGCGGTCGACAGTGTCTGCTTCTGCTATGAGAAGGGGCTGCTGACCGGCCGCGGCGCGGGCTTTGCCCCGCTGGCCAACGCTACGCGCGCCGAGGCGTGCGTCGTGCTGTGCGGACTGCATAACTTTCTCGCTGCGTCCGGCGGTTGACTTCCTGCACCATTGGCGTATAATAAGACCAACACATCGTTGAAACGGAGGAATCCCCAACTATGAGCGACCATCACAACGAAAACCCTGAAAATTGCACCCACGACTGCTCGAACTGCAGCGAAAACTGCGAGCACGCGACCGAGTCTCTGCAGCAGGCGCTGCGTCCGGGCGCCCGTGTTGACAAGGTCATCGCGGTCGTCTCCGGCAAGGGCGGCGTCGGCAAGAGCCTCGTGACGAGCCTGCTCGCCTGCGAGATGCAGCGCCGCGGCCATCAGGCAGCCGTGCTCGATGCCGACATCACCGGCCCATCGATCCCGCAGGCGTTCGGCGTCCACGGCGGCGCCATGGGCGGCGAGGATTTTCTGTATCCCAACCGCACCCGCACCGGCATCGAGATCATGTCCATCAATCTCCTGCTCCCGAACGAGACCGACCCCGTCGTCTGGCGTGGTCCGGTCATCGCCGGCGCTGTGACCCAGTTCTGGACCGATGTCCAGTGGGAGAACGTGAACTATATGTTCGTCGATATGCCTCCCGGAACGGGCGACGTGCCGCTGACGGTGTTCCAGTCCCTGCCCGTGGCGGGCGTGGTCGTCGTCACGTCTCCGCAGGAGCTCGTCGGCATGATCGTCGACAAGGCCGTCAACATGGCCGACATGATGCACGTGCCCGTGCTCGGCATCGTTGAGAACATGGCCTACTACACCTGCCCGGACTGCGGCAAGCAGCACGCCATCTTCGGCGAGAGCCACATCGAGGCCATTGCCGCCAAGCATGGCATCCCGCACACGGCCAAGCTGCCCATCGACCCCGCCATCGCGGCGGCGTGCGATGCCGGCCGCATCGAGGACGTGCAGGGCGACTGGCTCGGCGCGCTGGCCGATGCCATCGAGGGCAAGTAATTTCCGTAAGAACAGAAAAACCCGGAGGTTTTCCGGCAGACTCAAAAACCGCTCTGCAAAATGCAGAGCGGTTTTTGGCCTTACCATTTGTTGATGACCTTCTCGGCGAAGCCGGGGAGGTCTTTTACGTTCAGCACCGTGCCGTCGTCAAGCACGGCGCGGCCGTTAAAGACGCCGAACACCTGATGCTGGTCGGACTTGATGAGCCCCACGTCCGAGCAGCTCGCGCGGTCGAGCACGGGGGTGTAGTCCATCTCGAAGCGGCCGTCGTCGCTCGTGAACGTCCACGGCTGCATATAGTCCGGCGTGCGTCTGCCGCTGTCTCCGGGGATGTGGAAGGTCACCTGACTGAGCTTGTGTGCGCGGCCCTTGTAAAAGAGCATATTCTCGCTCGCGGCGCTCGTGTTGCCGAAGCCGTAGCCGATGTTGAAGCCGAAACGCTCCCCGTCGACGAGCCCGGAGGCGCTGCCCCAGTACCACGTGTTTTTGTACGTCCATACGCCGCGCCCCCAGTCGAGCACGGCGAAGCTGTCCGCCGGGTCGAAGGTGTAGGTGCGGTTGCAGTAGCCGTAGGTCACCGTGCCCTCGGCGCGCATACAGTTGATCTTCTGGTTGAAGTAGAAGTGCTTTTCCTTGTCAAAGGGCGTGGCGATGACCATGGACTCGGGCGGGATGTCCGTGAGCGTCACCTTCGCGTACAGCGATCCCTCGGGACCGAAGTTGTCCATCTGTGCGATGAGTACGCGCTTGTCGCCCTCGTTTTTGAGCAGGATGCTGTAGTGCTTGCCGGAGCTGCTCACATCGCCGTGCTCGCTGCTCTCGGGCAGACCGATCTTACCGTTGGTGAACGCGCGCATCGGGCTTTTCGTGATCTGCCAGCCCTCATCGAGGTTGATGAGGGAGATGGAGTCGAGCCCCATGTAGCTGTTGTCCGCGATGGTCAGGGCGAGGGCAAAGTGCCCGTTGTTGACGCAGTAGTAGTCCCACTCCTTGATGCGCATTTTGCCGGCCTTGATGTCGCTGCGGCGATAGATGGGCAGCAGGGTCTTGGCATAGCCGGGCTCTGTCAGGTTGCCGCTCGCGTCGAGCAGGGGACGGCGCTCGGTGATCTCGTGCTGATTCATGTTTCGCGCTCCTTTTTGATCTGCCGGATGTCCCGACCCGCGAACGGGAGCGTCTGATATTCGCCCGCGATGCGCGACAGGATCTGCGGCGTGTATTTTTTCTGCAGCTCCTCGTTGGAGCAGTTGGTGCTGATGATGGTGGCCTTTTTGCGCGTCAGGCGCGTGTTGATGAGCGTGTAGAGGGCGCTCGTGGAGTAGGCCGTGATCATTTCCGTGCCGAGATCGTCGAGGATCATCAGGTCGCAGCCGAGATACTGCTCCACGCGCTGCGCGGCGGCCTCACCGTCGGCGCTGCTGCGCTGGAACTTTGCGCACTCGAACGCATCGAGCGCGCTCGCGGCCGTCTCGTAGGCGACGGAGTAGCCCGCGCCCGCGACCACGCGTGCGATGCACGCGGACAGATACGTCTTGCCCAGGCCCGTGCTGCCCTGCAGCAGCAGATTCATCGTGCCGGGGTGAAACGTCTGCGCGAACGTGCGGCAGACCTGAAACACGCGCTCCATCTTCGGGCGCGCGCTCTCGTCATAGAGCGTGAGGTCAAAGTGCTCGAACGACTCGTCGCCGCTTTGCAGCAGGCGGCTGAGGTCGCGCGTGAGCTCGGCGTTGTAGCGCCGCAGCAGACACCGGCACGGCTGACCGTGGATATAGCCCGTGTCGCGGCAGTCGGGGCAGGTGTAGATGTCGTCGGTGTAGTCCACCGGCAGGTGATAGCTTGTCAGCAGCTCGGCGCGCTGCGCCTGCGTGTCAAGATTCGCACGCTCGAGCGCGCGCAGCTCGTCCGTCGGGTCGCTGCCGTGGCGCATCGTCAGACCGACGAGCGTGATCATCTGCTGCTGCAGCGTCTGGTCAAGTGTGCGCAGACCGGGCACGCGGCGATAGGCGTCGTCCACGCGGCGGCGGTGCTCGCGCTCATTTTCCGCGCGCTGCTGCGCGATCTGCTCGCGGGCACGCGCCAGATAGATCCCATTGCGGGCCATGCCGGTCCCTCCTTAGGTGTTGGTCTGCTCCATCTTGCGGAGCATTTGTTCCACGCGATCGAGATCATCGCGGTCGGCTGCGTGCGCGGCGGCAGCCGCACGGTGCTTGCCCGCTGCGCGCGGGTCGCCGCTGCTGATCTCGTCGAGCGTGTGCAGCCCTTTTTCGTGCCAGCTCATGAGGATGCGGTTGAGATAGGGCCACTTGCGCGCACCGGTCGCCACGACCGTGCGGTCATATGCCTCGGCGATCGCCTCGCAGTCAAAGCCCATGTCCAGCCAGCTCGTGATGTAGCCGCGCTCGGTGCGGCTCGGCGCACGGTCGCAGATCTGCAATACCTGCAGCACCTGCTGCGCAAGGTCGCGCCGCGCCTGACGCCGCTGCAAAAATTCCTCCGCCTGCGCCGTCGTGTGGATCTCCTGATCGGCCCATTCGTAGGCCTCCTTTTCGATCCGGCGCATCGTCGGCGTGCCGGCGTGACCGCGCTCGGCGCGGTATTCCTGAAAGACGTAGTGGATCAGCTCCATGAGCACGTCGGCCGGGAGGCCGAGATAGTCGCGCAGCCCGAGCAGCATATTCATTTCGGGTGTCGTGAGCTTGCGGCCGTAGAGCTGCTCGGCCTCGCGGCGCACGGTCTGCATGGGCGCGTCACTGAGCATCCGGGTGGAGATGTCCTCCGCCGTGTACTGCGGCAGCTCGGCCGCAGGCACGAGCTTCGGCTCGGCGGCGCTCTGCCGGTCGGCTGCGGGCGCGGCACTGCGCTGCGCCGGGGCGGGCTGTTCTTTTCCGGCGGCGGAGACGAGCCCGAGCGCGCACAGGCGCTCCATCGTCTGGCGCAGTTCACGCTCGGTCAGGCCGATGCGCTCGGCAGGGAAGGGCTTTCCCCCGGCGCGCAGCAGCGCGAGATATACCAGGGCACAGCGCCCGTCCTTTTCCTGCAGCAGCTTGTCCGCTTCCTCGATCGGCAGCGACAGGCAAACCGGCCGCGACAGCGTAAATTCGGCTTGATCCATGCAATTACCCCTCGGGTCGATAGAAATTCATGATAGATTCACATTATAGCATGAAAATTGACTTGTAGCAAGAGCAGCGCCTGTGTTATAATGCGATATGTATGACTATAACTAGGAGTGGGTCTATGCTGGAATTGTTGGCGCCTGCGGGCAACCTCGATGCCGTCATCGCGGCGGTGCAAAACGGGGCGGACGCGGTGTACATGGGCTTTGGCGACGGGTTCAACGCGCGCCGGAGCGCAGATAATTTCACACGGGAGTCGTTTGCAAAAGCGGTGCGCTACTGCCATATCCGCGGCTGCAAGGTCTACGTCACGCTCAACACCCTCGTGGGTGACCGCGAGATGGAGTCCGCCGCCGCGCTCGCGCAGCAGGCGTCGGACGCCGGGGCGGATGCGATCCTCGTGCAGGATCTGGGGCTTGCGCGCGTGCTGCGCGACGCCCTGCCGGATATCCCGCTGCACGCGAGCACGCAGATGAGCATCCACAACCTCGCCGGAGTCGAGGCTGCGGCCGAGATGGGCATCACCCGCGCCGTGCTCTCGCGCGAGCTCTCGCTCGAGCAGATCCGCTTCATCTCGCAGCACGCGAGCATCGAGACCGAGGTCTTTGTGCACGGTGCGCTGTGCTTCTGCTATTCCGGTCAGTGCTATATGAGTGCGCTCATCGGCCGCCGCAGCGGCAACCGCGGCGCGTGTGCGCAGCCGTGCCGTATGCAGTACAGCATGGGCGGCCGCATGGACGAGTACCCGCTGAGCCTGCGCGACAACTGTCTGGCGGATTATCTGCAGCAGCTTGCCGACGCCGGCGTCGCCTGCGTGAAGATCGAGGGACGCATGAAGCGGCCGGAGTATGTCGCCGTGGTCACGGATGTGTACGCCAAGTGCATCCATGAGCACCGCGTGCCCACGCAGGAGGAGAGCGACCGTCTTGCGCTGGCGTTTTCGCGTCAGGGCTTCACGCAGGGCTACCTGCTCGGCGAGAAGGGGCCGGATATGCTCGGCACCCGCGCGGCCGAGCCTGACCGCGAGGCCGAAAAGATGTTCACCGCCGCGCGCAAGGCATATGCCGACGGTGAGCGCCGCCGCGTGCCCGTGAAGTTTTATGCCAAAGTGCGCGCGGGCGAGCCGGTCATGGCCGCCGTTGCAGATGAGGACGGGCATCGCGCCGTGCTCACAGGGCCTGTGCCCGAGCCTGCGCAGCGTGCGCCGCTGACCGAGCAGAGCCTTGCCGATCAATTTGCCAAAACAGGCGGAACGCCCTATTATTCCACCGGCACGGAAAGCCGCATCGACCCCGGGCTGTACCTTCCGGCGGCCGCCGTCAACGACCTGCGCCGCCGGCTCATCACCGGTCTGAAGGACGAGCGCGCGGCGCTGCCCGAGCGGCGCAGCCTGCCGCTGCCGCTGCGTCCGGAGGGCAAGCGCTATTATGCCGACCCCGTGCTCATCGTGCAGGTGCATCAGCCCGAGCAGCTCACGCCGGAGCTGGCCGCGCTGCACCCGGCGTATGTGTATGTGCCGGTCGAGATCCTGGACACGGCCTTTCCGCGCGTCGCCCCGTTTCTGGAGCAGGGGGCGCAGGTCGTGGCGGTGTTGCCGCGCGTCATTACGGACGATCAGGCGGAGGATATGCACGCGATGCTCTCCCGCGCCGCCGAAAACGGCGTGTGCGAGGCGCTCGTCGGCAACATGGGGCACATCTTCTTCGCCCGCCGCGCGGGAATGCGTGTGCGCGGCGACTTTGGGCTCAATGTCTTTAACTCCTACACCGAGGGAGTCTTGCAGCAGGCCGGGCTCGTGAGTGCGACGGCGTCGTTCGAGCTGCGCGTGGCGCAGATCCGCGACCTTGCCAAGGCGGTCGACACCGAGATGATCGTCTACGGCCGTCTGCCGTGCATGATCACCGAGCAGTGCATCATCCGCAACAGCGCGGGGCGCTGCAACTGCACCGTGCCAAACAATCTGGCCGACCGGCGCGGGGCGCTGTTCCCGGTGCTGCCGGCGTTCGGTCACCGCAACCAGATCTTCAACGCGCACAAGCTCTACCTTGCCGACAAGCATGAGGACTATGAAACGGCGGGGCTCTGGGGCGTGCGCCTCATGTTCACGACCGAGACGCCGCATGAGTGCGTCGCGGTCACGCAGAGCTATCAGGGTCTGACGGATTACCGCCCCAACGGGCTGACCCGCGGACTGTATTATCGGGGCGTGGAATGACCCGCCCGGGAGGAACGACCATGAACTGGATTCTTGCCTCCGGCTCCCCGCGCCGGCGGGAGCTGCTGGAGATGCTCGGTGTGCCGAACCTGACGATCCGTCCGGCCAAGGGACCCGAGCGCGCGACGCCGGGCGCAGGACCGGAGCAGACCGTGCGCGAGCTTGCGCTGCACAAGGCGCAGGAGGTCGCGCAGACCTGCGCGCCGGAGGACATCGTCATCGCGGCGGACACGATCGTCTATCTTGACGGCGTGATCCTCGGCAAGCCGAAGGACACGGCCGACGCCGCGCGTATGCTCGCCGCCCTGTCGGGACGCGAGCACACCGTCTACACCGGCGTCGCCGTGCTGCGCGGCGGCGAGACGCGGCTGGCGGCCGAGCACACGGCCGTGCGCTTTCGCACGCTGACGCCGGCGGAGATCACGCGCTACATCGCCACCGGTGAGCCGATGGACAAGGCCGGCGCCTACGGCGTTCAGGGGCGCGGGGCGCTGTTTGTCGCGCATCTGGACGGGGACTATTTCAACGTCATGGGCCTGCCGCTGTGCCGGCTCGGACAACTGCTGAACGAACTGGGAGTCGAGCTGCTTTGAACTGGAAAACATATCTGAAGAAAAAAGGTGCGCGCATCGGCGCGATCGTGCTTGCGGTCGTGCTCGTGCTCGCGCTCATCGCCGGGGCGCTCGGCGGCAAGGCGGGATTCCTCACGAATCTCGACGGCATCGTGCGCGCGCCGCTGCAAAAGGCCGCGACCGTCACGGCGCAGTGGCTCGAGAGCATCTACGGCTACATTTATAAATATGACCAGCTCAAGGCCGAAAACGACCAGCTGCGCGTCCAGCTTGCCGAGGCGCAGGCGCAGGCGCGCGAGGGGCAGGAGGCGCTGGCGGAAAACGAGCGCTACCGCGAGCTGCTGGGCTTCACGCAGCGGCACACGGACTTCGAGCTTGAGCCGGCAAACGTCGTGTCCTACGGCGCGTCGAACTGGTCGAGCACGCTCGCGCTCAGCAAGGGCAGCGACTGCGGCATCGAGGTCGGTGACTGCGTCATGAACGAGGCCGGCGCGCTTGTCGGTCAGGTTATCGAGGTCGGCAGCACATGGGCGACCGTGCGCACGGTCATCGACGTGGACATGAGCGTCGGCGGCTACATCAGCAGCAGCGGCGCCACGGCCATGGTGCTCGGCGACTTCACGCTCATGCAGGACGGCTGCGTGCGCTTCGGCTACCTGGCCGAGGGCATGAGCATCTTCACCGGCGACACCGTGCTCACATCCGGCAAGGGCGGCGCGTTCCCGGCGGGGCTCGTCGTCGGCACGATCACCGATGTGCGCACCGAGGCCGGCGGTCAGCAGACCTACGGCGTCATCACGCCCGCGTGTGATCTCGGCGAGCTGCTGCAGGTGTTCGTCATCAAGGACTTTGATGTGGTGAGCTGATATGTGGGCGGATCTGATCAATAAGGAAAAGATACACCGCGCGCTCTGGTGCGCGCTGTACATGGCGGTCACCGTGATCCTGCAGACCACAGTCTTTGCGCACGTCGCGCTCTTTGGCGTGCACGCCATGTTCGTGCCGGCGGTCGTCGTGGCGGTCGGCGTGTTTGAGGGCGGCACATGGGGCGCGGTCTTCGGTCTCGTCACGGGCTATTTCTGCGCCATGAGCTACCCCGAAACGGGGCTGCTGTTTGCCGTGCTCTTCGCGTTCATCGGCTTCGGCGCGGGGATGCTCGCGGCATACCTCATCAATAACAGCATCTTCCCGTTTCTTGTGACGTGTCTGGCCGCGTTTTTGCTCACGGCCTTTTGCCAGATGTTCCGCCTGTGGATCTTCCACGGCGCGTCGTTCTGGCGGCTGCTCGCCGTGGCGCTGGGGCAGAGCGCGTTCTCGCTCCCGCTCGCCGTGCCGTATTACTACATCAGCCGTGCGTTTCACCGCCGGCGTGCCCAGCGCTGAGGCATTCAGCGCGCCCGTACCCCCGAAAGGATCTTCGCTATGGAAAAACCCATCAAGCCCGGCCGTATCGCCGCGCTCGCGTGTATGCTCACGCTGCTCGTGATCGTGTTCGTGGTTGCGCTCTACAAACTGCAGATCGTGGAAGGTAAGGCGTATTATGAGGAAAACCGCAACAGCGTCGCCAGCTCCCAGAGCGTGGCGGCCGCGCGCGGCAGCATCCTTGACCGCTATGGCCGCGTGCTCGTGTCGAACACGAGCTGCAACAACCTCGTCTTCAACCCCGATGACCTCTTCGAGCAGGACGACCCGAACGGCATCCTGCTGCGCCTTGCGCGCACCGTCGTCAGCTGCGGCGACACGTATGTCGACGAGATGCCGGTCACGACCGAGCCGCCGTTCGAGTATACGGACATGAACGAGACGCAGCGCACACAGCTCAAGGGCTTTCTCAAATATGCCGGTCTCGACGAGGAGGCCACGGCCGTGGAGCTTTTGAGCTACTGCCGCGAAAAGTTTGAGATCAACAACAACTACTCCGCAGCCGATATGCGCACCATCGCCGGTCTGCGCTATTCGATCAAGACGCGCTATATCGACAAGCTCTATCTGCCCGATTACGTCTTTGTCAAGGACGCGAGCATGGAGCTCATCACCTCCCTGAAGGAGAATAACGTCCCCGGCTTTGAGGTCACGGTGTCGTATACGCGCCAGTATCACACGAATCTGGCGGCGCATCTGCTCGGCTACACGGGCCTGATGAACGCCGAGGAGTACACGACCTATAAGACGCAGGGCTATCCCATGAGCGCGACCGTCGGCAAGGACGGGGCGGAGCTCGCCTTTGAGAAATATCTCCACGGCACGGACGGCACGGCGATCGTGACGAAAAACGCTGCCGGTACCGTCACCGGTACGACCTATACCAAGGAGCCGGAGCCCGGCAATCAGGTCAGTCTCACCATTGACCTCGACCTGCAGTCGGCGGCGGAACAGTCGCTGACCAAGGGCATCGAGAACATGAAGTCAAAATCCACGGAAGACAGCGACGCCGTCGGCGGCGGCGCGCTCGTGGCGGTCGACGTCGCCACCGGTCAGCCGCTGGCCATCGCAAACTACCCGACCTTCGACCTGCAGACGCTCTTCCAGAGCGAGGAGAACTACAAGGCCGTCTCCGAGGCGGACAACCAGCCGCTGTTCAACCACGCGCTGCTCGGCCAGTATTCTCCGGGCTCGACGTTCAAGCCCTGCACGGCCATTGCCGGCCTGACCGAGGGCGTCATCACCACCGGAACGGAGATCGAGTGCACCGGCACGTTCCGCAAGTATGAGGACACCGGCTACGCGCCCAAGTGCTGGATCGCCTCCTCCGGCACCACGCACGGCAATGACAACGTTACCGAGGCTATCCGCGACTCGTGCAACATCTTCTTCTACACCGTCGGCGACAGCCTGCCGATCGACACGCTCGCGCGCTATGCCGCGGCCTTCGGCCTCGGCGAGCACACCGGCATCGAGCTGCCGGAGAGCACCGGCCAGATGGCCACGGAGGCCGTGAAGAAAAAGCTCGAGAACACGAACTGGTATGTCGGCGACTCGCTGCAGGCGGCCATCGGCCAGTCGTACAGCCTGTTCACGCCGCTGCAGCTTTCGGAATACTGCGCCACGATCGCAAACGGCGGCACGCGCCACAGCGCGTCCATCCTGAAGTCCGTGCGCAGCTACGACGGCAGCGAGCTCATCTATGAAAACGAGGCTGAGGTGCTCAGCACCGTTGAGACCGGCGACTACAACTGGGCCGCCGTGCAAAAGGGTATGTACCTCGTCGCCAACGACCCCGCCGGCAGCGCTTACGAGACCTTCGGCAGCTACGGCGTGAAGGTCGCCGCCAAGACCGGTACCGCCCAGCTCGGCGATAACCAGGTCAACAACGCCATTTTTATCTGCTACGCACCGTATGACAACCCCAAGGTCGCCGTGGCGGTCGTTGTGGAGCACGGCAGCGCCGGCGCTTCCATCGCCTCCATCGCGCGCGATTTTCTCGACGCATATTTTACCGTCAAGACCGTTGACACCGCCCCCGAGAGCGAGCTCTCGCTGCTGCGATGACGGCCGCTGACCAGAAAGAGAGGAGTTTTCCACATGAACATTGCACTGATCGCTGACGACGGAAAAAAGGAACTCATGGTCCAGTTCTGCATCGCATACTGCGGCATTCTGGCCAAGCACGAACTGAGCTCCACGTTTACGACCGGCCGGCTCATCTCCGAGGCCACCGGACTGAAGATCCGCACGTATCTGCACTCGGCACAGGGCTGCCAGCAGCTCGATGCGCGCATCGCGTACAACGAGATCGACCTCGTGCTGTTTTTCTGCGATGCGGAAAACGGCAACTTCGACGAGGTCAACCGCATGGCGCGCCTGTGCGACCAGCGGCAGATCCCGTTTGCCAGCAACGTCGCCACGGCTGAGGTGCTCATCCTCGGTCTGAGCCGCGGCGATCTCGACTGGCGCGACATCGTCAACCCCAAAAAGAAATCGTAAGCCCGAAAGGAAACCAAGACATCATGGACAAGATCAAACCCCGCACGCTGTCCGGCTTCATGGAGCTGCAGCCGGACAAGCAGGTACAGATGGACAAAATGCGCGCCGTTCTGGCCGAGACCTACGCCCGCTACGGCTTCACTCCGCTCGACACGCCCGCGATTGAGGCGGCCGAGGTGCTGCTGGCCAAGGGCGGCGGCGAGACGGAAAAGCAGATCTACCGCTTCACGAAGGGCGAGAGCGATCTGGCACTGCGCTTTGACCTCACGGTGCCGCTGGCGAAGTATGTCGCTGCCAACTACGGTCAGCTCACCTTCCCCTTCCGCCGCTATCAGATCGGCAAGGTCTGGCGCGGCGAGCGCGCGCAGCGCGGCCGCTTCCGCGAGTTTTATCAGGCGGACATCGACATCATCGGCGACGGTGCGCTCGATATCCTCAACGAGGCCGAGATCCCGGCCATCATCTACGACACGTTCACCCGCCTCGGTCTGCACCGCTTCCGCATCCGCGTGAATAACCGCAAGGTGCTCAACGGCTTTTTCGCCATCCTCGGCCTGAGCGAGCAGGCTGGCGACGTGCTGCGCACCATTGACAAGCTCGACAAGATCGGCGCGGACAAGGTGCGCGAGCTGCTCACCGATACCTGCGGCGTTACGGTCGGGCAGGCGGATGAGATCCTGCGCTTTATCGCCTGCCCGGGCACGAGCGCGGATAAGCTCGCCTTCCTCGAGCAGTACCGCGGCCGCAGCGACGTCTTTGACACCGGTCTCGATGAGCTGCGCACCGTTGTGGGCTATCTGCCCGCGTTCGGCGTCCCGGAGGAGAACTTCGAGCTCGACCTCACGATCGCGCGCGGTCTCGATTACTACACCGGCACGGTGTACGAGACCGTCCTGCTCGACCATCCCGAGGTCGGCAGCATCTGCTCCGGCGGCCGCTATGACGACCTCGCGGGGTATTATACGAACAAGTCCCTGCCCGGCGTCGGCATCTCCATCGGTCTGACGCGCCTGTTTTACATCCTGCAGGAGCAGAACATGATCTCTGACGCCGTGCTCACCGCCCCGGCGGACGTGCTCATCCTGCCGATGACGGACGATCTGTCCGCCGCCGTGTCGCTGGCATCCATGCTGCGTGCAGGCGGTCTGCGCGTGCAGCTTTACAGCGAGAAGAAAAAGTTCAAGGCCAAGATCGGCTATGCCGACAAGCTCGGCATCCCGTTCGTGATCTTCCTCGGCGAGGATGAGATCGCGCAAAACGTCTGCGCGCTCAAGAACATGGTCACCGGCGCACAGGAGGCCGTGACGCAGGCCGCCGCGCTCGAGACCATCCGCGCGGAGATCGCGCGCCGCACCGCCGGCGCGATCCTGCGCGAACAGTGATCCGGTAATACCACCGCCGCCGCACCGCCGGAGGCGATATTCGATAGAAAGAAAGGGAATCAGGAGTATGTTTCAGTCCCGCACACACACTTGCAACGAGCTGCGGCTCGAAAACGTCGGCGAGCAGGTCCGCATCGTCGGCTGGATGGAAAATGTCCGCGAGGTCGGACAGAATTTTGCCTTTGTCGTCGTCCGTGATTTTTACGGCACGACGCAGGTCGTCATCGAGACCGAGGACATGATGAAGCTCGTCAAGCCCCTCAACAAGGAGTCCACGATCGCCGTCGAGGGCGTCGTGCGCGAGCGCGCGAGCAAAAACCCCAAGCAGCCCACCGGCGACATTGAGCTCGTGCCCACCAAGATCGAGGTGCTCGGCCGCTGCCGCTACAATGAGCTGCCGTTTGAGATCAACCGCAGCCGCGACGCCGACGAGGCGCTGCGCCTGAAGTACCGCTATCTCGACCTGCGCAACCCCGCCGTAAAGCAGAACATCATCCTGCGCTGTCAGGTGGTGGCCGCGCTGCGCGCCGCCATGACCGAGCACGGCTTTCTCGAGATCACCACGCCCATCCTCACGGCGTCCAGCCCCGAGGGCGCGCGCGACTATCTTGTGCCGGCGCGCAAGCACCCCGGCAAGTTTTACGCTCTGCCGCAGGCACCGCAGCAGTTTAAGCAGCTGCTCATGACGGCGGGCTTCGACCGCTATTTCCAGATCGCCCCGTGCTTCCGCGACGAAGATGCCCGCGGCGACCGCAGCCCCGGCGAATTCTATCAGCTCGACATGGAGATGGCCTTTGCCACGCAGGACGATGTGTTCGCGGTGCTCGAGGACGTGCTCCCGCCGATCTTTGCCAAGTACGGCAAGTACAACATCGCATCCGAGGCGCCCTTCCGCCGCATTTCCTACCGCGACGCGATGGACACCTACGGCTCGGATAAGCCCGACCTGCGCATCGACCTGACCGTGCAGGATATGACGGCGCTCGTCGCGGGCAGCGCCTTTGCGCCCTTTGCAGAGGGCAACACCGTCAAGGCCATCGTCGTGCCCGAGTGCGCGCTCGCGCGCAAGGCCGTCGATAAGCTCTGCGCCGATGTCGAGGTGCAGGCCGGCAGCAAGCCCTACTGGTTCAAGGTCGACGAGCAGGGCAATTTCTCCGGCGGCATCGCAAAGTTCTTCACGGATCACACCGCCGAGATCACGGCGGCGCTCGGCCTCAAGCCCGGCTGCTTCGTCGGCGTGACGGCCGGCAAAAAGACCGCCGCGCAAAAGACGGCGGGCGTGCTGCGCGCCAAGCTCGGCGCGGCCGTGCCGGGTCACATGGACACCGAGCGGTATGAATTTTGCTGGATCGTCGACTTCCCCATGTACGAGATCGGTGAGGAGTCCGGCGAGCTGGAGTTCTGCCACAACCCGTTCTCGATGCCCAACGGCGGCCTCGAGATCCTCGAGCAGGCCGAGCGCGGCGAGGTCGATCCGCTCGACATCAACGCCTTCCAGTACGACCTCGTCTGCAACGGTGTCGAGCTCAGCTCCGGCGCGGTGCGAAACCACGATCCTGAGATCATGGTCAAGGCGTTCGAGCTCGTGCGCCTCGGCGAGGACGATATGAAGGCCAAGTTCCCGGCCATGTACAACGCCTTCTGCTACGGCGCGCCCCCGCACGCCGGCATCGCCCCGGGTGTCGACCGTATGGTCATGCTCCTCGCGGGCGAGGACAGCATCCGGGAGATCATCCCGTTCCCGATGAACAAAAACGCGCAGGACGTCATGATGGGCGCGCCCGGCACCGTTGAGCCGCACCAGCTTGAGGAGCTGCACATCGCCATCGTCGGCGACACGGAGCCCGATACCGAAGCGTAAACCCAAAATCCGAGTGACGGCGCCCCGGTCAACGCCGGGGCATCGTCCGTGAAAGAAGGCGAACGGTTTGCTGTCCAAGATCCAGTCCCTCGGCTGCCGCGGTGTGAGCGGCTACGCCGTGAGCGTGGAGTGCCATGTCTCCAACGGTCTGCCGGGGTTTGATATCGTCGGCCTGCCGGATGCGGCCGTCAAGGAGGCGCGCGAACGCGTGCGCAGCGCCATCAAGACCAACGGCATGAAGTTTCCGGTCAGCCGCCTGACGGTGAACCTCGCCCCGGCGGACACGCGCAAGGCCGGCACGCTCTATGACCTGCCGGTGCTGCTGGGGATCCTCTGCGCCACGGGGGAGATCCGCCAGCCGCCGGCGACGGCGGCGTTCTTCGGCGAGGTGAGCCTCGCGGGGGAGATCCGCCCCGTCACCGGCGCGCTCACGATGGCGCTCGCGGCCGAACAGATCGGCCTCAGGGAGCTCTTTGTCCCGGCGGGCAATGCGGCCGAGGCCGCCTTTGCCGAGGGCGTGACCGTGTACCCGGTCGAGAACATTTCGCAGCTCGTGCACCATCTGCGCGGGGAGAAGCCCATCGCGCCCATGTCCCCGCCGGACTTTGCGGCCGCACCGCACTTTGCGGTCGATTTTGCCGAGGTCAAGGCGCAGGAAAACGTCAAGCGCGCGCTTGAGGTAGCGGCAGCGGGCGGGCACAACATCCTGCTCGTCGGACCGCCGGGCGCGGGCAAGTCCATGCTCGCCAAGCGCCTGCCGACCATTCTGCCTGCGATGAACCGCGCCGAAATGATCGAGACCACGCAGATCTACTCCGTCCTCGGTCTCACGACGCCGGACGATCCCGTCGTGCGTGTCCGGCCGTTTCGCGCCCCGCACCACACGGTGTCGAACGTCGCCATGTCCGGCGGCGGCAGCGCGCTGCAGCCGGGCGAGATGAGCCTTGCCGACAACGGCGTGCTCTTTCTCGACGAGCTGCCGGAGTTTTCGCCCGCCGTGCTCGAGACGATGCGCCAGCCGCTCGAGGACGGCAGCATCACCATCTCGCGCGCGACCGGCTCCGTGACGTATCCAAGCCGCTTCATGCTCGTGTGCGCCATGAATCCCTGCAAGTGCGGTTGGTACGGGCACCCTTCGGGGCGCTGCCGCTGCTCGCCGCGCGACGTGCGCCGCTACCATGCGCGCGTATCCGGTCCGCTGCTCGACCGCATCGACATCATCGTCGAGGTGCCGGCGCTGGACTTTGACGAGCTCACCGAGCCCTCGGCCGGGGAATCGTCGGAGACCATCCGCGCGCGTGTCAACGCCGCCCGCGCCGTGCAGCGCGCCCGCTACGGGGACGACACCACCGCGACCAATGCCCACATGGGACCGCGCGCCCTTGCGGAGTTTTGTGCGCTCTCGCCCGAGTGTGAGCAGCTCATGCATCAGGCGTTTGACGCCATGGCGCTCACCGCCCGCAGCTATGACCGCATCCTGCGCGTCGCGCGCACGATCGCCGATCTCGACGGGGCGCAGACCATCGGTCTCGCGCATCTGGCGGAGGCCATCCAGTACCGCACGTATGATTTTTCCGTCGCCGAGCCGTGAGCCCGGCGGCCGCGCCTGACAAAAGGAGGCTTTGTCATGGATCACAACAACTACAATTGGTATCAGCCGTCCGGACCGCAGCCCGGCAAGCACGAGGCCACCGTCGCCATGGTGCTCGGCATCGTGTCGTGTGCGCTGCTCGTGTTCGGCTACACGGCGCTCGGCTCGGTCGTCACGGGCATCATCGGTCTGATCTATTCCGCGCGCGCCAAGAGCCTCGGCTTCAACGGCACGCCGCGCACGGTCGGCTATGTCTGCTCGCTCATCGGGCTGATCCTCGGTGCGCTCGTGTGCCTGCTGCTCGTGTGGCTCGGCGCGTGGTCGGTCGGCGTGTTCATCACGCTCATCGAGCGCTGCCTGTGATATCCTGAAAGAAAAGGAACGAACGATTTATGAATGATCTGCTGCTCTGCAAGCCCGGGGAGATCTTCCTCAAGGGGCTCAACAAGCACTATTTTGAAGAGAGGCTGGTCGCAAACGTCAAGCGCCGCCTCAAGCCCATCGGTCACTTCCGCGTGACGTATCTGCAGTCGGCGCTCTATATCGAGGCCGCTGACGACACGGCCGATCTTGACGCGGCGTATGACGCCGTGCGCAAGGTGTTCGGCATTGCGACGATCACGCGCGCGGCCGCCTGTGAAAAGGACAAGGACGCCATCACGGCGCTCGCCAAGACCTACCTGCACGACGCGATGACGGCGGCGCGCAGCTTCAAGGTCGAGACCAAGCGCTCGGACAAGCGCTTCCCCATGACGAGCATTGAGCTCTCGCAGTATGTCGGCGGCGAGCTCGCCGAGGCATTTCCCGACACGGCGGTCGATGTACACGACCCGGAGCTGACTGTGCGCATCGAGGTGCGCGAGCAGGCGGCGTATGTCCACGCGCAGGCTGTGGAGGCGGCGGGCGGTATGCCCGTCGGCTGCAACGGCGCAGCCGTGACGATGCTCTCCGGCGGCATCGACAGCCCCGTGTCCTCGTATATGATCGCCAAGCGCGGCGTGCGCCTGATCCCAGTGCACTTTTTCTCCTTCCCGTACACCTCGGAGCTGGCCAAGGAAAAGGTCATCTCGCTGGCCAGGGAGCTCACGGCCTACACCGGCCGCATGACGCTGCAGATCGTGCCCTTCACGCACATCCAGGAGGAGATCCGCCGCGCCTGCCCGGAGGAGTATTTCACGCTCATCATGCGCCGGTTCATGATGCGCATTGCCGAGGACATCGCCGCGCACAACGACTGCAAGGCCATCGTCACCGGGGAAAACCTCGGTCAGGTCGCCAGCCAGACCATGGAGGCCATGGCCTGCACGCAGGCCGTGACGAGTTTGCCCGTGCTCCAGCCGCTCATCGGCATGGACAAGCGCGACATCGTCAAGATCGCGCGCGACATCGGCACGTTTGACACCTCCATCCTCCCGTATGAGGACTGCTGCACGGTCTTTACCCCGCGCCACCCCAAGACCCGCCCGACCGTGGCGGAGGTCGCGGAGGCGGAGGCCGCGCTCGACATCGACGCGCTCGTGCGCGAGGCTGTGGACGGAATTGAAAGGATCCGGATCGATTTATGAACGCAGAACTCATTGCCGTCGGCACGGAGCTGCTCCTCGGCGACACCATCAATACCGACGCGGCGGCTGTCGCGCGCCTGCTCTCGGAGCTGGGCATCAACGTCTATTGGCAGACCGTTGTCGGCGATAACCGCGCGCGGCTCGAGCAGGCGGTGCAGCTTGCCCGCACCCGTGCCGACCTCATCATCACGACCGGCGGTCTCGGCCCGACGTGCGACGACCTGACCAAGGAGGTCGTGGCCGGCGCGTTCGGCATCCCGCTCGAACTCAACGAGGCGGAGGAGGCGCGTCTGCGCGGTCTGTACCGCGAGCGCAACACCTACATGACTGAAAACCACCTGCAGCAGGTCATGCTGCCGCGCGGCTGCACCGTGCTGCAAAACGACTGGGGCACGGCACCCGCCTGCGCATTCGAGGCCGACGGCTGCATGGTCATCATGCTGCCCGGACCGCCGCTGGAGTGTGAGCCGCTGCTGCGCTACCGTGTGCGCCCGCTGCTCGCCGCGCGCGGCGACGGGATCATCGTCTCGCACAGCGTCAAGATTTTCGGCATCGGCGAGGGCACGATGGAGTACCAGCTGCGCGATCTCATGAACGAGATGCAAAATCCCACCCTTGCGCCCTACGCCAAGGAGGGGGAGTGCCTCGTGCGCGTCACGGCAAAGGCGGCCACCGAGGCCGAGGCCGAGACCATGATCGCCCCGTGCATCGCGCACCTGCAGCGCGAGCTCGGCGCCTTTGTCTACGGCATTGACACGCCGAACATCGAGACCTGCGCGGCTCAGCTGCTGCTCCGGCAGCACAAGACCATTGCCGTGGCCGACAGCTGCACCGGCGGTCTGCTCGGCGATATGCTCACAAACGTGCCGGGTGCGTCGGCGATGTTTGCCGGCGGCATCATCGCCTACAACAACGACACCAAGACCCGGCTGCTGGATATCGACCCCGCGCTCATTGCGCGCTGCGGCGCGGTCAGCCCCGAGGTCGCGGGCGCGATGGCGGAGCACGCGCGCGCCATGTTTGGCACGGATCTCGCCCTGAGCATCACCGGCCTTGCCGGACCGGAGGGCGACGGTGTGCACACCGTCGGCACGCTCTTTGTGGCGCTTGCCACGCCGGACGGGACGTTTTACCGCACGCTGCACAAGGACAAGTGGGGGCGCGTGCGCATCAAGCACGCCGCCGCCAACCACGCCTTTGACATGGTGCGGCGCTATCTCACCGATCTGCCGGTGGAGATCGAGGAAAACCGCTGACGCTATCATCTGCTTTTTCTGCGGCCGGGGCAGCTGTCCCGGCCGCGTTGTGACCCATGCATGATTTGAGAAACCGGAGGACCGATATGAACATCACCGTAGCCGGTGTGGGCTATGTCGGTCTGGCGCAGGCGGTGCTGCTCGCGCAGCACAATGCCGTCACCGCCGTGACCACGACCCCCGCCAAAGCCGAAAACATCAACCGCGGCGTCTCGCCGATCGCCGACGCCGAGATCACGGACTTTCTGCGCACACGGCCGCTCACGCTCACGGCCACCGTGGACGCCGAGCGGGCCTACCGCACGGCGGACGTGGTCATCATCGCCACGCCGACGGACTATGACCCCGAGCGGCAGATCTTCAATACCTCGACCGTCGAGGCGGTGCTCTCGCTCGTGGGCAGGGTCAATCCCGGCGCGCTCGTGGTCATCAAATCCACGGTGCCGGTCGGCTATACGGAGCGGATCGTGGAGGCGTTCGGCTGCAAGCGGCTGTTGTTCTCGCCGGAATTTCTGCGCGAGGGCAGGGCGCTGTATGACAACCTGCATCCGAGCCGCATCGTGGTCGGCCGTCCGCGCGGCGGCACGGCGACGGAGGCGGATGCGCGCCTGTTTGCGGCCCTGCTGCAGCAGGGCACGGCAGAGACGGACATCCCGACGCTGTACCCGAACGCGACGGAGGCCGAGGCCATCAAGCTCTTTGCCAACACGTATCTCGCCGTGCGCGTGAGCTATTTCAACGAGCTCGATACCTACTGCGAGCTCAAGGGACTCGACACGCGCCAGGTCATCGACGGCGTGTGCCTCGACCCGCGCATCGGCGCACACTACAACAATCCGTCGTTCGGCTACGGCGGTTACTGCCTGCCGAAGGACACGCGGCAGCTGGTGGCAAACTTCGGCGACATTCCGAACCGGATCATCAGCGCCGCCGTCACGGCCAACGACGAGCGCAAGGATCACATTGCCCGTCAGATCCTGCGCAAGGCGGCGGGCGGCGTCGTCGGCGTGTACCGCCTGACGATGAAGGCCGACTCGGACAACTTCCGCGAGTCGAGCATCCGCGGCGTTATCGAGCGGCTGCGCCGCGCGGGCGCAAGCGTCGTGATCTATGAGCCGACGCTCGAGGCGGCCTCCTTCGCCGGTCTGCCGGTGATCGCGTCGCTGGCCGAATTCAAGCGCATGGCGGCCGTTATTGTTGCCAACCGCGCCGAGCCCGCGCTCGACGACGTGCCGGAGAAGGTATACACCCGCGACCTGTACCGCAGAGACTGAAAAGGGAGGCACAGACGATGAAAGGCATCATCCTCGCCGGGGGCTCCGGCACACGGCTGTACCCGCTCACGCGGGTCACGTCCAAGCAGCTGCTGCCGGTGTACGACAAGCCCATGATCTACTACCCGCTCTCGACGCTCATGCTCGCGGGCATCCGCGACATCCTCATCATCTCCACGCCGGAGGACACGCCGCGCTTTGAACGTCTGCTCGGCGACGGCAGCCAGTTCGGCATCCGGCTGTCCTACGCGGTGCAGCCGCATCCGGACGGTCTGGCGCAGGCGTTTCTGATCGGAGAGGATTTCATCGGCGATGACACGTGCGCCATGATCCTCGGCGACAATATTTTCTACGGAAACCGCTTTCGCAGCAATCTGCGCGAGGCGGTCAAGGATGCCGAGGCGGGCTGTGCCACGATCTTCGGCTACCATGTCAAGGACCCCGAGCGCTTCGGCGTTGTGGAGTTCGACCAGAACAAGCGCGTGCTGTCCGTCGAGGAAAAGCCGGAGCATCCGCGCTCGAATTACTGCGTCACGGGGCTGTATTTTTACGACAACCGCGTCGTGGAAAAGGCACGGCAGGTGCGACCCTCCGCGCGCGGTGAGCTGGAGATCACAGATCTCAACCGGCTCTATCTCGAGGACGACCGTCTGAAGGTGCAGCTGCTCGGCCGCGGCTTTGCGTGGCTCGACACCGGCACGGTCGAGAGTCTCATGGACGCGGCGGTCTTTGTCCAGACGGTGCAAAACCGGCAGGATGTCATCATTTCCGCGCCGGAAGAGGTGGCCTATCACATGGGCTGGCTCACGAAGGCGCAGCTGCTGGCTGCCGCTGCGCAGTATCACAACGCGCCCTACGGCGCGCATCTGCGCGCGGTCGCGGAGGACAAGCTGGTGTTTGAGAGGGAACTGCATGATTAGATTCGTAACCGGCGGCGCCGGCTTCATCGGCGCGAACTTCCTGTTTTACCTGCGCGAGCGCTATCCGGACGACCGGCTCGTGTGCATCGACAAGCTCACCTATGCCGGCAATCTCTCCACGCTCGCGCCGCTGCTCGGTCAGCCGAACTTCCGCTTTGCCAAGGTGGATATCTGCGACCGTGAGGCGGTCTATGCCCTCTTTGCCGAGGAACGCCCCGACGTGGTCATCAACTTTGCCGCCGAGAGCCATGTGGATCGCTCGATCGCCGACCCGTCGCTGTTTTTGCAGACGAACATCATCGGCACGTCCGTGCTCATGGACGCCTGCCGCGAATATGGGAATGTCCGCTTCCATCAGGTCTCGACCGACGAGGTCTACGGCGACCTGCCGCTCGACCGGCCGGAGCTGCTGTTCACCGAGCAGACGCCGCTGCACACGAGCTCGCCCTACAGCAGCTCCAAGGCCGCGGCTGACCTGCTCGTGGGCGCGTACGGACGCACCTACGGTCTGCCGGTCACGATCTCGCGCTGCTCGAATAACTACGGGCCGTATCAGTTTCCGGAAAAGCTCATCCCGCTCATGATCATCAACGCCCTCGCTGAGCGTCCGCTGCCGGTGTACGGGCAGGGACTGAATGTGCGCGACTGGCTGTATGTCACCGACCACTGCAAGGCCATTGACCTCGTGGTCGGCTGCGGGCGCATCGGTGAGGTGTACAACATCGGCGGTCACAACGAGATGCGCAACATCGACATCGTGCGCCTGATCTGCCGCAAGCTTGGCAAGCCCGAAAGCCTCATCACCTACGTCACCGACCGCAAGGGGCACGACCTGCGCTATGCCATCGACCCCACGAAGATCCACACGGAGCTCGGCTGGCTGCCGGAGACAAAGTTCGCCGACGGCATCGGCCGCACGATCGACTGGTATCTTGCGCACCGCGCCTGGTGGGAGGAGATCGTCTCCGGCGAATACCAGAGCTACTACGCGCGGATGTACGGCGAGCGCCCGACGCTGTGAACGGAGCAACGAAAAAACCGCAGTCTACGGACTGCGGTTTTTCCTGTATGGCGTCTATTCTGCGTCCAGCCGCTTTTCCAGACAGGCGAGCGAGACGCCGGTGATGCCGTTGAAGGTGCACGGCACGATGGCGGCCTCGCGGAAGCCGAGACGGGCGTAGAGCCGGCGGGCAGCGGCGTTTTTTGCATTCGTGTCGATGCGCAGCACCGTGCAGCCGAGCGCGCGGGCGCGCCGGGCATAAAAGCGCACGAACTGCGTGCCGTAGCCGTGCCTGGCGATCGTCGGGTCAACGACGAGCGTGTGCAGCACGAGCACCTGCTCCGGCGGCGCTGCGTATTGCCACGGCACCTGCGCGTAGACCGGCACCTGCACTTGGTCGATGCGTCCGGCGGCAACGAGAACGCCATCATCCTCGAGCACGAACAGCGCCCCGTCGTCGAGCGCGGCCTGCGCGGTCGCGCGTGTCGGGTAGACGCCGCGCGCCCAGCCGACGCTGGCGGCGCCGGTTTCCTCTGCGGTGTGGATCGCGTCGTAGATCTGCTCGATGCGCGGCAGATCGTCTGCGGTCGCGGGACGGATACCGGTCATGGGTGCACCTCCTTTGGCGGCTCCCGGAAGATGTCCTCCGGGATCAGGGCTGCGAGCGCGCGTTGTCCGGCAGGGGTGTGGTGCACGCCGTCGGTCGTATAGGACGCGATGAGTGCGTCCGGGTCGTCGGGGTCTGCCAGAGCATCCAGCGGGATGTAGCCGTCGGCGGGGCAGTCCGCGCTCTGAAACCACGCGTTGAGCTCCAGCCGCAGCGTGTCAAGCTCCGGCGACCACTGGATGTCGTCGCCGCGCCCGAAGAGATTGCGCGTATAGCCCTTCCACGGCGTGAGCTCGCAAAACCAGATGCGCACGCCCTGCGCGTGCGCCATGTCGGCGAGCGCGCGGTAGCCTGCGGTCATCTGCGCGAACGTGACCGGGGTCAGCAGTCCCTGCTTGCTGCGGCAATGCGGGTGGATGAGGTCGTTCGCGCCGAGCTTGACGAGCACCATGTCCGCGCCCGCCTGCGCGAGCACGTCGCGCCTGAAGCGCTTCACGCCTGCGCCGCCGAGGAGCTTCGCCGCGCGGCCGACGCCGTCGGCCACCAGCCGGTCGCCCTTGATGGCGGCCTGCGTCACGCTCACGCTGCCGATCCCATCGGCGCGCAGGCGCGCCGCCAGCAGCCGCGGCAGCTCGTTTGCCACGGTCGAGTCGCCGAAGATGACGCACGTGTGCGTCCCGGGCGCTGCCAGCACGTCGATCTCCGTGAGCGCGGGGATGACCTCATACGCGCCGGTCTCCGCCGTGTGCTGCATCGGTATGGCCAGATGCAGCAGAGGGCGGCGCGTGCAGTTGCCGAGCTCGGCGTAGCTGCATCCGCCGATGAGTCCGATCGTGCGCATGGCGTTGATGCCGCGGTAAAAGACCGTGACGGTCAGCGTCTGCCCGGCGGTGACCGGCAGCGCGGCGGCATCGGAGGTGCAGCTCGTCCCGGCGGCGATGCGGACATGGTGCTCGCCGCCGAAAGTCACGGTGTGCAGCGTGTCGGGCTCGATGCCGCGCGCATCGTCCGCGCCGATGGCGACGGTGCAGGCGGCCACGTGCAGCGGCAGCACGCCGAACACGTTTGAGAGCGTCAGGCGCACGTGTGTGCCACCGGCCGTGAGCTGCACGGCCGTGCGCGCGGATATCTCCGTCACGGCGACGCCGAGCCGGTCGAGGATGCCGGTCTCGGACAGGCTCGCGTCGATGGGGCTGGTGCTCCATGCGCTGACCCAGTGGCTGCGGATACTGATTTCGTCCATAGCAAGACCTCCGGAATTTCGTGTGCTTCTGCCTTTAAGATAGGCGCGCGGCGCGCAAAAGTCAACCGCAAACGCCGCTCCCGGCTTTACAACACGGACCAAAACGTGGTATCATGCGCACAGAACGATTTTTACCGGACAGAGGAGGGGACAGCTGTGCCAGACAAGTGTCAGACACCGGCGGAGCGGCCGCCGAAAAAGCGCATGAGCCGCGGCACGCGCGTGCTGGTCATCATCGTGTGTGTGCTGCTCGCCATCGCGCTGCTGCTGGTCGCAACGGTATTGGTTTTGTCTGCGATCGGCCGCAATGCGCTGACCGACGATGACGGGATGAACATTTCCCGGGACGATGTGGAGCCGCTCGGCTCGGGCACGGTGCGCTACAATGACCGGCTCTATCGTTACAACACCGATATCGTCACGATCCTGCTCATGGGCGTGGACGAGCAGGTCAAGCAGGATGCCAACGGCATCTACGGCAACGCCAACCAGTCGGATGTGAACATCCTGGCGGTGCTCGATCTGCGCAACAAGGAGATGACGCTCATCTCCGTCTCGCGCGACGCGATGTGCACGCTCGACATTCTCGACAGCGCGGGTGAGCACGTCGGCACGGCTACGGCGCAGCTGGCGCTTGCCTACGCTTACGGCGACGGGGCGGAGCGCAGCTGTGAGCTGACGAGCGCGGCCGTCTCGCGCCTGTTTTACGATCTGCCGATCCCGGTCTACGGCTCGATCTATATGCAGGGTATCCGCCAGCTCGTCGACAGCGTCGGCGGCGTGACGGTCACGCCGGACACGAGCATCCCCGGCTTTGCCGCCGGACAGCCCGTGACGCTCACCGGCAAGCTCACGGAAAACTACATCCGCTACCGCGCCGATTCGACCGAGGGCAACAACCAGCGTATGCAGCGGCAAAAGCAGGTCGTGCTTGCGCTCGTGCACAAGATGCTCGCGCAGGTCAAGGAGGATCCGGCAAGCATTCTCGCGCTCTATAACAATATCCGGCGCAACACCACGACGAACATCAACACCGCCATGATGGTCTATCTGGCGCAGCAGGCGAGCGGGATGCACTTCTCGGACGACATCGTCAATGTCCCCGGCACATCGGTCATGGGCGAGCAGCGGCACGCGGAGTATCAGGTCGATTCGGACGCGCTGCTGGAGCTGATCCTGAGCATTTTCTATGAGCCGGTGGAGGGGTGAGCGGGAAACGGATATTTTTTGCAATTACCCCCTTGCAATTTGTACGCAAATGATGTAAAATCATAGTACCTTTGAAAAACTGTAAGTTTATGAATGGAGGAGTTCACAATGAAGCGTTTTGTGGCCATTCTTTTGATACTCGTTCTCGTGTTCGCCCTGTCGGCGACGGCGTTTGCTGCCAGCAACGTCACCAGCCCCGAGAAGGGCAACACCGATGCGACTGTCACGCCCGATAAAGGCAACACCGATGCGAATGCCACGCCCAATAAAGGCAACACCTCTCCGCAGACCGGTGAGTCTTTCAGCATCCTGTGGGTGATCCTTGCGGCCATCGCAGCGATCGCAGCGGTGCTGTTTTGCGGCAAAAAGCTGATTCGCGTCAAGTGAAGCAGCGGTCACATGGATAACAATGCCCCATGATCTTCATGGGGCTTTTGTTTTTATGAGGTGAACGATGAAGAAGAAAAAAATCCTTGTGCGCAGCGTTCTGGTGCTCGTGGCGCTCGCGGCGCTGTGCGCGTGCGCGTGGTGCGTGTGGTACATCGTGCAGTACTATCAGGGGCAGACCTTCGGTGACCGGATGCGCACCAACATTTCCGACGACGGCGGCAGCTTTCAGCTCGGGCGCGTGAAGATCCCGGTCGATTTTGACGAGCTGCAGGCCATGAACCCGGATATCTATGCGTGGATCAAGATCCCGGACACGGACATCAGCTATGCCGTGCTGCAGCGCGGTGCGGAGGACGATCAGGAGTATTACTCCAAGCACAGCGAAAACGGCGCCTACTACAGCGGCGGCAGCATCTTCAGCCAGAGCTACAACCGGAAGGACTTTTCCGACCCCATGACCGTGCTCTACGGCCACAACCTGCGCAACGGGCGTATGTTCGCCCAGCTCAACGGGTTTTCGGATGCGGAGGTCTTTGAATCGCACCGCTATATCTACGTCTATCTCCCGGACCGGATGCTCGTGTATGAGATCTTCGCGGCCTATCCGCACTCGAACGAGCATCTGCTGCTGTGCTACGACTTTGCGGATGCAGAGGATTTTGCGGCGTATTTTGACGATGTGCTCGCGCGCAAGAGCCTGCAGTCGAACGTCCGCGAGGACGCGTGGCCGCAGCCGGGCGACCGCATTCTGACGCTCTCGACCTGCTACCGCGGGGACAATCACCAGCGTTATCTGGTGCAGGGCAAGCTTGTGGCGGAGGCCTACGCCAAATAATCACATAGAACTGCAAAAGCCCGACCGGTTTTCCCGGTCGGGCTTTTGCGTTGTCGAAGCGGATCACTCAGCCGTGCAGGCCGTTTTCCTGCCGCTCCATGTTTTCGATGACGATGTCGTGGATGTCGCCGAGACCGGCGCAGTATTCGAGCACCTTCCAGGGCGTGTTCGTGTGGAAGTGGATCTTGATGAGGTCCTCGTCGCCCACGGCGAGCAGGCAGTCGCCCGCGATGTTGGCGAGAATGTAGTCGTGGATCGCGTCCTCGTCGAGGTCGTGGCCTTCGATGAGCAGCTGGGTGTCAAAACGGAATTCGAGCATGGTGCAGCCTCCTTAGTCATCGAGCTTGAGCACGGCGAGAAATGCCTCCGTGGGGATCTGGACCGTGCCGAGCTGGCGCATTTTCTTCTTGCCTTCCTTTTGCTTTTCGAGCAGCTTTTTCTTGCGCGTGATGTCGCCGCCGTAGCACTTGGCGAGCACGTCCTTGCGCAGGGCCTTGACGGTCTCGCGTGCGATGATCTTGCCGCCGATCGCGGCCTGCACCGGGATCTCGAACAGCTGCCGCGGGATGTTCTCCTTGAGCTTCTCGCACAGCTTGCGCGCCCGGCCGTAGGCCTTGTCCTTGTGGGCGATGAAGCTCAGCGCGTCGACCTGATCGCCGTTGAGCAGCATATCCACCTTTACGAGCTCGCTCGGGTGATAGCTGGAAAATTCGTAGTCGAGCGAGGCGTACCCCTTCGTGCGCGCCTTGAGCGTGTCGAAGAAGTTGTAGACGATCTCGTTGAGCGGCATCTCGTAGTGCAGCTCCACAAGGCGGCTGTCAAGATACTGCATATTCTTATACTCGCCGCGCAGATCCTGACACAGCGGCATGATGTTGCCGACGAATTCCTGCGGCGTGATGATCGACACGTTCACATACGGCTCCTCCGCGACTTCGATGGAGGCAGGGTTCGGGTAGTCATGGGGGTTATCGATCATGAGCACCGTGCCGTCGGTCTTGGTGATGCGGTAGATAACGCTCGGCAGAGTCGTGATGAGATCGAGGTCGAACTCGCGCTCGAGGCGCTCCTGAATGATCTCCATGTGCAGCATACCGAGAAAGCCGCACCGGAAGCCGAAGCCGAGCGCGACCGACGACTCCGGCTCGAACGAGAGCGAGGCGTCATTGAGCTTGAGCTTTTCGAGCGCGTCGCGCAGGTCGGGGTACTTTGAGCCGTCCTCGGTGTAGATGCCGCAGTAGACCATCGACCGCGCCGGACGGTAGCCGGGCAGCGGCTCGGCGGCGGGGCGGGCAGTCTCGGTGACGGTGTCGCCCACGCGCGTGTCCTCCACGTTTTTGATGCTCGCGGTGAAGTAGCCGACATCGCCGCAACCGAGCTCGTCGCACGGGTCGAGCCCGATGGGACGCAGATGACCGACCTCGAGCACCTTGTACGACGCGCCGGTGGACATGAGCGTCACCTCCGTGCCGCGCCGGAGCGTGCCGGAGATGATGCGCATGAGCACGATGACGCCGCGGTAGCTGTCATACTGGCTGTCGAACACGAGCGCCTGCAGCGGGGCATTCGGGTCGCCCTGCGGGGCGGGGACGTTGTCGACGATGTCGTCGAGCACGGCCTGAATGTTGATGCTCTGCTTGGCCGAGATCTCAGGCGCGTCCATGGCCGGGATGCCGATGATGTCCTCGATCTCGGTCTTGGTGCGCTGGGGGTCGGCGGCGGGCAGGTCGATCTTGTTGATGACCGGCAGGATCTCAAGATCATGGTCGAGTGCAAGGTAGGTGTTGGCAAGCGTCTGTGCTTCCACGCCCTGCGAGGCGTCCACGATCAGCACGGCGCCCTCACACGCGGCGAGCGAGCGGCTGACCTCATAGTTGAAGTCCACGTGGCCCGGCGTATCGATGAGGTTGAGCGTGTAGACCTTGCCGTCACGGTGATAGGTCAGCCCGACGGCGCGCGCCTTGATGGTAATGCCGCGCTCACGCTCGAGATCCATGTTGTCGAGCAGCTGCGGCTCCATTTCGCGCTGATCCACTGCGCCGCACAGCTCGATGAGCCGGTCGGACAGGGTGGACTTGCCGTGGTCAATGTGGGCAATGATCGAAAAATTGCGGATGTTTTCTTGTGGGATCATAGGGAAATCTCCTCCAGTGCGGCCTCGGCGCGGTCAGCGGCTGTGCGCACGTCCTGCACGAGCACACGCAGCGCCTCGAGCTGTTCGGGCGTGCAGGTCGGGCTCGGCGCACGGCCGAGCAGAAAGTCAGCGCTCACGCCATAGTAATCGCAGGCCCTGCATACGAACGCAAGCCCCGGCTCGCGCGCGCCGTTTTCGTAGTGGGACAGCAGCGCCTGACTGATCTTCAGATCGGCGGCGACCTTGCGCTGCGACAGCCCGCGCGCATGGCGCAGCTCCGACATGACGGCAGCAAAATTGCGTTCCATGCCGCACCTCCTGTAACATTCTGATAACGGTCTGTATTTTACCACGCCCGCACGCAAACGGCAACAACCTCTTTTTAAAATCGTGTGCGGGGGTTGAAAAACGTCGGAGGTGGTGTTACACTATTTAATTGTGAAACCATGTTCACAGAAAAACAGAAAATAGATGAACATATTGGAGGAAAACACCATGTTTGAAAATCTGGTTGAAGTTCTCAAAGCCAATCCGCGCAAGATCGTCTACACCGAGGGCACCGATGCCCGTATCCTCGAGTCCGCTGCCCGCCTGAAGCAGGGCGGCTTCCTGACGCCGATCCTTGTCGGCAACGTCGATGACGTGAAGGCCGCGGCCAAGGCCGGCAACTTTGACATCGAGGGTCTGGAGATCATCGATCCCGAAAACTACGACAAGATCGACGAGATGGCTCAGTGCATGTTCGACCTGCGCAAGGGCAAGATGACCATGGAGGACGTGCGCACCAACCTCAAGAAGGGCAACTACTTCGGCACCATGCTCGTGAAGATGGGCGTTGCCGACGCGCTGCTCGGCGGTGCGACCTACTCCACCGCGGACACCGTCCGTCCGGCTCTGCAGCTGATCAAGACCAAGAAGGGCGCTCACCTCGTGAGCTCCTGCTTTATCATGGTGCGCGGCGACGAGATGCTCGCCATGGGCGACTGCGCCATCAACATCGACTATCAGGACAACGTCGACAAGGTCACCGGTGAGGTTACCTTCTCCGCCGCGCAGAAGCTGGCGGAGGTCGCCATCGAGACCGCCAAGACTGCCGAGATCTTCGGCATGGATCCGAAGGTCGCCATGCTGAGCTTCTCCACCAAGGGCTCCGGCAAGGGCGGCACGGTCGCGCTCAGCCATGACGCCACCGTCATCGCCAAGGAGCTCGCGCCCGAGCTGAAGATCGACGGCGAGATGCAGTTTGACGCCGCCGTTTCCCCGGTCGTCGGCCAGCTGAAGTTCCCCGGCTCCCCGGTCGCGGGTCACGCCAACACCTTCATCTTCCCGTGCATCGAGGCCGGCAACATCGGCTATAAGATCGCGCAGCGTCTGGGCGGCTTTGCGGCCTACGGCCCGATCCTGCAGGGTCTGAACGCGCCCATCAACGACCTGTCCCGCGGCTGCGACGCCGAGGAGGTCTACCAGATGTCCATCATCACGGCGGCTCTGACCTGATCGGTTTTTCGTCCAAAACATATTGCCGGCGCTGTTTGAGATAACAGCGCCGGTTTTTTGAAAGGGAGGTGCGCGTTTGGAGCGCAACGAGTATATGCGCGCCGCGCTTGCGCTTGCGCACGAGGCGGCGGCCGACGGGGAAGTGCCGGTCGGCTGTGTGATCGTCGATGCTGAGGGGCGCATCATCGGCCGCGGACGCAACCGCCGCGAGCGCACGCACCGCGCCGATGCCCACGCCGAGATGGAGGCCATCGCCGAGGCGTGCCGCGCGCTCGGCACATGGCGGCTCGACGGCTGCACGCTCTATGTCACGCTCGAGCCGTGCCCCATGTGCGCCGGGGCGATCATCAACGCCCGTGTGCCGGTCGTCGTCTACGGCGCGAAGGAGCCGAATTTCGGCTCGTGCGGCAGCGTGCTCAACCTCTTTGAGGAGCGCTACGGTCACCACCCCGCCATTTACGGCGGCGTGCTGGAGGACGCGTGCGCACGCGTCCTGCGCACATTTTTCAGCGGCCTGCGCTGAGGAGAATCAAAAAAGCGCGTCCCGAGTCCGGGACGCGCTTTTTTCGTGTCTGATTCTTATGCCTTCGGCGTGCCGTCGGGGTTAAACAGCGGCAGCTTTCCGAGCACGGTGATGTCGGGGCGGTCGTTGGCGTCGCCCTCGGCGAGCACGGCCATCTTGCCGACGATGATGCCGCCGGCCTCGTTGACGAGCTCCTCCATCGCGCGCAGCGACTCGCCGGTCGAGATCACATCGTCGACGATGACGATGCGCTTGCCGTGGATCAGCTCCGCGTCCGTCTGGTCGAGCACGAGCGTCTGCACGCCCTGCGTCGTAATGGACTTCACATTCACCTGGAACACGCTGCTCATGTAGGCCTTGGCCTTCTTGCGGGCGACGAAGTACTTGTCCGCACCGCTCTGACGGGCCATTTCATACACCAGCGGGATGGCTTTCGCTTCGGGGGCGATCAGATAGTCATATTCCGGCGTCAGCTTCAGCAGCTCGGCCGCGCAGTGCACGGTCAGCTCCACGTCGCCAAACATGACGAACGCGCCGATGTACAGGTCATCGGAGACCTTGCACAGGGGCAGATCGCGCTTTAGCCCGGCGATATCCATCTCATATGTCATTTGAAATTCCTCCTAATCATAATCACAGGGTAACAAAGACATTATACATGAACGCAGGAAAAATGCAAGACTCCCGGCGGCAAAAGATGCCTTTGTGTATGTGTCATATGGACGGATGTGTTTCGAATATATTTCAGTAAAGATAACCATTCGAAAACAGAATATCAAAATACTGGGAATTGCCATTTTCGTGACGCCGTCAGAATATCTAAAAAGTGGTCGAGTTTGAACGGCTCAAACT
The DNA here is from genome assembly GCA_905215475.1 of uncultured bacterium. GTDB lineage: Bacteria > Bacillota > Clostridia > Oscillospirales > Oscillospiraceae > CAG-103. The sequence continues at coordinate 185,407 of CAJMPW010000001.1, forward strand.
ATGCCATCGTCTAAAATGAACAGTCTGTGAACGAAATTCATGAAAAACGGTTGCGAATTTCGGGTTTTTAGTGTAAATTAGCAATATATTCATCGAGAATTTCCCACTTGCGGTTATAGATGTCCGGACGAAGCGGTTATCGTCCGGCACTATTTGGGGGAAGTCCCGGGGAAAAGCAATTTGAAATTGGAGGAAAAACAATGGACGAAAACAAACGTGGTTCATTTGGCAGCAATATCGGCTTTCTGATGTCTGCCATCGGTTCCGCCGTCGGCCTCGGCAATATCTGGGGCTTCCCGTACAAAATGGGCAAGAGCGGCGGCTTTACGTTCCTGATCATCTACCTGATCCTCGCGGTCTTCGTCGGCTTTGCGATCATGCTGTCCGAGCTGGCGATGGGTCGTAAGACCGGCCTCGGCCCGGTCAACGCCTACAAGACTGTGTCGAAGAAGTTCAAGTGGGTCGGCTGGCTGGCGATTCTGGCTCCGTTCCTGATCCTGACCTTCTACTCGGTCCTCGGCGGCTACTGCATCTACTACATCGTCCTCAACATTGTCGGCCTGTTCAAGGGTGTGCCCGGCGCTGAGAGCTTTGGCGCGCTGCTCACCAACCCCGGCATGAGCATTCTCGTGATGCTCGGCTTCATGATCATCTGCTACCTCATCAACCTCAACGGTGTCGGCGGCGGCATTGAGAAGTTCAACAAGATCGGCATGCCCGCTCTGTTCGTCATGCTCGTCATCGTCATCATCCGTGCCTGGACGCTCCCGCACGCTGCGGAAGGTCTGAAGTTCATGTTCGTCCCCGGCTACGCGGTCAAGGGCGGCTTCATCGACAAGGCACCCGGCGTCATGTCCGTTCTGGCGACGGCCGGTGGTCAGATGTTCTTCTCCCTGTCGCTGGCGATGGGCGCCATGATCACCTATGGCTCCTACCTCGGCAAGGATGAGAACCTGCCGAAAAACTCCGTCATCATCGTGATCGCTGATACCATCGTTGCCATCATGGCCGGTCTCGCCGTTATCCCGGCGGCCGTCGCCAACGGCATCGCCAAGGGCATGGCCGTCTCCGAGATCAAGCTCGGCGGCCCGACCCTTCTGTTCGCCACCCTGCAGGACGTGTTCCATGACATGGGCACCATCGGCGGCGTCTTCGGCTTCATCTTCTATGCCCTCGTTCTGATCGCGGCCATCTCGTCCGCCATCTCCCTGATCGAGGCGGTCGCCGTCACCTTCATCGACCGCGCCAGCGCGCGCGGTGAGGAGCCCAGCCGTCCGCGTACGATCACCCTCGTGTGCATCGTCGTCTTCCTGCTGGCCTGCTTCGTCGCTTCCGACGGTCTTGGCTCTCGTCCGTTCGCCCCGTGGCAGTTCTTCGGCATCGGCTCTGAGGCCGCTCCGTGGAATGACTGCTGGCTCGACTTCATGGACACCTGGTCCGAAGGCGTTGCGATGCCGCTCGGCGCCCTGCTCATGTCCATCATGATCGGCTGGGAGATCAAACCGAGCTCCTTGTTCGACGAGATCGACAGCGGCTACAACGGCAAGATCCACGGCTTCTACACCTTCTGCATCAAGTATGTCTGCCCGATCGCGATGTTCTTCATCCTGCTCGTGCAGCTGAGCACGTTCTTCGGCTTCGGCTGGTTCGAGTGACCGCAGCAGTGTAAACAGTTCGTACAACGAAACAAAGAAACCGCAACCGGCAGCCTTCTGGCTGCCGGTTTTTGTTGTGCCGTGCGCTGCGGCGGTCACCGTGCAGTCCTGCGTCCGGACATGGAAAAAGCGCCGTGCAGATCGCTCTGCGCGGCGCTTTTCCGCTTGGGGAAAGAAGATGGAGAAAGAAAAAGAGAGGATGCACAAAACATTCGGCGGCGGGGCGGTCACCCGCCGCCGGAGTTGGGGAGAAGCAGATTATTTCGTACTGTCGCTGGCGCGGTCGAAGGTGACGGTCAGCTTCAGCGTCTCGCCGCTGCGCGAGACGGTCAGCGTGGCGCTCTCGCCGGCGGAGTAGCCGCGCAGTGCACTGCGCAGCGCATCGCCGGAGGAGACGGCCGTGTCGTCGATGGCGGTGATGATGTCACCCGCCTTCAGACCGGCCTTCTCGGCGCAGCTGCCGCTGTTGACGGCGTTGACATACGCGCCGTCCGGCATATTGTAGTACTGCGCGGCGCTGTCTGGAATGGTCTGCAGCGTGATGCCGAGTTGGGCGCGGTCGGTCACGGTGCCGTTTTTCATGAGGTCGTTTGCGATGGCCACGGCGTCATTGACCGGGATGGCGAAGCCCAGACCCTCCACGCCGGAGGAGCTGTATTTTGCGGTCACGATGCCGATGACCTGCCCTGCGGTGTTATACACCGGGCCGCCGGAGTTGCCGGCGTTGACGGCGGCGTCGATCTGGAACATATTGATGCCGCTGTCGGTGCCGTCGGAGGTGGTGATCGTGCGGTCGAGCGCGCTGATCATGCCGCTCGTCATGGTGAACTCCAGCTCGCCGAGCGGGTTGCCGACGGCGTAGACCGTGTCGCCGACGGACATACTGTCGCTGTCGCCGAAGGTGACGGGCGTCATGCCGGTGGCGTCGATCTTGAGCAGGGCAATGTCGTTGTCCTCGTCCACGCCGACGATGGTCGCCTGATAGGTCGTGCCGTCGTAGGTGAGCACGGACACGGCGTAGCCGTACTGGTGCGCTGTGGAGATGACGTGATAGTTTGTGAGCACGTAGCCGTCCTCCGTGATGAAAAAGCCGCTGCCGCAGCTCGCCTGCGAGCTCGTCTGGCCGAAGTAGTTGGTGTAGGTCACCTCGGTCGTGATGGCAACGACCTGCTTGCACGCCAGATCATAGATCGACGAGGCGGAGCTGCTGTCGGCTTTGACCGGCTGCGTCACGAGTGTGCCGTTGGAACCGGAGGCGGAGCTTCCCGCGCTCTTGCCGGAGCGGTTGATGAGTCCCGCGACTGCGCCGCCGCCGAGCCCGCCCAGCAGCGCGCATACGAGGCACAGGCACGCGATGCGCGTGATGAGCCGTTTCTGCTCGGGCGTGCGTGCGGTCCTGGGCTTGCGGGCGCGGTGCTTGCGTTTGGGCTTTTCCGCCCATGCGTCGGCGTCCGGCGTGTAGTAGCGCGGCGGGGTGTTGGCCGCGTCGTCACTGGGCTGGAAGTTCGCGTCGGCATAGCTGCGCTCGGTCTCGGGGCGGACGATGTGGTAGGTCACGTCATCGCTGTCGTCGACCGGCGCGCCGCAGTTGGCGCAGAAGCTTGCGCCCGGCTTGAGCGCCGCACCGCACTGCGGGCAGGTGCGCGCCGCGGCAGCGTTGTCGTCCGCGGGCGTCTGTGCCTGCGCGGATGTGTTCGCGTCCGTCTCTTGGGCTGCGTCCGATGCTGTGGGGATGCCTTCCGGCTGTTCGTTTTCAGGGATATTGGAAGCGTCGTTCATGTTGTTTGCCTCCCGGCTGTTGTTTTTGAAGTGTCTATATCGTAGTCGATATTTGTAACACGCGCATGAACAAAGGGCGAAGATTTTTCGAATATTCCCGAAAGCATTTGTGAACATCGGGTCTGATTTGTGAACACGAGACGCAAAAGCCGCCCGCACAGATCCTGTGCGGGCGGTGAGCATGATTTGTGCGGATGTTACCGACCGAAGCTGCTGTCGCCCGTTTCATAGGCGTTGGCAGCCGGCTGCGTGTCGGGCTCGCCGCCGTACTTGATCGAGTCGCCTTCGAGCAGCGGCTCGATGCCGTGCGCGCGCAGCCATGCGAGCGTGCGCGTGGAATCGGTCAGCGGGGTGTAGTCGACATTGGCGTAGGTCGTTTCGCCCGTTGCCGGGTCGTATTGGCTGAGCTGATAGCCGATGGTCACGGCGTAGGCCGTGCTCTGCCGCGTGCCGCTGTCGGTCAGCCATGCGCGGCCCATGGTGCCGTCCGCGCAGTCGGGCACGATGGCGTTTTCATACAGGTCAAGCGCCTGCTCGGCCGTGAGCTCCACGTAGAGGTAGTCGCCGCTTTCGGCCTCATAGCCGATGTTGGCGTAGGTGAGGTGCTCGAGCGTCATTGGCAGCGCCGGCGTGTTGCGCGTGGCGCGCGCTTCGTCGCAGTTGAGCACTTGCTCGATCTGCGCCAGACGCGTGCTCGTGTCGGGGAGCGTGTATTCGCGCATCAGAACCTTGCCGTTCGAGAGCTTGTAGGTCAGCTGCAGACTGGTGATGCTGGTGTCGTCCGTGATCTTTTCGCGCTCCGTCACGACGGCGCGGTGGATGTCCTCCACGGCCTGAATGTTCTCCGCCTCGGAGAACGTGGAGTTGTAACCGTTGCAGATGATGCGCACGCTTTTGACCTGCGCGGTATCCGGGATGCGGCGGGCGTAGCCCGAGAGGTCGCACTTCGCGCCGACCACGACGAGGCAGCACACGGCAGCCGTGACCGCGCAGCCGCGCCAGACCGTGCGCGGGATGCGCAGGGACTTGCGGATGACCATCTCGCTGATGACAAAGCCGAGCGCTGCGCCGAGGACTGCCAGCAGCAGGAACGGCGCCAGATGTGCCCGGTAGGCCGGCACGTTGAGCAGCATGCCGTACACGCCGACCGGCAGCGCCAGCCCGGCGAAGAGCGCCACGATATACTTCAGCACCGGCTTGAGCACCGGGATGGCGACGGTGTCGCCCGCGCTCTCCATGCGGCGGCGGCGGTAGAGCTGACCCGCGCATACGAGCAGCAGCAGCGCGAACGCCGCCCAGACGAGCGGATAGGTCCAGCCGGAGAAGCCGTTGACGGCGGCCTCTGCCCCCGTGCCGCTGATCGGACGCAGCAGGTAGTCTCTGCTGATGCTTGTGCGCCGCATAAACAGCACCAGCGGGGAGAGCCAGTCGACCGGCAGATCCACCATGCCCGACATGCCGTACACGAACGTGTAGAGCACGGATTCGATGAGCAGCTGGAAGCCCACGGCGATGAAGTTCACGAGCAGGTACAGGCACGGCAGCATGACCACATGGCCGGTGAACATGGCGCACAGCACGGCGATGCCGTAGAATACGACCGTCTCGAGCGCGAGTATGCCCAGCCAGATGAGCAGCGGCTCGATGACGAGTCCGAAGCGTGTCGCCTCGATGAGCACGGCGAGACCGAAGATCACGACCTCGGCTGACAGCAGCATCAAAAGGCCCGCCAGCAGATGCGTGCGGAACATGCACCCGCGCCGGATCGGCAGGGAGGCGGCCAGCCCCGCGCCGCGCGGCGTGTACAGATAGCCGAACATGGCGGCGGCTGCGAGCAGGCCCGCGCAAAACGCCGTCAGCGGCAGCAGCATCTGCGTCTCGGAGAGGATGACGTTCGAGAGGTAACCGATCTGCTCGGTCGACACATACGGTGTCGTCATATACGGTGTCGTCGTGCGCGCGTTGAGCAGCACACCCGGCAGCAGGATGAACAGAATGACGCCGTAGATGACCCACAGCGGCCACCAGCGCGACAGGCACTTGCGAAATTCCGTCCCGTTACAGAAGGATGTCTTTGACGGCATAGTCTGCACCTCCCAATTCATAAATAAAGATCTCCTCGAGCGTCAGCGGCACGACGTCGAGATACTGCGGCTGCGCGGTCGAGAGCCGGTTCATGACCTCGGCGGCGTCGCCGTGCACGATCAGCGTGTGCAGGTGTCCCTGCGCGCTGCGGTGCAGGATGTCGAGCCCCTCGGGCAGCTGTGCCTCGTCCGGCAGGGCGACGAACACCTTGACGATGTTGGCCTGCAGCTCCGCGAGCGGATGCTCGAGCAGGATCTTGCCGCCGTTCATGATACCCACATGATCGCACACGTCCTCAAGCTCGCGCAGGTTGTGCGACGAGATGAGCACGGTCGTGCCGTTTTCGGCGACATCGGCCAGCACGAGATTCCAGACCTGACGGCGCATGACGGGGTCGAGGCCGTCGACCGGCTCGTCGAGCACGAGCACATCCGGCCGCAGGCACATCGCCAGCCAGAACGCGGCCTGCTTCTGCATACCCTTGGACAGGCGGCGGATCTGACGCTTGGGATCGAGCTGAAACACCTCGCCGAGCTTCTGATAGCGTTCGGCGTCAAACTTCGGGTAGATGCCGCGGTAGTAGCGCATCATGTCCGGGATCGTCGCCTGCGGGAAATAGAACACGTCGTCCGGGATGTAGGCGATGCGCGCCTTGACGGCCGGGTTTTCGTACACGGGCTGACCGTCGATGTCGATCGTGCCGCTGTCCGGGCGGTAGATACCCGTCAGATGGCGGATGAGGGTAGATTTTCCCGCGCCGTTCGGCCCGACGAGACCGTACACCGCGCCGCGCGGCACGGTCATGGTCACGCCGTCGAGCGCGCGGAAACCGTCAAACGTCTTGACAACGTCTCTGATTTCAATCATGGTTCGTTCCTCCTTCCGGAATGCGGCGGCGCAGCTCCTCGCTGCGCATGCCGAGGTACAGCAGCTCCTGCACGGCTGCGTCAAATTGCTGCAGCAGCGCGTCCTGCCGCGCGGGATCGTCCGGGATCTGGGCGCAGACGTAGCTGCCGCGCCCGGCGACGGAGCAGATGTAGCCCTCCGTTTCCAGCTCGCGGTAGGCGCGCTGGATCGTGTTGGGGTTGATGGTCAGCTGTGTCGACAGCTCACGCACCGAGGGCAGCTTCTCGCCCAGCGGCAGCGTGCCGGACACGATCAGCCGGCGCAGCCCGTCACGCACCTGTTCGTAGATCGGCCGGGGATCGCGGTAATTGATCGAGATCGTAGTGCAGCACCACCTTTCATAGCGTATTAACTGTATTAACCATGTTGGTACAGTTAGGTTACCATGCGGCGCTGCGTCTGTCAAGGAGTAAGATGGTTTTGGGCGCAAAAAGTTCCCGGACACCGTGTCGGTGTCCGGGAATGGAGCGTGTCAAATATCTATGCCCGAGTGCGGAAATACAGAGCAGCGGGGGAGCCCGAGGGGGCGAAGCGCCCGCCTCGAATGGGATCTATGCGCGCCGTTGCGCGCTCCCGGATGCAGCGAATGCATCCGGGAATGGTACAATAATATTACTTCTGTCCCTCGCGGCTCTCGAGATAGACCATCAGCGTCGTGATGTCGGCGGGGGAGACACCGGAGATGCGGCTGGCCTGACCGAGGCTCGCGGGGCGGATGCCGTTGAGCTTCTGCCGCGCCTCGAGCCGCAGACAGGATACCTCCCGATAGTCGAGATCCTGCGGCAGCAGCCGCTCCTCGAGCCGGGTGAACTCCGCCACCTGCCGCAGCTGGCGCTGGATGTAGCCCGCGTATTTGAGCCGGATCTCCGCCTGCTCGGTCACGACGTGCGGCAGCTCCGGCCGCGCGGGGTCAAAGGGCGCAAGGTCGGCGTAGGTGATCTGCGGGCGGCGCAGGAGGTCGGCAAGGCTCACGCCCGAACTTGTCGGTGCGGTGCCGCGCGCGGTGAGCATCGCGGCGAGCGCGGGGGTCGGCGCGAGGTGCGTTTTCTCCAGCCGGGCGCACTCGGCGTCTACCAGCCGGTATTTTTCCTGCACGGCGGCAAAGCGTTCATCCGACACCAGCCCGATGCGGTGACCGATGGCGCTCAGGCGCTCGTCAGCGTTATCCTGCCGGTGCAGCAGGCGGTATTCCGAGCGGGAGGTCATGATGCGGTACGGCTCGTTCGTGCCCTTGGTTACGAGATCGTCCACGAGCGTGCCGATGTACCCGTCCGAGCGGCGGAGGATCATCGGCGCGCGCCCGAGCAGCTTGAGCGCCGCGTTCACGCCCGCAACAAAGCCCTGCACCGCCGCCTCCTCATAGCCGGACGAGCCGTTGAACTGACCCGCCCCGTAGAGACCGGGCACTTTCTTGGTCTCCAGCGTCGGCAGCAGTTCCGTCGGGTCGACGCAGTCATACTCGATCGCGTAGGCACAGCGGGTCATCTCCGCGTGCTCGAGTCCCGGCAGCGTGTGCAGCATCTCGATCTGCACATCCTCCGGCAGGGAGGAGGAGAAGCCCTGAATGTAGAGCTCCTCCGTGTCGAGTCCCATCGGTTCGATGAACAGCTGGTGGCGCGGCTTGTCGGGGAAGGTCATGATCTTCGTCTCGATCGACGGGCAGTAGCGCGGTCCGACGCCCTCGATCACGCCGGAGTAGATGGGGCTGCGGTCGAGGTTCGCGCGGATGATGGCGTGCGTGCGCTCATTGGTGTAGGTCAGGTAGCACACGGCCTTGTTCTCGACCGGGTGCGTGGTGGAAAAGGAGAACGGCTCGATCTGCTCATCGCCCGGCTGCAGCTCCATGTGCGAGAAGTCGACCGTGCGCGCATTCACGCGCGGCGGCGTGCCGGTCTTGAAGCGGCGCATCCGCAGCCCCAGCGCCTGACAGCATTCGGCCAGCGGGCCCGCGGCCGCCAGCCCGTCGGGGCCGGAATCGCGCAGCACGTCGCCCACGATCGTGCGCCCGCGCAGATACGTGCCCGTGGCGAGCACGGCGGCGCGGCAGCGGTAGACGGCGCCGTTTGCCGTCACAACGGCGCTGACGTGCCCGTCCTCCGTCTCGACGGCGACGACCTCCGCCTGCTTGACGCGCAGGTTCGCCTGCAGCTCGAGCGTGTGCTTCATCACGGCCTGATATTTGCGCCGGTCGGCCTGCGCGCGCAGCGAGTGCACTGCCGGACCTTTGCCGCGGTTGAGCATCCGGTACTGGATGCAGGCCTGATCGGCCGCGCGCGCCATCTCGCCGCCGAGCGCGTCGAGCTCGCGCACAAGGTGGCCCTTGCCCGTGCCGCCGATGGCGGGGTTGCAGGGCATGTTGCCGATGGCATCCATATTGATGGTAAAGCAGACGGTGTCCAGCCCGAGCCGGGCGGCGGCCAGCGCGGCCTCAATGCCCGCGTGCCCCGCGCCGACGACGGCGACGTCACAGCTTCCGGCGTCATAACGCATGACGAGATCCCTCCGGATTCTTCATTAGAATAGAATAACAATATTTCATTTTACCTGCTTTACGCCCGGATTGCAAGACAAGTCCGGGCGAAAACGGCGGCAGGGCAGCGAAAAATGCTTGTGCAGTATCTGCACAACAAAATGCGAAAAAGCACTTGCTTTATCGTGCTAATGTGGTAATATAACAGCGTGCTAACAAGCAAAACAAAAATTTGAGATATGAAGGAGAACCGACATGAAAAAGATGACCAAAGTGCTCGCGCTGGTGCTTGCGCTGGCGATGTGCCTGGCGCTGTGCGCCTGCGGCAAGGGCGAAAGCAAGGATACGGCCGGCGATAAGAAGACGTTCATCATGGGCGTCGATCCCGAGTATCCCCCGTTCAGCTATCTGGGCGACGATGGCAAATTCACCGGCTTTGACGTGGAGATCTGCCAGGCGGTCTGTGACCTGCTCGGCTGGGATCTGCAGGTGTTCGGTGTCAACTGGGATCAGAAGCTCGTGCAGCTCGATTCCAAGGAGTGTGACTGCGTCTGGTCGGGCATGACCATTCTCGACAGCATGAAGGACGCCGGCTATGTGCTCTCCACCCCCTACTATGACAACTCGCAGGTCATCATGGTCAAAGAGGGCAGCGACATCAAGTCCTCTGCCGATCTGGCCGGCAAGAATGTGGCTGTGCAGCTCGGCACCTCCGGCGAGTCCCTGCTGACCGAGGGCGGCGATCTTGAGAGCCTGGCCAAGACGTTCGGCAAGCTCACCACCTGCGACAGCTTCCTCAAGTGCTTCACCGAGCTGGGCGGCGGCGCCGTTGACGCCGTGATCGTCGACAAGCCGGTCGCCACCGACTATGCGCAGAAAAACAGCGGCTTCACCATCCTCAGCGAGGAGCTGGGCGCGGAGCAGTACGGCATCGCCTTCCGTTCCGGTGATCAGGAGCTGTGCAGCACTATCGAGAACGCGGTGCAGCAGCTGGTTGATAACGGCACCTATGCCAAGATCGCCGCGAAGTACCCCGACATTATCAACAACCTGACCTACCTGAATAAATAAGTGTGAAATCCAGTCACATCTCCCGGAGGCTTTCGCGGCCTCCGGGAGTGTGCGCGTATCATAGAGGAACGACATGACATTACTTACTATCATCGCGAAGATGAGCGAGGGCCTCGGCAAGACCTGCGCCATTTTCTTTCTGACCCTCCTGTTCTCCCTGCCGCTGGGCATGGTCATCACCTTCCTGCGCATGAGCAAGAGCAAGGTCATCTCGAGCGTGACCCGCTTTGTGGTCGCCGTGCTGCGCGGCACGCCGCTGATGCTGCAGCTGATCGCCGTGACCTACGGCCCGTACTATCTTTTCGGTACGGCGGTGTCGAAAAACAAGCTCATCCCCGTGGTCATCGCGTTTGCCATCAACTACGCGGCCTATTTCTCGGAGATCTACCGCGGCGGCATCGAGTCGATCCCGGCAGGGCAGTATGAGGCGGCAAACGTCCTCGGCTATACCAAGGCGCAGACGTTTTTGCGCATCATCCTGCCGCAGGTCGTCAAGCGCGTCATGCCCAGCGTCACCAACGAGGTCGTCACGCTCGTCAAGGACACCTCCATGGCCTTCACGGTCTCGTATCAGGAGATGTTCACCATCGGCAAGCAGATCGCAAACTCGCAGACGAGCTTCACGCCGTTTCTCGTGGCGGGCGTGTTCTATTTCGTCTTTAACGCCATCGTCGATTTTGTCATGGGCAAGATCGAAAAGCGCATGGACTACTATAAGTAAGGAGGTGCTGTCATGAGCGTATTGGAACTCAATCACGTCAAAAAATCCTTTAATAACGGGGAGCTGGAGGTTCTGCAGGACATCAGCCTGAGCGTCGAAAAGGGCGAGGTCGTGGCCATCATCGGCCCGAGCGGCAGCGGCAAATCCACGCTGCTGCGCTGCGCCACGCTGCTCGAGCGCATCGACTCCGGCGAGGTCTGCTTTGACGGGCGCTACGCCGCGCGCACCGGCGACGACGGCACCGCCGTCTACGCTGACAAGGCGGAGCTCAAGCAGATCCGCAACTATTTCGGACTCGTTTTCCAGCAGTTCAATCTCTTCCCGCATTACTCGGTGCTCAAAAACGTCATGGACGCACCCATCTGCGTCCAGAAGCGCGACCGTGCCGAGGTCGAGGCCTCGGCGCGCAAGACGCTCGAAAAAATGGGCCTCGGCGACAAGGCCGATGCCTATCCGTGCCAGCTCTCCGGCGGCCAGCAGCAGCGCGTGGCCATCGCGCGCGCACTCGAGATGAACCCCGAGATCCTGTTTTTTGATGAGCCGACCTCCGCGCTCGATCCCGAGCTCACGGGCGAGGTGCTCAAGGTCATCCGCGCCCTTGCCGAGGAGCACATGACCATGGTCATCGTCACGCACGAGATGGCCTTTGCCCGCGCCGTGGCCGACAAGGTCATCTTCATGGACGGCGGCGTCATTGTCGAGCAGGGCGCGCCCGAGCAGGTCTTCGGCGACACGCAGCAGGCGCGCACAAAGCAGTTCCTCGCGCGCTACAATGAGCGTCCGTGACGAAAATGTAAGAGAAAATTCAGGGTTTTCCTCTTGCATGACCGGTCGTTATTCGGTATGATAAAAAGCGCATCGGTGTTCGATGCGCTTTTTTGATTCTTTCTTTTGGGAGGGTTTCCCTTGAAATATAGCAAACGGATCGCGGCGCTGCTGTTCGCGCTCGCGCTGTGCTGCTGCACGGCGTGCAGCAAGACGGTCGGCAGCTACCGCGTGGTCAAAACGCTCAGCACGGAGCAGTTTCGCATCGGCTTTCGTGACGGGGATCAGGCGGCGGTATATGTCAACGCCGCGCTCAAGGTGCTCGCCGCCGACGGGACGGTCCACAGTCTTGCGCTCAAGTGGTTCGGCACGGATAACACGACCTTTGACAGCGATGCCGGTGCGCTCGACGCGCTCGGCGACATTCCGCAGCGCACGTTCATCATGGGACTCAATGAGGAGCGCTTTCCCATGAGCTATGCCGACGGCGACAGCTACAGCGGCTTTGACGTGGAGCTGGCGCAGGCGGTCTGTGCCCGCCTCGGCTGGACGCTGCAGTATCAGTCCATCGCCAATGCCAATGCCTATGTGGAGCTCTCGAGCGGCAATGTCGACTGCGCCTGGGGCGGCATGGTGCTCGATCAGACCGACAGCAAGGACAGCAAAAAAAAGCAGAAGATGACGCTCACCGCGCCGTATCTGGAAAACCGGCTCCTGCTCATCGTGCGCGGCGACTCGAAGTACCGCACCGGCAGCAGTCTCAAGGGCACGACTGTCCTGCTCGGCACGGACGAGACGTACATGAACGCGCTCTCGGGCGAGGAAAAGCTCATGAAAAACTTCGGCGCTGCCCAGCGCGTCACCGGCGGGTCGAAAGCCTGCTTTGAGGCGCTCGCCGCCGGAAGCTGCGCTGCGATCGTTGCCGACAGCGCGGCGCTCGCCTACTACACGCACTGATGTCTGCCGCCCGCGCGGGCTGAAGCGCGGGCGGTTTTTCGCGCTTTTTCTCACCGGACGGCAAAAAGGAATTCCGCTTTTGCTCTGACTGTGCTATACTATCTCTGTCCGCGCCTGTCGAACCGGCAGAATATTTGCTTGCGCGGGCAGAAACACGGGTACGCCTATGTCGAACAACAAATACAAAACCCTCGTGTCCAACACCATGCTCATCAGCCTTGGCACCTTCGGCAGCAAGCTGCTGGTGTTTTTCATGGTGCGCTTTTACACGAGCTATCTCACACCGGCGGATTACGGCACCGCCGATCTCATCACGCAGACGGCCAATCTGCTCTTCCCGCTCATCAGCCTCGGTATCACGGACGGCGTGTTCCGCTTCGCCGTGGATCACACCGAGCAGCGGCGGAACATTTTCTCCGTCGGTGTGTATACGATCCTTGCGGGCGCACTGCTGCTCGTGGCGCTGCTGCCGCTGCTGGGGCTCTTCCCACAGTTTGACGGCTTCCTCTGGCTGATCGCGCTCTATACGATGTGCTCGTGCCTGCACGCGCTGTGCGCGCAGTTCGTGCGCGCCGAGGGGCATACGGCGCTCTTCGCCGTGCAGGGCATGATCAACACCGCGCTTGTCATCGGGCTCAACATCCTCTTCCTTGCGGGACTGCACATGGGCATCACGGGCTATGTGCTCTCGGTCGCGCTGGCGGATCTGGCGTGCACGCTGCTTTTGTTCGTGCGCGAGCGGCTCTGGCGGCAGCTGATGCTGCGCCCCGGCTGGGCGGCCGCGCGGGAGATGCTGGCCTACAGTATTCCCATGATCCCGACGACGGTGTTCTGGTGGATCACGAGCGTGTCCGACCGCTATATGGTCACGGCCTACCTCGGCGTGGATGCCAACGGCATCTACTCCGTGTCGTACAAGATGCCGACGATCCTGTCGCTCGTGTCGAGCATTTTCATGGAGGCGTGGCAGTTTTCCGCCGTCTCCGAGGCGCAGGGCAGCCGGCGTGAGCATATCCGCTTTTTCTCGAAGGTCTGGTGCTCGTTCCAGTCGGTGATGTTCCTCGCCGGCGCGTGCATCATCGCCTTTGCCGTGCCGGAGATCCGCGTGCTCGCGGCGGCGCAGTATCACGATGCGTGGCTGTATGTGCCGGTGCTCGGCATGGCCATGGTCTTTTCCGCGTTCGTGAGCTATCTCGGCAGCGTCTACATGGTCGAAAAGCGCAGCAAGCGCACGTTTTTCACGTCCATGATCGGCGCGGTGCTCAATATCGCGCTCAACTTCCTGCTCATCCCGTCGAAGCTCGGCGTGCAGGGTGCGGCCATCGCCACGTGCGCGAGTTATTTTATCGTGTTTGTCATCCGGGCGGTCGATGCGCGCAAGTTCATCCCGTTTCGGTTTTATACTGTCGGCGTCACGGAAAACTGCATTCTGCTGACGGTGCAGACGCTCTTCATCGTTCTGCAACTGCCGGGCTGGAAGCTCGCGCAGGGCGTGTGCATCGCGCTGCTGCTCCTGCTCAACCGCAAGCCGCTCATGGACGGGGCGGGGAAGATCATCCACTTCCGCCGCTGACGCTTAGATATTTTTCTCGGAGGATTCGAATTTGAAGATTTGGAACAGCCTGTTTGGGAAGCTCTTTATGACCTTCCTCATCTCCATGGTGCCGGTGCTCGAGCTGCGCGGCGCGATCCCGATCGGCGTTGCGCACGGACTGGATTACCGCGCCGCCATCGCGGTGTCCATCATCGGTAACCTCGTGCCGGTACCGTTCATCGTGCTCTTCATCCGCAAGATCTTCGCGTGGCTGCGCACGAAGAGCGAGCGGCTCAACGCCTTTGTTACGCGCATGGAGCAGCGCGCGCTTAAAAAGTCCGACACCGTGCGCCGCGCGCGCTTCTGGGGTCTGTTTTTGTTCGTGGCCATCCCGCTGCCGGGCACCGGCGCGTGGACTGGCTCACTCATCGCCGCCATGCTGGATATGCGCGTCAAGGAGGCCTTCCCGCCGATCCTGCTGGGCGTGATCACGGCCGGCGTCATCGTTGCCGTTGTGACGTATGGCGCGGCATCGCTGCTGTTTTGATCGCATCAAAAATAGAACAACACCCGCTGTCCGACCGGACAGCGGGTGTTGCTATTTGTGTCTTTTACTCGGCGAACGCCTTTTCCAGCGCCTCGAGCTCATCGCGCAGCTCGTGCGGCAGCTTGTCGCCAAACTGCTCGAAGTACTCGCGGATGCCTGCGCAGTTTTCGCGCCAGCTTTCGGCGTCGAGCGTCAGCAGCTGACGGAGCGTCTCGACCGTCACGCCGCAGCCGTCGAGGTTGATGTCCTCGGGCTTCGGCTCATAGCCGATGGGCGTCTCATCCGCGCCCACCTCGTCAAAGCAGCGCTTGAGGATCCACTCGAGCACGCGCAGGTTGTCGCCGAAGCCCGGCCACAGGAAGCGGCCGTTGTCATCGGTGCGGAACCAGTTAACGTTGAAGATCTTCGGCGCGTTCGGCAGCTTTTCGCCCATGTCGATCCAGTGCTGCCAGTAGTCGGCCATGTTGTAGCCGCAGAACGGACGCATGGCCATCGGGTCGCGGCGCACAACGCCCACGGCGCCGGTCGCGGCGGCCGTCGTCTCCGAGGCCATCGTCGCGCCGACGAACACGCCGTGCGCCCAGTCGCGGGACTGGTAGACCAACGGCGCGGTCTTTGCGCGGCGGCCGCCGAAAATGATCGCACTGATCGGCACGCCGGTGCCCTTGAAAAACTCCTCGCTGATGCACGGGCAGTTTTCCGCCGGTGCGGTGAAGCGGCTGTTCGGGTGCGCGCCGCGGCTGCCGTCGCTGCCGTCCCACACTTCGCCCTTCCAGTTGCGCAGGTGACCCTGCGGCGGCTGCTTGCTCATGCCCTCCCACCAGACGGTCATATCGTCCTCATTGAGCACGACGTTGGTGAAGATGGTGTTTCGGCTCGTGGACGCGAGCGCGTTCGGGTTGGATTTTTCGCTCGTGCCGGGGGCGACGCCGAAGAAGCCGTTTTCCGGATTCACGGCCCAGAGACGGCCGTCCGGACCGACGCGCAGCCAGGCGATGTCGTCGCCGACGGTCCAGCACTTCCAGCCCTTTTTGCGGTAGCCCTCGGGCGGGATGAGCATGGCAAGGTTCGTCTTGCCGCATGCGGACGGGAACGCACCCGTCACATAGCGCACCTCACCCTGCGGGTTCTCGATGCCGAGGATGAGCATATGCTCGGCGAGCCACCCCTCGCGGCGGCCGAGCTCGGAGGCGATGCGCAGCGAGAAGCACTTTTTGCCCTGCAGCACGTTGCCACCGTAGTTGGAGTTGACGGAGACGATCTTGTTCTCCTCCGGGAAGTGGACGATGTAGCGGTTTTCGGGGTCGAGCTTGACCTTGGCGTGCACGCCGAGGATCACATCGCTGCTGTCACCGAGCGCCTCGAGCACCTTCGTGCCGATGCGCGTCATGATCGCCATGTTCAGCACAACATAGATCGAGTCGGTGATCTCAATGCCGTACTTGGCAAACGGCGTGCCGATCACGCCCATCGAGTAGGGGATGACGTACATCGTGCGGCCGGTCATTGCGCCGCGCAGGATCTCGTGGAGCTTGGCCTTCATCTCGTCCGGGTCCATCCAGTTGTTCGTCGGGCCTGCGGCCTCGCGGGTCTTCGAGCAGATAAAGGTCCGGCCTTCTACACGCGCCACGTCGTTCACGTCGCTGCGGTTGAGATAACAGCCGGGCAGCTTTTCTTCATTGAGTTTGATGAGCTCGCCGGTTTCCACGGCGATCTTTCTCAGGGAATCGAGCTGGGTCTCCGAGCCGTCGATCCAGACGATCTCTTTCGGGGTCGTGAGTTCGGCAGTTTTCCGCACCAGCTCCAGTACGGACGGGTTTTGCGTCAGTTCCATGTTGTGAGGTTCTCCTTTTTGACTAAAATTTCTCGACCTTGATCCGTATCTATACTACATTTCTCTGAAAACACCTTACACCATCCCGCCGCGCCTGTAAACCCCAAAACGGAAACTTTTCCTGTGAACCTTTTCACACAGGCGCATTTGTGCTACAATGCGCGCAGACATCTCTGACCCGAGGAGGGGAGCGCCATGTGGAAAACCATTGTGCCGGCGGCGGCGGTGCTGGTAGCCGAGGCGGTTATCCGCCGGAAGATCAACGCCCTGCCGTCCGAGACCTTCCCGCTGCGCATCGGGCAGCGCGTGCAGCTGCGCCGCGCGCATAACCGCGGCCTGTTGTGCAGCAAGCTTGCCGACCGGCCGAAGGCGGCGACCGCGCTGCAGACGGTGTCTGTCGCGGTGCTCGCGGGCATGACGGCGGTGTGCGTTTTCCGCCGGAGCAGCGCTGCGCTGCAGGCCGCCATGGGGCTGATGCTCGGCGGTGCGCTGGCAAACCTCATCGAGCGCTGGGCGCGCGGTGCGGTCACGGACTATGTGTATCTGCCGCGGGCGGTTATCCCGTTTTTCCGGCGCATCATCTGGAACGTCGCCGATCTGAGCGTGTTTGCCGGCTGCCTTGCGGCGATCGGCGTGCTGGTGTTCGAAGCGACGTGATTATGTAAACCAAACAGAGCGGAATACTACCATGTTCGAGCAGCCGGGAGCACGAGGGGGTAAGCCCCCTCGTAAGGAATCTGGGCTATCTTTTGCCTTTAGGCAAAAGAAACAAGACCGCGCCGGTGCTGCCTGCTGCGCTGGAAGGCGAAGTTCACAGAGCAGCCGGGAGCACGAGGGGGTAAGCCCCCTCGTAAGGAATCTGGGCTATCTTTTGCCTTTAGGCAAAAGAAACAAGACCGCGCCGGTGCTGCCTGCTGCGCTGGAAGGCGAAGTTCACAGAGCAGCCGGGAGCACGAGGGGGTAAGCCCCTCGGATGGAAATGAGGCTATCTTTTATTTCGCGCGAAGCGCAAATAAAAGATAGCCCCTTGTTCCAACATCAGAACAAGGGGCTATCCTGCGGTGTTCGGTTCCATCACCTTAGAACCTCCTTCAGTTTTCTTGCCGTGCACGGGTACTTGGCGCCACACACGGACTCCGACCGCTGTGAAGGGAAATGCTCATTCAAGATTTCACACCACTGCGTGCCGTCTCCGGAATTACAGAACCCTGTCTGCTTCCGGTCGATTCAGTACATTGGACTCACCTCCAAGGCTTCCACTGAACCTTTATTGTAAAAGCGCCGCCCCTTGTTAGGGGGTTGCGACTCTTCCTCTTTGCATCTTCAGTATAGCAGTTGGTCTGATCTTTGTCAATGTTTTAATTAACAAAAATCGGCCTCGATGTTCAGTAAAAACGCCGAATTTCCGCCGCGCTCGTGCCAACGCCCCGTGTCTGCGGGGCATTGGCGACCGGCTGCGCAGCGGCGCGCAGCCGGAAAAACCGCCGTGCGCATCCGTCGGCGCACAGCGGCAGCAGCCTCGTGTCAGCGGTTGCTCGGCGCGGAGCTTTGCCCGCCGAAGATCCAGTCGTCCAGATCCTGATCCATGGTGCTTCACCTCCTGTTTCAACGGCATACGGCCATTGTATGCCGGGCTGGGTGAAAAAATGCACGAACCGGGGGCTTGAAATAGAAAGAACTTGAAACCAACGCCCGTTTGCGTTATAATCAATGCATCTTTATCCGCGCGCGGGGGCTCGCTCCGCGGGCAAGACAAAATTCGAAGGATCAGGTGAATCACGAATGAGTGCATCCCAAGACAAAAAGCGCCGCAGCGATGAGCGCACGCTGGGCACCGAGCGCCGCCAGGTCGCCTCTCAGAAGGAGGCCAAAGCGCGCAAGCAGAGCAAGATCAAGTGGACGGTCGGCACGGTCATTGTCGTGCTGCTGGTCGCTGCGATCCTGCTTGGCAATTCCAGCCTCTTTTACACCGCGCGCCCCGCTCTGCAGGTCGGCGATGTGAAGTATTCCACGGCCGAGGTCAACTATGCCTACCGCACGGCTTACCTCTCGTTCTGCAACCAGTACAGCAGCATCCTCTCCTCCATCGGCTTTGACACGAAAAAGCCGCTCGATGAGCAGAAGTGCACAGTCAGCGAGGAATTTGACACGTGGGATGACTATTTTAAGGACGCTGGCAAGCAGAACCTCGTGCAGGTCACGGCGCTGTGCGATGCTGCCGAGAAGGCCGGCATCACGCTCGACGAGGACGATCAGCACGCGGTCGACGAGCAGTTTTCCTACATCGAGCTCTCTGCCAAACAGTATAAGTACAGCTCCGTCAGTAAGTATCTGCAGGCGGTCTACGGCAATGGCGTGACCAAGAAGGTCGCGCGTCATATGCTCGAGCTCAGCCAGCTCGCCTCGAAGTACTCGCAGCAGCAGTTTGACAGCTACACCTACACGCCGGAGCAGATCGCGGCCAACTACGCCGAGAACAAAAACAGCTACGACGTCTTCAACTACCAGTACTACTTCGTGCAGGCGGAGACCGAGGAGACCACGGATGCCGACGGCAAGGCCAGCTCTGCTGCGACGGCTGCCACGATGGCGGCTGCCAAGGCTACGGCCGACAAGATCGCCGCTGCCACGCACGACGCGGACAGCTTTGCCGCCGCCGTGACGGCGAACGTGCCCGCCACGACTGCGGCCGACGGCAAGACCACGACGCCGAGCGTCACGGTCAACACCAACACCAAGGGCTCGAGCGCGAGCTCTGCCGCCTATGCCGACTGGCTCTACAGCGCCGAGCGCGCGGCCAATGACGTGACCGTCGTCGAGCAGGAAAACAGCGGCTACTACGTCGTGCTCTTCCAGAGCCGCGACAATAACGACTACAACACCGTCAGCGCCCGCCACATTCTCATCAAGGCGGAGGACAGCGACAACGACGGCGCGTATTCCGACGAGGAAAAGCAGAAGGCCAAGGTCGCGATCGACGATGTCTATGAGCGCTGGATGCAGAGCAACCAGACCGAAGATGACTTCGCGCAGCTGGTCAACTCCTTCAGCCAGGACAGCGGCTCGAACACCAAGGGCGGCCTGTATGAGCACATCTACAAGGGTCAGATGGTGCAGGAGTTCAATGATTTCTGCTTTGACCCCGCGCGCAAGCCGGGCGATGTGGGCATGGTCTTCAATGAGAGCGATTCCTACTGCGGCTATCACCTGGTGTATTTCGTCGGTCAGGGCGAGCGCTACTGCGACTACCTCGCCGATCAGGCGCTGCGCTCGGCGGACTTCGAGAAGTGGGAGAGCACGTTCTTCAACGACTGGAGCGCTACCGAGCTCAACGGTATGAAGTACGTCGGATAAATCAGACACGCGTCAGAGCCGTCCGAACAGGGCGGCTCTTTTTTCAATGTTTCTATGGAGGGATCAGCATGACCGGAACAAAAACACTGCGCTATGACACGACCGTGCTCGATGCGCGCGCGCTTGCCGATGCGCTCGAGGCGGAGGAGAAGGCCGGCTGGGAGGTCGCGGAGGCCGCCTATGACGGCACGGACTTTGTCGTGACCTTCGAGCGGGAGGGCGCGCTATGAGCGAGCAGACCCTGCGCACCGAGATGCTGCTCGGCAGCGACGCGCTCGCGCGTCTGCGCCGCAGCCGTGTTGCGGTGCTCGGTCTCGGCGGCGTGGGCAGCTGGTGCGCCGAAGCGCTGGCGCGCGCCGGCGTCGGCGCGCTCACACTCGTGGACGAGGATACCGTCAGCGAGAGCAACATCAACCGCCAATGCTGCGCGCTGCACTCCACGGTCGGCCTGTCGAAGGCGGAGGTGATGGCCGCGCGCGTGCGCGACATTGACCCGACCATCGCCGTCAATGCGCGCACCGAGCGCTATGAGGCATCGACGCGGGAGCGGTTTTTCGACACGGAGTATGATTACATCGCCGATTGCATCGACCTGGTGGCCTGCAAGGTGGACCTGATCTGCACCGCGCACGCACGCGGCATCCCGATCGTGTCGGCACTCGGCACGGGCAACAAGGCGGACGCGAGCCGCTTTGAACTCTGCGACATCAGCCGGACGAGTGGCTGCCCGTTCGCACGTGTCATCCGCCGCGAGCTGCGCAGCGCCGGCATCACGCACCACGCGGTTGTGTTCAGTCCTGAGCCCGCCATGACGCCGGCAGCGCTGTGCGCCCCGCCGCCGGGCCGGCGGAGCGTGCCCGGCTCGCTGCCGTGGGTGCCTGCGAGCGCGGGACTGCTCATGGCGCAGAAGATCGTGCTCGACCTGTGCACGGTGCGGGAGGCGCAGATATGAAGCCCGTCTGGATCGTGCTGCTGTGCCTGCTGGGTGCGGCGGTGTTGGCAGCGCTGCTCGTGTGGTATTTTGAGCAGCGGATGCTGGCGCGGTCGCTCGGCCGCGTGCCGGAGCGTGCGGATGCGCAAGCTGCGTGGGAGCAGCATATGCTGCGCAAGCAGGGCTGGACGGAAGACTCCGAGCCCGGCAGCACCGCGCTTGCGCGCGCCCGCGCGGGACTTGCTGCGATCCAGGAGCGCCCGCATGAGGATGTGTTCACGCCCGGTCTTGACGGTGCGCGTCTGCACGCGCGGCTCTACCGCGTGCCCAATGCCCATGCGACCGTCATCCTCTGCCACGGCTACCACAGCCGCGCCGAGCACGACTTCGGCGCGCAGTTTCCGGCTTTGTACGCCTCCGGCGGCTGCAACCTGCTGCTGATCGACGAGCGCGCGCACGGCCTGAGCGATGGCAAATGCCTCACTTTCGGGCAGCTTGAGCGTTACGACATCGCGCAGTGGGTGCACTGGGTGCGCGAGCACTCGCGTGTGCAGCGGCCGATCGCGCTCTACGGCGTGTCGATGGGGGCGGCATCGGTGCTGCTCGCGGCACAGCTTCCGGAGCTGCGCGGGGAGCTTGCCTGCGTCGTGGCCGACTGCGGCTACTCGAGCTTCCGGCTGGAGGTCGCGGACGCCGTGCGCCATGCGACGAACGCGCCGCGCTGGCTGCAAGGACCGCTTGCGCGCGCCTGCGTGCGCATCCTGCGCCGCAGCGGGCTGGATTTTGACGTGGTCGATACCACGCCCGGCATGGCGGCGCTCGATATCCCGATCCTGTTTTTCCACGGCGACGCGGACACCTTTGTGCCGCTGCACCACAGTGAGCGCAACCTTGCCGCCTGCCGGCGGCCGCAGCGCCTCGTTGTCATCCCCGGCGCGGAGCACGCCATGGCAGCGCAGGTCGACCCCGAGCGCTACCGCCGCGAGCTGCTGGTTTTCCTGTGGCGCAACACGAATTATCTCTGGGCGGAGCGCAACAAACCGCTGCGGTGATCACTCCCCACTTGCAGTGCATTTTTGCGCGTTTTCAAAATGCGGCACACCACTTTGACGCAAAAAAGCCGGATGTCTCAGACATCCGGCTTTTTTCTGTATTTTTCAGCTTTGCAGCAGCGCCGCAGCCGCAGCGCCCACGGCAGAGGCGTTGGATATTGGCTTGCACACGCAATAGCGCTGGTGCTTCTGCACGAGAAAGCTGTCGAGCTCCTCGTTGACGGCGGGGCGCAGAAGCGCCGAATCGCGCAGCAGCGACCCGTCCGCGGCCACGACCATGGGGCGATGGCGGCTCTGTGCGCCGCCGGTCAGCAGTACCATGGCGGAGACATTTGCAACGAGCACCTTGGCCGCGCGGCCGAACACGCCCTGAATGACCATGGCGGCGGTCTTGCGGTCGGCGTCCGCGGCATCGGCCAGCGCTGCGATCGCGCCGCTGTCCGGATCTGCGCCGAAGGTGTCCGCGTCGCTGGTGGATAGCGCCGTGAGTGCGCGCAGCTTGTCGGCGGTCTCGGCGGCGAACAGACCGTCGTCTGCGGCGGCGATGAGCGCAAGGCGGCTGAGCTCGCCGAGGTAGCGGCCGCTCGTCATCTTCTCGAGGCGGTACGCGCCCGGCACGGCGGAGGCTGTGTCGACCGCCTGATCAAAGCGGCTCTGCGGCAGCTCGGAGAACGAGCCGGACTCGAGGTTTACGAGCATTGCGCCGTCTTCGTCGCGGCCGAGCTTTTCGATCGCGCGCACCGGCAGCAGGCAGCAGGTGTTCGTGCCCGTGCCGTTGACGAGACCGGCAAAGCCGTTGGCATAGTTGTTGGCGATGGTGGCCACGCCGCTCAGGTATGTGGCGGGGGTGTCGTTGACGACCGCGATGGGCAGCTTCGGGCAGCCGCGGCGCGCGAGCTCCTCGGCGAGGTCGGCGCCCACGAGATGCTCCTCCCAGCCGGTGAGCTGCACCTCCTTGGTCATGCTGAGCACCTTCGCGTCCAGCTCCGGCGTGTTTTGCGCAGGGTAGCTGAAGCAGACGCCGATGTGCGTGGCATCTGCCAGCAGCGGCGCGAGCGCATCGGCGGTCAGGCGGATGAAATCCGTCCAGTCGGCCGCACCGTCCGTGCCGGGCATGGGCAGCTTGCGCTCGTTTTCAAGGATCGGGTGTCCGAATTCGTACCGCACGGTGGCGACGCGAAAATGCGTGCCGCCCGCATCGACGACGGCGACGCGCTTGCCCTCCGTGTCGGGCAGGTGCTTGCCCGGCGCGAGGTAGGCCGGCAGCATCGGCAGACCGCCGGGTTCCCCGCGCAGACCGCGCTGCATCGCGGCAAGCAGGGCGTCGGTGAGCGCCTGTGTGTCGAGCTGGTCGGGTGCGGCGTCATACTTGCGCAGGAAGGCGAGCACACGCGCGTCAATGTTGATCGCGGGGATCTCCACCTCCTCATGTGCGGCGAGCGGATACGGCGTGCGTGCCGCGGCCGGCTTCGCGGGCGCTGCAGGGGGCTCGGCAGCCTTCTTTTTCTTGAAAAACGGAAGCTTCATGTGTTCTCTCTCTTTCTTGACGAAGACCCCGCGCCGGAACCGGCGCGGGGTCGGTGCTGATTTGGCTGTGTCAGGCGTTCGGAGCGTCGCCCTTGACGCTCTCGACCAGACCGGCTGCCAGCGCGGCAGCGCCCTGGATCTCGGACGGGATGATGATCTTCGTCGCGCGGCCGTCGGCAGCGGCGGCGAACGCCTCGAGACTCTTGAGCTTGATGACGGCGTCGGACGGCATGGACTCGTTGATGAGCCGGATGCCCTCTGCGGTCGCGCGCTGCACGGTCAGGATGGCCTCGGCGCGGCCCTGCGCCTCGAGGATCTGCTCCTGCTTTTTCGCGTCGGCGCGCAGCACGGCGGATTCCTTCTCGCCCTCGGCCATCAGGATGGCGGAGCGCTTCTCGCCCTCGGCACGCAGTATGGCCTCACGGCGTTCACGCTCGGCCTTCATCTGCTTTTCCATCGCGTTCTGGATCTCCTTCGGCGGGAGAATGTTCTTGAGCTCCACGCGGTTGACCTTGATGCCCCACGGGTCGGTGGCCTCGTCGAGGATCTGGCGCATCTTGGTGTTGACGATGTCGCGGCTGGTCAGGCACTGGTCGAGCTCAAGATCGCCGATGAGGTTGCGCAGCGTCGTTGCCGAGAGGTTCTCAATCGCAAGGATCGGCTGCTCGATGCCGTAGGTGTAGAGCTTCGGGTCGGTGATCTGGTAGTAGACAACGGTGTCGATCTGCATGGTGACGTTGTCCTTCGTGATGACGGGCTGCGGCGGGAAGTCCGCGACCTGCTCTTTGAGCGACAGACGCTTGGCGACCGCCTCAATGAACGGGACCTTCAGGTGCAGGCCGACGCCCCACGTGGTCTTGTAGGCGCCGAGGCGGGTGATGACATAAGCCTGTGCCTGCGGCACGATGCGGATGTTGCGCACGAGGATGACGAGCGCGATCACGATGATTCCGTAAATGACGAATTGCATGGAAGTTCCTCCTTATTCATTTGCGTCTGCACGCACGCAGACGGGGGTGACGATGAGCTTGACGCCTTCGATGCGCAGCACGGTGGTGGTCGTTCCGGCGGCAATGGCGATGTCGCCCTGCGCGCGTGCGGTCCAGACCTTGCCGCCGACGGTCACGGCGCCGCGACCGGTCAGATTGTCAATGTCCTCGGTGACGAGGCATTCCTGCCCGATGAGCATATCGGCGTTGGTCGGCTGCGTGCGGCCGTTGATATATTTTTTCACCAGAGGCCGCGTCACGGCAAAGGCCGCGATCGAGATGACGAAAAACCACACGAGCTGCAGCCACAGCGGCGCGTGGAACATGGCGGCGATGAGCGCGGCGAGCGCACCCACGGCGAACCAGATCGTGACGAGACCTGCGGTCAGACCCTCGACGATCAGAAAGATCACGATCAGCCCGATCCAGATGGCCGGCATGGTGAAGGGGATCCCGGCAATGACCATAGAAAAACCTCCTGTGCAAGCGGTGGAAATATGCGGTGCGGCAATGCTTTGCCATGAAAATATCATACAGTATTTATCCTTTAAAAGCAAGAAAAACCCCCAGGATCCGACGCATGAAATTTCCGGACAGTTTTCCTCTTTACTTTCTTAAACAATTAGAGTAAAATAGTATGTGTAAAAGTGTGACCCCACCTGCAATATAACTGATGAGAAACAAGGAGCGCATATGAATAAACAGCATAAAAAGCCGCGCTGCGATGACATGTACCGTGCCATCCTGACGCTCAAAACGGTCGAGGAGTGCAAGCAGTTTTTTGATGACCTGTGCACGGTCACGGAGCTGCAGGCCATGGAGCAGCGCTATCAGGTGGCGCAGTATCTCGACTCCGGCCTGATCTACAACGACATCCTTGAAAAGACCGGCGCCTCGAGCGCGACGATCAGCCGCGTCAACCGCAGCCTGCAGTACGGCAACGGCGGCTATGAGATCGTGTTTGCCCGGCTCAAGGAGCTGACGGAGAAAGCTCCGGAGGAGCAGGCGTGAGCGCCTATGGCGCCCTTGCCGCGTGGTACGATGCGCTGACCCGTGACGTGGATTATGCCGCGTTTGCGGACTTCTATGAGCAGTGTTTCCAGCAGGGACGCGGCGAGAGCCATACCCTGCTGGATTTTTGCTGCGGCACGGGCACGCTCACGCGCCTCATGGCCGCGCGCGGCTATGAGATGATCGCGACCGACGGCTCGCCCGATATGCTCATGCAGGCGCAGGCGCACAATGCGCAGCTGCCGCCGGATGCCGTCGCGCCGCTGCTGCTGTGTCAGGAGGCGTCCGAGCTTGACCTCTACGGCACGGTCGACGCGGCCTACTGCTCGCTCGACGGTATCGACTACCTGCCGCCGGAAGAGCTGCCGGAGGTGCTGCACCGGCTGCACCTGTTCGTGCGCCCGGGCGGGATGCTGATCCTGGACATCCGCGACCCGGCGTCGTTCCGCGCGCTCGACGGCGGCACGTTCGTCGACGAGACGGACGATGTCCTGTGCCTCTGGCGGGCGGAGTTTGACGCAGCGGCGCAGACCATGCACTACGGGATGGATCTGTTCACGCGCGCGGGAGAGCTCTGGTCGCGTGCGTCCGAGGAGCACATTGAGTATGCGCACACGCCCGAGCTGCTCACGCGGCTGCTCACGGAGGCGGGCTTTCTCGATGTGACCGTCCGGCGCGACGGACCGCAGGCAGATGCCGGGCGCGTGTTCCTCACGGCGATGCGCAGCCTGGAGTACGGAGACGAAACCAAGTAAACCACAAACCCCTTTGGATCATTTTTCGAGGTGAATATTATGGATGAGATCATCCGCGCCGTCTCGAAAGACGGCTTTGCAAAAATTTCGGTCGTCACCGCGCATGACGCGGTGCAGCGTGCCAACGCCATTCATCACTGCAGCCCGACGGCCATCGCCGCCCTCGGCCGCAGCCTGTGCGCCGCGTCCATGCTCGGCGACCTGCTCAAGGAGGAAAACGGCACGGTCACGCTGCGCATCAACGGCGGCGGCGGTCTCGGCACGATCGTTGCGGTGTCGGACTGCGACGGCAACGTTCGCGGCATGGTGGCAAACCCCGCGTTCGATCTGCCCACGCGCCCGGACGGCAAGCTCGATGTCGGCGGTGCGGTCGGCAAGGACGGCATGCTCACCGTCAGCCGGGACATCGGTCTGCGTGAGCCGTATATCGGCAGCACGGAGCTTGTCAGCGGTGAGATCGCGGAGGATCTGTCCGCCTACCTCGTCGAGAGTGAGCAGATCGCAGCGGCCTGCGGCCTCGGCGTGCTCGTCGACACCGACCACAGCGTCAAGGCGGCCGGCGGCTTTCTTGTGCAGCTCATGCCCGGCGCGCCGGAGGAGCTGATTGGGAAGCTGGAGGACAACATTTTCATGATGGACCAGCTCACGACCATTCTCGACGAGGACGGAGTGGACGCCATCATCGCGCAGGTCATGCGCGACCTTGCGCCCGAGATCGTCCTGCGCCACCCGATGACCTACCGCTGCGCGTGCTCGCGTGCGCGTGTGGAGCAGGCGCTGCGCCAGTGCGGGGCGGATGAGCTGCGCGCGATGATCGCTGACGGCGAGGATACGCGCGTGCATTGCCAGTTTTGCGACACGGAATATGTATTTACGCCGGCGGATCTGCAGACGCTGCTGGACGCCGAAAACCCTGACGCCGCAACGGATTGACCTGTGTTTGGGGCGGCGCTGCCGCCCCAAACATGCACAATTGCCGAAAAAATTACCGAAAATCTATTGACAATTGTGTGCCCGTCTTGTATAATGAGCAAGCTGCGAAACGGGAGCATAGCTCAGCCGGGAGAGCACTTGCCTTACAAGCAAGGGGTCACAGGTTCGAGCCCTGTTGTTCCCACCAGTTTTTTAATTTCATACGCCTCTGTAGCTCAGTTGGTAGAGCAGGGGACTGAAAATCCCCGTGTCGTTGGTTCGATTCCGACCGGAGGCACCATTTTGCGGGCATAGCTCATTTGGCAGAGCGCCACCTTGCCAAGGTGGAGGTAGCGAGTTCGAATCTCGTTGCCCGCTCCAATTTTTTGGCGCCATAGCCAAGTGGTAAGGCATGGGACTGCAAATCCTTGACCCCCGGTTCAAATCCGGGTGGCGCCTCCAGAAAAAGAGACACGTGAGAGCGTGTCTCTTTTTTTGGAGACACCGATGGCGTTCCTTCCAATACCGCAATGTCCACCCACCGGTCAGACCGGCGGATGGGCATTTTTTGTGCATAGACCCCGGCTGAGAGGCTGCGGCAGACCGGCGCGGCGCGGTGCAGACCCTCGCCGAGGCGTGGGATTTGACAACGGATGTGTATTTGTGTATAATCACTACAAAATCACAGATTTTTTGTGAATTCTGTCCTCCGGCATTCGGAGACAGGGAGGAAAGCAACGTGACATACACTGTGGACGATAAGATGAAAACACTCCTCGCCGCGCCGGAGGCGGTCGCGGTCCTCGAGCGGTTTTTCCCCAAGATCCTGAAAAATCCGGCGCTGCAGATGACCGCCGCCATGACGCTGCGGCAGGTGGCCGGGTTTGCGCAGTCGGGGCTGACGGCGGAATCGCTCGCGGAGATCGACGCGCAGCTGCGCGCACTCCCGTCGTCCGGAGACTGAGTCTGTTTTCGTGCCCCCGGTTTTCACCGGGGGTCGTCTGCTGTCGGGACACCGATGACGCATTTTGAAAAGAACCGAGGTCATCTTATGGACAACACGTTACCGCCGCTCAAGCGCATCGCCGCCATCCACGACCTGTCCGGGCTCGGCAAGTGCTCGCTGACCGTGGCGCTGCCGGTCATCTCGGCCACCGGCGTCGAGTGCGCGTGTATCCCGACGGCCGTGCTCAGCACGCACACGGGGGAGTTCACCGGCTGGACATTTCGAGACCTCTCGGACGATATGCTGCCCATTGCGCGCCACTGGCAGCGCGAGGGCGTGCGCATCGACGGCATCTACTCCGGCTATCTGGCTTCGCCGGAGCAGGCGGAGCTGCTCTCGCAGACGATCGACTGCATCGCAGCGCCCGATACGCTCGTCATCGTTGACCCGGTCATGGCGGACAACGGCATCTATTACTCGCAGATCGACGAGCGGATGTGCGCGGCGTTTCGCCGCCTGCTCTCGCGGGCGGATGTCATCACGCCGAACATCACGGAGGCGGCGCTGCTGGCGGGGCTGCCGTATGAGCCGGGCACGCACAGCGATGCCTATCTCGCGCAGCTGTTTCGGGCGCTCGGCGCGCTCGGCGCCGGCGTCGTGACGGTGACGGGCGTGCGCCCGCAGCCGGACGTGATCGGCAACGTCGCCTGCGACTGCCGCACGGGGGAGATGTATGCGAGTATGCGCCCGGCGCATCCGGGACTGTTTTACGGCACGGGCGATGTGTTCGCCTCCGCGCTTGCGGGGCTGCTCGTGCGCGGTGCACCGCTGAGCGATGCGCTCGAGACGGCCACCGCGCTCACGGACGAGAGCATCTGCCGCTCGCTCTGGCGCGACACGCCGCGCCACTTCGGTGTGGACTTCGAGGGCGCACTGCCGGCATACATCCGCCGCGTGGAGAAGATCTTCGAGGCGTGAAAAAGTTACAAAATTCGACCCGAAAGGATGCAATCTTTCTTCCGCGGGTCGATTTTTGTTACCCTTTTTCAACTCGTTTCTTTTGAAATATGTTACCCACGTAACCTTGCGCGTGAAAACGGCATCTGGTTGTTTTCTCGACTGAGGTCTTGAAATGTTGCGAAAACACCGAGAAAACCTGCGCACAATGGCAGCAGTGTGGAAAAAAATCTGGCAAAAGCTCGCAAAATCCCGTTTTCGCGGTTGACATCGAGTTATGGATATCGTATGATACAAAAGAATCCATAATTGTTTATGTTAACTCGCGCAGGTATGCCCAAACAGGATGCAAGAGACCACTTTGTTACACTTTTTTAACCGTTTATGTAACCGGTTCTGATTGGACGCGCAGAGAGATTCCGGACGGGGGGAAGCCGTCTGACAAGGGGCTGGGGTATGAAGAAATCGTTTATGGAGCGAATGGCGGCGTTCATCGTGGATAAGCGGCGGCTGTTTGTGGTGCTGTTTGCCGTGGCGTGCGTGCTGTCGGTATTCTCGGTGAGCAAGACGGACGTCAACAACGAGCTGACCGACTATCTGCCGGATTCCACGCAGACACGTCAGGGTCTGGAGATCATGAACCGCGAGTTCATTACATACGGAGACGCCAAGGTCATGGTGTCCAACGTGACATTCACGCAGGCGGAAGAGCTTGCCGAGATGCTGCGCGGGGTAGACGGCGTCAAGAGTGTGGAGTTTGAAAAGGACACGCAGCACTACAACAGTGCCTCGGCGCTGTTTGTGGTCACGTTTGATGGGGAAAAGCTTGACGAGATCAGCATTCAGGGCGTGAAAAACGTCCGCGCTGCGCTCGACGGCTATGATACCTATATTACAACGGAGATCGGCAACCCGACCGGCGAGATCCTCGAGCGGGAGATGCGCATCGTGCTCGTCATCCTCATGTGCTCGATCTTTGTGGTGCTTCTGCTCACGAGCCATACATATGCCGAGGTGCCGGTGCTGATCATCACCTTTGCCGTGGCCGTCTGGGTCAACAAGGGCACGAACTACTGGTTCCACGAGGTCTCGTTTATCACAAACTCCATCGCGGCGGTGCTGCAGCTCGGTCTCGGCATCGACTACGCGATCATCATGTGCCACCACTATACGGAGGAGCGCGAGCGTATGGAGCCCCGCGAGGCGACCATCCGCGCGCTGACGCTGGCCATCCCGGAGATCTCGGCCTCGAGCCTGACGACGATCTCGGGTCTGCTGGCGCTTACGTTTATGAAGATCAAGATCGGCGAGGATATGAGCATGGTGCTCATCAAGGCGATCCTGTTTCTGATGCTGACGGTGTTCTTCCTGATGCCGGCGCTGATCATGTACATGAGCCCGTGGATCGACAAGACGCACCACCGGCAGTTCCTGCCGCGCATCGACGCGCTCGGCCGCTTTGCGATCCGCAGCCGTTACATCGTGCCGCCGATCTTCCTGGTCATCATCATCGCGGGCTTTGTGCTCAGCAGCAGATGCCCGTATGTGTTCGGCTACAGCACGCTCGACACCATCAAGCAAAACGACTACAAGATCGCCGAGAAGAAGATCAACGCTACCTTCGGCGAGACGAACCAGGTCGTGCTCATCTTCCCGTTTACGGACTATGAGAGCGAGGCGAACCTGCTCGACGATCTGCTGGAGCTCAAGGGCATGGACCGTGTGCAGGCGCTCGCAAACGAGGAGGCCAAGGACGGCTACATGGTCACCGATTCGCTCACGCCGCGCAGATTTGCCGAGCTCACGGATATCGACATCGGCGTGTCGCGCGCTCTCTACACCGCCTACTGTACTGCGAACGACGACTATACGAAGGCGCTCGGTCAGCTCGTGGATCTGAGCAACATCGACAACTGCTCCGTGCCGCTGATCGAGATGTTCAAGTTCCTGTATGAGCAGCGCGATATCTACCGCTCGAAGATTGCGGCCTCGACCATGAAAGACCTCGAGGAGATGTACGACCGCCTGATCGACGGCGAAAAGCAGCTGCACTCCGAGAAATATTCGCGCATGATCCTCTATCTCAACCTCCCGGTCGAGAGCGAGGAGACCTACGATTATCTGACGGTCATCAAGGGCGTCGTCGGCAAATATTATAATGAGTCCTATTTCGTCGGCGAGACGGCCAAGGACAAGGATTTCTCCGACGCCTTCAGCACCGACAACACGCTCATCAGCATTCTCACGCTCGTGTTTGTCATCCTGGTGCTGCTGCTGACGTTTAAGTCGGTCGCGCTGCCGCTGCTGCTGATCCTCGTGATTCAGGGCAGTGTGTGGATCAACTTCTCGTTCCCGACGATCTTGCATCATAACCTGTATTTCCTGGCGTACCTGATCGTCAGCGCCATCATGATGGGCGCAAACATCGACTACGCCATCGTCATCTCGAGCCGCTATCTCCGGCTCAAAGAGGAGATGCCCTATAAGGAAGCCATGATCGAGGCGCTCAATCAGGCGTTCCCGACGGTCGTCACCTCCGGCACCATCCTCGCCGCCGCCGGCATGTCCATCGGCTTTTTGTCCTCGGAGAACACGGTCGCGTCCATCGGTGTCTGCCTTGGCCGCGGCACACTGCTGTCGATGGTGCTGGTCATGTGCGTCCTGCCGCAGATCCTGCTGCTGGGCGACTCGCTGGTGGAGAAAACTTCGTTTACAATTGGCCTGCATCCCGCGTCGCAGCAGCTGCAGGGGGCCATGCGTGTCAACGGACACGTACGCGGATATATCAATGGCTACGTCGATGCCGAGATTCACGGCCGTGTCAACGGTACGGTCAGCGCATCGATCGATATCGGAGATGTGCAGATGGAGGAGCTGCCGGCGCAGGTTGCGCCGCCGGCGGAGCTGCACAGTGAGGAGGGTCCCGATGAAGAAACATAACGTTCGCCGTCTTCTGGTGCTGGTGCTGGTGGTGGCGCTGTGCCTGCTCTGCGGTGCGGCCGCCCAGCCCAACCCCAAGGAGATCCATATCTACTCTGCGGACGACTTTGTGCAGCTGAGCAAAAGCTGCAAGCTCGACGCGTATTCGCAGGGGAAGACGGTGTATCTGGACAGTGACGTCGACCTGAGCGGGTCGAAGTTTGTGCCGATCCCGACCTTCGGCGGTACGTTTGAGGGTCAGGGCCACACGGTCAGCGGGCTGGAGCTCTCGGGCGATGCGTCGCACATGGGTTTGTTCCGCTATGTGCAGGCGGTCGGCACGGTGCGTGACCTGAAGGTCACGGGCAACATCGACGCCGCCGGCACGCTCAACGAGATCGGCGCCGTCGTCGGCACGAACTACGGCACGATCTCCGGTTGCTCGTTCAGCGGCACGATCTCCGGCCAGAACAATGTCGGCGGCATCGCCGGCACGAACGAAGGCAGCGGCATGATCTACAACTGCAAGACCGAGGGCTCGGTCGAGGGCGACCACTATGTGGGCGGCATCGTCGGGCAGAACATCGGTACGATCTCCTACTGCTCGAACACCACGGGCGTGAACGTCAACGCCAGCGAGGCCGTGGACAATGTGGAGGATCTCGACTCCCTGACGCTCCCGACCGCGTCCGACGACGATGACGATGACACGCCGAAGAAGGCCAACACCTCCACGGATGTGGGCGGTATCTGCGGCTTCTCGTCCGGCGTCATCATCGGCTGCACGAACTGGGGCGGCGTCGGCTTTGAGCACGTCGGCTACAACATCGGCGGCATCGTCGGCCGCCAGAGCGGTCTGGTCTCCGGCTGCACGAACTGGGGCACGGCCTCCGGCCGCAAGGACGTCGGCGGTATCGCCGGCCAGATGGAGCCGTTCATCACGCTCGATGTCGAGTCTGGCTCGATCGGCGCGATGGCCAAGGAGCTCAACACGCTCCACAGCCTGATGGACACGCTGCTCAACCACACCGGCTCTGCGACCGC
Source organism: uncultured bacterium (assembly GCA_905215475.1). Taxonomy (GTDB): domain Bacteria; phylum Bacillota; class Clostridia; order Oscillospirales; family Oscillospiraceae; genus CAG-103. Next base: position 218,128 of record CAJMPW010000001.1, read on the forward strand.
GTCGCTGGCTGCCACGCTCGGCGTGCTGAGTGACAGCGCGGCGCACGCCACGGAGAGCGCACGCTATGTGGCCGAGCGCACCACGGACTATGTCGACAGCACGGTCACGACGGTCAACGAGGTGTTCATCCGCATCAACACGGCGGAGAAGATGCTCGCGCCCGCGATCACGGAGTTTTCCACGGCTTCCGTGTCGCTCGACAAGGCGATCAATTACTTCAGCAAGGGCTTTGACTATCTCGACATCGTCGATGAGATGACCGAGGCCGACAAGACGGCATTTAAAGATGCGGCCAAGGATCTGAGCGTCTCGTCCGACCAGCTCAACGCGGCCATGGACTACTGCGCATGGCTCATGAAGGTCATGGATAACTCCTATGGCACGGGCTCTTACGATCTGCTTGCCAGCCGTCCGGATAACTGGCAGCAGATGTCCGATAAGTACGGGTATGAGTATAACCCGGACAACCTCGGCACGTATGAGGCGCAGCGTGACGCGATGCTCAAGGGCGCGGGCGACGCTGCCAGAGCCATCGGCGCGATCTCCGGCGATATCTCGACGATGACGAAGATCATCAACACCTACTACCTCACCGAGGACTCCACCGGCAACACCCGTCTGGACTACATGAGCGCCGCGTTCAAAAATGCGTTTGATGCGCTCAAGTCCTCCAGCGGCAACTTCTCGACCGGTATGAGCTATCTCGATCAGGTCACGAAATACCTCGCCAGCAACGATCCGCTCAAAATGCCCGAGATCAGCAGCGATTACCGCACCGCGATGGAGCAGATGTTTGACGACCTCGGCAGCATCTCGGCCGGGCTCTCGCGACTGAGCGTGGAGACCGCGAGTTACAGCGCCCAGATCATCAGCGACATGAAGGCCGTCAACGACCAGTTCAACGTCGTCATGATGCGCCTGTGCGACATTCTCGAGCTCGCCCTGAGCAAGGACAAGGACGACATCATTCAGGACGTCTCGGAGGAGGAGCTCGCGAGTACGACCGACGGCAAGGTCTATAACTGCGATAACTACGGCAAGGTCGACGGCGACGTCAACGTCGGCGGCGTGGCCGGCACGATGGGCATCGAGTATGACTACGATCCCGAGAGCGACTCCAACATTATCAAGGACGCTACGCTTACGGCCAAGTACTTTACCAAGTGCGTGCTGCTTGACAGCAGAAACTACGGCAACGCCACCTCGCGCAAAAACTGCGTCGGCGCGGTCTGCGGTTACGCCGACCTCGGCGTCATCAGCGGCTGCGAGGGCTACGGCACGGCCGAGAGCACGGCGGGCGATTACATCGGCGGCGTCGTCGGTCAGTCGAAGGGCTCCGTGCGCGGCAGCTTTGCCAAGTGCGAGCTGACCGGCCGCAACTATGTCGGCGGTGTCGCGGGCTACGGCATGAACGTCAGCGGCTGCAACACGCTCGTCAATCTCAACGGCTCCGGCAACTGCGTCGGCACGATCGCCGGTGAGATCGACAAGGACGGCAGCGCGGCTGATAACTACTTCGTCCACGAGACGGAGGCCGGCATCGACGGCATCAGCTACGCCGGCAAGGCCGAGGGCATGAGCTACGACGCGTTCATGGCGCGCGACGGTATCCCGGCGGAGTTCTCCAGCTTTGCCGTCACGTTCACGGCCAACGGCGAGACCGTCAAGACGATCACGTTTGCCTACGGCGGCTCGATCGATGCCTCCCAGATCCCCGACTGCCCGTCGGTCGCGGGCAACTACGGCTCATGGCCGGAGCATGACTACAGCCACCTGACCTTCGATCTCGAGGTCAAGGCGGAATATACCGCCGTCTCGACGGTCGTTGCCGGTGACCTGTATGCCGACAACAGCCGCACGCCGATCGTGCTGGCTGAGGGCGTCTTTGACCCGGCTACGGACGTGCACGTCACGTCGCCCGATGCCGAGGGTCCGACGCTGCGCGGCAACCAGCAGCTGTACATGAAGTACCGCGTCGAGGTGCTCAACGACACCATTGATGATGACACGGACAACACCGTCTCCCTGCGTGTCTACGCGCCGGATACCGGTGCAAACTACACGGTCTATACCCACCAGAACGGTAACTGGACGAGCACGTCCAGCACCCGCGACGGCAGCTACCTCGTCTTTAAGACCATGGAGCGCGACCTGCAGTTTGCCGTGGTCAAGTCGCACCACAGCGCGCTGTTCTACATCCTCATCGTGCTGATCGTGCTGGCCGTGATCGTCACGGTGCTGCGCCTGCTGTACTACCGCAAGCTGAAAAAGGCGGTGGCAGCCGGAACGATGACCGAGGAAGAGGCCGCCACGCTGCGCAAGCGGGGCTGGCGGATGTGGCTGGCTGAGGAGCGCACGAAGCTGCAGGCCAAGCGTGCCGCAGCGCACGAGGCCAAGGAAGCCAAGCGCGCCGCCGAGGCAGAGACCAAGGCAGCGGAGGCCGCGCCGCAGGCCGAGACCGAGTCCGCGCCGGACACGGCGGCAGATGACAGCGCCCCCGCTGACGAGGCGGCTGCGCCGGCTGCCGATGAAGCGCAGAGCGATGACGCCGATGCGCCTCAGCATCCCTGATACTTACCCATCCCATACCCATAACTGCAAAACGAAAATCCCCGATTGTCTCAATCGGGGATTTTTGTATCTGCCGCAAACACTTGCAGATTCTGATTGAAGTTTTTGTGTCCGGAATGCAAAACCGCCCCGGCCGTTTGGCCGGGGCGGCTGCAAAAGTATCGTTCGGGGGGCTTATGCGCGCTTCCACTTGACGCCCTGCGGGGTGTCCTCGAGCACGATGCCGGCGGCCTTGAGCTCGTCGCGGATGCGGTCGGCCTCGGCCCAGTTTTTGGCCTTGCGGGCGGCCTGACGCGCGGCAATCTTCTCCTCAATGGCCTTCGCCTCGGGGTCTTCGCTGCTGTCTGAGCCGAAGGGGATGCCCAGCACGTCGCACAGCTCGAGCAGGCGCTCGAGGCACGCCTGCGCCAGCGCCTTGCTCGGATCGGCGGCGGGGGAGACGGCGGCATTGATCTCGCGCACCATCTCGAAGATGACGGAGATGGCGTCGGCGGTGTTGAAGTCGTCGTCCATGACGGCGTCGAACTTCTCGCGGTACTGGTCAAGTCCGGCGACGAAAGCGGCGTCGGTCTCACTGAGCGCGTCGTCGCGGCCGTTTGCGATGAAGAACTCAAGGTTGCTCTTCGCGGTGCGCAGGCGCTCGAGCGCAGCCTTGGCCTGCATGAGGATCTCGCCGGAGTAGTTGAGCGGGCTGCGGTAGTGGCTCATGAGCATGAACATACGGATGCAGTCATAGCCGTAGGCGGCGGCCGCCTCGCGCACGGTGAAGAAGTTGCCGAGCGACTTGCTCATCTTCTTGTTGTCGATGTTGATAAAGCCGTTGTGCAGCCAGTAGTTGACGAACTTGCAGCCGTTGGCGGCCTCAGACTGGGCGATCTCGTTCTCGTGGTGCGGGAAGGCGAGGTCGCTGCCGCCGCAGTGGATGTCGATCGTCTTGCCGAGGTAGCGGTTGGACATGGCCGAGCACTCGATGTGCCAGCCGGGACGACCCTTGCCCCACGGGGATTCCCAGAACGGCTCGCCGGGCTTGGCGGCCTTCCAGAGCGCGAAGTCGAGCGGGTTTTCCTTGATGTCGTTGACGTCGATGCGCGCGCCGGACTGCAGATCCTCGATCGGCTGGTGGCTGAGCTTGCCGTAGTCCTTGAATTTCAGCGTGCGGTAGTACACGTCACCGTTGACCTCGTAGGCGTAGCCCTTGTCGATGAGCGTCGTGATGATGTCGATGATCTGCTGGATGTTTTCGGTCGCCTTCGGGTGCACGGTCGCCTCGCGGACGCCGAGCGCGTGTGCGTCGGTGAAGTACTCGGCGATGTATTTTTTTGCAACTTCCTCGCTTGTGATGCCCTCTTCGTTGGCGCGCTTGATGATCTTGTCGTCCACGTCGGTGAAGTTCTGCACGAACGTCACCTCGTAGCCGCGATACTCGAGATAGCGGCGCAGCACGTCGAACATGATGATCGGGCGCGCGTTGCCGACATGGATGAAGTTATACACCGTCGGACCGCAGGCGTACATGCGCACCTTGCCGGGCTCGATCGGCACGAACTCTTCCTTCTGCATGGACATGGTGTTGAACAGTTTCATATTCAGACTCCTTTGACAGACGAATTTGGGATAAAAAAAGCGCCCCCATGCCGTCCGGCATGAGAGGCGAAGTTTTTTCGCGGTTCCACTCTCGTTTTTCACTCGCTGCACCGTAACGCGGTGCCTTCGGGCGGGCATTTCCTCCCGCCGCGCTCCCGGACGCACGTTCCGCCCCGCCGGACAGCACCCTCACAGCAAGCCGGGTGCCTCTCTGAGACCGGGTCTCGGGCGTACTCTTTCCGTTCATCGCATCACTTATCTTAGCATACGCCCCCGGCAATGTCAAGGTTGCGCGCGCCGCGGCGATATGGTATGATGCTGGCAGAAAACAGCGGCCGGTCAAACGCGCGGCCGCATAGGAGGCAAACGGATGAAAAAAGTATTTTCGCTCCTGCTGGCGTGCGTGCTGGCGCTGGCGCTGCTGAGCGCCTGCGGCGACAAGCCGGAGCCGGAACACCCGGTCGAGACCCCGCCGACGCAGACGGCGGCTACCGGCGGTGTGGACACGTCCTGCAAGGTCTATTTCCCGAACGATCAGGCGAGCGAGCTGCGCGCCGACACCGTGCACATCACGGATGCGGAGGCGACCGTCACGGTCGCGTATGCGCAGGCGATCGTGGATCAGCTCATCGCGCACGACGCGCTGCCGAAAGACAGCAAGGTGCTCGCCATCTCGAAGGAGGGCAGCGCGCTCAGCCTGGACATGGACGAGGCGTTTCTTGCCGGTCTGCGTCAGAGCGGTTCGACGGGTGAGAGCATGTATCTCGGCAGTCTGGTCAACACCTTCCTCGACAACTTTAACTGCGAGACCGTGCGCGTCACGGTCGAGGGCAAAACATTCTCCACGGCACACGCGGATTACGATAAGCCGCTGCAGGCGTTCACGTTCTGAGGAAAAACCAAAAAAGCCAGCGGGCATCAGCCCGCTGGCTTTTTGCATTTTATGCGGTCTTGCGGAACACGTCGCGGTTTTTCACGAAGTATTCCACGCCGGAGTACACCGTCGTCACGACGATGACCACCCAGCAGACCGTGTTGAGCCAGGCGATGTTCCACAGCAGCATCAGGCAGATGGCCACCATGGTCGAGGCGGTCTTGATCTTGCCCGACCACGCGGCGGCGATGACGCGGCCGTTGTCCACGGCGATCAGCCGCAGACCGGTCACGGCAAACTCGCGCGCGACCACGAGCAGCAGCGCCCAGGCGGGCATCTGGTGCTGCTCCACGAACATGAGCATGGCCGACACGACCAGAAGCTTATCTGCCAGCGGATCCATGAACTTGCCGAAGTCCGTGATCTGGTTATAATGCCGCGCGATGTAGCCGTCAACGAAATCGCTCAGGCTCGCGAGCACGAACACACCGAACGCCCAGTACATATGTCCGGGGAAGCGCAGGTACATCAGCACCAGAAACACGGGGATGAGCACTACGCGGAAGATGGTGATCTTGTTTGCAGTTGTCATGTCAGCACCTCATTCTTGGATTTGTTCTCCGGCGAGATCGCCGTCGTCACAGCCGGTGATGTGCACCGTGACCATGTCGCCGGGCCTGGCCGTGCCGGTGAAGTAGACCGTGCCGTCAATCTCGGGAGAGTCGGCATACGTGCGCCCGGAGCACATCCCGCTCTTGGTCGTGTGCTCGCAGAGCACGGTCATGTCCCGCCCGATGCAGGCGGCGTTGTAGTCGTCCATGATCCCGGCCTGCAGCTCGAGGATGAGGTCGGCGCGGCGCTGCGCCTCCTCGGGCTCACAGCGGTCGGTCATTCTGGCGGCGGGCGTCCCCTCCTCGGGGGAGAACGGGAACACGCCCACGCGCTCGAGCCGCGCCTCACGCAGCCAGACGCACAGCTGCTCAAATTCCGCCTCGCCCTCGCCTGGGAGTCCCGTGATGAGGCTCGTGCGCAGCACAAGACCCGGGATGCGCGCACGCAGCTTTTGCAGCAGGGCGCGGATCTCGTCACCGGTGCAGTGACGGTTCATGCGGCGGAGAATGTCGTTGTTGATGTGCTGGATGGGGATGTCGAGGTATTTGACGATTTTGTCCTCACTTGCGATGAGGTCGATGAGCTCATCGTCGATGATCTCGGGGTAGAGGTAGTGCAGGCGGATCCAGCGGATGCCGTCGATCTGTGCAAGCTCCCGCAGCAGCAGCGCGAGACTCGGCTTGCCGTAGATGTCCAGACCCCAGCGGGTGATGTCCTGCGCGATGACGATCAGCTCCTTGACGCCGAGCGCCGCGAGGTCCTTCGCCTCCTGCACGATGGCATCGAGCGCACGGCTGCGGTAGCGGCCGCGGATGGCGGGGATGGCGCAAAATGCGCACCAGTTGTCGCACCCCTCGGCGATGCGCAGATACGCCCAGCCCGGACCGGTCGTGATCACGCGGCCGATCTCCTCGATGGGGGCGCTCTTGTCGCCGAAATACAGGGGCTTGCCGCCGTGCATCACGTCCTCGACGGCCTGACAGATCTCGCCGAAGCTGCCCGTGCCGAGCATACCGTCCACCTCCGGAAGGCTCTCGAGGATGTCGTTTTCATACCGCTGCGAGAGGCAGCCGGTCACGAGGATCTTTTTCAGGCCGCCCGCCTTTTTCACCTCAGCGAGCTGCAGGATCTGGTCGATGGCCTCGCTTTTGGCGGTGTCGATGAAGCCGCAGGTGTTGACGATCGCAACGTCGCAGCCGTTCACCTCGCCGACCACGTCATGGCCGGCCTGATTGAGCAGGTAGAGCATCTGCTCGCTGTTGACCTGGTTTTTCGCACAGCCGAGCGAAATGAGACAAATTCGATATGGCATAGGTCAATACTCCTCAAAGTTATCCTGATAGCGCGCGATGGCCGCGCGGATCTCGTCGCGCCCGAAGCCGCGGCGGTACAGATAGTCCGACGCGCGGCGCAGCTCGTCGCGGTCGGGTGTGTCGCTGCGCAGGCGGCGGCGCAGCAGGGTGTCGATCTGCTCGTCCTGCTCCGGCAGCTCCTGCATGGCGTCGTCCCATAGCTCGCGCGGGATGCCGCGGCGGTAGAGCTCGCTGCGGATGCGCCCCGCACCGTAGCCCTTGGCGGCGTAGTGCCGCACGCACATGGCGGCGTACTGCGCGTCGTCGAGCAGGTGCATCTGCTCGAGCCACGCGGCGGCATCTTCTGCGTTTTCCGGGCTCTCGCCCTTTTCCTTGAGCCGGTCGGTCAGCTCCTTGACCGACATGGCGCGCGTACCGATGATGCGCAGCGCCCGCTGCCGGCAGCGGGAACGCTCGGAGGCGGCGCGCAAGGCGTCGAGCTCGGCCTCCGTCAGCTCCTTGCCGCAGCTGAGGTGATAGTCCGTCACGACGGCGAGCGTCGTGCGCAGTGCCTCACCGGTGTCAAACTGCGCCAGAAAGCGCTCCGGCGCAGTCAGCTTGAGCGCGATGAGCCGGGCCATCAGCCCTGAAAGTCGTCCGCCGCCACTTCGACGGCGCGGCCGGAGGCGATAGCGGCCTTGCGGGCCTGCGGGCTCATGAGCTTGTGGGCGTTTGCGCGGATCTCCGCCTCGATCTGATCCGAGACGTCGGGGTGCTCACGCAGAAATTCCTTCATGCTGTCGCGTCCCTGCACGCGCACGTCGCCGTAGGTGTACCACGCGCCGGCCTTGTCGATGAGGTCGAGCTTGACGCCGAGGTCGACGATCTCGCCGATCTTGGAGATGCCCTCGCCGTAGATGATGTCGAATTCGGCCTCCTTGAACGGGGGCGCGACCTTGTTCTTGACGATCTTGGCGCGCGTGCGGTTGCCGATCATCTCGCCGCCGACCTTCAGCGTCTCGATGCGGCGCACGTCAATGCGCACACTGGAGAAATACTTCAGCGCGCGGCCGCCGGGCGTCGTCTCGGGGTTGCCGTACATGACGCCGATCTTCTCGCGCAGCTGGTTGATGAACACGACGATGCAGTTCGTGCGGCTGACCGTGCCGGCGAGCTTGCGCAGCGCCTGGCTCATCAGGCGCGCGATCACGCCGACGGACGACTCGCCCATCTCACCCTCGAGCTCACTGCGCGGCAGCAGCGCCGCCACGGAGTCAACGACCACGACGTCAAGCGCGCCGGAGCGCACGAGCTGCTCCGTGATCTCAAGCGCCTGCTCGCCGGTGTCCGGCTGGGAGATGAGCAGGCTGTCGATGTCCACGCCGAGGGCACGGGCATACGCGGGCTCGAGCGCGTGCTCCACGTCGATGAACGCGACCTCGCCGCCGGTCTTCTGGGCGCTTGCGAGGATGTGCAGCGCGAGCGTCGTCTTACCGGATGACTCGGGGCCGTAGATCTCGACGATGCGGCCGCGGGGCACGCCGCCGATGCCGAGCGCGAGGTCGAGCGACAGTGACCCGGTGGAGATGGCCTCCACGTTCACGGGGATGTCGTCGCCAAGGCGCATGATGGCGCCCTTGCCGAAGTTCTTTTCGATCTGGGCGAGGGCGGTCTCGAGTGCTTTTTTCTTATCCTCCGGCTTGACGGGACCGGCGGAAACGGGTGCGGATTTTTTCTTTTCAGCCATAGTCTTTCACCTCTAAGTATCAGATGCGGCCGACGACGACGCGCCGGATGCCGGCGGTGTCCTCGAGTGCGGTCACATCGGTGTATTTTGCGTCCTTCATCAGCGCCATGACGGCGTCTGCCTGATCCTCGCCGACCTCGAACATGAGCCAGCCGCCGGGACGGAGGATCTGCGTCCAGTGCTGCACGATGGCGCGGTAGAACATCAGCCCGTCCTCACCGCCGTCGAGTGCGCCGAGCGGCTCATAGTCGCGCACGGAGCTGTCGAGCGTGAGGATGTCCATGCTTGCGACATAGGGCGGGTTGGATACGATGATGTCGAATGTGCCGATGCTCATCGGCGGCTTTTCGAGCGCGTCCGCCTTGAGGCAGATCGTGCGGTTCTGGCGGTTGCGGCGGAGGTTTTCCTTGCTCACGGCGAGCGCCGCGTCGCTGATGTCCACCATGACGACGCGCGCGGCCGGCAGCTCATGCGCCAGCGCGCAGCCGATGCAGCCGCTGCCGGAGCAGAGGTCGAGAATGCGGGCGTTCATCTTCCGCCCGACGAGCACCTGAAGCGCCGCGTCCACGAGCACCTCGGTGTCCATGCGCGGGATGAGCACGTCGGGCGTGACCACGATCGGCAGACCGTGAAACTCCCACTCGCCGATCAGGTAGGCCAGCGGCTCGCCGGCGATGCGCCGCTGCAGCAGCGCCTGGATCTTCTGTTCATTTTCATCGGAGGTGTACAGGCGCAGGTCGCGCACGAACTCCTCCTTCGTCTTGCCGACGGCATACGCCACCAGCAGCCGCGCCTCGAGCGCGTAGGCCTCCACACCGGCGCTCTTGAGCGCCATGCGCGTGGCCAGATACAGATCATTGTAGGTCTTTGGCATCTCTCTATTTCCAGTCCTTTTGTTGACGATTACCAGGCGTCGCTGCCCTTCTGCTCCGGGATGACGAGCTCCAGCGCACGGATGGCGCACTCGATCATGCTGTCGTCCGGCTCATTGGTGGTCAGGCGCTGCAGCCACTTGCCCGGTGCGGACAAAATGCGCGAGCAGAGATTGTCGTGGCGGCCGACCCAGCGGTTGATCTCATAGCTGATGGACACGACGACCGGCAGCAGCAGCAGCCGCAGACCGACGCGCACCCACGGATTGTCCCACAGGCCGACGCGCAGACTCACGAGCGAGAACACGAGAATGCTGATGATGACGACGACGAACAGAAAGCTCGTGCCGCAGCGGGGGTGAAAGCGCGACTGCGGCCGCACGTTTTCGACCGTCAGCGGCAGACCCTTTTCATAGCAGAAGATGGTCTTGTGCTCCGCGCCATGGTAGGCGAACATACGCTCGACGTCCTTCATGTGCGACACGGCCCACAGATACAGCAGGAAGATGACAATGCGCAGCAGTCCCTCGAAGAGGTTGCGCACGACGGGGCTCTGGATAAAGCTCTTGGTCAGACCGGCGAGCAGCGTCGGCAGCAGGATGAACAGCACGATCGACAGCGCGATGCCGAGCACCACGGCCGTGCCGATGATGATGTTCTTGCCCTTTTCCTCACCGAAATGCTGCTCGATCCAGAGATCGATCTTGCCGGGCTCTTCCTGCTCGTCCTCGGGCAGGAGGTCGGCGGAATACGTCAGCGCCTGCATGCCCTTGACCATCGAGTCAAGAAACACGACCACGCCGCGGATGAGCGGCCAGCCGAGGATCGGGTGCTTTTCCTTGACAAGGTGCAGCTCGTCGATCTTTTCGACCAGCCCGTCCTCGGTGCGGCAGACGATGGCCTGCTTTTCCGGGCCGCGCATGAGAATGCCCTCGATGAGGGCCTGCCCGCCGATGGACGTGCGGAAGGAGACATTGGTGTCGGGTTTTGCGGATCTGGTTTTGCTCATATGGTTACCTCGGTTGGAATGAATAACGGGATCAGGTGCTGCTCTCGGCGGCAAACGGCAGCCGCACCGAAACGAGCGCGCCGCCGCCGGGGGCGTTGCCGATCGTCAGTGTGCCGCCGGAGCGGGTGATGATCTCGTCACACACGGCAAGACCGATGCCGCTGCCGCGCGCCTTGTGCTTTTCGCCCTTGAAGAACTTTTCCTTCACGTGCGGCAGTTCGCTGTCCGGGATGCCGGAGCCGTGGTCTCTAAACTGTATGGTAGCAGCTTCACTGTCCGAAAAAACGGACACTTCGATCGTTTTGCCGTCGCAGGCGTATTTTGCCGCGTTGTCGAGGATGTTGAGAAAGACCTGCTTGAGGCGCTCCGGGTCGCCGGGCACGAGCGGGATCTCCTCCTCGGGCGGGTTGTAGATGAGCTGCATCCCGTCTTGACGCAGCAGCTCCTGATAGGTGAAGATGGTGTCCTCAAGCTCGCTCTCGATGTCGAGCAGCTCCATGTTGAGGTTGAAGCGCCCGTCCTGAATACGGGTGAACTCCAGCAGCTCCTCGACAAGGCTCGTCAGGCGCGCAGCCTCCTTGGCGATGATGGCGATGCCGCGGCGGGAGTCGCCCTGAATGGCGGTGTCGAACATGAGCGTCTCGCTCCAGCCGGTGATGGCGGTCAGGGGTGTGCGCAGCTCATGCGAGATGGACGAAATGAACTCCGACTGCATCTTTTCACTGCGGCTGATCTCCTGCGACAGCTCATTGATGGCGGTCGCAAGGCGGCCGAGCTCATCGTCGCGCTGCACCGGCAGCTCCGTGCCATAGCGCCCGCCGGCGATCGTGCGCGTGACCTCCGTGATCTGCTCGACCGGGCGCGACACGCGCCGGCGAAACCACAGCGCGCAGATCATGGCGCCGACGGCCGCCGCGAGCACGCCCAGCACGATGCCGAGCGCAGTGCTGGTGCGCCCGGTGCTCAGCCCGATGGCGGCACCCGCGGCGACGCACAGCGCCGCGTGCACGCACTGACCGATGGCCATGCGCGAAAACAGGTCGCTGAAAAAGGTGCGCAGTGTCTTGTTCTTGGGTTCGGCTGCCGGGATGGGGATGGGGGTGGGGTCCTGCATGGTCTCAGTAGCCCCACTTGTAGCCGTAGCCCCAGACGGTCGTGATGTACTCGGGCTCGGTCGCGTCGTCCTCGATCTTGATGCGCAGGCGGCGGATGTTCACGTCGACGATCTTGACCTCGCCGTTGTAGTCCGCGCCCCAGACGGCGTGCAGGATCTCCTCACGCGAGAGCGCGCGGCCGGGATTTTCCATGAACAGCTTCATGATCGCAAACTCCGTCTGCGTCAGACGGATGTGGTCGCTGTTTTTATCGAGCGTGCGCGAGCGCAGGTGCAGCACGAACGGCCCGCTCGAGAGCACGTCCTCGGTGTTCTCGCTGCCGCCGATGCGGCGGTAGAGCGCGTCCACGCGCGCAAGCAGCTCGGCCGGGGAGAAGGGCTTGGTGACATAGTCGTCCGCGCCGGTCATGAGTCCGGTAATCTTGTCCATCTCCTGGCTCTTGGCGCTGAGCATGAGGATGCCCATCTTCGAGCCCGTCGCGCGGATGCGGCGGCAGACCTCGAAGCCGTCGATGTCCGGCAGCATCACGTCGAGCAGGGCGACGAGCGTGTCCGGATTCTGCTTGAGCTTTTCGAGCGCTTCCTCACCCGTGGCCGCCTCAATGGGCTCGTAACCGGACCGGCGCAGGTTGATGACGACGAAGCTGCGGATGCTGGGCTCGTCCTCGAGTACAAGAATTTTCTTCATGTATCCATATCCTTTCCAAAGGCGGTGTGTGGGACGCCTTTGCGGTTTGTGGCGTCTGCTTTCCGGGAAAGCAGAGATGTGCAGAAATATTCATTTCAGTATATCACACTATTTACAATTGTGGTAGCAAAAAATTACGAATCGTGTTATTCTGTGACACAGGAAACGAGGTGGGTCATATGGAGCTTTTCTGGACGCAGATCACGGACGCGCAGCCGGCGCGCCCTGCGCGCTCAAAGGCGCACGGCAGCGCATGGGGCGTGTCGCTGCTGGCATATGCGGTGCGCGCGGTCTGGGGCATCGCCCTGCCGGAGACGGCGGTGCTGCCCGGCGGCAAGCCGTATTTTCCGGCGTGCCCGCAGGTGCATTTTTCCGTCAGCCACACGCGCACGGCGGCGCTCGTGGCCGTGTCGGCTGCGCCGGTGGGCGCGGATGTGGAGCAGGTGCGCCCGCTGCATCCGGCGATGGCGCGGCGGCTCGCGCAGGCGGACTGCGGCGACCTGCAGCCGTTCGAGCTCTGGACGCTGCGTGAGAGCTGGTTCAAGCTCACGGGCGCGGGCGACCTGCGCACGATCCCGTTCCGGCGTGCAGACGGGGTGCTCGTCCCGCCGGAGGCGGGGGCGCTCTGCCGCGTGTATGACGGCATTCCCGGCTGCATGGCCGCCGTGTGCTCGTTTGCCGAGCAACCGCCGGAGCGGCTGCGGTTCGTGCCGCCGCGCGAGATTTGCACTTGAAATATGCACCCGGCTGTTGTATAATCAAACGACCGCATTTGCCGGTGTGATGGAATTGGTAGACGTGCTTGACTCAAAATCAAGTGCCGCAAGGCGTGCCGGTTCGAGTCCGGCCACCGGCACCAAAAGCAGTTGATTCAAAATGAAATCAACTGCTTTTTCTATGCTTACATACTTGTTTTAACGTTGAGAGGCGGACGGGATTCTGTCACTAATTGAATGAAATATTAGCGAACGCTATGCTGTTACGTAGGTTTATGCCGAACGTCTGAACAAATCCATTAAATCCTAAAAGCCCCTATAAAAATACATGTAAAGATGTGACCTGTTTTGCTTATTATGTTATAATTCGTCTGTAGCCAGCAGATAAAGCGGAAAGGATGTTAATATGAAAGACTTTTTTATAAGTTATACAGGCGTAGATGAACATTTTGCAACTTGGACTGCTGAATTGTTAGAATCAAATAATTATAGTGTTACCATACAGGCATGGGATTTTAGAGCGGGAGATAATTTCGTTTCCAAAATCAATGAAGCTTTAACAGAGTGTAGGATGCTGATAATCATTTTATCAAATAACTATTTGCAATCAAAATGGTGTGAAGCAGAGTGGACGTCTAAGCTTGCTGAGCAGACGCTGTTGCAAGAAAGACGAATCATTCCCATCCGCATTGAATCCGTCGATTTGAAAGGGTTGTTGTCTCCAATTATTTATATCGATATTGTTGACAAAAGCGAAGAGGATGCTAAACAAGCAATACTGGATGGGCTCAAAAATCGTAAACAGAGAAAATCTAACGGCTACCCATCATATTATAATCTTGAGCACAAAGAAATTGACATTGATTACTATGTTAATGAATCATCCATAATCTATATTAAAACTTGCAAATCGAAAGTGCTGGTAGGTGGTAAGAATAGAATACATAACAGAATTACATGGTTTGCCGATGAAACAATTGAGCTTTCTTCTTTAACACCTGGGGCGCATATTGAAATCCTTAATTTGAGAGACACAAATTTGAACTACAACATTGTATTTGACCATCTGCTTGGAACCGGAGAGGAAATAGGGTTCCGTGTGAAAGCGGTCTTAAGCAATAAAAATAAACATTTTTCCAACTTCTTTTCAACAGAAGTCATTACGCCGATTGAAAATTTAAGTATACATCTTACATTGGCCGATGAATCTGTAAATGAAGTATTTACGCAAAAAATTGCAAGTAGCCCAATGAACATCCGGACGCAGCCGCCTGTCAAGCACCAATATTACACGCCCTATCATTGGCGTATCAAGAAACCAGAATTGAACTTTGAGTATAAAATTTTCTGGTAAATAGGAGAAGGACTCCGTTAAAAAATAGCACAATTCTTATTTCGTATTTCTGCAAAAATCAGAAAAAATCAGGTGCAAGTACATCCGGGATACGCCATATTCAAGAAGCTTTCCGAGGAGTGGATATGCGAGTTATTCGCTACTTGTCAGCCTTAAAAACTGTTTAAACTACGGCCAGCTATGCTTGGGCCATTGTCTGGAATTCTTTGACTTCTGATTGCATATTAATCATATTAACATTATAGAAGGTGGCTTTCAGCGGGCGGTGCAACAGCACCGCCCGTGTTTTGTCTTTCTGTCGGCAGCGCCAAGACGGCCAGCAAGTTCTTCGCCGACTCCCGGCGCCTCAAGAGCTGCACCACGCCCGGCGAGCCCCCGCGCAAAAGACACAGACTGGACACAGGTTCTTTTCAAAATCTTCAACATTCGTACCGGTACGGCGGATATACTAACTTGGTGAATGAATGAGGGAGGTCTTGCACCATGTGTACCGCAGCGACTTACTGCAACGGCGATTTTTATTTCGGCCGCAACCTTGACTACGAATTTTCCTACGGCGAGCACGTGACGATCATGCCGCGCAACTATCCCATCCGCCTGCACAGCGGCGCGCTCGACCGGCACCATGCCATGATCGGCATGGCACATATTCAGGATGACTACCCGCTTTATTATGACGCGGTCAACGAAAAGGGACTGTGCATCGCGGGGCTGAACTTTGTCGGCAACGCGGTGTATCCGCCGGTGACGCGGGGCGTGGCCTCGGTCGCGCAGTATGCGCTCATCCCGTGGCTGCTCGGCACGTGCGCCAACGTCGCCGAGGCGCGCAGTGCGCTTGCGCGTGTGGTCATCGACGGCACGCCCTTTGCTCCCGAGCTGCCGTGTGCGCAGCTGCACTGGCTCGTTGCCGACCGCAGCGGCTGCATCGCGGTCGAGTCCACGGCGGATGGTCTGCACGTTTACGACGACCCTGTCGGCGTGCTGACGAACAACCCGCCGTTCCCGCAGCAGATGGCTGCGCTGCGCAATTACACCCGCCTGAGCGCCAGCCAGCCGCCGGCGGATTTCTGCGGTGTGCCGGTCACGCTCGACAGCCGCGGCATGGGTGCGTTCGGCCTGCCGGGCGACCTGTCGTCGCCCTCGCGCTTTGTGCGCGCGGCGTTCGTGCGCGCCAACGCCCGTTCGGAGCGGACGGAGGACGCCAACGTCAGCCAGTTTTTCCACATCCTCACGAGCGTGGAGCAGCAGCGCGGCTGCTGTGAGCTGGACGACGGTCAGTTTGAGATCACGCTCTATTCCAGCTGCTGCAACGCGGATCAGGGCATCTATTATTACACGACCTACGACAACCGCCAGATCACCGGCGTGAAGCTCCATGCTGCCGATCTCGACAGTGCGCGGCTCACGGCGTATCCGCTCGTGGACACGCAGCAGATCCGCTGGGAGAACTGAACCCGTGCCGCGCACCAAGAATATAACTCCGAACAGCCCGCCTTTCGGCGGGCTGTTTTGCGCATTCGGCAGGAAATGCGTAGGAGAAATGTGCTTTTCTGGTCGGATTTTTAAATATTTAAATTGACGCGGAGGCCAAGCAGAACACGTCCGAGACCTTCAGTTGGGATACCGCGACGAGCAAGGTCAAGCCCGCGGCTACCTATACGGAGTTCACCAGCGCAAACCGCTGCCTGATGACCACCGGCGTGTATCAGTACACCGTGCGCGGCGCCGTCATGACGATCTGGCCGCAGCGCACGGCGGAGAGCGTGCGCATCGAGGAGCTGGATGCTTATTATGCCGCGCACCCCAAGCAGGCGGCCGATACGCCGATGACCGGCGCGTTTGCGGATAAGAACCTGCTGATAATCATGCTCGAGTCGATCGATGATTGGCTCGTGACGCCGGAATATATGCCGAACCTCTGGCGGATGGAGCAGGAGGGACTGTATTTTCCCAATTACTATGCGCCGATGTTTCTCTCCGCCTGCACGTTCAATACCGAATTCACGGCCAACACCGGACTGATCGCGCCGATGACCGGCGCGCGCAACGCGGAATACGCCGAAAATGCAATGCCGTATTCGCTGGCGAACCTGTTTCGCAATGCGGGCTATCGCGCCGAGTCGTATCACTCCGCGAGCCCGAGCATCTATAACCGCGGCGAGATCCATCTGAATTTCGGCTTCACGGCCTACAATAATTTTGTCGACCTCGGCATGGATGACTATATGTGCGACTCGCAGCTGCTCAACGGCTACGATAAAATCGTCTCGGACGAGCCGTTTTTCAGCTTCCTCATCACGTATTCCGGTCACGGACCGTACACGGCTGAGCTGCAGAACATCGCCGAGCCGCACCTTGCGCGCGCCCGCGCGGTGATCGACTACAGCGCCGTGCCGTTTGCGACCGAGGCGCAGAAGGAGGAATACACCCATGCCGTGGCGCACGCCATGGAGACGGACGCCTTCATCGGTGATCTGCGCGAGCGCCTGGAGGCCGACGGTCATGCCGGGGACACGGTGCTCATGATCTTCACGGATCACTACTGCAAGTATTTTTCCGACGCTGAGTTCATCAGCGCCATCAAGGGCGAGACAGACCACAATATGCTCTTGAACGTGCCGTTCGTGATCTGGACGGAGGGCATCACGCCGCAGGTCTCCGAAAAATACGTCAGCACGATGGACATCGCGCCGACGATCGTGGACCTGTTCTCGCTGGACGCCGACCTGCGCTATTATATCGGCAACGATATCTTCGGCCCGGACGGCGGCGTGGTCTATTTCCGCGACTATGCGTGGTATGACGGCAAGACCTACGACACCGGCAGCGGCGACGCGACCGACCCGTCTGTGCTGGCCATGCGCCGGCAGGTGCGTGAACAGGTCGATGTCTCGCAGGACACGTTCCGCTATGACTACTTTGCCCATCTGCAGCAGCGCGGTCTCTCAGGTCAATAAAACCGCAAGCAACAGCGCCCCGGATGCATCGCATCCGGGGCGCTGTTTGGTATTCGGGAGTCAGCCGTTCACACCGGGGATCAGGTCGAGGATCGTCTTGGTCTCCTTGACGGTGACGGTGCAGGCGGCGGAGTGCGTGGTGCCATCGGCCGCGGTGATCTGCAGGATCACGGACGTTGAGCCGACCGCAGTGCCCGTGACGGTGACGCTGTAGGTGTCGTCCGTGCCGTTGCCGGTGCGCACCGGCTGACCGAGCGAGACGATGCTGCCATCGGCCGCGTAGATCTTCACGGTGTCCAGCAGATTGTCAAGGTTCTGCCCGCGGACGTGGAAGGTGATCGTGCCGGTCTTCGTGCCGTTGAGGTCGAGCGTGGCGGAGTCGGTCTCGGCCTTGACGCTGTCCACGCGCGAGGGCGCCTTGACGGTGATCTGGCACGTGGCGGTGCAGCTGCCGGCGGAGGCCGTGATCGTCACGGAGCCAGCGCTCGTCGCGATGACGATGCCTTTTTTCACGGTGGCGATGTTCGGGTCGCTGCTGGCCCAGGAGACAAGCTCATCCGGGGCGTTTTCAGGCTGCATGGTCGCCTTGAGCGTGAGCGAATCGCCGATCTGCATCTCGGCCTTGTCCTGATCGAGCTTGAGACTCTTGACCTCGATGGCATCGTTCGTGACGGTGACGGTGCAGTCGGCCGAGCGTTTGCCGGCTTTGACGGTGATCTTGGCCTTGCCCTCGGTCACGCCGGTGACGACGCCGTCCTTCACGGTGGCGACGGCGGCGTTGCTGCTCGACCAGGTGAGCGTCTCATCCTTGAGCTCCTGACCGTTTGCGTCGAGCACGGTCGCCGTAAGTGTGAGCGTGTCCTGCGGGGCGATCTCGGCCTTTTCGTGGTCGAGTGTGACCGAATCGACACCGGACTTGCCGCCCTGCAGCGCCATGACCAGAATCAGTGCGATGAGCGCCACGACGACGAGCGAGCCGAGGATGATGGCGACGGTCTTTTTCGCGCTGCGCTGCGGCTGCGCGTCCTCCGTCTCGACCGGCACTGCCTTGCGCTGTGCCTTCGGCTTCAAACCGGGGAACGCATCGTGCGCATCGGGCGCGGGGGCGGGCGCTTCCCGCCGGACGGGCTGCTGCTGCGGCTGCGCGGCTGCGGCGCGGCGCGCCACGGCGAGCAGAGCCGCGCGAAATTCCTCCACGGAGGCATAGCGCTGCGCCGGATCGTCGGCGCAGGCGCGCATGACGATGTTCTTCAGCGCCTGACTGCCGTGCAGCGGCTCGGGCAGCGGATCGCCGCGCAGACGCTGCTCACGCGCGATGGCAAGGTCGGATGCCTCCACCGCCGTCGGCGGCAGCGGCACGAACGGGATGCGCCGCTCGTTGAGCGCCCAGTAGAGCACCATGCCCACGGAATAGAGGTCGCTCGCGGGCGAGACGGGCGCGCCGCACAGCACCTCGGGCGCCATGAAATCGTTCGTGTTATCGACGGCGGAAAACTGCGCCATGCCGAAATCGCCCAGCTTATAGGTGACCTGCTCGTTGAAATTGCCGCCGCCGACAAAGACGTTGCGGGGCTTGATGTCGCCGTGCACGATGCCGCGGCGATGGCAGCTCTCCAGCGCGCTGCACAGCCCTGCGCCGAGCCGGATGATGTCCGCCTCGCCGTGCGGGTGATTGCGCAGGTAATCCGGCAGGGACGGCAGCAGCTCCGTGCGCACGTAGATATCCCAGCCGTGACCGTCCGGATGCGCGCGGATGACATGATCCTCACACCGCAGCAGGTTGGGATCGCCGCTGATGGCATCGACCGCCATGAGCTGCCGCGCGATCGTCTCCACCTGGCTGTGGAACAGGGCGGTCACTTCTTCGGGGGAGCGCCCCTCGGCGACCAGCGCGTCAAAATCCTCCGGCTCGGCCGGGACCGACAGCACCTTGAGCGCCGCGTGATCCACCATGCCGAAGCCGTCGTCGCGCGCGATCTCGTACACCGTCCCGTAGGAGTCGCTGCCGAGTGTGCGCACAGGCGTCCAATTTTGATAGTCCAGATTGCGGAACCGTTCTTCCATGTGCGATCTGCACCGCCTTCCATATCAGGGTAAAAATCTGTTTATAAAACCACTTTACATTATACTGAATCCGACGGCAATCTGCAAGAGGCGTGTGCAGGGAAAATGCCCGCATTTTTTCTCCCGGCCGGAAAACGCCGCGCGCGGGTCGTCATTTTTTGCCCAAACACCGATATCGATGCCAAATTTGTAAAGAGAACCTTGACTTTTGTTTAGGATTTGACTATGATAAAACAGGAAACAAGGGATACAGTTAGTTCCGCCACAAACTGAAAGGGGATTTATCACGATGATTGACGCGATTGTTTATTCTTCGCTCTCCGGTTCCTGTGAGGAGTATGCCCAGCGTATGTCGGCCGCACTGCACATTCCGTTCTTTACGGAAAAGTCCGGCCTTTGCCCGGTCGGCCGCAAGATCGCCTACATTGGCTGGCTGTTTGCCGGCAAGGTCGTCGGTCTGGACAAGGCCATGGATCGTTATGACGTGTGCTGCGTCGTTTCGGTCGGCATGGGGGATCCGGCTGTCAACCCGGCAGAGGTCTGCCGCAAGAAAAACGGCCTCGGCGCCGACATTGCGGTTTTCCCGCTGCAGGGTCGCTTTGACCTCAAGCGTCTGCCGCTGCCGTACCGCATGATCATGAAGATCAAGATCAAGGACATTGCCAAGCGCCTGAACGCGAAGGCAGCCAAGACCACGCTCACCGACGCTGAGCAGGCCTGCCTGACCATGGCGACGCTCGGCCACGGCGAGCCCGCCACGTGGGACGGCATCAATGATGCCATCGCATGGGACGTCGCGCACAGCTTCCACTCCAAGTTCCCGGAGCCGAAGGTCTGCTAAAGCCCATATACTGTATGCACTCTGCCGGACAGAAATGTCCGGCAGATTTTTTTGCCGTGCGCGTTTGCAATCAGGACGTGCGCGTCTCCGCCCGATCTTCGAACGATAAAACAGCCGCCATCCTTACGGAATGACGGCTGTTTTTGTTTTTGGCTTATTTGTGCTTTTTCTTCTTATTCTTGTCATCGGCCAGCGCCGCGTCGGAGCGGCCGGTCTCCCGGCTGGTCTCACCGCCGCCGGTGTGCTCGACGATCAGCATCACCGCGCCGAGCGCGATGGGCAGCAGGTAGCCGATGCACATCGTGGCGCTGCTGAACATATCGCCGCGCACGATGCCGACGACGATGCTGATGACGCCGAGAATGACAAGGAAGATACCCATGAACTTGGTTCTGGACATGGCAGACACTCCTTCCTGATCGGATCAGCGCGCGTTACAGCGCGCGGTACTGCTTGAGAATGGTGGCGGCCTCTGCGCGGGTGGTGTTGCCCTGCGGGTTCAGGAAGAGCTTGCCGTCGACCGGGTTGCCGGCGATGAGCTTTTGCGCGACGGCCCACTTCATGTCGCGCACCGCCCAGTCGGACAGGCGCGCACTGTCGGCAAAGCCGGTCAGCTCGGCGGAGGCTTCCGCCTTGTCAGGCGCGGTCTTTTCGGTGTAGCGGCGGAGGATAGCTACGAGCTGTTCGCGCGTGATGTTGTCAGTCGGGGCGAACGTCGCTTTTCCTGTTCCGGCGACAAGACCGTTTTGAGAGGCCCAGAGAACGGCGTTATACCACCAATCATCCAGCTGGACATCCTGAAACGGCATCTCGCCGCTCACGCTCGGCTTGCCGGCCGAGCTGTAGAGCACCGTGACCAGCATGCCGCGCGTCAGGACGTCGCTTGGACCGAACTGCGTGGCAGAAACGCCGACCATATACTTGTTCTGATAGGCATCGAGCGCCGCGTCAAAATACCACGCGCCGGGCTTCACATCCGTGAACGGGGACTTGGGCAGCTTGCTCAGATCGAGTGCGAACTCGACCGTGAGCGACACGGAGCTGCTGCCGGTGGCGTAGGTGTAGCTGGGGGTCTCGACAGGGGCGCTGTAGCGCGCGATGCCGGTCTTTTTGTCGTAAGCCGCACCCTTGACCGCGGTGATATTGCCGATGTTGTCCTTGCCGACGATCTGGCTGAGGTCGAACTGACCCACGCCGTTATTTATGCCGGCGAGCGCGTAGCTGCCGGTCAGCTTCTGCACGTGACCGGCGTCGGTCTCGGCATCCTTGATGGGCAGACCGGTCAGGTCGAGCGTGGCAAGCCGGTTGCCGCCGCAGTAGATCTCGCTCAGGAGCTTGTTTTTCGACACATCGAGCGCGGTGAGCTTGTTGTTTTCGCAGTTGAGCGCCATGAGCTGCGTGAAGTGCTCGATGCCGGTCAGATCGGCGATGCCGCAGCCGCTGCAGTTGAGCTCGCTCACGCGGCGCGTTTCGAGCGTCGAGAGCAGGCCGTCGTCATTGCCGTCGACCATCTCGGCAAGCACGGTGCGGAAGGCCGCGTCCGGGAAGGCCTTTTCATCGAGCGCGACGCCGCGCGTCAGACCCTGCATCTCAAAATACACGGTCATGGCGGGCAGACCCTTGCGCCCGGTGTCATAGTTGTAGGTGAAGTAGTCCGGCGTTTTGGCAAACTCCGCCGCGCCGGTCTGCTTGTCGTAGTTGGCGTCGAGCACGCGCGCGATGCTGCCGAGGTTGTTCTTGCCGACGATGGCGTCAAAGTACACGGTGCACTTGTCGCCGTCCGTGACCGCACCGGTCTGCTCCGGCAGATACTGCGGGCTGAGGATCGGGTTTTCGGCCTTGCCGCCGCCCTGTGCGGTGGCGTTGAGCGCGGTGCAGCCCGAGAGGTCGAGCGCGGTGAGCGCGTTGTCGCTGCAGTCGAGCGATTCGAGCGCGGTGCAGCCCGTGAGGTCGAGCTTCGTCAGGGCGTTGAGGCTGCACGTGAGCACCTTGAGCTCCTTGTGCCCGCTCAGATCGAGCGCCGTCAGGCGGTTGGCGCTGCACTCGAGCGTGGTCAGCTTCTCTGCGGCGGACACGTCGAGCGCCGTGAGCGCGTTATACGAGCATGCGACGGTTTTCAGCGCGCTGCAGCCAGTCAGATCGAGCGCGGTGAGCGCACAGCTCGAGGCGTCGAGCGATTCGAGCGCCGTGCAGCCGGAGAGCTTCAGGCTCTGCAGCTTGCCGCAGCCGGACACGTCGAGCTTTTCAAGCTTGGTCATGCCGCTTAGGTCGAGCGCCGTGATCTGGTTGTTGCACGCGAGCAGCTCACGCAGGTTCGTGAAGCACGCGATGCCAGTCAGGTCGGCGATCTTCGTGATCCGCGTTTCCAGCAGGTCGATGCACTGCACGGCCGCGCACTCGGCTGCCGAGAGCTTGCCGTCGCCGTTCGTGTCGCAGTGCTTGGTCACGTATTCACGCAGCACCGGGTCGGGAAAATGTGCGGCGTCAATGGGGGTCTCGCCCGCGGCCATCGCCGGAACGCCCAGCGCCAGCAGCATCATGACTGCCAGCAGCAGACACAGCACCTTTTTGAGATGTTTCATCGCAGTTCCTCCTGTAAAAGACTCCAGAACGTGGGACTTATGAATATTTCTATTGTAGCAGGTCTTGCGCCGCGGGTCAATGTTCGCCTGCGGTGCGGCGTGCATATATGGCGTGCTCTGCCACGAGCAGCATGGCGGCCATGCCGAAGTAGCCGTAGACCGGATAGACGATGCCGATCAGGTCGCCGAAGCCAAACAGACTTCCGGCAAAGGCGGCGGCCGTGAGCACGAGCAGCACGAGCGTGCGGTGCGCCGACAGCCACATGGATTTTTGCCCGGCGTAGGTCAGCACGGCCACGAGCGAGGAGACGCTCGTGCCGAACATACCGAAAAAGAGCAGTACGGCGTACACGACGCCTGCTGCGCCGAGCCGGCACGCGAGATCGAGCATGGGCAGGGGCGCCGCGATGCTCTCCGGACTCGTTGCCAGCGCGCACAGCACGCCGAGCGCCACCGCGAGCAGCAGCGCGCAGCCGATCAGCGTGCCCCAGACGGCGGTGCTGCGTTTTTTCAGGTCCTGCGTCATCGGGGCGAGGACGCCGACCGTGGCGAAGAAATTGTAGGCCGCGTAGTTCACGGCGCTCGTGGCCCAGCTGCCGAGCATGGGGTTCGTGCTCCCGCCGGCGAAGGCCGCGGCGGTCAGTCCGGTGCGGTGTATCCGGATGCCCGCGATGATGAGCGCCGCGACGATCATGCACGGTACGGCAACGGTGAACACCGTCACCATGCCGCCGACACCGAAATATGCCGCCGCCGCGATGAGCACGCACACGAGCGCCGAGCCGAGCCACACCGGCAGACCGAGCATCTGATTGCCGAGCGCGCCGACACCGGCCGACATGATGCACACGACGCCGAACAGCAGCGCCGCCGTCAGCACACCGACAAGCGTGCGCAGCCATGGGACGTCCGCGCGCACGATCAGCGCATCCATTGCCCGGATGCCGGTGCGCGCGCTCAGCCGCAGCAGCACCACGCCCGTGCCGCCGAGCAGCGCGATCGCAAGCACCAGCCCCAACAGACCGTGCGCGCCGAACGCGCCGAAATATTGCCACAGCTCCTGCCCGGATACATACCCCGCGCCGAGAAAGCACCCGGCAAAGGTCAGCCCCAGCCGCAGCGCACCGATCTTTCGCTGCATACCGCATTCCTCCCGTCAACAGCCGCCAAGATAGATGACACAGAGTATAGCATATTTTGCGTGCAGTTCCAAGATGCGGCGGCGTGAAATTGACAAATTTCCGCCCACGGCCTATAATGGCTCAGACCCTTTGAGATATGGAGGAATGAGGATCATGAGTCAACCCTGTCTGGTCATCATGGCCGCCGGCATGGGCAGCCGCTTCGGAGGACCGAAGCAGACGACGCCCGTGGATGAGTACGGTCATTTTCTGCTGCACTATTCGCTCTTTGACGCCTACCGCGCGGGCTTCCGCAAGGTCGTGTTTGTCGTCAAGGAGGAGACTGCCGAGGAGTTTCGTGAGAGCGTCGGTCCGGCCGTGGCCGCGGCGTTTGACGTGCGCTACGCCTATCAGAAGCTCGACGCGCTGCCGGAGGGCTACACCGTGCCGGACGGACGCACGAAGCCGTGGGGCACTGCCCATGCCGTGCTGTGCGCCGCGCCCGAGATCGACGGACCGTTTGCCGTCATCAATTCCGACGACTATTACGGTATCGAGGCCTACCGCCTGCTGTATGATTTTCTGGCCATGCCGCGCCCCGAGCGGTCGTATGCCATGGTCGGTTTCCGCCTGCGCAATACCGTCACGGCCAACGGCAGCGTGGCGCGCGGCGTCTGCACGGAGCGCGACGGTAAGCTTGAGAGCATCACGGAGCGCACGCACATCGAGCAGCGCGGCGCGGATGCCGCCTATACCGAGGACGGTGAGCACTTCATCGACCTGCCGGGCGATACGACGGTGTCGATGAATTTCTGGGGCTTCTCGCCGCTGTACCTGCGCGAGCTTGCGCAGCGCTTCCCGGCGTTTCTGGATGAGAACCTGCCGCGCAACCCGCTCAAGTGCGAGTATTTCGTGCCGTCGATCGTGGACGCGCAGCTGCACGCCGGCACGGCGGACGTGACCATGCTGCACACGGATGACGCGTGGCACGGCGTGACGTATCACGACGACCTGCCGGATGTGGTCGCGGCACTGCGCGCACTGCGCGATGCGGGCAAGTATCCGGACAATATCTGGTGAACTGTGACTTGCGCCTGTGGGACTTTTCCACAGGCGCTTTGCCTTTCAAAAAAGTATTACTTTTTTGAAAAGAGGTTTGCGGCCTGACTGCAGCGCACGCGCTGTCCGCCGGAGACGAACAGCGCGCACGTTTGCAGGCCGAGCAGTATTTTCTCCGCCGCACATGTCGCCGGAGAAAATGATTCCACTTTCTTTCGCCGCTCCGGCGGCGAAAGGCTACGAGGTTTTGTGAACTGCTGCGCCTGTGGGGCTTTTCCGCAGGCGCTTTTTTTGGTATACTGGTTTTATCATTGCAAATTCACGAGGTGCTTATGAAGCAACTGGTTTTGGGGATCCTGGCGCACGTGGACGCCGGGAAGACGACGCTGTCCGAGGCGCTGCTCTACCGCACGGGCGCGATCCGCGATCTCGGCCGCGTCGACCATAAAAACGCGCACATGGACACGCACGCGCTCGAGCGTGCGCGCGGCATCACGATCTTTTCGCGGCAGGCGCGCATGACGCTCGGCGACACGCAGATCACACTGCTCGACACACCGGGGCACGTGGACTTTTCCGCCGAGATGGAGCGCACGCTGCAGGTGCTCGATTATGCGGTGCTCGTCATCAGCGGCACGGACGGTGTGCAGGCGCACACGCAGACACTCTGGCAGCTGCTGCGGCGCTACCGTGTGCCGGTGTTCGTGTTCGTGACGAAGATGGATCTGCCGGGGGCGGAGCGCTCGGCGCTCATGGATGACCTGCGCGCACACCTGAGCGGCGCGTGCGTGGACTTTACAGACCCTGATCCGGAGCAGATCGCCCTGTGTGATGAAGCGGCGCTCGAGCAGTATCTCGACACCGGCGCGCTGCCGGATGCGGCGGTGCGCGCGCTCATCCGCGGGCGAAAGCTCTTCCCGTGTCTGTTCGGCTCGGGCCTGAAGCTCGCGGGTGTGGATGAGCTGCTCGCGGCGCTCGCGCGCTACGCTGCGCCGCCGGATTACCCGTCGGAATTCGGCGCGCGGGTCTATAAGATCATGCGCGACGCGCAGGGCAATCGCCTCACATGTCTGAAGGTGACGGGCGGTCAGCTGCGCGTGCGTACCCCGCTGACGTATCTTCCGCGCGGCGCGGACACGCCCGTGCAGGAGAAGGTGAATGCCATCCGCCTCTACTCGGGAGAAAAATTTGAGACGGCGGAGACAGTCCCTGCGGGCGGCGTGTGCGCCGTGCAGGGACTCACGCAGACGTATCCGGGGCAGGGGCTCGGCAGCGCGGCCGCGTCCATGCCGCCGTCACTCGAACCGGTGCTGACGTACCGTATCGGTCTGCCGCCGGATGTGGATGCGCGCGCGTTTTTGCCGCGCCTGCGTGAGCTTGAGGAGGAAGACCCGCAGCTGCACATCGTCTGTGACGAGGCGCTGCGCGAGATCCACGTCCAGCTCATGGGCACGGTGCAGATCGAGGTGCTCAAAAGCCTCATCCGCGAGCGGTTCGATGTGGACGTGCAGGTCGATTCCGGCCGCATCCTGTATCAGGAGACGATCGCGGCGCCGGTCGAGGGCGTGGGACATTTCGAGCCGCTGCGCCACTATGCCGAGGTGCACCTGCTGCTCGAGCCCGCCGAGCGCGGCACGGGGCTGACATTTGACACCTCCTGCAGCGAGGACGTGCTCGACCGGAACTGGCAGCGCCTGATCCTCACGCATCTGGGCGAAAAGTGCCACCGCGGCGTGCTCACCGGCGCACCGCTGACGGATGTGAAGATCACGCTGCTCGCCGGGCGCGCGCACGTCAAGCACACTGAGGGCGGCGATTTCCGGCAGGCGACGTGGCGCGCTGTGCGGCAGGGGCTCATGCAGGCCGAGAGCGTTCTGCTCGAGCCGTACTATGCCTTTCGCATCGAGGTGCCGGCCGAGCAGATCGGCCGCGCGATCAGCGATGTGCGCCTCATGTGCGGCACGTTTTCCTCACCTGAGACGCACGGCGACATGGCCGTGCTCACGGGCCGCGCACCGGTGAGCACGATGCGCGATTATCCCGCCGAGGTCGCGGCATATACGCGCGGGCGCGGACGCATCTCGTGCACCGTTGCGGGCTACGATACCTGCCACAACGCGCAGGAGGTCATCGCAGAGAGCGGCTACGAGCCCACGCGCGATCTCGACAATACGCCCGACAGCGTCTTTTGCGCCCACGGTGCGGGCACGGTCATCCCGTGGGACCGTGTGCGTGAGTATATGCATCTCGACACCGGCTTCGGCAAGGAGCAGCCCGCGCCCGAGGATACGCCGCGGATGTTCCGCCGCCGGTTCGATCTCGATGACCGCGAGCTCGAGCAGATCCTGCAGCGCGAGTTCGGTCCGATCCGCCGCGCGCAGTATGCAGCCCCTGTACGCAACGCCGCGCCCGGTGCGGACGATGCCGAGCGCGCGGAGCTGTTCCATCCCCGGCGTGAGCGCGTGATCGTGGACGGCTACAACGTCATCTTCGCGTGGGACGAGCTGCGTGCCCTTGCCGACAGCGGGCACATCGACGCCGCGCGCGAGCGGCTCATGGACGCACTGAGCAACTACGCCGCCTTCACGCGCCGCGAGGTCGTGGTCGTGTTCGACGGCTACCGCGTCCCCGGCGGTCAGGGCGAGAAGTTCGACCGCAGCGGTCTGCACGTGGTCTTTACGCGGCAGGGCGAGACGGCGGACGCCTACATGGAAAAGCTCGCCGACGAGATCGGGAAAAACGACTCCGTGCGCGTCGTCACGTCCGACGCGCTCATCCAGCTCACGGCGCTGCGCGCGGGTGTGCTGCGCATGAGCGCGCGTGAATTCCGGCAGGAGCTGGCGCAGGTGGCGCAGCAGCTCGAGGCCGCCATCCGCGACCTGAACGGGAGGTGAGGGGAATGGAGGAGGATCTTCTGCGGCGTGCAGCCGATCTGGCTGAGCGCTGTGAGCGCACGGCTTCGGTCACGTCCACGGCATTTCTGACCCCTGCGGAGCAGTATGCGCTCACAAACTGGGCGCGTCATCGTGACTGCACGCTCGTGCTGCACGGCGGCGCGGAGGGATGCGAGCGGCAGGTGGCGTTTTTCCTGCCGTTTTACCTCACGCCGGCGGACTTTGACCCTGCGGAGCATCTGCGCGCGGTGCAGTTTTCGGCGCCCTTCGCCGCGCCCGGTCACCGGGACTATCTCGGCGCGATCCTCGGTCTCGGCATCCGGCGCGAATGGGTCGGCGACATTCTTGTGCAGGCGCACGGTGCGTTCGTGTTCTGCCTGCCGAGCGTGGAGCCGGAGCTGCGCACGCTCGAACAGGTCGGCCGCGCGGGCGTGAAGGCGGCGGCAGTGCCGCTGTCCGCAGTGCCCGTGCCGGAGCGCAAGGTGCGCCCCGTGACGTTCACGGTGCAGTCGGCGCGGCTGGATGCCGTCGTGAGCGGGATGTTTCGCCTCTCGCGCACGAGCGCCGCGGCGCAGATCCGTGCGGGCGCGGTGCACCTCAACTATGCTGAGTGCCTGCGTCCGGATGCGCCGGTCGCGGCGGGCGACGTGCTGTCGCTGCGCGGCGCGGGCAAGGGTGCGGTCACGGAGGTCGGCGGCGTGTCACGCAAGGGACGGCAGTTTGTGACGGCGGAGCTCTGGCAGTGAGCGCACAAATGTAAAAACCGCCGCACCGGTGCTTCGGTGCGGCGGGATATAAAAAATCTCCGGAGTCTGACTCCGGAGATTTTTGTCGGGTTGTCTTGTCTTACTCGGCGATCGGCTCGGCGACCGGAGCGGCAGCAGCGGCGGCCTGATCGGCAACAGCCTTCTGCGAACGCTTGTAAGCGCCGGAGACGACACACGCGATGATCGCAAACAGGATCGCAACGATGGCCAGGATGACGATCGCGACGAACTGGGTGTGACCCGTGAACTTATAGGTGGCATTGGCCGCATCGCCATAGCGGCAGGCGAACGTGTAGCCGGTGTAGCCGGTGAGCATGCCGATGACGTTGCCGGCAACGGCGAGGACAGCGGAGATGATGCCGCAGACGGAGGCGGTCACGATCTTGCCCTTGCTGATGCGGATCACGGACAGGATGCCGAACAGGCCGGCGATAAGACCGAGCACGGAGGCGAGGAGCATCATGGCGACGACGCCGATTCTGCCCATAACTTCCTTGGTGACGGCGGCGGTCTGGTAGACCTCGATGTAGTCCTTACCGGCCTGGCCGACCGCGCGGCAGTTGTCGAGGTTCAGGTACTGGCAGCCGTTGACGACGCGGACTTCACCGTTGTCGTCGAGCTCCCAGATGGAGAAGTTCTCGCCGTAGCGCTCTTTGAGGATGTCGGCAACGCTCGGGCACATGACCTTGTCGCCCTTGCCTTCGTTGTTCATGTAAGCGGGCTGAGTCATCAGGAGCTCACAGCCGGCAGCGACCTGTGCGCAGCCGTCCTCGAACACGCCGAGCTGCTTCTTGCCGTCGGCGAGCTGGTTGCCGCCGGCCGCAAGATCGACCTCGCCCTGCGCGAGCTGCTTCTCAGCGTCTCTGAGCTGAGCCTCGCCGGCAGCGATGGCCTTCTCGGCCTCGGCCAGCTGGACCAGACCGTCTTCATACTGCTTGAGCTGGGCCTTGCCGTCCGCGACCATCTTCTGGATGTAAGCCGGCAGGTCAGTCACGTCGGCGGGGATATCCAGACCCTGCTTGGCCGCGATCGGACGCACGACGGAGACGAACCACGCCTGCGCGTTCGAGAAGCCGGCGAGGTTTGCGATGGTGCCGTCGCGGAACTCGACATACTGGTTAACGTAGGGCATCAGAGGCTCGATCTTGGCGAGGGTGGCCTTGCCTTCATTGTAGGCTGCGGTGTTGTCCTCAATCTGCTTCTTGCCGGCGGCGTACTGGGCCTTGCCTTCCTCGAGCTGCTTCTTGCCGGCGTAGTAGGCGGCGTAGCCCGCGGAGAGCGTCGACTTGCCTTCGGAGTAGGCGATCAGACCGGCGGTGTAGGTGTCCACACCGGCGAGGTACGTGCCCTCGTTCTCCTGCAGCTGGTCAAGACCGTCGTTGAGCGTCTCGATCGCTTCCAGACCCTCTTTCGCGTCCTCTTCCTTATACTCTTTGACATTCATGATGTCGCTGAAGCTGCTCACTCCGGCGAACAGGCCGAAGATACTCGCAGCGATCAGGCAGACGCTGATGATGGTGAGTAATACTTTTTTCATATCGTTCCTCCACTCATTTAAGCAAATTTCAGTCTAATACCGAACGCTTAGCATAAACTATATCTTAAATTTCACAAAATCGCAAGAGAAACAGAATATTTCTTTTCCAACCGCCAAAAAACCGTCTTTTTGCAACAAATATGAAAGGGATTGTTGTGCAGAATTTCCGTTTTCTACGTTTGCGATTTGGTGGTTTTTTGCTCCTGGTTCAACATATTCGTGCGGGTGTGAAAACTTGTCTGCAAAAGCGCAAAGATCGCGCAGCGGCGCTTTCTGGACAAAGAGAAACCGGCGTCCGAAAGCTCCGGACGCCGGTCGGCGGATCGATTCAGCAGGCCTCGATGAGGATGACGTTGCTCATCAGGTCCACTTTCTTGAGTTTGCCGGGGATGACCTTGCGGATTCCCATCAGGTCGGTCAGCGTGACGTTCTCGCCGTCGGCAGAGACGTTGCACACGCGCGAGCAGACGAGGTTCTCCTTGCCGTCCCGGATCTCATACGCATCGGAAAGACACATGGTATTCGCTCCTTTTTACCCGTCAGGCCTGCTTGGCAAGCTCGAGGGCTTTTTCGAGCTTGCTGTTGCCGTGGTCATATTCGTGCAGCGCCTCGGCCAGAGCCGCAGCCGCCTCGGTCTTGCCGGCAGCCTCGAGCGTGTGGCAGATGTCGTGCAGCTCGTCGGCGTGGTGGCGGTTGTGGTCGAGCATATAGGTCAGCAGCGCCAGCACCTCTTCGTGGCTCATCGGCTTGTCGCCGGTGTGCTCGTGGCTGTGCGGATGGCAGTGATGTGCATGATCGTGATCGTGTTCATGTTCGTGCATGGGGAACACTCCTTTCTTGAGCAGGACAGGAAAAACGTGTCAGAAATGATACCTGTCCAGTATGGATTGTTCAAATTCTATCACACTTTTTTGTTGAAATCAACAATTTTTTTGCCATTGCGTGCCGTGTGGGGCTTGTAAAATGTGCGCAGATGTGTTAATCTCTTGACGAGAGGAGCGGCAGCGCCGCTCTCTTAAATGGAAAAGGTAAACACAAGGCAAAGGCAAAAAACACAAATATTCGGGAGGAGAAGTAATATTATGAAGTATTTTGGCGGATGCGACGTAGGTTCCACCTACACGAAGGCAGTCATTCTGGACGAGAACGGCAAAATGTGCGCCGACACCACGATTCGCAGCAAGATCAACGCTGAGCAGTCTGCGATCGCGGCGATGGAAGAAGTCTGCGGCAAGGTTGGCCTGAAGGACTCCAAGGATCTCGCTTACCTGATCGGTACCGGTTACGGCCGTAACAAGGTCCCGTTCGCTGACGAGAACATCTCCGAGATCTCCTGCCACGCCATGGGCGTTCACGTCACCAACCCCGAAGTCCGCGCCATCATCGACATCGGCGGCCAGGACGTTAAGGGCATCAGCATCGACACCGACGGCACGGTCAAGAGCTTCGCTATGAACGATAAGTGCTCCGCCGGTACCGGCCGTTTCTTCGAGGCCATGGCCCGCTCCTTCGAGCTGAGCCTGCCTGAGTTCTCGAACCTGTCCCTGTCTGCGAAGAACGTCATCCCCATCACCGCACAGTGCACCGTTTTCGCTGAGTCCGAAGTCATCACCCTCGTGGGCGAAGGCAAGCCGACCGACGAGATCGCTGCCGGCATCGAGATGGCGGTTGCCAAGCGCTGCTTCGTCATGGCCAAGAAGGCCGGCGCCACCGACAGCATCACGCTGACGGGCGGCTGCGCGAAGAACGCCGGTCTGAAGCAGGCCATCGAGCACGTGCTGAAGTTCAAAGTCGTCGATCTGAAGACCGACCCGCAGCTCATGGGCGCTCTGGGCGCTGCCGAGTATGCCCGTCAGAAGGGTCTTGCCAAGAAGTAAGCCATACCGTAGAAAACCGAAGCGGCCGCTGATCACTCAGCGGCCGCTTTTGTCTGTGCTCTGCATAGGCAAAACAAAGACGCCCGTTCAAGGCGGGTATCCTTATCCCCAGTAGCCGGAGATGCCGTCCGGCGCGTGCGCCTTGCTTTTGGGCACAGTGCCGGGTTTTGACGTATGCTCGGCTTCGCTGCGTTCGCGCTTTCCGGCGCGGTGATCGTGCCCGGTCTGCACCGGTGCGCTCTTGCGCCCGCCGTTTTTGTGATCGTTCATGTTATCCTCCTTATCAGTGGATGCCGCATACGGCGAGGATCAGCCCGTAGACCACGCTTGCGCCGATGCCGTAGACGATCACCGGCCCTGCGATCGTGAAGATCTTCACCGCCGTGCCCGTGACGAGCCCTTCGGTCTTGAATTCCAGCGCCGGTGATACGACGGCGTTGGCAAAGCCCGTGATCGGCACCAGTGACCCCGCCCCGGCAAAGCGCGCCAGATCGTCGTAAATGCCCAGCCCCGTCAGCAGCGCGCCGAGAAACACCAGCGTGATCGAGCACCATGCCGATGCTGTGTCCGGCGCTGCGCCGCAGGCTGTGTACAGGTCTGTCAGCGCCTGCCCGAGTGTGCAGATCACGCCGCCGACCAGCCCCGCGCGCAGCAGATCGCCCCAGATGGGCGAGCGCGGCGAGAGCGAATTGACAAAGGCCGCATATTCGTCGCTGCTCATGCGCATTGTCCTCATCTCCTGCGCACAGTATGACCGCACACGCGAAAACTATGCGCTATATCAAAAAAACACGGCCGCCGGATTTTTCCGGCGGCCGTGTTTTTGATCGGTCTCTTATCTTAAATATGTGATCCCTTCCAGCGCCAGCAGGCGGCGCTTTGCCGCCAGCCCGCCAGCATAGCCCGTGAGCGAGCCGTCCGCGCCGATGACGCGGTGGCAGGGGATGAGGATCGGCAGCGGGTTGCGGTGGTTTGCCATGCCGACGGCGCGCGCTGCCCGCGGGCTGCCGATGGCGGCGGCGATCGTGCCGTAGCTGCGTGTCTCGCCGTAGGGGATCGTGCACAGCGCCGTCCACACGCGCAGCTCGAACGCCGTGCCGCGCGGATCAAGCGGCAGGTCAAATGTGCACCGCGTGCGCGCAAAGTATTCGCGCAGCTGCGACTCGGCCGCGTCAAGCAGCGCCGAAGCGTCCCGCGCGCCCTCAGCGCCGAAGCGGACGGCCGTGACAGCGTCCGCCGACGCGGTGAGCGTCAGCGCGCCGATGGGCGTCTCGATCGTGCGCGTGCTCACGCCTCGATCACCAGATTTTCCACGCCGGACTTTTCAAACTCGTCCATGTATTCGTCCATGCGCACGTTGAGCTCGGTCAGATCGGCGGGCTCACCGTCGAGACAGCCGAGATCGCGCCGCGCGAGCTCCTCGGCCAGAATGTCGAAAAACACGGCGTCCTCATAGTCGGCGATGGCCTCATGGATGCCGCCGTTTTCGTATGCCTGCGAGGGGAAGATATGCCCCTGCCAGCGGGAGATGAGCGCGCTCATGCCGTTTCTGGCGCACAGCGCAAAGAGCTTCTCCTGCAAAATATCATAGTCCTCAAACCGGTCTTTCTCGCGCGTGGAGTTGAGGATCCAGTTGCCGATATAGACGAGATCCAGCAGCCGCCGGAACTCCTTGTCGGTGAGTTCAATGTTCATCTGGTCATCCCTCCCGACGGGAGCAGCGCCCCCGAAAAAATGGCTGGCATCCGCAGCGGACGGCGGCGGATGCGCTTGTGCTACCATTATAGCAAACGGTGACGGGAAATTCTACACCATTTTTCTGTTGCGAAGTTGGACAAAACAGTATATAGTAATAGAATCGCACAATTATGCAAAGGAGGCGGCATATGCAGGTCGTTATCACGATCGAGGGCTCTCAGGCGGATGTTCTGGAGCAGGAGCCGGACGAACGGGTGCAGTTTTCGACCGACGGGGAGTATAGCTGCGTCGACGGCTGCGGTATGCTCACCTATCCCGAGAGCGAGCTGACCGGCATGGCCGGCACGATCACCACCATCACCTTTACGCCGTCAAACGCCGTGCTCAAGCGCACAGGCACTGTCACGAGCCGGATGGTCTTTGCCACCGGCACGCGCAACACGTTTTTGTACCAGACGCCGTACGGCACGAGTACGGTCGGACTGGAAACGCAGCGCTACCGCTCCACGCTCGGCGAGCGCGGCGGCGTGCTGGAGCTGCTGTATGTTGTGGATTTTGACCACGCCTGCGCCAACCGCAACCAGCTTAAGATCACCGTCAGAGAACAATAAAGATTATAGAATAGAGGGTAACTGATTATGGCCAATCGAATCGAACAGGCACGCGCCGCTGTGGATGCGTGCATCCGGGAAGCATATCTGCGTGCCGTCGCCGCGGGCGAACTGCCCGAGGGCGCGGAGATCCGCGGCAGCGTTGAGCAGCCGAAGGACACCGCCAACGGCGACTTTGCCGCAAACCATGCCATGGCGTCGGCCAAGACCATGCACATGGCGCCGCGCAAGATCGCCGAGGCGCTCATTGCGCACATGGAGCTCGGTGGCTCGTGGTTTTCCGGCGTTGAGGCGGCAGGCCCGGGCTTTTTGAACTTCCGCCTGTCCGACAAGTGGTATCAGGACGTGCTGTCCGCCGTCGAGGATTCCGGCGCGGACTACGGCCGCGTGGACGACGGTCACGGGGAGAGGGTCATGGTGGAGTTCGTGTCCGCCAACCCCACCGGCCCGATGACGATCGGCAACGCGCGCGGCGGCGTGCTCGGCGACGCGCTCGCGTCCGTGCTCGAGCGCGCGGGCTACAATGTCTGGCGTGAGTTTTATGTCAATGACGCCGGCAATCAGGTCGACCTGTTCGGCAAGTCCATCGAGGCGCGCTACCTCCAGCTCATCGAGGGTGAGGACGCGGTCGAATTCCCGGACAACGGCTACCACGGCGACGACATCAAGGCGCTTGCCAAGCTCATCTACGAGCGCGACGGCGACAAGTACCTCACCGTGCCGGGCGATGAGCGCTGTGCGGCGTTCGTGGCCTTCGGTCTGCCGTACAACATCGCGCGCATGCAGCGCGATCTTGAGCGCTACCGCATCCACTTTGACCAGTGGTTCCTCGAGAGCAGTCTGCACAGCTCCGGCTACGTGACCGAGACCGTGCAGCTGCTCACGGATGCCGGTCTGACGTATGAAAAGGACGGCGCGCTCTGGCTGCGCAACACCGAGCTCGGCGCCGATAAGGACGAGGTTCTGCGCCGCTCGAACGGCTTTTATACCTACTACGCGGTCGACATCGCCTATCACCGCAATAAGTTCATCGAGCGCGGCTTTGACCGCGTCATCGATGTCTGGGGCGCTGACCATCACGGCCACGCCATCCGCTTCGCTGCGACCATGCGCGCGCCCGCGCTCGGCCTTGAGGGACGCAAGCTCGACTTCCTCATCATGCAGATGGTGCGCCTCATGCGCGGCGACGAGATCGTCAAGGTCTCCAAGCGCACCGGCAAGGCGCTCTCGCTCGCTGACCTCATGGACGAGATCGGCGTGGATGCCTGCCGCTTCTTCTTCAACGCCAAGCCGGACACGCACCTCGAGTTTGACCTCGACCTCGCCGTGCGGCAGGACAGCGAAAATCCCGTCTACTACGTCCAGTATGCGCACGCGCGCATCTGCACGCTGCTGGCTGCCATGGCGGAGAACGGCTGCACCGTGCCCGCCGCGGCGGATGTCGATGCAGCGCTGCTCTCGACGCCGCAGGAGCGTGAGCTCATCAAGCAGCTCGCCATGCTCCCGGAGGAGATCCACCTCGCTGCGCGCGATTACGATCCCAGCCGCATCAACCGCTATGTGACGGAACTGGCCGCGCGTTTCCACCGCTTCTACAATGTCTGCCGCATCAAGGACGCAGAGCCCGTCGTGCGCGACGCCCGCCTGAAGCTGGCCGACGCGACGCGCTGCGTGCTCGAGATCGGTCTGGGCATCATCGGCGTGACCGCACCGGAAAAAATGTAATTTGTATAGCGAATAGCATACAGCAGGAAACGCCCTCCCACCGCACACGCGGGGGGAGGGCGTTTGGTTCGTATTGAGCCGCAAACGGCAACAGCGTGCCGCCGGAGAGTGGCGACACGCTGCTGTCGAGAGAGCAAAAATAAGAAGAGAAAAGAAAAGAAATCGGAAGAACGTTGAGTTAATTTATTAACTAACGTGATTATTTTATAACATATCCAGCCGCCGTTGTAAAGCAAAAAGTGCGGATTTTTGCAAAATAGGCGTTTTGTCAAGAAAATATCAACCTTGAAGTCCGCTTTTGTGCACTTTGTCGTCCGCCTATGTACCCCAGAGACAGCGCACCAGCGCCGCGGCCGTGACAAAGCCGGTCACATCGGCGGCGATGGCGGCGGGGATCGCCCAGCGGCTGCGCCGGATACCGCACGCGCCAAAATAGACCGCCAGCACATAGAATGTCGTCTCGGTTGAGCCGAGCATGACGGCGGCGGTGCGCCCGATGCGGGAATCTGCGCCGTAGGTCTGGATGATGTCGCTTGCAGTGGCCAGCGCACCGCTGCCGCTGATCGGCCGCACGAGCAGCAGCATTGCCGTCTCCGGCGGGATGCCGAGCCAAGCCAGCACGGGCGCACACAGCTGCGTGAGCGCCTCGAGCGCGCCGGATGCGCGCAGCATGCTCACCGCCGTCAGCAGCGCCACAAGCGCAGGGAAGATACGCGCCACGGTGCGCAGCCCGTCGCGCGCGCCGTCGGTCAGTGCGGAGAATACGTCCGTCCCGGTCAGCACGCCGCAGAGCCCGACGCCCGCCAGCAGCAGCGGCACGGTCAGCGTCAGCAGGTCGCTCACGGCCATATGCGCGCAAGCACCTTTCCGGTCAACAGCCCCGCCGTGACCGAGCAGAGCGAGCTCACCCACACGGCGGGCAGAATGTCGAACGGCACGGCAGCGCCCGCTGCCTCGCGCACGGCGGCGATCGTGACCGGCAGCAGCTGGATCGAGGCCGTGTTGAGCACCACCAGCAGGCACAGCTCGTCGCTGGCGGCGTCGCCGCGCAGATCGCGCGCCATTGCCTGCGCCGCGCGCACACCGGCCGGTGTCGCCGCGTTGCCGAGTCCGAGCAGGTTCGCGCTCACGTTCATGCTCAGCGCATCGAGCGCCTGCGCATCGCGCGCAGCGTGCGGGAACAGCCGCCGCAGCACAGGCCGCAGCAGCCGCGACAGTCCGCCTGCGATGCCGCAGCGCCGCATGAGCTCCATCACGCCCGACCAAAGGCAGATCATACCGCCCACCGTCAGGCAAAAATCCACAGCCTGCTGCACGCCCTGCGCCGCTGCCGCACCGAGCTGCGCACCGCGTCCGGAGGCCGCGCCGAAGGCCAGCGCGACGCATATCATGCTGACCCATATCCGGGACAGTGCCATTGTGGTCGCTCCTTTCTATAAAAAAGTTTAAGTTTTCGGTGATTATTCACAAAAACATATTATGCGCAAGGAAACCAAAATATGCAAATGGTAGAAAAACGTAAATTAGCTGTGAACGTTTGTCGAATCCGTTGACATTTTGACAACCTTTGGTATAATGCAGTTGTTGAAATGAATGATTTTTGAGTCATCCTTTCCCTTATCCCATACGTATTGGAGGACACATTTATGAAATCTACCGGTATTGTTAGAAAAGTTGACGAGCTCGGCCGTATCGTGCTTCCCATTGAGCTGAGAAGAACGCTCGGCATCGAGGAGAAGGACCGCATCGAGATCTTCGTGGATGGTGAGTCTATCATCCTGCGCAAGTATCAGCCGGCCTGCATCTTCTGCGATAACGCGAAGGACATCATCAACTACAAGGGCAAGAACATCTGCCCCGACTGCATCCGCGCCATGACCGAAAAGCTCTGAGCGGAGCTGAAAAAAGTCCCCTGACCGCTGGTCAGGGGACTTTTTTGCGCCCAAAATCAAAATAATAGTATGACAGAAAATCTCGCCATCCGCACTCAGGCGTTGAGCGCCATCTGGTACAGCTCGTTTTTGCCGAAGCCGGTGTCGGCCGCGGCGAGCTTGCACGCCTCCTTGAGCGCGCGGCCCTCGCTGCGGTAGCGCGCCACGATCTCAAGCGCCTGCTCGGCCGTGACCTCGGGCTCTGAGCGCTCTGGCGCGCCGCGCAGCACGAGCACAAATTCGCCCTTCGGCGTGTTTTCGGTGAAGTGCGCCACGGCGCCGTCGAGCGTCGTGCGCAGCGTCTGCTCGTGCAGCTTTGTCAGCTCGCGCGCGAGCGTGATCTCCCGCTCACCGCCGAACGTGTCGCGCAGGTCGTTGAGTGTGCGCAGCAGCTTGTGCGGCGCTTCGTAGAAGAGCATGGTGCGCGTCTCGCCCTGCAGCCGCTGCAGGTG
Organism: uncultured bacterium; assembly: GCA_905215475.1. Taxonomy (GTDB): domain Bacteria; phylum Bacillota; class Clostridia; order Oscillospirales; family Oscillospiraceae; genus CAG-103. The sequence goes on from CAJMPW010000001.1 coordinate 256,678, forward strand.
CTCGCGGCGGGTCTTGCCGCTCACGGCGAGAAAGCCCTCGAAGCAAAACTGCTGCGTCGGCAAGCCGGACACGGCCAGCGCGGCGATGGCGGCGCACGGGCCGGGGATGACCTGCACGTCGATGCCCTGCTCGGCGCACTGGCGCACGATGTCCTCGCCGGGGTCGGAGATGGCGGGCATACCGGCGTCGGTCACGAGCGCGCACGTCTCGCCCGCGAGCAGGCGCGCGACGATCTTCTCGCCGCTGGCGTACTTGTTGTGCTCGTAGTAGCTCACGCACGGCTTTTTGATCTCAAAATGGTTGAGCAGCTTTGCGGTCACGCGCGTGTCCTCGGCGGCGATGAAGTCGGCGCTGCGCAGCGTCTCGAGCGCGCGCACGGACAGGTCGCCGAGGTTGCCGATCGGCGTGCCGACCAGATACAGTGTTCCGCTCATGGTTGCGTCCTCCTGTGATAAATTCTGCGGATCTCGTCCGAGTCCGCGCCGTCGGGCGTGCACAGCGCCAGCGGCGGTGAAACGGTGAGTCCCGGCTTTCCGCCGCGGCGTGCCTCGACCAGTACGAGGTTGGGCGCGGCGTCGGCCTTGTATGCCACGGTGCGCAGGCGCTTGGGCTCGAGCCCCGCGGCCGTGAGCGCGCACAGCAGCTCACTGAGCCGTTCCGGCCGGTGCACGAGCGCGGCCGCGCCGCCCCAGCGTGTGAGATAGGCCATGGCGGTGCAGATGTCCTGCATGGTGCAGGTGCGCTCGTCGCGCGCGTGCGCCCGCATGGGGTCGGGCGAGGTGTAGCCGCTGCTGGCGGCGAAATACGGCGGGTTTGCCACGACGAGGTCAAAGCTCCCGGCGGGGAGCAGCGTGCGGTGCGCGCGCAGGTCGGCGCAGAGGATCTGCGCCCGGCCGCTCAGACCGTTTGCGCTGATGTTGTCGCGCGCGAGCTGTGCCGCGTCCGGCTGCAGCTCGATGCCGACGGCGGTCGCTTGCTCCAGCGCGCGCAGCAGCAGCACCGTCAGCACGCCCGCGCCGCAGCCGAGGTCGGCAATGCGCCGTGCGCGGCGCTGCGCCGCAAAATCGGCCAGCAGCACGCTGTCCGTGCCGAGGGCAAACCCCGCGCCGGAGCGCACAAAGCGCGGTCCGCCGGGCCACAGGTCGTCAAATTCCGGTTGGGTCATGGCGCACGCTCCTTCCGTTGCCGTCATATAGACAGAGGCGATATGCAGCTTGCATATCGCCTCATTCGTTTGCGGTGTTCTCCGAGCGGAACTTAGTCGACGGAGATCGCGCCCACCGGGCAGTTGGCAGCGCAGGTGCCGCACTCCATGCAGCTGTCCGCGTTGATGACGTACTTGCCATTGCCCTCGGAAATCGCCTCAGCCGGGCAGTTCGCAGCACAGGTGCCGCACATGACGCAATCGTCGCCAATAACAAAAGCCATTGTAATTACCTCCTATGTTTTTGACCAGACTTCTCTTCCTCTGGCATGGAGCCATTGTAGCACAAAAATCCGAAAAATCAACCGTCATTTTCGAAATTCGAAAATGTGTTCTGATTAAAACCCGGGAAGACGTGGAAATAATACAAATCAGTTTCCCGGATTCGGCACATTCCTTGCGCCGGCCGGAGGATAATAGAGGCGTATGACCGGCGAAGGAGGCAAACGATCTATGCGCGGCAGCGAAAGGTTTACACAGCGGGCATCCACGGCGATCCGCAAGGCGCACGATGCGGCGGCGGGAATGGGGCACAGTTATGTGGGCACGGAGCATATCCTGCTCGGGATCATCCGGGAGGGGGAGGGGCTCGGTGCGCGCATTCTCGAGGACAACGCGCTCACAGACTCCGTGCTCACGCGCATGGTTACGGAGACGGTCGGGCGCGGCGTACCGGGCACGCCCGAGCAGGGGCTCAGTCCCCGTGCGCGGCACGTCATCGAGCTGGCCGCCGAGGATTCCAACCGCCTCGGTCACTGCTATGTCGGCACGGAGCACCTGCTCATGGGCATCCTCCGCGAGGCGGACAGCGCCGGTGCGCGCATTCTCGTGGCGGCGGGCGGCGACCTCAACAAGATCTATACGGACATCATGGACGTCTTTGGCCGCCCGGAGTATAAGCCCCGGCCGCAGCCGGGCGCACCGCGCACGCAGCCGCGCCGTGCCGCCGAGACGAAAACGCTCGACCAGTACGGGCGCGACCTCACGGAGCTTGCCGCGGCCGGGCACATGGATCCGGTCATCGGCCGCGACCGCGAGATCGAGCGCGCCATCCAGATCCTCTCGCGCCGCAGCAAGAATAACCCCGTGCTCATCGGCGAGCCCGGTGTCGGCAAGACGGCGGTGGCTGAGGGGCTGGCGCAGCGCATCGCCGATGGCAGCGTGCCCGAGGATCTCACACGCAAGCGCGTCGTGAGCGTGGATCTGACGGCCATGCTTGCGGGCACGAAGTACCGCGGCGATTTTGAAGAGCGCGTCAAATGCGTCCTGCAGGAGGTGCAGCGCTCGGGCAACGTCATCCTCTTCATCGACGAGCTGCACACGATCGTCGGCGCGGGCTCTGCCGAGGGTGCGATCGACGCGGCGAACATTCTCAAGCCCGCACTCGGGCGCGGCGAGCTGCAGATCATCGGCGCGACGACGCTTGAGGAGTACCGCAAGTATATTGAAAAGGACGCGGCGCTCGAGCGGCGCTTTCAGCCCGTGCGCATCGCAGAGCCCACACCCGAGCAGAGCCTGCAGATCCTGCGCGGTCTGCGCGAGCGGCTCGAGGCGCACCACCGCCTGCGCATCACGGACGAAGCGCTCGGCAAGGCGGTCGCACTCTCGGTGCGCTATATCGGCGACCGCTGGCTGCCGGACAAAGCCATCGACCTCGTCGATGAGGCGGCCTCGCGCGTGCGTATGCAGGCACTGGTGCAGCCAGAGCAGGTGCACACGCTCGAGACGCAGCTTGCCGCCGCCACGGCGGAGACGGAGCACGCCGTGCGTGCGCGGGATTTTGCGCGCGCGGCCGGTCTGCGTGCGCGTGAGCAGGCGCTGCGCGCGCAGCTGGACACGCAGCGCAGCCGCTGGGAACAGGCCAATTCCGGCCCCGTGCGCGCCGTGACGGGTGAGGACGTGGCCGAGATCGTCTCGCTCTGGACGGGTATCCCGGTCGCGGGCATCACATCGAGTGAGAGCCAGCAGCTGCTGCAGATGGAGGCGTCGCTGCGCCGCCGTGTCGTCGGGCAGGAGGAGGCGGTGCGCGCGGTCTCAAACGCCATCCGCCGCAGCCGGGTCGGGCTCGGCGATCCGAACCGGCCAATCGGCAGCTTTCTCTTCCTCGGACCGACCGGCGTCGGCAAGACGGAGCTCTGCCGGGCGCTGGCTGAGGCGCTCTTCGGCGATGAGCAGGCGCTCATCCGCGTGGATATGTCGGAGTATATGGAGCGGCACAGCGTCTCGCGGCTCATCGGCTCGCCGCCGGGGTATGTCGGGCATGAGGAGGGCGGTCAGCTCACGGAGAAGGTGCGGCGCAAGCCCTATGCCGTCGTGCTCTTCGACGAGATCGAAAAGGCGCACGAGGACGTCTTTAACCTTCTGCTGCAGGTGATGGAGGACGGGCAGCTCACGGACTCGCTCGGGCGCAAGGTGAACTTCCGCAACGCGGTCGTGGTCATGACCTCGAACGTCGGGGCGAAGGCCATCACCGACAGCCGCCGCAGCCTCGGCTTTGCCCAGCAGACGGGCGCGGACGCGGGGCGCACGGATGCCGAGATCCGCAGCATGGTCATGAGCGATCTGAAAAAGACGTTCCGTCCGGAGTTTCTCAACCGCGTCGATGAGATCATTGTCTTTCATAAGCTCACGCGCGCCGATACCCGCCGGATCGCGCAAAAGCTCCTCGGCACGGTCAACCGGCGCATGGAGCGCGCGGGTGTGGAGCTGCGCGTGCCGGATGCGGCGCTCGATGCGCTCTCGGCGACGGGCTACGACCCCGTGTACGGGGCGCGGCCGCTGCGCCGGGCGATCCAGAGCACGATCGCCGATCAGGCGGCGGGGATGCTGCTCGACGGCTCGCTCCGGCGCGGCGACGTGGTCACGGCGCAGGTGCGGGAAGGAAAAATTGTTTTGACGAAACTGTGTGCGCGTGGTACGATTACGTCCGAAACAGCAAACTGAACGGAGGCGTACCCCAATATGGCACAGAATATGCAGACGGAAAACAAGGCGGTCTATCTCGACCCGTTTCGTTATAATGAGTTCGAGGGCTTCAATTCCCACAACCACATCGTCGTCACCGAGGTCGGCGACGGCACCAGCGTCGTCGAGGTCAAGCTCGTGCAGGAGAGTCTCAACCCGCTCGGCATGGCGCACGGCGGGCTGATCTTCACGCTCTGCGACGTGGCGACCGGTGTCGCCGCGCGCACCGGCGGGCGCATCACCGTGACGCTCGACAGCAACATCCACTTCCTGCGCCGCGCCAAGGACACGGAAAAGCTCGTCGCGCGCGGCCGCGTGGTCAAGGAAGGCCGCACGACCGGTCTGGTCACGGCGGAGGTGTTCAATGACGAGGGCAAGCTCATTGCGACCTCGGACATGACGGTCTACTATGTGGACGAGAACACGTACACCGACCCCACGGTGCAAAAGTGAGCATAAAATAAGAAAAAGAGACGTCTGCGGACGTCTCTTTTTTCGTGCTTCGTTCAGCCATCGGCGCGGATGAGCGCCGTGCCGGGGTAGTAGTGTGCAAGGATGTCGGCATAGCCGCTGCCGTGCGCCGCCATGACGTTCGCGCCGTACTGGCTCATGCCGACGCCGTGACCGCTGCCTGTGACGGTGAAGGTGAACGCTCCGCTGCCGTACGTGACGGTAAACGCCGCCGAGCGCAGGGAAAAGAGCGCACGCACCTGCGCGCCCGTGAGCGTCTCCGAGCCGACTGGGATGCTTGCCACGCGGCCGCTGTCATCGAGCACCGGCGCGCCGAACCATGTGCTCGGATCGTCGCCGAGCACACAGTCCGGATAACGGTCCAGCACGGCATCCTGCACGGCATCGGCTGCGATCTCGGCTATGGAGACGTAGTTCGGCACGTCCTGCGCCGTCTCCGGAGAGGGCACGCTCACAAGATACGGCGCGTCGCCGCCCCAGAGTGCGGCGCTGCACTCGGTCGCCCCGGCGGACGCGGCGTGAAACACCGCGCGGATGAGCTGCCCGCCGTAGACGAGATACTGTCCGTCCGTGTCGGCAACGGCCTGCCGGATGCGCGCCATGTTGCGCGCGTAATCCTTGCCCCACTGCGCGCGCAGTGCCTCGTCGTCCTTGTGTGCGCAGCAGCAGGTGTACCGGTCGCAGACACCGGCCTCCGGATGGTTTGCAGCGCCGCCGCGCACGCGCTGGAGGATGTAGGTACGCGCGGCGACGGCCTGTGCCCGCAGCGCCTCGGGCGCGAAGGAGGCAGGCATCTCGGCGGCCACCACACCGGGCAGCCAGTCGGCCATGGTCGTTTCGATGCGCGCATCGCCGCACAGCGCCGTGATAGGCGTTGTGCCGTCGGGCGCGACGGTGTCCGACACCGGCACGGACGGGACGGGCAGGGAAGCCGCCCCGCCAGCGGGAGCGAGCGTGACCGCAAGCCATGGGATCAGCAGCGACAGCACCACGAGCAGCAGCGACAGCAGGAAGACCCTGCGCATCCGCACCGCCTCCTTTCTGCTGCGCGGGGCGTTTTGCGCCTTGACGCAGCGGGAAAATCAGTATAAAATAGGTCTGTTAAATATGTATTGGGACAGGTAGTTTGTTATGCGCAAAAATGCTTGGATGATCTGCTGCTGCACAGCCGTGCTGTCAGCATTCGGGATCTTTTTCCGTTGGCTGCAGGATCAGGTCTGCTTTGAGGCCGAGACCGGTCTTGCCGTGCACGGAAGCATCTGGCCGTACGTCGTCGCGCTGATGATCGTCATCGCGGCGGCGGTGCTGGCCGTGGTCTGCTTCCGGGTGAAAAACCAGCCGCACACCAGCTTTCCGGACACGTTTCCGGCGGCGTTTGCGGCGTCAAAGCGCGTGCGCGCGGTCGGCGGCGTTCTGCTCGGCGCGATGCTCGCGCTCGGCGGTCTCTGGCTGCTGCTGAGCAGCGGCACGCTCTCCGAGCCCGGTCTGCAGCGGATCCTTGCCGTGCTCGCGGTCGTGACGGGCGCTGTGTTTGCGCGCCGGATGCTTGCCCCCGGCGGACGGGAGACCGACGCCGGTGCGCTCATGTGCGTGTCTATGCCGATGGTGCTGCTCGTGTTCTGGCTGATCGTGAGCTACAAGGTCAACATCATCAACCCCACCATCTCTGCCTATGCGATCGAGATCCTGGCGCTGTGCGCCGCGCTGATCGCGTTTTATGAGCTTGCGGGCTTTGCCTATGGCCGTCCGAAAGCCGTCAAGAGCATTTTTTGGAGCCAGTTTGCGGCGTTCCTGTGCATCACCGCCCTGCCGGATGACCGCACCGGCGCGCAGCAGCTCATGCTGGTCGCCATTGCGGGCATGCTGCTGTTTCAGTCTTACCTGACCGCGTCCAATATCCGCCCGGCTGTGTCCGGGCCGGTCGGCGGCGCGCAATAAGCTGTGAAAAAAGCCTGCACGGTGTATGCCATGCGGGCCTTTTCCTATATAGACACCGGTCGTTACCGGGGAGGAGAACATTTATGAACAACATCTTAGCCCAGCTCAACAGCGCACCTATGTACGCGATCTGCGGCGGCATCATCGCGTTCGTCGCGGCGGTGTGCGTCGTGTTCCTTGTGCGCTCGTACCGCGCGGGTCTGGCCATCGGCATGGACCCCGCACGCATGAAGCGCGCCATCACGTCGAGCGCCACGTTCTCGGTCCTGCCGAGCGTCGGCATCCTGCTCGGCGTCATCGCCTTGTCCGGCAGTCTCGGCACACCGTGGCCGTGGCTGCGCCTGTCCGTCATCGGCGCGCTGCATTATGAGACGCAGGTCGCGCAGGCTGCCGCCGAGCAGGTCGGTATGCACGCGCTGTCCGCCGCCGAGATGACGCCGCAGGCCTTTGTGACGATCGCCCTGCTGATGAGCTTTTGCATCATCTGGGGTATGCTCTTGTCCATCTTCTTCAATAAGCGCTACCTCAGGCGCCTCGGCAACGACGGGGCGAAATCCGCCTCCGGCGTCGGCTTTGGCGACAGCGCCATGACGGCCATGTTCATCGGCCTCGTCTGCGCGTACATCGGCAGCTACATCGGCGCGTTCGTGTCCGGCGAGGGGCTGTTCACCTGCATCGGTGACTGGACGCCGCTGGTGGTCGTGGCCGTGTCGGCGGCGGCGATGGCGCTGTTCGTGTATCTGGCTGAGAAGAAAAATATGGCATGGCTCGAGAGCTTTTCCATCGCCGGCAGTATGCTCATCGGCATGGCGGCGGCCGTGCTCGTGCGCCTGTAAGGAGGGGACATCATGAACGAAACCGAACGCAAAGTTTATCTGGAACAGTTTAACCGCCGCACGCACGTGCTCGGCCGTGCCGTGTGCGTGATCACGCTGGTGCTGCTTGTCGGCGCGCCGTTTCTCATCGGCACATTCCTCGGTGCGATGCCCGACCTGGGCGCTGTCGGCAAGGGCTTTTTGTCCGTCGGCGTTGTGTGGGCGGTCGCAAGCGTGGCGGAGTTTCTCATCTACACGCCCATGCTCGGCGCGGGCGGCGGCTACCTTGCCTTCATCACCGGCAACCTCATCAACATGAAGATCCCGTGCGCGGTCAACGCGCGCGACATCGCCGGCACCAAGACCGGCACTGCGGAAAACGAGATCATCTCGACGCTCTCGATCGCAACGAGCTCGCTCGTGACCATCCTTGTGCTCGCGCTCGGCGTGGCGCTGCTCGTGCCGCTGCAGCCCGTGCTGCAGAGCCCCGTGCTCCAGCCGGCGTTTGCAAACGTCGTCCCTGCGCTCTTCGGCGCGATGGCGTACCAGTACTTCCGCAAGAACATCCGCGTCGCCATTGCGCCGCTGGTCATGATGAGCGTGCTGTTCATGCTCGTCCCGTCGCTGACGGGCTCGACCAGCTTCATGATCGTTCCGAGCGGTGCACTGGCCATCGGCATCGCCTACGCACTCTACCGCAAGCAGAATCAGGAGGACAAAGCACAATGAAATTTCACCCCGGTTATCTCGCACTCGCACCGCTGGCCCCGCTGGGAGCAGCAGTGGCGCACGCCGTGCTCATGCCGAAGAAAAAATCCACCTATCAGCCGCAGCCGGACGCAGAGCGCGCCATGGTCTGCGCCGAAAAGCTCGCCGCCATGATCCGCTGCGACACCACGTCGTATGCCAACGTCTATGACCCGGAGCGCTTCGAGCGCTTCCACGCGCAGCTTGCGCAGCTGTTCCCGCTCGTGCACGAAAAGCTCGAGCGCACGGTCATCGACGGCAACCTGCTCTTCTACTGGAAGGGCAAGGCACACGACCGACCGATCGTGCTCATGAGCCATCAGGACGTCGTGCCTGCCGAGGGCGCATGGTCGCACGCGCCGTTTTCCGGCGACATTGCCGACGGCAAGGTCTGGGGACGCGGTGCGTCGGATACCAAGGCCTCGCTCATGGCGTTTTTCCAGGCGGTCGAGGAGCTGCTCGCCGCCGGATATGAGCCCGCCAACGACGTCTATCTCTCCTCGTCCTGCACGGAGGAGTGGGCAGGTGACGGCGCGCCGAAGCTCGTCGCCGAGCTCAAGCGCCGCGGTGTGCGTCCGTTTCTCGTCTGCGACGAGGGCGGCGGCATCATCACCGAGCCGATCGCCGGCATCCCCGGCAACTTTGCCATGGTGGGCGTGTTTGAAAAGGGCAAGGCGGACGTGAAGTTCACCGCCCGCAGCAACGGCGGTCACGCCAGCGCGCCGATGGCGAACAGCCCCATCGCGCGCCTGTCCGCGTTCGTGACGGACGTGGAAAAGCACGACCCGTTCCGCAGAAAGTTCCTGCCGGAGGTCTCGGCCATGTTCGCGCGCCTTGCGCCCTATGCGCCGTTCGGCCTGCGGCTCGTGATGGGCAACCTCTGGCTGTTCCAGCCGCTGATGAAGATCGTGCTGCCGCGCGTGTCGGCGCAGGCAGGCGCGATGCTGCACACGACGATCGCCTTTACGATGCAGTCCGGTGCCGATGCGTACAACGTCCTGCCGCAGGAGGCGACGCTCGGCGCGAATATGCGCTTCATCCCGCATCAGGGTGAGCGGGAGAGCCTTGCCATCATCCGCCGCCTTGCCGAAAAGCACGGTCTGGAGATGGAGGTCATCCACGCCAACGACTACTCCGAGACCGCCGACATCCACGGCGAAGCCTTCCGGCAGGTGGAGCGGGTCATCGGCGAGACGTTCCCGGGGCTGCCCGTGAGCCCCTATGTCATGACCGGCGCGACCGATGCGCAGTTCTATCAGGAGATCTGCGACAACTGCCTGCGCTTTGCGCCCGTGGTCTTCGGTCCCGAGCAGATGAAGGGTATGCACGGTCTCGACGAGAACATCGAGTACAACTGCCTGCCCGGCGCGGTCGATTTCTACAAGAACCTGATCCGCGCGCAGGAGCGATAAAACCGAACACAAAAAGCAAACCGCCCCGGTGAAAACCGGGGCGGTTTGCTCAGCTTGTCATAGAACCTCGTAGAGTTTGCGCCCGCAGGCGCAAAGAAGGGCCAATCATTTTCTTCGGCGACATGTGCGGCGAAGAAAATACTTCTCGGCCTGCAAACGTGCGAGCCGTCCGCCTCCGGCGGACAGCGAGTGCGCTGCAGTCAGGCCGCAAATCCCCTTGTCAAAAAGTAATACTTTTTGACAGACTCAGCAAACCGCCCCGGTGAAAACCGGGGCGGTTTGCTATGGTGCACGTTTTATTCAAACGAGATCATGTAGTAATAGACCGGCTGACCGCCGTTGACCACGTTCACGTCCGACATCGGCAGACGCTCGCCGACCAGCTCGGCTGCGTGCTGCGCGGCATCGGCCTTCACGTCCTCACCGTAGTAGATGGAGACGATGTCGGGGTCAAGATCCGTGGCGGCATCGGCGATCGCAAGCAGCACCTTGTCCAGGTCTGCGTTGCTGCCGAGCAGCGCGCCGTCCATCAGCGCCAGATACTCGCCCTTGTGGATGTCGTGCCCGTCGAAATCGGAATCACGCGCGGCATAGGTGACCTGCGCGGTGTGCACGCTCTCGATCGCGGCGCTCATCTCGGCCTCAATGACGTCCTCTGCGCTCGACGGGTCGAACGAGAGCATCGCGGTGATGCCCTGCGGCACGGTCTTGGTCGGGATGACGATGACCTTCTTGTCCGACAGCGGGATGCACTGCTGGGCGGCCATGATGATGTTTTTGTTGTTCGGCAGCACGAACACGACCTCCGCCGGGGTCTTGTTGACCTCAGTGAGGATGTCCTCCGTGGAGGGGTTCATGGTCTGGCCGCCGGTGACGACGCGGTCGACGCCCAGCTCGCGGAAAAGGTTCGCCATGCCTTCGCCGGCGGACACGGCCACGACGCCGAACTGCTTTTCGGGCGCGGCGACGGCGGGCTCGCTCTCAGCCTCGGCCTCGGGTGCGGCGGGGGCGTCGCTGCCGGAGAGCGCGGTGTGCTGGTTGCGCATATTTTCGATCTTCACGGTCTGGAGCGGGCCGTAGGTCAGCGCCTCGGTCAGCACCTCGCCGGGCACGTTCGTGTGCACGTGCACCTTGATGATCTCGTCGTCATCGACCACGACGACGCAGTCGCCGAGGTTGTTGAGGAACGAGCGCAGCAGCTCGGGGCTCTTGCTGTTTTCGCGCGCCACGATAAACTCCGTGCAGTAGCCGAACGTGATCTCTCCGGTGTCGAACTCGGAGAAGTCCGCGCCCTCTTTCGGTGCGGCGGCGGCAGCCGGAGCGGCCGCGGTCACGGGGGCGGCGGTGCGACCCTGCAGATAGCCGAGCATGGCGTCCATGACGAGCACGAAGCCCTCGCCACCGGCATCGACCACACCTGCGCGGCGCAGCACGGGGTTGATGTTCTGCGTGTCGGCCAGCGCCTCGCGCGCGGCGGCGAGCAGCGCCTCGAGCATGGCCTCAAAGTCCGTGCTCTCCTTGGCAAACTCCACGGCGGCCTGCGCACCCAGACGGCTGACGGTGAGGATCGTGCCCTCGGCCGGCTTCATGACGGCCTTATAGGCGGCGTCCACACCGGCGGAGACGGCGGCGGCAAACTCTGCGGCGTTGGCGTTCTCGCGGCCCTTGAGGGACTTGGCGATCCCGCGGAACAGCAGCGACAGGATGACGCCGGAGTTGCCGCGCGCGCCGCGCAGCAGGGCGCTGGCGGCGCAGTCGGCCACGGCGCCGACGGTGTCGGTCTGCTTGCGGCCGAGCTCGATGGCGGCGGAGTTCATCGTCAGGCTCATGTTCGTGCCGGTGTCACCGTCCGGAACAGGAAAGACGTTGAGCTCGTTGATGCGCTGTTTGTTTTCTTCCAGTGCCGCGTTCGCACACAGGAGCATCTCCCGAAGCGCTGCGGCATCAATGATTTCTCTCAAATCTGTACACCTCCGACAGGGGAAATGAAAATGGCCCGGAAGCGCGGCTCCCGGGAGGGGAAGCGATGCGAAATGTCCCTGCTCAATCGAGGAACATGGAATCCACGAACACGTCCACACGCGCAACGGGCACGCCGGTGGCCTGGTTGACCTTGTAGCTGACCTCGTTGATGATGCTGTGGGCAAGCGCGGAAATGTTCACGCCGTGATCGACTGCGATGTGCAGCTCGAGCGAGATGCTCCCGTCGTCGGCGAACGTGGCGTTGACGCCCTTGGACATGGATTCTCTGCGCAGAAGCTGGAACGGACCGCTGTCCTTGCTGCGGCCGACCATGCCCTTCACGCCGAAGCAACTGGTCGCGGCGTCGCCTGCAAGGTTTGTGAATACTTCGTTGGTGATGCTGATGGTGCCATTCGATTGTTCGATTTTGACCATGTAGACAGCCCCTTTCTTAACAGCAGTGATATATTATATAACAATAGACAAGAAAGCACAAGCGAAAAAACGGCGAAAAAACCGGGTCTTTTCCGTGAAAACGCCGGTTTTTCCACGGAAACTTGCATGTTTTCAATAATAACGTTTCGAAAAATGAAACACGAATCAAAAAACTATTATTTACGTTTTTTAACGGCTGTGTTATCATATTGACGTGAATGGGCTGATAGGTACCCATTGCACAAACATAGGATAACCTAAGAGAAATAGGAGATGAAGTTTATGGCAAGAAAGCTCGTTACGATGGACGGCAACAACGCTGCCGCCCACGTGTCCTACGCCTTTACGGAAGTGGCTGCCATTTACCCGATCACCCCGTCGAGCCCGATGGCCGACCTGGTCGATCAGTGGTCCGCCGCTGGCCGTAAGAACATCTTCGGCACGAAGGTCCGTGTGCAGGAAATGCAGGCAGAGTCCGGCGCAGCCGGCGCTGTCCACGGTTCGCTGAATGCCGGCGCTCTGACGACGACGTATACCGCCTCTCAGGGTCTGCTGCTCATGATCCCGAACATGTACAAGATGGCAGGTGAGCTGCTTCCGGCCGTTTTCCACGTGACGGCGCGCGCACTCGCTTCGCACACCCTGTCCATCTTCGGTGACCAGTCCGACGTCATGGCCTGCCGTCAGACCGGCTTTGCCATGCTCGCCGAGGGCAACGTGCAGGAAGTCATGGACCTGTCCCCCGTGGCACATCTGGCTGCCATCAAGGGCCGCGTTCCGTTCCTGAACTTCTTCGACGGCTTCCGTACCTCGCACGAGATCCAGAAGATCGCCGTCTGGGATTATGATGATCTGGCTGATATGGTGGACATGGATGCGGTCAATGCCTTCCGTCAGCGCGGTCTGAACCCGCAGCATCCGCAGATGCGCGGCAGCCATGAAAACGGCGACATCTTCTTCCAGAACCGTGAGGCGTCCAACAAGTACTACGACGCCGTGCCGGAGCTGGTCGAGGAGTACATGGCGAAGATCAATGCCAAGATCGGCACCAACTACCAGCTGTTCAACTACTATGGCGCTCCGGATGCTGACCGTGTCATCATCTCCATGGGCTCCATCTGCGATGTGGCTGAGGAGGTCATCGACTACCTCAACGCCCACGGCGAGAAGGTCGGCCTCGTGAAGGTCCGCCTGTACCGTCCGTTCCGTGCCGACAAGCTCATCGCGGCCATCCCGGCGACCTGCAAGAAGATCGCGGTGCTCGACCGCACGAAGGAGCCCGGCGCACAGGGCGAGCCCCTGTACCTCGACGTCGTCACCGCGCTGGCCAACGCCGGCCGCAATGACATCGTCGTCACCGGCGGCCGCTACGGCCTCGGCTCCAAGGATACCCCGCCGTCCTCCGTGTTCGCGGTCTACGAGGAGCTCAAGAGCGAGAACCCGAAGCGTCAGTTCACCATCGGCATCGTTGACGACGTGACCAACCTCTCCCTGCCGGAGACGGACGCGCCCGACACCTCCGCCGAGGGCACCATCGCCTGCAAGTTCTGGGGCCTCGGCGGTGACGGCACTGTCGGCGCCAACAAGAACTCCATCAAGATCATCGGCGATCACACCGATAAGTTCGTGCAGGCCTACTTCCAGTATGACTCCAAAAAGACCGGCGGCGTGACTATCAGCCACCTGCGCTTCGGCGATCACGAGATCAAGAGCCCGTACTACATCAACAAGGCCGACTTCGTCGCCTGCCACAACCCGAGCTACATCACCAAGGGCTTCAAGATGGTTCAGGACGTCAAGCCCGGCGGCGTGTTCATGATCAACTGCGAGTGGACGCCTGAGGAGCTCAGCCACCATCTGGACGCCTCCGCCAAGCGTTACATTGCTAAGAACAACATCCAGCTCTACACGATCAACGCCATTGACCTGGCCATCCAGATCGGTATGGGCAAGCGCAACAACACCATCCTGCAGTCTGCGTTCTTCTCCCTGGCGAAGATCATGCCGGAAGAGGACGCCATCCGCTTCATGAAGGAGAAGGCCAAGGCCTCCTACATGAAGAAGGGCGAGGACGTGGTCGAGATGAACTACAAGGCCATCGACCTCGGCGCGACCGCGTATGTGAAGATCGACGTTCCGGCCGACTGGGCCAACGCCGTGGACGATGCGCCCGCCAAGGAGCTGACCGGCCGTCCGGCCACCGTCAAGATGGTGCGCGACATTCTCACCCCGGTCGACAAGATGGACGGCGACAGCCTGCCTGTCTCCGCGTTCGTCGACCATGCCGACGGCACGTTCGAGCTCGGCGCCTCCGCGTATGAGAAGCGCGGCGTGGCCGTTTCCGTGCCCGAGTGGGACAGCACCAAGTGCATCCAGTGCAACCAGTGCGCCTATGTCTGCCCGCACGCGACCATCCGCCCGTTCGCGCTCACTGCCGACGAGCTGGCCGCCGCGCCCGCGCAGACCAAGGCTGTCGACTTCAAGGTCGGCGCCGGCAAGGGCGTTTACAAGTTCTCCATGGCTATCTCCCCGCTCGACTGCATGGGCTGCGGCGTCTGCACGCACGTCTGCCCGGTCGGCGCGCTGACGATGCAGCCGCTGGAGGGTCAGGAAGCGCAGCAGCCCGTGTTCGACTACATGGTCTCCGCTGTTGCCGAGAAGAAGGAGCTGCAGGACTTCACCGTCAAGGGAAGCCAGTTCCGTCAGCCCATGCTCGAGTTCTCCGGCTCCTGCGCCGGCTGCGCCGAGACGAGCTATGCCCGCCTGATCACGCAGCTGTTCGGCGATCACATGATGATCTCCAACGCGACCGGCTGCTCGTCCATCTGGGGCGGCCCGGCTGCCACCAGCCCGTACACCGTCAACAAGGAAGGCAAGGGTCCCGCCTGGGCCAACTCCCTGTTCGAGGATAACGCGGAGCACGGTCTCGGCATGTACCTCGGCCAGAAGAAGATCCGCGACGATCTCGCGGAGGACATCCGCTACATCGCCGAAAACGGCAAGGATCCGGCGAAGGTCGCCGCTGCCAAGAAGTACCTCGAGACCTACAACGACGGTGAGGCCAACCAGACTGCGACGGCCGAGTTCCTCGCTGTGATGGAGGCCAAGCCCGCCTGTGACTGCGAGCGCTACCAGCGCATCATGGCCGGCAAGGACTTCCTCAACAAGAAGAGCTGCTGGATCTTCGGCGGCGACGGCTGGGCATACGACATCGGCTTCGGCGGTCTGGACCATGTCCTGGCGCAGGACGAGGACGTGAACGTGTTCGTCTTCAACACCGAGGTCTACTCCAACACCGGCGGACAGGCGTCCAAGGCCTCCAACATCGGCCAGGTCGCGCAGTTCGCGGCTGCCGGTAAGGAGCTCAAGAGCAAGAGCCTTGCCGAGATCGCCATGAGCTACGGCTACATCTACGTGGCGCAGGTCGCCATGGGCGCAAACCCGGCGCAGACCATCAAGGCCATCAAGGAAGCGGAAGCTTACCCCGGCCCGTCCCTGATCATCGGCTACGCTCCCTGCGAGATGCACAGCATCAAGAAGGGCGGCATGACCAACTGCCAGGGCGAGATGAAGCGCGCGGTCGACTGCGGCTACTGGAACCTGTTCCGCTACGATCCGTCTGCCGAGAAGCCCTTCGCGCTCGACAGCAAGGAGCCGGCCGACGGCTACCGTGACTTCCTCATGAACGAGGCACGTTACGCCCGCCTGACCAACGAGTTCCCGGATCGTGCCGAGGAGCTGTTCGCCAAGTCCGAGGCGAATGCCAAGGCGCGCTATGAGCACCTGCTCAAGCTCAAGAAGCTCTACGACGAGGCATAAACCATCTTCCACCTACGCAGGCGGGGCTGATCTCAGCCCCGCCTTTTTGCGCTTTTTGCACAAACGGGCACGCTCCTTTTTGAGGTGCCTGCCCAAGATCCCGCCTGACGGAACGTGTTGAAAACCGGCGGGATACGGCGTATACTAAACGTCAGATATCCGCAACCGATCATATACGAAAGGGGAGACCGCCATTTGAATACGGACACCTATCAGAGCGCGCTCGAATCGACGAAAGACAGCATCGAAGATGTGAACAAAGCCATCGGCATCAGCCTCGGCAGCCTCACACTGGAAAAACTCATCGCCTCCGCCATCACGCTCGTAATCTGCATTCTGGTCATCTGGATCATTATGCGCATCGCGCGGCGCATCTCGGCGCACTCGCGCCTGTCCGAGAGCCTGAGCAGGTTCATCCTCAAGGTGCTCAAGATCACGCTGGAATTCATGGCGATCCTCATCGTGGCCGACAGCCTCGGCTTTAATGTCACGGCGCTGCTGGCTGTGTTCAGCCTGCTCGGTCTGGCATTGTCGCTCTCGGTTCAAAACTGCCTCTCGAATGCCATGAGCGGCATCACCATCCTGCTCACGCGGCCGTTTGAGGACGGCGATTTCATCGAGGCCGGAACCGTCAGCGGCACGGTGCGCGACATCGGGCTCATCTACACGCAGCTTTGCACGATCGATAATAAGGACATCTATGTGCCGAACAGCGACCTGTCGGCGTCCAAGATCGTCAACTACAGCCGCGAGCCGCAGCGCCGCGTGGATCTCACCTTCGGCGCGGACTATACCTGCCGTCCGGAGCAGGTGAAGGCTGCGCTGCGCAACGCCGTCTCGCTCGTGCCCGGCATCCTGCCCGAGCCCGAGCCGTTCGTGCGTGTATCCGGCTATGGTGAGAGCAACATCGACTACACCGTGCGCGTCTGGTGCAAGACGGCCGATTACTGGACGGTGTACTATGACCTCATGGAGGCCGTCGGCGCGGCGTTTGACGCCCACGGCGTGTCCATGTCCTACCCGCAGATGAACGTGCACGTGCTCGATACACCGGAAAGTGCAAAAAAAGATTGACTTTCCCATATTCTCAGGTATAATAATATGGCCTGTGTGTTGACACGGGTGATCCTTGCTCTCATTTGAGATGAGGGCCATTAGACCAGAAGGAGGTGCAACTGAAATGGCAAAAACCACCGAAAAGTACGAACTGATGTACATCATCAACCCCAACCTGTCGGAGGAAGAGACTGCAGCAGTCGTCGAGAAGTTCAAGGCGCTTGTCGAGCAGAACGGCACGCTGGAGGAGATGGAGGAGATGGGTAAGCGCAAGCTCGCTTACGAGATCAACTACATTTCTGAGGGCTACTACGTGCTCGTCAAGTTCACCAGCGCGCCGGAGTTCCCGGCCGAGCTGGATCGTGTGCTGGGCATCACGGACGGTATTCTCCGCTCCCTGATCACCCGTCGCCCGGAATAAGGAGGCGCGGCAATGCTGAATCACATTGTGCTCATGGGCCGTCTGACCCGTGACCCCGAGCTTCGTTATACCCAGTCCCAGATCCCCGTTGCGTCGTTTTCGCTTGCGGTCGACCGTGATTTCGGCGGTCGTGACGGCGGCGAGCGGCAGACGGACTTCATCGACATTGTCGCGTGGAGAAGCACGGCGGAGTTCGTCTCCAAGTACTTCACCAAGGGCAGCATGGCCGTTGTGAGCGGCCGCCTGCAGATCCGCGATTGGACCGACCGTGAAGGCGGCAAGCGCCGCAGCGCGGAGGTCGTGGCGGACAATGTCTACTTCGGCGAGAGCAAGCGCCGCGACGGCGGCGACACGTCTCGCCCGGCAGCGCCGAGCGCATCGGCACCGGCTCACCGCGGCAGCTATGGCGGATATGACAATGTCCCCCAGGGCGGCAGCGCGTTTTCCGAGCTGGACGACGATGACGGCGACCTGCCGTTCTGATTTTGATAAAGGAGGATTACAGTCTTGGCTTTTGACAGAGATAAGAGCAAGAACCGCAAACGCAGAAAAGTTTGCCAGTTCTGTGTTGACAAGTGCACTTATATCGACTACAAAGACACCGCGAAGCTTCGCCGCTTCCTGTCCGAGCGCAGCAAGATCCTGCCGCGCCGCACGACCGGTACCTGCGCGATGCACCAGCGCGAGCTCACCGAGGCCATCAAGAGAGCGCGTCAGATCGCCCTCCTGCCGTACGTGACCGACTAAGTTTTTGTTCACAGATGCAAACCTGCCCCCATCGCACGATGGGGGCAGGTTTTTTCGTTGTGCAGTTTTCAGCTTTCGAGATGCAGCGGGATCTTTTCCACCTGCGCGATGCACGCGACCATGGCGCGGATCTGCGGCGTGAGCACCTTGTCGCGGTGATGCACCAGCTGGCTCCACTGCTCCATGTGGCAGTCCGTGACCGGCAGGATGGCAAGCTTTCCCTCTTCCGCGCGGCGGCGCGCCGTGTAGCGCGGCAGCACGGACAGGTACGGGCTGCGCTCGAGCAGCTGCATGACCATGCTCGTGCTCTCCAGCTCCAGAAACGGACGGATCGTCAGCTTCTGGTGCGCAAGCTCCACATCGAACTGATGGCGGTAGCTGTTGGTCTGCGGCATGAGCACGAACGGCTCGTCCACGAGATCGGCCAGCTTGAGCTGCTTTGCCGAAGCGAAGCGGTGCTTGGGGCTGGCGACGATGACAATGTCCTGCGGGCACTCAAAGAGCTTGATGCGCTGCGCGTCGTAGCCCATGTCGTCGAGCGTATAGATCAGGTCGACCTCGTTGTGCATGAGCATATCCGAGAGCGTCTTTGTGTCGCTCTCGATCAGCTGCGTGTTCACGTGCGGACAGCGCTCATGATACAGCGGCAGGATCTCCCCGAAGCTGGCCGTCATGATCGACTCGATCGTGCCGATGCGCAGTGTGCCGGTCAGGTCGCGCTCCTCGACCGTGAACGACACGGCGCGCGCAGCAGCCGACACAACATCGCGCGCATAGGGGATGAACTCCTGCCCGTAGTGGGTGATGGATACCGTTTTGCCGATGCGATCGAACAGACGCACGCCCAGCTCATTTTCAAGCTGCTGAACCTGCACCGTGACTGCGGACTGGGAATACCCCAGAGATTCCGCGGCCTTGGAGAAGCTCTGCAGCTGTGCGACCTTTAGAAATGTGGTCAGCAAACGAAGTTCCATAGGCAATGCCTCCTTATCCCGAATTGGATCCGTTTTTTTCTCAATCCTATAATACGGCGCAAATCCACCCTGCGTCAAGCATAAATTCCGATATTCGACACGGGGCAGGTATAGATTGACGATTATTTATCAAATTTTCGAAAGAACATTATTATTTATTTGAATTGCATTAAAATCGAAAAAGGGAATATTCGAAATTGTGAATTTTACAACACACGCATTCTGTGCTATTCTGACATCGTAAACAGGGGATCAGAAGCCCCCGGAAGCAATCCTTTCAGGAGGGAATCGTTATGAAAGACATCTTGCTGAATGTTTTGGCTTTTGTTGCGTTTCTCGCGGTCGAGATCATCGCTGTTGCTTTTATGAGCACGTATCCCGCGGGTTCGGCTGCCATGGTGCTGCTGGGACTGCTGGCGCTCGTGATCGGCGCAATGTACACGGCTCTGCTCGGCAGAGACATCACGAGTATCAAGCTTTGAGATACCATTTGCTTTGCTATCTATCATTCGTTTCTGTTTTTTCTCCTTGGTTTCCGGGAGTAACCGCCTCCCGGTGACCGCCCCCCCAACGTGTGGTTTCCTGCACGTAAAAAATCTCCTCCCGTTAACCGCCGGGAGGAGATTTTTTTGCCCGGTTTCGTGCCCGCAGAGGGATTTACAACGGCGGCGCACTGTGATACACTGAATGCGGTTTTTCATATTGCGCAGCCTTCGCCGCTTCGCTCGGCAGGGGGAATGCGGGTGCAAAGCCCCGCGAGTCGGTCACTGTGAAGCCGCCGGATGGCGGATGAGTCAGGATACCCGAAGGCTGTAGGCATTTCCGCCGGAACCGGAAGCTGCGGGGCTGAACGAAGCAATTTCGTTCGGCCGCTTTTGCTGCATCTGTCTGCCGGTTCCGGCGGGCAGAATTTTTGTTTCAGGAGGAACGTACATGAAAAAACGGTTTCTGTCGCTGCTGCTGGTGCTGGTGCTGATCATGAGCCTCATGCCGGCGGCGCTGGCTGCGGATGCAGGCGAAGCCCAGCCCAAGACGATCAGCGTCACCTTCCGGCTGCACACGGACACGGATGAGTGGATCGCGCCGACCGAGGTCAGCGATCTGCCGGAGGGCACGACGGTGTTCTCCGTGTTCCAGAAGGTGCTGGCCGATAAGGGCTACACGTTTGAATACCACGATCAGTACTGCTATGTGCAGGCGATCACCGCGCCCGACGGCACGCGTCTGGCCGAGTTTGGCAAGGGTAAGAATTCCGGCTGGCTGTTTCGCGTCAACAATGACTTTGCAGACGTCGGCATGAACGATTTCGTGCTCATGGACGGCGATGAGATCGAGGTGCTCTATACCGCTGATTACGCGAAGGAGCCCGGCATGTCGCTGCCGTACACCGACGTGTCGTGGGATCACTGGGCGTACACCGCCATCAAGCGTATGTATACCCGCGGCCTCATGGTCGGCGTGGACGCGACGACCTTCGCGCCGAGTCAGGAGCTGACCCGCGCGATGCTTGCGGTCACTCTCTATGCCAGAGCCGGTGCGCCGGAGGTCAAGGCGGCGAGCACCTTCACCGATGTTCCGGCCGGTGCGTGGTACACCAACGCCGTCATCTGGGCGGCGGAAAACGGCATCGTCTCCGGCTTCGGCGACGGTACGTTCCGCCCGAACGATGCGGTTACGCGCGCACAGGCGGCCGTGATGGTCTGCGCCTTTGCCGCCTTCACGCAGGACGACGTGACGGTGCGTGCCGACCTCTCCGGCTACAGTGACGCCGGTCAGATCCCGTCCTGGGCGCAGACTGCGATGCAGTGGGCGAATGCGCGCGGTCTTATGGTCGGCCGCGACAGCAGCCACCTCGCGCCGAACGGCGGTGCGACCCGCGCCGAGATGGCCACCATCCTCAGCGCGTACATCCGCAAATAACAGACGATCGTCAACACCCCTGGGCTGCGGCCCGGGGGTGTTGTGCGTTCGGAAAAAAGATTTACAACCTTGCTGC
The DNA here is from genome assembly GCA_905215475.1 of uncultured bacterium. GTDB lineage: Bacteria > Bacillota > Clostridia > Oscillospirales > Oscillospiraceae > CAG-103. The sequence continues at coordinate 277,640 of CAJMPW010000001.1, forward strand.
GCTGTGCTACACTGAAAACACAACTGTACATTGCGCAGCCTTCGCCGCTTCGGGCGGCAGGGGGAATGCGGGTGCAAAGCCCCGCGAGTCGGTCACTGTGAAGCCGCCGGATGGCGGATAAGTCAGAATACCTGAAGGCTGCAGGCATTTCCGCCGGAACCGGAAGCTGCATGGCTGAACGAAGCAATTTCGTTCGGCTGGTTTTGCTGCATCTGTCTGCCGGTCCCGGCGGGCAGAATTTTTTCTTTCAGGAGGGAAACACATGAAAAAACGGTTACTGTCCCTGCTGCTGGTGCTGGCAATGGTGTTCAGCCTCATGCCGGCGGCACTGGCGGCGGACAAGCCGAGCTTCCAGAGCTTCTTTGAAAGCGTCCCGGCCAACGCCGAGACGGAGCCCGGCTCCCCGAACAGCACGAACAAATGGAAAGTGGCCTCGTTGGGCGGGGACTATGTGCTCAAGTCCGGCGGAACCAAAAAAAGCGGAGCCAGAAGCACCCTGCAGTTGACCTTTACCGCAGACGCAAAGCTCACATTTGAGTACAAGGTCTCGTCCGAGCCCGAGTACGACTGCTTCACCATCACCTATGACGGGGCGGAAAAGGTCAAAGAGAGCGGCGACCTCGGCTGGAAGACCTACACGCTCTCGGCCGAGTCCGGCAAGGTGCTGACGCTGACCTATGCAAAGGACAGAAGCGGCGACAAATCCGACGACTGCGTCTATGTCCGCAACTTCACGGCGGGCGAGGCCACGGTCGTCACCTTCCACGCCAACGGCGGCGTGGGCGACGACTACACGCAGAATTTCTACGGTCAGGCCGCGCTCAAGCTCAACGCCTTCACGAAGGCGGACGGCGTGTTCGCCGGCTGGGCGACGACACCGGACGGGGAAGTCGCTTACACCGACGGCGCGAAGCTCAACCCCACGGAGGCGATGGATCTCTACGCCGTCTGGACGCCGGCGTACACCGTCACCTTTGCCTATAACGACGGCACAACAGCCGACACCACGGTCGCCATCGCGTGCGGCACGGCCATCGGCGCCGGCGCCATCCCGCAGCCGACGCGCACCGGCTATACGTTCGGCGGCGACACCGCGCTGACGGCGGACACGGTCATTGCGGCCGACACGACCTATACGGCCGCGTGGACGGCCAACACCTACACCGTGCAGTACCTGCCCAACGGCGGCACGGGCGAGATGGCCGCGCAGACCTTCACCTATGACGCCGAGCAGGCGCTGACGGCCAACGCCTTCACCCGCGCGGGCTACGACTTCCGCGGCTGGAACACCTCTGCTTCCGGCAGCAGCGTGCAGTATACCGACGGCGCGGCCGTCAAGAACCTGAGCGCGGAGAGCAACGCTGTCGTGAAGCTCTACGCCGTCTGGGCCGGTAAGCCGGTGCAGGTGACGGTGGATCGCAACGACGGCTCCGAGCCGACCGTGCGCACCGGCGTTGTGGGCTATAACTATAACTACATCTACGAAAACGGCAGCGCCCGCTACAACCAGATCCCCGATCCCACCCGCACGGGCTACATCTTCCTCGGCTGGTTCGACGCGCCGGAGGGCGGCACGGAGATCACCAACCAGACCAAGTTCGCCGACGCCACGCCCGTGACGCTCTATGCGCACTGGCAGGAGGGCATCACCGTCCATTTTGACGGCAACGGCTACAAGGGCACGATCTCGGACAAGACCGTGCGCAAGGATGCCGTCGGCAAGAATCTGCCCTACCTGTCGGAGTACAGCTACCCGGCCAACAAGGCGCTCGACGGCTGGTACACCGCCAAAGAGGGCGGCGAGCGCGTGACGCAGGACACGGTCTTCACCGAACCCGAGATCACGCTCTATGCCCACTGGAGAGACTATCAGTATCAGGTCGAATTTAACGTTCGATACAGCGACAAGAGCAGCGTGACCGGCGAGATGGCCACCGTGGCCGTCCCGTTCGGCGTGGACTACAAACTGCCTGCCTGCACGTTCCAGCGCGAGGGCTACAAGTTTGCCGGCTGGAGCGAGTCGTCTTATGGCACGGCGGTCAAGTATGCCGATCAGGCGACCATCCACCGTGATTTTGAAGACGACGACTGGGGCGACGGCAGCGAAGACAACGAGATCTACAAGCTCTATGCCGTCTGGACGAAGGATGCTTTTGGCATCGCGTTTGACGCGGTAGCAGCCGCGCTGCCGGCCGACGGCACCATCCGCACCGCGGATGCGCTCACGCTGCCCACGAGCGGTGACGGCTATACGATCACCTATACCAGCAGCGCCCCGGCGGTGCTGGCTGCCGACGGCACGGTCACGCCGCCGGCCTCCGGCGTGCAGACCGTGACGCTCACCGCCACGGTTACGGACACCGACGGCACGGTAAAGACGCGCGACTATACGCTCACGGTCTATTCGGCTGCGGCCGCCGCGGCCGAGGCGCGCCTTGTGCAGGCGGCGCAGACGCTGGGTAAAACGTTTGAGCCGGCCTACGGCAAGGATACGAACGCGGCCGACGCCCTTGCCGCGCTGCTGGCGTCCAAGGGCTACGACGATGTGACCGTCACGGTCAAGGCCGCCGCGGGCGACGCGAAGGCCTCCATTGACGCCGACGGCACGATCCATTATTACTTCGATGCCGGCATGAGCAGCCGCAGCAGCTATTTCTACGCGACGTTTGTCCTCAGTCTGGACGGCGCCAGCGTGGAAAAAGAAGTCTATGTGCACATCACCTGGGATCTGGCGCGCGCGCAGGCCGTGCTGCAGGCGGAGCTGGATCGCATCACGCTCCCGACCGAGCCGGTCACGTCTCTGACGCTGCCGCGCTACCCGGTCAAGGAAGGCATCGACCCGTCGCAGGTCGATTACAGCAAGTACGACAACTTCAACACCTGGGCGACCGTCACCTGGACGAGCGCCAACGACCAGATCGTCAAGGTCGGCTCGGCACCCTACACGCCGTACTACGCGCCCTACGCCACGACGCTCACCCGCACCGCGGCAGACCAGCAGGTGACGCTCACGGCGTCCATCGTCTGCAACAGCATTGAGGGGCTGACGCTGACGAAGGCCTTTACCGTGACGGTGGCCGCCTCGCAGGAATCGCAGGCGACGCTGCGCGAGCAGCTTCAGGCCAAGCTCGACGCGGGCTTTGCCGCCTATGGCGGCCTGCGCGATGCCGTGACCGGTGAGCCCCTGGAAGAGCGCGACGGCAAGTACATCGCAGCCAACGACATCCACTTCCCGACTACGCGCGACTTCGGCGTGGACGGCAAGTATACCCCGGTCATCATCACGAGCAGCGATGCGGACACCATCGTGCCCCCCGGCGTGAACAACGCCGCGCGCGTGGAGGTCTACCGTCCGCTGCCCGGTGAGGATGCAAAGGACGTCACCGTCACCGTGACGATCAAGGATAAGGAGACCGGCATCGCCGTCTCGCGCGATTTTGTCATCGCCGTCCAGCCGCTCACGCAGCAGGAGATCGACGACGAGCTCGCGCTCATGGCCGAGGTCAAGGCGCACTACTTTGACGGCATCCGCAACGGCAATCCCGATCCCGAGCACATTACCGGCAACCTGCACGCCTTCCGCGAGGCGTATCTGAATGCCGACGGCCAGCTCGTCTGGGTGTACGACGTTGACGATCAGGCCAACCACGGCATCGTCCCCTCGGAGCTGCCGGGCTGGCAGGCCAGCGAGCGGTGGCGCCTGTTCCGCTCGACGAATCCGGCCGTCATCAGCCACGAAAACCTGCTCGTAACGCGCGCGACGGAGCATAAGGCCGTCACGATTGTCAGCGAGCTCTCGAGTGAGACGCTCGGCAAGTATGCCGCGCGCTACCCGGGCAATGCCGACTTCCAGGCGCTGAGCCATCAGGCCGTTTCCGCGCGCCTGATCGTGCGCGGCACCGCACCCACGAGCGACGAGCCGCAGGTCACGACCAGCACCGTCACCTTCCAACTGCACACGGACACCGAAATGTGGATCCAGCCGACCGTCGTCTACGACCAGCCCGAGGGCACGACGGCGATGGACGTGTTCCGGCAGGTGCTCACGGCCAACGGCTACAGCTATGAGGCGAAGGGAAGCTATGTGCAGGCCGTCATCAAGCCGGACGGCACGAAAGTGGCCGAGTTCAGCAAGGGGCCGAATTCCGGCTGGGTCTTTCGCGTCAACGGGGAGTTCCCGGACGTTGCCATGCAAGACTGCCAGCTCTCGGACGGCGACGTGATCGAGGTGTTCTTCACCGCCAACTATATGGATGAGCCGGGAATGTTCCTGCCGTTCACGGACGTGACGAACCACTGGGCATACAGCGCCATCAAGCGCGTGTATACCCGCGGCCTCATGGTCGGCATGGACGAGAAGACCTTTGCACCGAATCAGCAGGTGAGCCGCGCGATGCTCGCGGTCATCCTCTATGCGATGGCGGATAAGCCGGAGGTCACGGGTGAGAGCCCGTTCAGAGATGTCCCGGCCGGTGAGTGGTACACCAACGCCGTCATCTGGGCGGCGGAAAACGGGATCGTCTCCGGCTTCGGCGACGGTACGTTCCGCCCGAACGCTGCGATCACGCGCGCGCAGGCAGCCGTCATGCTCTATGGCTATGCGGCCTTCACCGGCGCGGATGTGACGGCGCGCGCAGACCTTTCCGCCTACAGCGATGCCGGTCAGATCCCGTCCTGGGCGCAGGACGCGATGCAGTGGGCGAATGCGCGCGGCCTTATGGTCGGCCGCGACAGCAGCCACCTCGCGCCGAACGGCGGTGCGACTCGCGCCGAGATGGCCGCCATCCTCAGCGCATACATCGGAAAGTAACACGAAAAAGCCGAACCCCCCGAACAACTGTTCGGGGGGCTTCGCGCGCTATGGGAAGAAGGGAATGGGGGAACGGGGAAGAAGGAAGGTTATTCTCCGGGGTGCGCCGCGGTTCGCCGGCGGCCTGTGCCTGCCGCCGCTGCACCGTTGACTTGATATTAGTATAACAAAAAATGAGCGCCGCACAAGCCCGTAGGGGGGATATTTTTTCGGAAAAAACCACACAATATACAAATGCTTGTCCCGGTTGACGTGCGCACGCTTTGGCGGTACAATAGCAGCACGAATCAGAAAGGATGACTGCCATGTACAACGGTTATTATTATGGCTTTGATATGACGTATCTGGTGCTGGTCGTGCCGGCGCTGCTCATCGCGCTCATCGCGCAGATCCAGGTCAAGAGCGCGTTTTCGCGCTATGCCGGTGTGCGCTGCACGAGCGGGCTGACCGGCGCACAGGCGGCACAGCGCATCCTGCAGGCAAACGGCATCACCGACGTGCGCATCGAGCACATCTCCGGCAAGCTCACCGACCATTTTGACCCGCAGGCAAAGGTCATTCGCCTCTCGGACGAGGTGTATGGCGTCGCGTCGATCGCGGCTGTTGGCGTCGCGGCGCACGAGGCGGGACACGCCGTGCAGTATGCGACCGATTACGCGCCCATCCGCATCCGCGCGGCCATCATCCCGGCCACGCGCATCGGCTCGAATCTCTCGTGGCCGCTGCTCATTGCGGGGCTGATCTTCAACTGGACGGCGCTCGTCTGGGCGGGCATCCTGCTCTTCGGCCTTGTGACGGTGTTCCAGCTGGCGACGCTGCCGGTGGAGTTCAACGCCTCGCGCCGCGCGCTGGCGGCGATCGAGTCGCGCAACCTGCTCACGGACGATGAGCTGCGCGGTGCGCGCAGTGTGCTGCGGGCGGCCGCTATGACGTATGTCGCGGCGCTGCTGGTGTCGTTCGCGCAGCTGCTGCGGCTGATCCTGCTCTACGGCAACCGCCGCCGGGATTGACACCGCCGTTGCAATCGACGGCAAAGTATCGTAAAATAGCAGGTACGAACGGTACCTGCTATTTTCTGTTTGAGGTGATCGTATGCATCGCATTTTTATCGTGGAGGATGACGCGGCCATCGCCGCCGCGCTGCAAAAGCACCTGACGACGTGGGGCTTTGACGTGCGCTGCGCGGAGGATTTTCGCAACGTGCTTGCCGAGTGCACGGCGTTTGATCCGCAGCTTGTGCTGCTGGACATCACGCTCCCGTTTTATAACGGCTACCACTGGTGTCAGGAGCTGCGGCGCGTGTCGAACGTGCCGGTCGTGTTCATCTCCTCGGCGTCGGACAATATGAACATCGTCATGGCCATGAACATGGGCGGGGATGATTTCATCGCCAAGCCTTTTGATCTGAACGTGCTGCTGGCAAAGATCCAGGCGATCCTGCGCCGCACGTATGATTTTGCCGCGCCCGCGCCCACGCTCGAGCACCGCGGCGCCGCGCTCAACACGGCGGATGCGAGCCTGACGTATCAGGGGCAGCGCATCGAGCTGACGAAAAACGACTATCGCATCCTGCAGACGCTTCTGGAGCACAAGGGCAGCGTCGTCAGCCGCGAGACGCTCATGGAAAAGCTCTGGGAGACGGACAGCTTTGTCGACGAAAACACGCTCACGGTCAACATCGCCCGTCTGCGCCGCAAGCTGGAGGCCGCCGGTCTGCCGGACTATATCACGACGAAAAAAGGCCTCGGCTATCTCATCGAGTGAGGGGGTAAGATATGTTTGGTGCCTATGTGCGGGAAAACCGCAAGCTCGTGATCGCGCTCGCGGTCTACACGGCCGTGTTCGCGCTCGTGTTCTGGCTCTACCGGCTGCCGCTGGGCGCGGTGGGGTATGCGGCGCTCGTGTGCCTGTTTTTGCTGCTGGTCTGGTTCGCGGTCGATTACCGGCGCTTTGCCGCGCGCCTGCGCCTGCTGCGGCGGTTGGAGCAGGAGATCACGCTCAGCACCGAGCAGCTGCCCGAGCCGGACGGTGCGCTTGAGGCGCAGTATCAGGCGCTCGTGCGCGCGCTCGATGCCGACCGCCGCGCGCAGATGACCCGCAGCCAGCGCAGCTATCAGGACTTAGTTGAGTACTACACCGTCTGGGCGCACCAGATCAAGACGCCCATCGCCGCCATGCGCCTGCTGCTGCAGGGTGCGGACACGGACGAGCAGCGCGCGCTGCTTGAGCAGGTGCAGAGCGTGGAGCAATATGTGGAGATGGTGCTCGGCTATCTGCGGCTCGAGAGCCCGTCGTCGGACTATGTCATCCGCAACTATATGCTTGACGATATCGTCCGGCAGGCGGTGCGCAAGTATGCCTCGCAGTTCATCCGGCGCAAGCTGCGTCTGGAGTATACGCCGCTGAATGTCAGCGTCATCACGGATGAGAAGTGGCTGCTGTTCGTCATCGAGCAGGTGCTCTCCAACGCCCTCAAGTATACGCGCAGCGGCTCGGTCTCCATCACGCTCGAAGCGTCGAAGACGCTGTGCATCCGCGACACGGGCATCGGCATCGCGCCCGAGGATCTGCCGCGCGTGTTTGAAAAGGGCTACACCGGCAGCAACGGCCGCACGGATAAGCGCGCGACCGGCATCGGTCTGTACCTCTGCCGGCGCATCCTTGCAAAGCTCGGTCACTCGATCCGCATTGCCTCGACGCCCGGCGTGGGCACGACGGTGCGCATCGGGCTCGAGCAGGACGCGCTCGAGGTCGAGTGAGCCTTACAGAATCGTAAGTTTCCGCCGGGAAAATGTAAGCCGGAAGTATGGCAGCCATTTTCCCGGCGGTTTATACTGAGCCTGTCATTACACAGGAGGTAACGGTTATGTCGTTTTTGGAAGTTCGTCACGTTCAGAAAATTTACACCACACGCTTCGGCGGCACGAAGGTGCAGGCGCTCAGCGATGTGAATTTCACGGTCGAGAAGGGCGAGTACGTCGCCATCATGGGCGAGAGCGGCAGCGGTAAGACCACGCTGCTCAACATTCTTGCCGCGCTCGACAAGCCCACCGGCGGCGAGGTCGTGCTCGACGGCCGGGCGCTGGGCACGATCCCGGAGCGGGAGATCGCGGCGTTTCGCCGTTCGCAGCTCGGCTTCGTGTTTCAGGAGTTTAACCTCCTCGATACGTTCTCCGTGCAGGATAACATCTTCCTGCCGCTCGTGCTTGCAGGCAAGGCGTATCCGGAGATGGCCGCGCGCCTTGCGCCCGTGGCAAAGCAGCTCGGCATCGCGGAGCTGCTGCAGAAGTTCCCGTATGAGCTCTCCGGCGGACAGAAGCAGCGTGTAGCCGTCGCCCGTGCGCTCATCACGCAGCCGAAGCTCGTGCTGGCTGACGAGCCGACCGGTGCGCTCGATTCGCGCGCGACGGATGAGCTGCTGCGCCTGTTTGAGGAGATCAACCGCGGCGGTCAGACCATCCTCATGGTTACGCACTCGGTCAAGGCGGCCAGCCACGCCTCGCGCGTGCTGTTCATCAAGGACGGCGAGGTGTTCCACGAGATCTATCGCGGCGAGAGCTCGGATGAGCAGCTCTATCAGAAGATCGCCGACACGCTCACGATGCTGGCAACGGGCGGTGAGCACCATGCGTAATCTCTACCCGCGTCTGGCGGCGACGAATCTGAAGAAAAACCGCCGGTTCTACCTGCCGTATCTGCTGGCCTGCATCGTGATTGTGGCGCTGTTTTGCATCATGCTCACGCTCGCGAGCGATCCCTATCTCGGCCAGATGCAGCACGGCGGCAGCGTCAGTCAGGTGCTCGGTTTCGGCGTGTCGATCATGGCGCTGTTTTCCGCCATCATCCTCTTTTATACGAACAGTACCTTCACCAAACAGCGCAAGCGCGAGTTTGCCATCTACAACATCCTCGGCATGGAAAAGCGCCACATTTCCTACGTGCTCTTCTGGGAGTCGCTGTATACGGCGGCCATGGCGCTGTTTTTCGGCCTCGTGGCGGCGGGCGTGTTCTCCAAGCTCCTGCAGCTCGTGCTCGTGCGGCTCATCGGCGGGGAGACCACGTTCGGGCTGAACATCCGCCTCTGGAGCATCGGCTGTACGGTGGTGTTTTTCGGCGCGCTGTTTTTGCTGCTGCTGCTCAATACCATCCGCATCATCCATCTGTCGAACCCCGTGCAGCTGCTGCGCGCCGGCAGCGAGGGCGAGCGCGAGCCGCGCAGCAAGTGGATCCTCGCGCTGCTCGGCGCGGTGTGCCTTGCCGCGGGCTATATCATTTCCCTGCGCACAAACGCGGCCTTGTACGCCATTCAGTATTTCTTCCCGGCAGTCATCCTTGTCATCATCGGCACGTATCTCACGTTCATCGCGCTGAGCGTCGTCGTGCTCAAGGCGCTGCGCAAAAACCGGCGCTACTACTATAAAACCAGCCACTTTGCCACCGTCTCCGGTCTCATCTACCGCATGAGCCGCAACGCGGCCGGTCTTGCGAGCATCTGCATCCTCTCGACGATGGTGCTCGTGACGGTCTCGACCACGGTGAGCCTGTATAAGGGCGTGGATGCCTACGCCGCCGTGCAATGGCCGCAGGATGTGAAGATTACGCTCATGACCGACAGCAAGACGAACACAGTGCCGGACGTCGCGCCGGTTTTGCAGGTGGTGGACGACGCCATGATGCGCGCGGGGCTCACGCAGAGCAATGTGCATGGCTATCGCACCGTCAGGTTTTCCACGCAGCGCAGCGGAGATGCGCTCAATCAGTTCACCGGTTCGAGCGCCAATGAATACACCGTCATGGTTCTGGACACGGAGGGCTATGCCGACCTGACCGGTGAGCAGGTGACGCTTGCGCCCGGCGAGGCGCTCGCATGGACGGACGGCAAGCCCTTCGGCGACACGGTGACGCTCGGCGGCGATACGCTGCGGCTGCGGCCGCTCGACAGCTTCCCGATCGACAGCGGCAGCTCCATCATGGGTCTGCACACGCTCTATCTGGTCGTGCCGGATCTCGACAGCGTGCTCGAGCTGCGCGCGCAGCAAAACGCCTACGTCAGCGAGCACGGCGGTGTGCGCAGCATGCTCAACTACACGTATCAGTTCGACCTCTCCGGTACGGACGACGAGCAGCTCGACGCGCTGCACACGCTTCTCAGCGACCCCGCGTTTGAGTCTGCTGCCGAGGCGGCGAACGTGCAATACTCGACCGATATGCGCGCCGACGGCTATCCAACGCTGCGCAGCACGTACGGCGGCTTTTTGTTCCTCGGCTTTTTCCTCGGGTTCGTGTTCCTGTTTGCGACGGTGCTCATCATCTACTACAAGCAGGTCTCCGAGGGCTACGACGACCGCGGGCGCTTCCGCATCATGCAGCAGGTCGGCATGACGCCGAAGGAGGTCAAGGCGACCATCCGCACGCAGGTGCTGCTCATGTTCTTCCTGCCGCTCGTCACGGCGGCGATCCACATCGCGTTCGCGTTTCCGCTCATCAAGCAGATCGTGTCCGCCTTCGGGCTGCAAAATGTGCATCTGTTCTTGCTGTGCACGCTCGGGACGTTCGGTGTCTTTGCGCTGCTGTACACCTTTGTGTACCTGCTCACGGCACGCACGTATTACCGCATCGTGCGCATGACGGATTGAATCAAAAAAGTCCGCACAGGCAGTGCCTGTGCGGACTTTTTTTGTATATGCGGCCTCAGCCCCAGAGGGCGGTCAGCATGGGGATGATCTGCTTCTTGCGGCTCATCACGCCGGGCAGGAACACGGCATTGTCCTTCGGCTCGACCGAGAAGGCGGCGCGGATCGTGTCGTCATTGCCGATGAAGAGCAGGTTCGTGCCCTCCATGAGCACGTCCGTGACCATGAGCGCGATCATGTCATAGTGCTGCTGCTCGAGCTTCGTGGCCATGACGGCCAGCAGCTCGTCCTTGCGCTCGAGCACCTTGGCCGAGTCGAGCGACGTGACCTGACCGACGCCGAGATAGTGGTCGGCGATGTGGAACTCCTTGAAGTCGGCAAAGCACAGATCCTCGGCCGACTTGTCGCCGGCGCTCGAGGCGGCGAAGATCAGGTTGCCCAGCTCCTTGAGCGAGACGTTGGCGATGCGGGCCATGCGCTCGGCCATGGCAATGTCGCGCTTCGTGCACGTGGGGGATTTGAACATGACCGTGTCGGACAAGATCGCGCCCGCCATCAGACCCGCCATGTTCGGCGACGGCATGACGCCGTGCTCCTGATACATATTGGTGATGATGGTCGTCGTGCTGCCGACGGGCTCGTTGCGCATACGGATGGGCTGTGTGGTCTGAATATCGGCCAGACGGTGGTGGTCGATGATCTCGAGGATCTCGGCCTGCTCCAGACCGGGCACGGCCTGCGCCAGCTCGTTGTGGTCGACGAGCACGACACGCTTGCGCCGCGGACGCAGCAGGTGATAGCGCGAGAGCGTGCCGACGACCTTTTCGTTCTCGTCGAGCACGGGGTAGCAGCGGTAGCGGCTCTCGAGCACGACCTCACGCACGTCGTCGATGTAATCGTCGAGGTGGAAGCTGACCAGATCCTCCGTGTTGCACGGGCGGGAGATCGGGATCGCCTGATACACCAGCCGCGCCACGCGGCTCGCGTCGAGCGGGGTGGAGATGATGCAGGTCTTGCCGGCGTTTTCAAGCCACGCGGGATCGACGTCGGTCTGGCAGAGGATGATGCACTGTACGCCGACGTCGAGCGCGCGGCGGATCATATCCGGCTGGTTGCCGCAGAGGATGATGCTGTCGGGGTCGGAGAAGAGCAGGTTGTCGCAGCTCTGCGGCAGGGCGATCGTCACCACACCGGACACGCGGTCGACCTGCTCGGCGCCGTCGTTGAGGATGCGCCCCTCGATGACGCTCAGGAGGTTGAACAGCGGCAGCGCGTCCACGTGCCGGTCGCTGATCGTGCGCATGCTGTAGGCCGCAATGTCGCCGGCGGAGAGCATACCGTAGAGCGTGCCGTCCTCATTGATGATGGGCACGGCGGAGATGTTCTGGTCGCGCATGATGTGCCAGGCGCGGTCCATCGTGACGCTGGAGTTGAGCGCCGGCGGCGTGTCAAAGTCCAGATCGCGCACCTGCGTGCGGACGTTGCTGATCGTTACCGGCTCCTGAAAGCCGAAGCGGTCGAGCAGGCGCTGCGTCTCGTCGCTGATGTGGCCGAGATGCGCGGCCACATAATCCCGGTCGCCGAGCGCGTTGCGCAGTGCGGCATAGGAAATGGCGGCCGCGACGGAGTCCGTGTCCGGATTTCGGTGGCCGGTGACATAGATTCTATTCATGTAAAGTGTAACTCCTTTGGCGCTGTTGTGAGACAAACCATATCATATTATAATCTGCCGGCCGCCCTTGTCAATGATTGTTCGGATAAGTGCAAAAACTGTCCGGTTTGTTGGCAGGCCTCTGGTCGTGGTCTGACCAGATACGTTGTGATAAGCGATAAAAATGGGACAGTGGACGAAAACCAGTTGCACATTGTCAAAAATTATGCTATCTTTGGTTCAAAGGGCTTCTGGTTGAACCAGATGGCAGACCGGAGACCCGCGACGAACTGTGAGAGGTGGAAGCAAACCATGAAAGACCTGAAGCATCTGATCTATTTTGAGAATCTGCTGCAGGAGGCCAACAACGAGCTGGTACAGCAGGCCAAGGCGGAAGGGGAACACGCCCTGGGCTACACCTGTTATTTTGTGCCGGAGACGCTGCTGAACCTGCCCGGCTGCTTCTCAAGCCGCCTGCGTGCGCCGAATACCGGCAGCATCGACGTGGGCACGTATTATATGTCGAGCAAGATCTGCTCGTATACCCGCAGCATTCTCGAGCGCGGCATCGAGGGCGGCTATGACTATCTCGACGCGCTGCTCTCGTCCGAGACGTGCCAGATGATGCACCGCGGGCACGAGCATTTTGAGATACTCGGCCTTGTGAAGGAGAAAAATCCGCAGTTTTTCATGAGCATGATGGACGTGCCGTTCTCAGACGAGGACTTTGCCGTCGATCACTATGAGGAGCAGCTGCGCGTGCACGTGCTCGAGCCGCTGCACGAGACCTACGGCATCGACATCTCCGATAAGGCGATCCGCGCGGCGATCCGCGATCACAACGAGATTTCCCGCGTCATGACCGAGATCGGCGACCTGCGCAAGGCGGCGAACCCCGTCATCACGGGCTATGAATTTCACGTGCTGCAGCTCGTGAGTCAGGTGTGTCCGCACAAGCGCATCCTGCCGTACCTCAAGCAGACGCTCACCGAGCTCAAGCGCCGCAAGCCGGACGCGCAGCCGTGGTTCCGCGTGCGTCTGGTCGTGACCGGCAGCGAGATCGACGACCCCGCGTTCACGAAGCTCATCGAGGACTGCGGTGCGATGGTCGTGGCCGACCGCTACTGCTACGGCAGCCTGCCCGGCCGCGAGCAGATCGAAATTCTCGACGGGGAGACGCCGCTGCGCGCCGTCGCCCGCCACTACCTGCGCACGAGCCAGTGCCCGCGCTTTATGGAGCGCGCGCGCTCTGACGGCCGACGCACCTATGTCCGCGACCTGTGCCGCGAATACAGCGCCGACGGCGTGCTCTATGAACAGATGAAGTTCTGCGAGTTCTGGAGCTATGAGCGTGTGCTCGGCGTGCACATCCTGCAGGAGGAGCTGGGCATCCCGACCGTCGGCATCGAGAAGGAGTACACCCTTGCCGGCGCCGGTCAGCTGCGCACGCGCATTCAGGCGTTTGTGGAGAGTCTTGAGATCAAGCACATTCAGGGAGGGAAGCTGTGATGGCGGACAAGAAGGTCAAAGGCGCCGGGGATCGTTTTCTGCCCGGCAGCAACATTGCAAAGCACCGCGAGTGGCGCGGTCTGAAGGATACCTGGTACGACTATGTCGAGTGGGTCAAGGTGCTCGGCATTATGGGCGGCTTTGTGGCCAAGAGCCCGGTGCGCATCGCGCGCGGTATGCTGACCTACCGCTGGATGGGCTCATACCTCGGCGCGCTGAACATGATCGACCGCTGCGTCGAGGGCCTGCGCGGCCCGGCGCTGCGTGTGGCGCGCCTGTACCTCAACACGATCATGAAAGGCTCGACGACCTCCATCGCCGAGATGATGATGGGCGACCGCCGCTTCGGCGACAATGCCTTCGGCCGCACGCAGGTCGTGCTCGAGCAGACCATGTGCCCGGAGATCCTCGCCGGCTTCAAGAACCTGCGCCCTGCGCAGCTTGAGCCGTTCCAGGGGCTGCTGCTGTGCTACATGGATCAGGGCGCAAACCCGTATTATATCGACGCCATGGAGAGCGTCGGACTGCCAGCGGATTCCTGCCGCCTGTCGAACAATGCCGCCGGCGTTGCGCTGCTCGATGAGTTCCCGAAGATCGGCGCCTGCTGCATCTCCAATAACGCCCCGTGTGACTCGTCGACCATGAACAGCCAGCTCATCGAGCGCCACCTCGACGTGGACACGATGCCGGCCGCTATCCCCATGCGCTGGGACGACCCGCACACGCGCAAGTATGCCCGCGAGTCCCTGCGCCGCATCATCGACTTTGTCGAGCGGCACACGGGCGAGACCTATGACTGGGACGCCTGCCGCGCCATCATGGAAAAGCACAACGACGAGGTGCGCAACGAGCAGGAGAAGTGGGGCTTTATGGCCTCGCCCTACACTGCCGCCGCGCTCGCGGTCCCGGCACTGTTCCACACCTTTTACTATGCCTTCTCCGGCGGCCGGAATCCCGAGGTCATGAAGACCGAGAAAAAGGTCATGCGCATCCTCGAGCAGGCGTATGCAGACAAGACCAATTGCTTCCCCAAGACGCGCTACCGCGCCCTCACATGGGGCGGTCCGCCGTGCTACTGGCTGCAGTTCCCGAACTGGCTGTATAACTGCTGGGGCATTCTGATGATCGCGGGCATGGACCTGTTTTCCGGCAACGTCATCATCGACACGACCGACGAGGAAACCATCCTCGACGGCATCGCCCGCAACTACGAGACCGGCGTCATGCGCCGCCACCTGACCGGCGGCTGGCGGCACCTTGTGGAGTTCTGGGACGAGGCGGAGAAATTCCACTGCGACATGGTCATCCTGCACGATGACATCACCTGCAAGGGTGCGCTCGGTCTCACGGGCGTCATCCTCGATCAGGCGAAGGAGCGGACGACGAAGCTCATGGTGGTCTCGAACGATATGTTCGACCACCGCACCATCTCCCGCGCCGACATCCGCCAGCAGGTCAACGATTTCATGTTCTCGGTCATGCAGGCAGAGCCGCTCGATGCGTCCCTGCTGCAGTATGACGATTACGAGGGCTGGTAAACAGGAGGAAATGATGATGAAAAAACTGCTGCCAAAGCTGCTCCTCGGCGCGACCGGCGTCTGGGTGGGGAGCATGCTCATCTACTGGTTCAATCTCGATAACAAGGCGATTTATTTTCTCGTGCGGCCGCTGCTGAATAAGCTCTATGACCGCAGAAAGGTTGACGGGAAGGTCTGATGGGATTTCGGCAGATCCAGGCGCCGACGCTCCGGGAGCTGTTCGTCGACCAGGTCATCGGCATGATCTTTTCCGGCGAGCTGAAGGTGGGCGACCGCCTGCCGTCGGAGCGTGAGCTGTCCGAGCAGATGCACATCAGCCGCTCCATGGTGCACACCGGACTCGAGGATCTCGAGCGCATGGGCTTTGTGCGCATGGAGGCGCGCCGCGGCAACTACATCGAGGACTATGCCCGCCACGGCAATTTCGAGACGCTCATGGCGCTCGCCAAGTACGGCGGCGAAATTGACCACGCCATCGAGAGCTCACTCGTTGAGGCGCGCGATGCGATCGAGGGCGGGGCGATGCTCCTGCTCGGTGAGCGCGGCACGCCGGAGGATATGCAGCAGCTGCGCGCCATCACGGACGGGCTGCGCGCCGCCGTGGATGCAGGTGAGGGCAACGCTGCCTATGCGCGGTGGATGCGCCGCTTCGACACGGCCATCGCCGAGCTGAGCGGCAACCGCATCTTCCCCATGCTCATGAACAGCCTTGCGGATGTGGGCGGCGTCCTCTGGGAGCGGTGTGTCGGCTTCTGGGGCGCGGAGACGGTCATCGAGCAGGAGCTGCGCATCATCGATATGCTCTCCGCCGGACGCGGCCGCGATGCGGCGCTGTATATCGAGAACATCTACCACCATTACTGCGATGCGCATGCGGATGCGTGACGGCGCACAATACGCAAAAGTCCGCCTGACTGCTTGTCAGGCGGACTTATCAGTTTGTCCAAAAACCTCGTAGAGTTTCGCCGCTGGCGCGGCGAAAGAAAGTCCGATCATTTTCTCAGGCGACATGTGCGGCTGAGAAAATACCGCTCGGCCTGCAAACGTGCGCGCCGTTCGCCTTGGGCGGACGGCGCGTGCGCTGCAGTCAGGCCGCAAACTCTTTTGTCAGAAAGTAATACTTTCTGACAGCCTCAAAAGTCCGCCTGACTGCTTGTCAGGCGGACTTATTGTTTGCGTTATGAGCGGCTCAGGTTTCCGAGATAGCCGAGGATGTTGTCATTGATCTCACCGGTGAGCGCACGGTTGTAGTTGCAGATGAACGTGCCGGCGATGAGGATCATCATCGCCTCGGCCTCGTGCATACCGGCCTCCTGACCGTAGATGCGGATGAGGCACTGCTCCATGAGTGTGCGCCAGGCGCGAAACTCGTCCTGCACGAGCTGCCCGATCTCCGGGTCATAGCGCGCGAGGACGTAGGTCTGGGTCGTGGCGCTTGGGCGCTGCTCATGCGACGGGGCGTTGGCCACGTAGTCCATGAAGGCGTTCATGTACGCGAGGTTGGAGGCATAGTCTGCGCGCGCGTGCGCGGCGAACCACTGGCTGCACTTTTCGCTCATATATTCGCGCGTGTAGCGCACATAGGCGAGAACAAGGTCGTTTTTGCTCTCAAAATAGTTGAGCAGCTTGGCGTGGCTCATGCCCGCCTCGGCTGCAATATCGCGCAGGGACACGCTCAGCATGGGCTTGCGCTCGATGCAGCGTTCAAACGCCATGAGGATGTCCTTGCGGATCTGCTCACGGTCGACAATGATCGGCATATTCTTCGCCTCCGGGAAACTTGGATGCACCGATTATACAGCGTTTCGAACCGTCCGTCAAATCGCGGCACGGCACATGAAAAAACCGCACAGGATCAGCTCCTGTGCGGTTTGACGATACTGGTTCAGTCGAGCTTCAGATCGCCCTCGCGGATCCAGCCGAGGCGGCGGCACAGCAGACCGATCGCCCAGCAGATCACGGCCGGCAGCACGATGCACACCAGCAGCAGGCCGATCCAGTCCATCGCGCCGGGCTGAATGGCCACGGCGCCGTTGGCGATGGCCGCCTCGCTCGGAGCGACCCAGCCGGTCCACACGCCGATCGGACCGCACAGACCGCACGTGCCCATGCCGGAGTTGACGGCGGCGCCGTTCATCTGGAGCTTGAAGATGCACGTTGCGATCGGCCCCGTGATGGCGGATGTCACGATGGCGGGGATCCAGATCTTCGGGTTGCGGACGATGTTGCCCATCTGCAGCATACTCGTGCCGAGCCCCTGACTGACCAGACCGCCCCAGCCGTTTTCGCGGAAGCTCAGCACGGCAAAGCCCACCATGTTCGCGCAGCAGCCGGCCACGGCCGCGCCGCCTGCAAGTCCCGTGAGCGAGAGCGCCGCGCAGATGGCCGCCGACGAGATCGGCAGCGTGAGCGCGATGCCCACGATGACCGACACGATGATGCCCATGACGAACGGCTGCTGCTCGGTCGCCCACATGATGATGTTGCCGACCCAGCTTGCGCCCTTGCCGATGGGCGCGGCGACGAGCATGGCGAGCCCGATGCCGACGAGGATCGTGACGATGGGGGTCACGAGGATGTCCACCTTCGTCTCCTTGCTGACGGCCTTGCCGAACTCGGCCGCGATGACCGCCGTCACAAGCACGGCCAGCGGACCGCCTGCGCCGCCCATGGCGTTTGTCGCAAAGCCGACCGGAACGAGGGAGAAGAGCACCATCGCCGGCGCGTGCAGCGCGTGGCCGATGGCGACCGCCATTGCCGGACCGACCATCAGCGAGGCGCAGCCGCCGATCGTATAGCCGACCGCGGCCTCACCCTTGCCGAGGGTGAAGATGATGGCGTTGAGAAAACCGATGTGGAACTGCTGACCGAGCGTGTTGAGGATCGTGCCGATCAGCAGCGAGCAAAACAGACCCTGCGCCATCGCGCCGAGCGCGTCGATGCCGTAGCGCCGCAGAGAGATCTCGATGTCCTTTCGCTTCAGAAAGTCCCGGAATCGCTGCATAGGGAAGCCCTCCTATAAAAACATGAAATAAAATAAGTATGCTTTACAGGTGTCTTGACACCTGTAAAGCATACTATAAAGGCTTCTCATGCACTTGTCAACTAAATTAAACTTCTGTCAATCATCCAGCAGCAGACCAGCGGCCTTGAGCGCGGCGCAGGCGCGCGTGTAGGCATCCTCGTTCGGGCAGCACAGCGTGTGCAGATGCAGCCCGCCGGTGAGCATACTCAGCGGCGCGGCGTCGCTGTCGCGGATGCGCGCGAGAAACTGCTCCACATCGTAGCGGCTGCTGATCTGGAGCTGACCGGTGAGCTGACCGTAGACCGGGTGCTCAACGATGACGTCGAGCACGGTGCAGCCGTTGTCCACAAGGATGTCGAGCTCCTGCCCGGTCTGCGCGAGCGTGTGGCGGCAGGCGATGGTGCGCGTGATGCCGTCGGTCGCCCGCGGCAGCACGTAGCCGCGCGGTGTGGCGGAGATTTCCGCGCCGCCTGCGCGCAGCAGCGCGATGTCGCCCACGATGATCTGACGGCTGACGTTCAGCCCGGCGGCGAGCGCCGACGCGCTCACGGGACGGTCGGCCGTGCGTAGCCGGTCAAGGATCGCCTGACGGCGGGAAGCGGCCTCCATGCCTCAGCCCTGCGACTTTCCGCCGGCATTGAGCAGGTCGAGCTTGATCTTCAGCAGCTTATCCGACAGGTCGACGTAGTAGTTGTGCGGGTAGTCAAAGCGCAGCACCTCCGGCCACAGGGTCGCAAGCTGCTCGGCGCAGTAGGTGCGGATCTCATCGAGCGAGGGCTTCTGGTACACGAGCTCGCCGCCGCGGAAGACGGGCACGAGCAGCTCGCGCGCCGTGAAGTCGGTGAGCACCTTCTTCTTCCACGTTGCGTCGGGGTCGCAGATCTCGAGCGGCTGCGTGTCGTCCACGACCTCGTCATGCAGGCAGATGTAATCCGCCTCGGCCATGCCGGTATCCTTGCTGTAGAAGCGGTAGACCTTCTTGAAGTGCGGGTTTGTGATCTTGCCGACGTTTTCGCTGATCTTGATCTTCGGGATGATGTTGCCGTTCTCGTCCTCGATGGCGGCGAGCTTGTACACGCCGCCGAACACCGGCTCGCTGCGCGCGGTGATGAGCCGCTCGCCCACGCCGAAGCTGTCGACCTGCGCGCCCTGCCGCAGCAGTCCCGCGATCAGGCGCTCATCGAGCGCGTTGGACACGGTGATCTTGCAGTCGGTCCAGCCGGCGTCGTCGAGCATTTTGCGCGCCTTTTTCGTCAGGTAGGCGATGTCGCCGGAGTCGAAGCGGATGCCGCAGCGCGTGATGCCCAGCGGCTTGAGCACCTCATTGAAGGCGCGGATGGCGTTCGGCACGCCGGACTGCAGGCTGTTGTAGGTGTCCACGAGCAGGGTGGCGTTGGTGGGGTAGGTCTGGCAGTAGGCGCGGAAGGCGTCGAGCTCGGAGTCAAACATCTGCACCCAGGAGTGCGCCATCGTGCCGCCGGCGAACACGCCGAACAGCTCGTCCGAGATCGTGCAGGCGGTGCCGGCGCAGCCGCCGATGTAGGCAGCGCGCGCGCCGAGGATCGCGCCGTCGGCGCCCTGTGCGCGGCGCGAGCCGAACTCGAGCACCGTGCGTCCCTGTGCGGCGCGGCAGATGCGGCTGGCCTTCGTGGCGATCAGGCTCTGGTGGTTGATCTGCAGCAGCAGATACGTCTCCACAAGCTGCGCCTGAATGGCCGGGGCGCGCACCGTGATGAGCGGCTCACGCGGGAACACGGGCGTGCCCTCCGGCACGGCCCAGATATCACCGGTGAAGTGGAAGTTTTTCAGATAGTCGAGAAATGCCTCGCTAAACAGCTTCCGGCCGCGCAGATAGGCAATGTCCTCGTCGGTGAAGTGCAGGTTCTGAATGTAGTCGATGATCTGCTCGAGACCGGCTGCGATGGCGTAGCCGCCGTCGTCGGGCACGCTGCGGAAGAACACATCAAAGTAGGTGATGCGATCCTGCATATTGTGGTCGAGATAACCGTTGCCCATCGTCAGCTCGTAAAAATCGCAGAGCATGGTCATGTTCAGCGTCTTGTTGGGGTCCATTGACCTCGCCTCCTGAATGGGTCTGCGGGATGCAGACAGCAAAATATATTCTTTTCAATTATAGCCATTGTTCCGCACGAAAGCAACGATTATTAAATTAACAAGGCAAACGGCACGAAAAAACCAGTTCGTGCCGTTGACATCAAAATACGGTCGTTGTATCTTAATAATGTAACACAAAACAGGAGGACAATTACCATGTCTTTGACACCGGAACGCACGGCTGAGCTGCAGGAGCTCTGCCGTCAGTATCGGATCGACGTACTCACGGCCATTCACGGCGCACAGTCCGGCCACCCGGGCGGCAGCCTGTCTGCCTGTGAGATCCTCACGCTGCTGTATCAGCAGCGGATGCACGTCGACGCCGCGCACCCCGACGACCCGAACCGTGACCGGCTCGTGCTCTGCAAGGGACACGCTGCACCCATGCTCTACCGCAACCTGATCGGCAAGGGCTTTCTGCCCATCGAGAGCATGAACACGCTGCGCCAGACCGGCAGCCCGCTGCAGGGTCACCCGTGTATGCGCACGCCGGGCGTGGATATGCCGTCCGGCCCGCTGGGCATCGGTCTCGCCGCGGCACAGGGCATCGCCCTCGGTCTGAAGCTGGATCGCTCGGATGCGCGCGTGTACGCCGTGCTCGGCGACGGCGAGCTCGATGAGGGCGCCGTCTGGGAGGCTGCTGCCTCGGCCGTGAAGTTCGGCCTCGACAATCTCACCGCCATCGTCGACTGGAACAAGGTGCAGCTTGACGGTACGACCGATGAGATCATGCCGCTGCGCGATCTGCCCGGCAAGTGGCGCGCCTTCGGCTGGAACGTGCTGCGCTGCGACGGGCACGATCTGACCGCGCTGGATGCCGCGCTCGACGCTGCCGCCGCCTGCAAGGGCGTGCCGACCGTGATCCTGGCCGACACGGTCAAGGGCAAGGGCGTGTCCTTTATGGAGGGCAAGGCCGCTTGGCACGGCAAGGCCATTCCGGACGCGGAATTCGCGCAGGCAATGCAGGAACTGGGAGGGAACGTCTGATGGGAAAATCCATTCGTGAAGTATACGGCACTGTGCTTGCCGAGCTCGGCGATACCAATGAGAATATCGTCGTGCTCGATGCCGACCTGTCCGGCTCTACCAAGAGCGGCATTTTCGCCAAGGCGCATCCCGAGCGGCATTTCAACATGGGCATTGCCGAGTCGGATATGGTCGCCACGGCGGCGGGCCTTTCCACGACCGGCAAGATCCCGTTCGTGAACACGTTCACCGTCTTTCTCACGACGCTGGGTCTCATCTCGGCGCGTGCGCAGGTGTGCTACGGCAACCTGAATGTGAAGTTCGGCGGCGCCTACTGCGGTATGTCTGACGCGCTCGACGGCGCGACGCATCACGCCACGGAGGACATCGCCGTCATGCGCTCGCTGCCGAACATGACCGTGCTCGTCCCGTCGGACGCGGCCAGCACCCGCTGGGCGACGAAGTATGCCGTCGACACCTACGGTCCGATGTACCTGCGCCTGTCGCGCGACGTGTACCCGGATCTGTATGACGAGAACACGAAGTTCGAGTGCGGCAAGGGCGCGATCGTGCGCGACGGCACGGACGTGACCGTCATCGCCTGCGGCATCCTTGTGCACAAGGCGCTCGAGGCGGCCGAGCAGATGGCCGAGCGCGGCGTGTCCGTGCGTGTGGTGGATATGTACTCCATCAAGCCCATCGACCGCGAGCTCATCCTGCGCTGCGCGCAGGAGACGGGCGCGATCGTCACCGCCGAGGAGCACAACATCTACGGCGGTCTTGGCAGCGCCGTGGCGGAGGTGCTTGCATGGGGCGGCGCGGCTGCGCCGACGGAGTTTGTCGGTATCCCCGACACGTTCACCGAGACCGGCAAGTACACCGAGCTTCTCGCCAAATACGGCGTGGATGCTGCCGGCGTCGTGCGCGGCATCGAGCGGGTGCTCGCGCGCAAGCACTGAGTTTTTCTGCACAGTCAGGTCGGCGGGCAGTTGCCTGCCGACCTTTTTATCGGATCAGGAGGACACCATGCAGCGATTTTTTGCCCCCGGCCGCACGGAGCTGGCCGGGAATCATACCGACCACCAGCTCGGGCGTGTGCTGGCGGCGTCCGTGGACGTGGGCATCCGCGCACGCGCCGCGCGCCGCCGTGACCGCCGCGTGTGCATCCACTCGCGGGGATACCGTCCGTTTACCGTCTCGCTCGACGATCTGAGCGTTGACCCGCGCGCCTATGGCAAGCCGTGGGCGCTCGTGCGCGGCGTGGCGGCGGCCATTCTGGAAGCCGGCGGGGAAGTCGGCGGCTTCGAGGCGTGGGCTTCCTCTGCGCTGCGCACGGGCGGCGGCCTGTCGTCCTCGGCCGCGTTCGAGATCCTCGTCGGACGCATCTTCAACGCGCTCTATAACGGCGGCGCGTTCACGCCGGAGCAGCTTGCCTGCTTCGGTCAGCAGGCGGAAAACCGGCATTTCGGGAAGCCCTCCGGTCTCATGGATCAGATGGCGTGCGCGCGCAGCGGCGCGGTGTATCTCGATCTGGCCGCCGGAGAGATCCTTCCGGTCGCGGCGCCGTTTGCCGCCATGGGGCTCACGCTCAGCCTGACGGATACCGGCGGCAGCCACGCGGGGCTGACGGCGGCCTACGCCGCGATCCCGGCCGATATGCACAGCGTTGCGCGGCGCTTCGGCGCCGAGACACTCTCGCAGGTCGACCCGGCCGACTTTTTCGCCCACCGGCAGCCGGGGCTTGCCGACGACCGCGCGGCGCACTTTTTCGCCGAAAACGCGCGCGTGCCGCAGATGCGCGATGCACTCGCGCGCCGGGATGCCGCGCAGTACCTGCGCCTCATGAACGCCTCCGGCCGCTCATCGGAGCAGATGCTGCGAAACATCCAGGTCCCCGGTGGGGATGACCGGCTCGCGCGGGGGCTTGCCTGCGCGTCGGCGCTGCTTGACGGGGTGGGCGCGTGGCGCGTCCACGGCGGCGGCTTTGCCGGGGGCGTGCAGGCGCTCATGCCGTGCGACGTCTTTCCCGCCTACCGGCAGGCGATGGAGGCGCGCTTCGGCACGGGCAGCTGCCGGGAGCTGCGCATCACGCGCGCAGAATAAAACACGCAGAACAAAACAAGACGCCCGCACGGTGTGCGGGCGTTTGCAATATCGTGATCATTTCAGGCGGATGCTCAGCAGCACGGGGTTGTGGTCGGAGAAGCGGAAGCCGTCGTTTTGCGTCTGTACGCCCGTGAGCTCCACGTTCGGCGAGAGGATAAAGCCGTCGATGACGTAGTGCTGCGTGGCCTCGCTCTCAGCGTCATAGGGCTGGTTGTCGAGGCGGCAGCTCGGCACGGACGTGTCATACGCAAAGTGCCAGCCGTCGGGCAGCATGCTGTCGTCGAGCATACCGGGCGTCCAGAGATCGTCATGCTTGATCGGGTACTTGTCCAGCCCGCCGGGGAAGGTCTGGTTGAAGTCGCCGCCGGCGATGACGTAGTTGCCCTTGGCGTATTCCTGCTCAAGGAACGACGTGAGTGCGGCGGTCTGCGCGGCCTTGCCCTCGCCGTCGTCATACGCCTCAAGGTGGAGGTTGACGAGCACGAGCTGCGCGTCCGTGCCTTCAAGGTCGATATACACGGGCATGAGGCAGCGCTTGAGGTTTGCCACCGACACCGGCCACTTGAACGGGCTCGTCAGCGCGATGCGCTCGGCCGAGGCGATGGGCGCGCTCGAGAGCGTCATGAGTCCGGTGTTCACCCGGCCGATCGGCGGGATGGGGTAGGGCACGAATGCGCACTTGTAGTTCAGGGCGTGTGCGCTGTCAAGCTGCGTCTCGGTGCGCAGGCGGCCTGCCTCCTCAATGCCGTAGGCATGGGTCGAGGGGCCGGCGTCGATCTCCTGCAGGAACGTGAAGTCGGCGGCCATGCTCTGCACGGTCGTGACGATGCCGTCCATGTTTTTCTCCACGATGGCCTTGCTCGGCGCGCGGGTCTGCTTGCCGCCGTCCATGAAAAAGTCGGACTCCTTGCCCAGACCGGCGTAGCCGATGTTCCACGACAGAATGGATACCTCGTCGCCCGGGGCAAAGGCGGCGGTGCTGTTGTCACCGCGCGTCACGACGGCGGTCTCCGTCTTGACGTTGAGCTGCGTGGCGCTCAGCCAGATGAGCAGCGCGGCGAACAGACCGACGAGAACGGCCAAGACGATCAGAATGATTTTGATTGGTTTTTTCATGGGGTGATCCCCTCCTCTGGGGCAGTGTACCACAATCTCCCGTCCCATGCAAACACAATCTTGACCGAGGCATTACCCGGATTTCACCGGTTGAGCAGCCAGACGCCGAGGTTCAGGTACGCCGCGAACAGCAGCCACAGGAGGTACGGCACGCACAGCCACGCGGCCGCCGCATCGCGGCGGGAAAATTGCGCGCTCATCGCCAGCACGAGCGCGACCAGCCCTGCGAGCAGAAAAAACGCCGCGCCGTGCGCCTGCCACAGGAAAAACACCACCGGCCAAAAACCGTTGACGCCGAGCTGGACGCACCAGAGCGCGGCTGCCTGCCTGCGCGCACTGCCGGAGGCGGCGCGCCAGACGCGCCCCATGGCGATGCCCATGAGCAGATAGAGCAGCGTCCACACGACCGGAAACAGCCAGTCCGGCGGTGTGGCGGGCGGCTTTGTCAGCAGGTCATAGGCATCCATGCCCGCACGTGTGGCGGCGCTTGCTGCAGCGCCGACTACCAGCGCGAGCACGACGAAGAAAAGATACGGGCGCAGCGCGTTCCATTTGTTCAACTTGCCTCACCTCGGAGAAAAACGGGATACTTTAATCTATGCAGCGCCCTCTTGTAAAATACATGCGATCCGTGATACACTGATAGGGCTAAATTTGACAAAAACGGAGGGTTCCGATATGGATTATGCACACCTGATGCAGGCAGACCCGGAGCTGTATGCTTCCATGGCACGCGAGCTCGAGCGCCAGCGCGACCATCTGGAGCTGATCGCGTCCGAGAATTTCACGAGTCAGGCCGTCATGGAGGCTGTTGGCAGCCACCTGACGAACAAATACGCCGAGGGCTATCCCGGCGCGCGCTACTACGGCGGCTGTGCGTACGTCGATGAGGTCGAGCGTCTGGCGATCGAGCGCGTGACACGGCTGTTCGGCGCGGACCATGCAAACGTTCAGCCGCACTCCGGCTCGCAGGCGAACATGGCCGTGTATGCGGCGCTGCTGCAGCCGGGCGACCGGATCCTCGGTATGAACCTCACCCACGGCGGACATCTGACGCACGGCAGCAAGGCGTCTTTGTCCGGGAAATATTTTGAGGCGCATTTCTACGGTGTTGACCCCGAGACCGAGACCATCGACTATGAGGCGCTTGCGCGCACGGCCGAGGAGGTCCGCCCGAAGCTCATCATCGCCGGTGCGAGCGCGTATCCGCGCGTGATCGACTTTGCGCGCTTCCGTGAGGTCGCCGATTCCGTCGGCGCGTACCTGATGGTCGACATGGCGCACATCGGCGGTCTGGTCGCTGCGGGCGTGCACCCGAGCCCCGTGCCGTATGCCGACGTTGTCACCTGCACGACGCACAAGACGCTGCGCGGCCCGCGCGGCGCGATCATCCTCTGCCGCGACGAGCTGGCCAAGAAGATCGACAGCGCCGTCTTCCCCGGCACGCAGGGCGGTCCGCTCATGCACGTCATCGCCGGCAAGGCGGTCTGCTTCGGTGAGGCGCTGCAGCCGGCCTTCCGCACCTATCAGCAGCAGGTGGTTAAGAATGCCGCCGTGCTCGCCGAGACGCTGCAGCAGGGCGGTATCCGTCTGGTCTCCGGCGGCACGGACAACCATCTCATGCTGGCCGACGTGTTCAGCCGCGGCCGCACCGGCGCGGAGATGCAGGATCTGCTCGACGCGGCGAACATCACCGCCAACAAGAACACCATCCCGAACGAGACGCTGTCCGTGCGCGTCACGAGCGGCGTGCGTCTGGGTACGCCGGCCGTCACGACCCGCGGCATGGGCGAGGAGGAGATGCGTCAGATCGGCGCGCTCATCTGCCGTCTGGTCGACGAGGGCGAGGACGCCGTTGCGTCCGTGCGGGCGCAGGTGCTCGACCTGTGCGCGCGCTTCCCGCTCTACCCGGATCTGCAGGCATAAGCTGCACAGAGGGCAATATGCAAAAACCGCGCTCCCGTGTTTCGGGAGCGCGGTTTTCTGCTGTTTACGGCTTGCACGCGCCGCAGGGTGTGTAGCCCGCGATCAGCGCCTGCTCGGCGTTGTCAAAGGCGATGCGGTTTTCCGCTTTGACCTGTGCTGCGTATCTGCAGTCGGCGCTGTGAAATTTCATGGAGTTGCGGTTGCCGACGTAGGCGGCCTGCACTGCGGCGGTCGGCTTTGGCGTCTCCGGTGCGGTTTCCGTTGGCAGCGCTGCGGTCTCGGGCGGCACGCTGCGCTCGGTCGTGATGATGACGGCCTGCGCCGGTGAGCGCGCCTCGCGGACGGTGGCGATGCCTGCATATCCCGCCGTGACGGCGAGCGCGAGCACCAGCTCCACGAACCACCACGTTTTCCAAAGCCGCGTGCCGCGCGGTGCGTACTGCAATGCAAGCAGCAGCGCGGCGCTCTCCAGCGCCGCAAGCCCCCAGCCGATCTGCCCACAGGCGAACAGGGCAATACCGGCGGCGGTGCACACACAGCCAAGCAGAACCCACCAGATGCGGCGCCATTCGATCTGCATTCCGATCTTCCTCCCTTTGGCGGCAAATGTGCGCGCCCATTGCGTCGTTTTGCTCTGTAAATTGTTTATTCTATCCGGTTTCGCAAAAAAATCAAGACCTAAATGAAAAAAAGCTTACATTTTTTCAAAATTTGTGTTACACTATCTCAGGGGGGCAGGTTTGCGGCCGCAGTGCGGCCACATGGCCGCCCGATTTGTTTGTTTTTGAGGCTTGGCGGAGGAAAGGATAGTCAAATGTACGAGATTGGTCAATTGATCGTGTATGGAAACGAGGGCGTCTGCCGCGTGGAGGAGATCGGCACGCCGAAGATCTCCGGTGTGGACAAGCACCGCGATTACTATACGCTTGCGCCCATTTACCGCGAGGGCAAGGTGTTCACGCCCGTGGACAGCAAGGTGTTCATGCGCCCGGTGATCTCGCGCGAGGAGGCGCTGGCGCTCATTGACCGCATCCCGGAGATGACCGCGGAGGTCTATGAAAACTCCAATCTCCGTTTCCTCAATGAGCACTATCAGCACTGCATCCAGAACTACACCTGCGCCGACCTTCTGCAGCTGATCAAGGACGTGCGCGCAAAGCGCCGCCAGATGATCGAGCGCGGCAAGAAGCTCGGTCTCGTCGATGAGCGCTATATGAAGCGCGCCGAGGAGATGCTCCACGGGGAGCTGGCCGTCGCGCTGGGGATGACGCGCGAGCAGGTGCCGAAGTTCATCAGCGACGCGCTTGGCGACGCGGGCGAGCCGGAAGCCGCCCTTGCCTGAATGCAGCCGGAATATCTGCGATTTCCTGAACCGCCGGACATTGCGTCCGGCGGTTTTTTGCGCGCCGGGCTTGACAGATGGGCAAAGTGCGTGTATGCTACGGTTTGAATTCGGGACTGATTCCCGATTTGGAGGCGAATCATGCGAAACAGTTATCACACGCAGCAGCGCTGTGCGCTGCTGGCGTTTTTGTCTGCGCACGCGGACGAGCAGTTCACGGTCGAGCAGCTGCTCGCAGCCATGGGCGA
This sequence comes from uncultured bacterium, assembly GCA_905215475.1. GTDB lineage: Bacteria > Bacillota > Clostridia > Oscillospirales > Oscillospiraceae > CAG-103. The sequence continues at coordinate 305,625 of CAJMPW010000001.1, forward strand.
CGCTGCGCCCGGACGCAGCACGGTCTACCGCGCGCTTGACCGCCTGGTCGAGGAGGGCACGGTGCGCCGCTTCGCGCCCGAGAGCGGCGGGAGCGCGGCTTATCAGGCCATGGACCCCGGTCACTGCGATGCGCACCTGCACTTAAAATGCGTCGGCTGCGGGCGGCTGATCCATCTTGACACCGGCGTCTCCGACGCGCTGCAGGCGGACCTGCTGCGCGCGGCGGGCTTCACGGTCGACGGGCGCAGCACGACGATCTACGGCACGTGCGCCGCCTGCGGCGGAAAGCGGGGCGGCCATGCGTAAGATCTTATGTGTGCTGCTCTCGGCTGTGCTGGCGGTGTCGGCGCTGTCCGGCTGCGCGGTGCAGAAAAACCCGGATGCTGACGATGGCAAGCTCCATGTCGTCACGACGATCTTTGCGCCCTATGACTTTGCGCGGCAGGTCGGCGGGGACGATGTGACGGTCACGATGCTGCTGCACCCCGGCTGCGAGGTGCACTCCTATGAGCCCACGCCGAAGGACATCATCGCCATCCGCAATGCCGATGTGTTCATCTACGTCGGCGGCGAGTCGGATGCGTGGGTACAGACGGTGCTCGACGGTGTCGACAACCCCGATCTGCGTGTCGTGACGCTCATGGACTGCGTCGAGCTGCTGCACGAGGAAACGGTCGAGGGGATGCAGGCCGAACGGCACGGCCACGACCATGATGGCGAGGACGAGGACGACGAGGAGCTCGATGAGCACGTCTGGACGTCTCCGCGCAACGCCGCGCGCATCTGCCGAAAGCTGTGCGCCACGTTCTCGGCGGCGGACAGTGCGCACGCGGCGCAGTATGCGCAGCGCTGTGGGGACTATGTGGAGCAGCTTGAACGACTTGACGCGGAATTTCAGGATGTAGTGGAGAATGCTGCGCGAAAAACGATGGTTTTCGCAGACCGTTTCCCACTGCGGTATTTTGCCGATGCCTACGGTCTGGACTACTATGCGGCCTATCCCGGCTGCGCGGACGCGGCTGAGCCGTCGGCTGCCACGGTGGCATTTCTGATCGACAAGGTGCGCGCCGACGGCATCCCGGTCGTGTTCACGATCGAGCTTTCAAACGGCAAGCTCGCCGACACGGTCTGCGAGGCCACGGGCGCGAAAAAACTGGAGTTTGCGACCTGTCACAACGTGACGGCGCAGGCATTTGCAAACGGCGCGACGTATTTGCAGCTCATGGAGCGCAACGTGCAGGCGCTGCGGGAGGCATTGAACTGAATGGCACTCATTACTTGTGAACACGTCTGTCTCGGCTACGACGGGCAGACGGTGCTGCGCGACGTGAACTTCACGGTCTCGCGCGGCGATCTGCTGTGTGTGGTCGGCGAAAACGGCTCGGGCAAGTCCACGCTCATCAAGGGGCTGCTCGGGCTCAAGGCACCGGAGCAGGGCAGCATCACGCTCGGCGACGGGCTCGTGCGCAACGAGATCGGCTATCTGCCGCAGCAGACACAGCTCCAGCGCGACTTTCCGGCAAGCGTGGCGGAGGTCGTGCGCTCGGGCTGCATCAACCAGATGCGCGGCCGCGCGTTTTATTCCCGCGCCGACCGCGCCCGTGCGCAGGAAAATATGGAGCGCATGGGCATCGAGGATCTGGCCAATCGCAGCTATCAGGCGCTCTCCGGCGGTCAGCAGCAGCGCGTGCTGCTCGCGCGCGCCCTGTGCGCCACGCGAAAGCTCCTTCTGCTCGACGAGCCGGTCACGGGACTTGACCCCGTGGCGACGGTGGAGCTGTATAACCTCATCAAGCTCGTCAACCTTTGCAACGACATCACCGTCATCATGGTCACGCACGACATTGACGCCGCGCTGCGCTATGCCACGCACGTGCTGCACCTCGGCCATCAGCAGTTGTTTTACGGCACGGCGGCGGACTATAAGCAGAGCGATGCCGCGCGCCGGTTTCTGGGAGGGCGGAAGGTATGAAGATCATTCTGGAGATGCTGTCGTATCCTTTTCTCGTGCGCGCGCTCGTGGTGGGCGTGCTGGTGTCGCTGTGCGCGTCGCTTCTGGGCGTGTCGCTCGTGCTCAAGCGCTACTCCATGATCGGCGACGGGCTGAGTCATGTCGGCTTCGGCGCACTTGCGATCGCAACGGCGTTCAATCTTGCGCCGCTGGCGGTGGCGGTGCCGGTCGTGGTCGTGGCGGCGTTTTTGCTGCTGCGCCTGTCGCAGAGCGGCAAGCTCAAGGGTGACGCTGCGATCGCGCTGCTCTCGAGCAGCGCACTGGCCATCGGCGTGATGACCGTATCCGTCACGAGCGGCATGAATACCGACGTGAATAACTATATGTTCGGCAGCATCCTGTCGCTGTCGTCGGCCGACCTGCGCCTGAGCCTGATTTTGTCGGCGGCGGTGCTGGCACTGTTCGTGCTGTGCTATCCGCGCATTTTCGCCGTCACCTTTGACGAGACGTTCTCGCGCGCGACGGGCGTGCACACGCAGGCGTACAATATGCTCCTTGCGGTTCTCACGGCGGTCACGATCGTGCTCGGTATGCGCATGATGGGCGCGCTGCTCATCTCAAGCCTCATCATCTTCCCGGCGCTGACGGCCATGCGCGTGTTCGGCACGTTCCGCTCGGTCACGATCTGCGCGGCCGTGGTGTCGGTGGTGAACTTCCTGCTGGGTATGGTCCTGTCCTACGTGTTCGAGACGCCGTCCGGCGCGAGCGTCGTGGTGGTCGATCTCGTGGTGTTTCTGCTCTTTTGCGGTGTGCAGCGGATCATGTGCCGCGTGAAAAAATGACGTTCAAAGCGGCGGCTCTGACCGGAGCCGCCGCTTTGAACGTTTTCAGCACTGCATCTGCCGGAGCATCTCCTGCCGCAGGTGCGCGATGATGCGCTTTTCGAGCCGGCTGATGTAGCTCTGCGAGATGCCGAGCAGGTCTGCGACCTCCTTTTGCGTTGCCTCATGCGTGCCGCCGATGCCGAAGCGCAGCAGGATGATGCGCCGGTCGCGCTCGCACAGTGTCTCGATGGCGTGCAGGAGCATGGTGCGCTCGGCGTCGTCCTCAAGCGGGCGGCTCACGGCGTCGGCATCCGTGCCGAGGATGTCCGAGAGCAGCAGCTCGTTGCCGTCCCAGTCGGTGTTGAGCGGTTCGTCGATGCTCACCTCCGTTTTCTGCGCGCTGCATTTGCGCAGATACATGAGGATCTCGTTTTCGATGCAGCGCGAGGCATAGGTCGCAAGCTTGATGTTCTTGTCCGGCTTGAAGGTGTGGATGGCCTTGACGAGCCCGATCGTGCCGATCGAGATCAGATCTTCGATGTGGATGCCGGTGTTTTCAAACCGGCGCGCGATGTATACCACCAGCCGCAGGTTGTGCTCGATGAGCAGGGACGCGGCGTCCTCGCTCCCGGCGGTGAGTGCGCGGATGGCCTGCTGCTCGGCCTCGCGCTCGAGCGGGGCGGGCATGGTGTCGCTCCCGCCGATGTAAAATACCCCCGGCGCACCGCCGCGCAGCCGCAGCCGCAGCGCCGTCCAGAGCATACGCAGTCTTTCCAATAAGTTCGGCACGAAAACCCCTCCTCAGCTTTTTGGCGGCAGCACCATGGAAAATGCCCCGTCGGATGTGAGCGCCTGTGCACTTAGCGCCAGAAGCATCGGCTCCGGCGCGCCGTCGATCATCACGCTGTCCGGCCGAAACGCCGGCAGCAGCGCACCCGTCACGCCCACCGCGCGGTACGGCAGCAGCACGACCCGTCCGGTGCATTCCGGCAGCGCGCCGAGCACCGTCAGCGTCTGCACCGCGTCGTCCGGCAGCGCGTGCAGCGCTGGAAACAGCGGCAGCACCGCTGCGCGCTCGACCACGGCCGCCGGCAGACCGGACACCGGGTCATGCAGGTCGTTGCCACTGTCGCGCAGAGCGCGGACGGTCGTACTGCGTCCGGCGAGTGTGACCGTCACGGTGCGCACCTCGCGCGCGGCAGTCTTTGCCCGCCGCCGGAACACCGCCGATGCGGCCGCATAGCACACGGCAAATGACAGCGCCAGCACCCGGCCGGACACCGTCACGAGTGCGCCGCTGCCCGGCGACACGCCCGCGAGCATGCTTGCTGCGTACACCGCGCCGCCGAACGCGGCGGACACCGCGAAAAACACCACCGCGCACCGCGCCCAGTGCGCCTCGCCGCCGAAGGCGATGAGCGCCATGGCCGCGCCGAGTGCGAGCTTCATCGCGCCGCTGCTGAGCCAGCCGCACCCGGGCAGCACCATGACCGCTGCGTACAGCGCTCCCGTGAGTGCCGCGAGCAGATACCGACCGCGGCGCAGCACCACGCCGCACACGCGCGCGGACGCGAGCACAAGACAGTAGTCGAGGAGCAGATTGAGCCCGAACAGGCGATCGAGATAGATGACGTCCATGGCGCTATCGTATCACGGCGCGCGCGGGAAAATGCGCAAAAGCCGCCGGGGGAAAGCGGGCGGAAAAAAGCGGCGTTTCCCGGTGCGGGAAATGTCGCAGAGCGTTGATTTTGCAGTGGGCGGCTGTTATAATGATGCGTGATTTCAAAGCAGGCGCGCGCAATGCGCTGCGCGTTTTCGATATCCCCTTAGGAGGCAAACGATGAAAGCAGACAAACGATCCTTGGCGCTGCTCCTCGCGCTGGTGCTCATGTGCACGGTGCTGCCGGTCCCGTCGGCGCAGGCTGCGGATGTGCAGCCGGTGCTCTCGGCTGCGCTGGCACGGCAGGCTTCCGCCGTCCCGTCGCCGGGCTATGGCGATGAGTGGACGGTGCTCGGTCTCGCGCGCGGCGGCTACTTCACTGCGGACAGCGACTATTTTGCGCGCTATTACGCAGACCTCGCGGCCAAAGCGCCGGAGCTGACGGCGGCATCCGGGCGCGAGGGCGCGCTCAACGCCTACAAGTCCACGGACAATTCGCGCGTCATCCTCGCCCTGTCCGCCATCGGGCGCGACGCGGCGCAGGTCGGCGGGTGCGATTTGACCACGCCGTATGCGGATTTTGCATGGGTGAGCAATCAGGGCATCAACGGACCCATTTTCGCGCTGCTGGCGCTCGACAGCCGCGGCTACCTGCCCGGCAGCGCGGTGCGCCGTCAGTGCGTGGATGCGATCCTGAGCGCCGAGTGCTCCGGCGGCGGCTGGGCGCTCAGCGGCTCTGCTGCCGACCCGGATGTGACGGCCATGGCGCTGCAGGCGCTGGCGGCTTACCGCTCTGAGGCGGCGGTCGCGGCGGCTGTGACGCGCGGCGTGGACGCGCTCTCGGCGATGCAGACCGGGGACGGCGGCTTTGTCTCGTACGGAACGGCAAATGCCGAGAGTGCCGCGCAGGTCATCGTTGCGTGCACGGCGCTGGGCATCGACCCGGACACGGACAGCCGCTTTGTCAAGGGCGGCGGCTCGGCGGTCGATGCGCTGCTGACGTTTTTTGATGCGGGCGCGGCCGCCTTTCGCCACACGGCCTCCGGCGGCGTGAACAACCTCGCCACCGAGCAGGCGGTGTATGCGCTCGTGGCCGTGTCGCGTCTGCGCCGCGGGCAGAGCGGCCTCTATCAGGAGACGGACACGCCCACGGTCAAGACGCCCGACGAACCCGGCGCGTCGGTCGCGCGTGTGCTCTGCACGGCGGACGGCAGCGGCCTCATCCCGACAGGATACCGCACGGTCGCGGTGTGCCCGCCGGATGCGTCGGCAGACAGCACCGTCACGTTTTCCGACGGGACGCAGCTGCTCTACAGCCCCGTTTTGTCCGAGCGCAGCGGCACGCCGACGTGGGTGTGGCTCTTCGCGCCGGACGTGACGGATGATGCGCTCAACGACCCGGCAAGCTACACCGTGGCAAACGGAAAATCTGCCGTGCTCACCGTCGGCGACGCCAACGGCGACGGTGTCATCAACGCGCAGGATGCACTGACCATCCGCACGGCCTGCGCCGGGGAGACGACGCCGGCGGCGAACGTGCTGCTGGCGATGGATGCGGATCTCAACGGCCGCGTGGACGCGCAGGACGTGCGCGCCGTGGCCGACAGCTTCGTGCAGGATATGGCGCTGCCTGCAGCGCAGGAGGACGGAATATGAAGCCTTTCTGGACAAAAAAGAATCTTGCCATTGCGCTCAGCGTCCTGCTGGTCGCGGCGATCGTGGTGCTGTGCATCGCGCTGCGGCAAAAGAGCGATGCGGACGTTGACCCCACGCTGACGCTCGTGTGTGCGCCGGCGGATGCCGACGGCGTGTGCACGGTCGCAGTGGAGCTGACCGGCCTGCCGGACGGCGGGCATTATGAGGCGGCGAGCATCGCCGTGGCCTTCGACCCGGCGCAGCTGACCTTTCTTGGCACGGACAACGGGGACATCCCGCTCGTGATGGGAAGCCTCCCGGAGTGGGAGAGCGACCCCGCGCGCGCAAACGAGACCGGCAGCGCGCGTGCTCTGTGTCTGCCGGAGGAGGGGGCTGCGCTGGCCACATCGAGCGGCAGCGTGCTCGTGCGCCTGCGCTTTGAGCTGGCAGACGGCGTGACGGAGTCGGCGCTGACCGTGACGGACGCTGTCCTTGCGGCGGAGGATGAGGCCGTGTGTCTCGCTTCGGCGGCGGGGACGCTCACGGTCGCCGGCGGGACGGTGCGCCATGGCTAAGCGGCGCATTGCCTGCCTGCTGCTGTGCCTGCTGCTGGTGCTATGCACGGCCTGCGGTGCGCAGCCGGACAGTGACGGTGCGCTGCGCTGCACGGTGACGATCGAATGCGGCACGGTGCTCGGGCACATGGACGATCTGAGCCCCGGCAAGGCGGAGATCATTCCGTCCGACGGCGTGCTCCTGCCGGAGACAGCGGTCGCCTTTTCTGAGGGCGACACGGTGTTTGACGTGCTGCAGCGGGTCTGCCGGGCGCAGGGCATCCACATGGAGTCGAACTGGACGCCTGCGTACAACAGCGCCTACATCGAGGGCATCGGCAACCTCTACGAATTCGACTGCGGCAACCTCTCCGGCTGGATGTACAGTGTCAACGGCGTCTGGCCGGACTACGGCTGCAGCAGCTGCACGCTGCACGACGGCGACACCGTCGTCTGGAGCTATACCTGTGATCTTGGGCGCGACGTCGGCGCCCGGCAAGGAGAACCATGACCGATTCTTTTTCGGCGCTGCATCCGGCGCTGACCTTTTGCTATTTTGCGGCGGTGCTGCTGCTGACGATGTTCGTGCTGCACCCGGTGTTTCTGGCGCTGAGCCTGCTGGGTGCGCTGGGCTACTGTGCGCTGCTGCGCGGCTGGCGCAGCCTGTGGCGGACACTCGGCCGGCTCGTGCCGTTTCTGGTGCTGATGGCGGCGCTCAATGCACTGTTTAACCACGCGGGCGTGACGATGCTGTTCTATCTGCCCAACGGCAACCCCGTCACGCGCGAGGCTCTGTGCTACGGCGCGGCTGCGGCGGCGATGTTCGCGGCCGTGATCCTGTGGTTTCAGTGCTGCAGCGCCGTCATGACGGCGGATAAATATCTGTACGTGTTCGGCAGCGTGCTGCCGAGCGCGTCCCTGCTGCTGAGCATGGCGCTGCGCTTCATGCCGAAGTTCACGGCGCATATGCGCGCCGTCGCTGCGGCGCAGGCATCGCTCGGCTGCGGTATGCGTGAGGGCAGTGCGTGGCAGCGGCTGCGCAATGGTGCGCGCGTGCTGTCCGTCACCGTCTCGTGGGCGCTCGAGAGCGGCATCACGGCGGCGGACTCCATGAAGAGCCGGGGCTACGGCGCCGGCAGAAGAACCTATTTCGGCAACTACCGCTTCACCCGGCGCGACGGCGTGCTCAGCGCCGTGCTTGCGCTTGCGCTTGCGGGCGTGTGCGTGGGCATCGGCCGCGGCGCGCTGTATGTGCGCTACTACCCGTCGATGCGCATCGGCAGCGCCGGCGTGCGCGGCGCGGTGTGCGCGGCGTGCTTTGCGCTGCTGTGCTTTTTGCCGCTGCTGCTCGATGGAAAGGAGGCGCTGATATGGCGTCGTTTGCGCTCGAACATCTGACATTTTCCTATCCGGGGCAGACGCGCCCGGCGCTCGACGATCTCACGCTCACGATCCCCGAGGGCGCGGTCACGGTGCTCTGCGGCGAGAGCGGCAGCGGCAAGTCGACCCTCCTGCGCCAGCTCAAGACCTGCCTCACGCCGCATGGCGAGAGCGGCGGCACGGTGCGCTTTGGGGACGCACTTTTGAAAGACATCCCGTTTGCCGAGCAAGCGCGGCGCATCGGCTTCGTGCTCCAGCATCCGGACGATCAGATCGTGACGGACAAGGTGTTTCACGAGCTCGCGTTCGGGCTCGAGAGCCTCGGCTGCGACGAAACGGCCATGCGGCTGCGCGTCGCCGAGATGGCGAGCTATTTCGGCATTGCCGACTGGTTCGAGCGCGACGTGCACACGCTCTCCGGCGGCCAGAAGCAGATGCTCAATCTCGCCTCCGTGGTGGTCATGCGGCCGGACGTGCTCATTCTGGATGAGCCGACGAGCCAGCTCGACCCCATCGCGGCGAGCACGTTTTTGCACACACTGCGCAAGCTCAACGAGGAGCTCGGGCTCACGATCCTGCTCTCTGAGCAGCGGCTGGAGGAAGCCGTGCCGCTGGCGGATCATCTCATCGTGCTCGAGCGGGGACGGCTGCTTGCATCCGGTGCACCGCGCACTGCGGCAGCTGCCGTGCGCAGCCGGCCGATCTTTACCGCCATGCCTACGGCGGCGCGCATCGCCGCCGCGCTCGGCGCACCGGAGCACCTGCCGCTCACCGTGCGCGAGGGGCGGGCATATCTGCGCGGCTATGCGCAGCATCCGCTGCCGGAGACGAAAAGTGCCCCCGCACAGGCACAGCCCGTGCTGCGCGTGCGCGACGGCTGGCTTCGCTACGCACAGAACACGCCGGACGTGCTGCGCGGTTTCTCGCTCACGCTGCGCCCGGGCGAGCTCTACGCGCTCACCGGCAGCAACGGCAGCGGCAAGACGACGGCGCTCGGTGTGCTTGCGGGGCAGCTGCGGCTGTATCGCGGCAGTGTGTATCTGGACGGAAAAAAACAGCGCGCGCTCCAGCCCCTGCGCGACGGCATCGCCGCCGTGCCGCAAGACCCGCGCACGCTCTTCACGGCGGACACGGTGCGCGCCGACCTCGCGTCGCTCGGCAGGGATGCCGCGCTGGTGGACACGGTCGTGCAGCAGATGGCGCTCGCGCCGCTGCTCGAGCGGCACCCGTTTGATCTCTCGGGCGGGGAGCAGCAGCGTGCCGCGCTGGCGAAGGTGCTGCTCATGCAGCCGCGCGTGCTGCTGCTTGACGAGCCGACCAAGGGCATGGACGGCGCGTTCAAGGCGGAGTTTGGTGCGCTGCTGCGTACCCTCTGCGCGCAGGGCACGGCTGTGTGCATCGTGAGCCATGATGTGGAGTTTTGCGCGCAGTTTGCCGACCGCTGCGGTCTGCTCTTTCGCGGCGAGGTCGTGACGGAAAACGACCCGCGCGCGTTTTTCTCCGGCAATTATTTTTACACCACGGCGGCGGCGCGCATCGCGCGCACTGCCGCACCCGGCGCGGTGCTGTGCGAGGAGGTCGTGCAATGTTTCGCAGACTGACGCGCCGCACATGGGCCGCGCTGGCGATTCTGCTTCTGGCGATCCCGGCGTTGATGGCGGTGTTCGTGTGCGTGTGGGACGAGCGCAAATACTACCTCACGTCGCTGCTGCTCGTGGGGCTGATGTTCGTGCCGTTCGTGCTGCGCTTTGAGGGGCGCAGACCGCAGGCGCGCGAGCTCGTGCTGCTGGCGACGATGACGGCGCTGGCCGTGGCCGGTCGCGCGGCGTTTTACTGGCTGCCGCAGTGCAAGCCCGTGTGCGCGATCGTGATCCTCACGGCGGTGGCCTTCACGCCGGAGGCGGGCTTCGTCACCGGCGCGGCGGCGGGGCTGATCTCGAACTTCTTCTTCGGTCAGGGACCGTGGACACCGTGGCAGATGCTCGGCTTCGGGCTTGTGGGCTTTGTCGGCGGCGTGCTGTTTTCGGGGCGCAGGGCGCGCCTTGTGCCGCTGCTGCTCTATGGGTTTTTGTCTGTGTTCGTGCTCTACGGCGTGCTGCTCGACACGGCGAGTATGCTCATGTATAACGCCGCGCCCTCGTGGCAGCTCTGGCTTGCAACGTGCGCATCCGGGGTCGTTTTCAACCTCATCCATGCGGGCAGCACGGCCGTGTTTTTGCTGCTGCTGTATCAGCCGCTGCTGACAAAGCTTGCGCGCGTGAAAGAAAAATACGGGCTTCTGGAATGAAAAAAGTCTCCGCATCCGGTTGGATGCGGAGACTTTTTCAAACTGCCGGAAAAACCGTACTTCATGCCCGCTGCCAGAGCAGGCGGTGATCATCAAAGGCGACCTGCAGCCGGCCGGTGTCCTTCCCCCACGCGAGGTAGGAGCGCACCGTGCTGCCGACGAGCGCGTACTGCTCAAAATCCATCACGAGGTCAAAGCGCCGGAACAGCTGCTGCAGCACGGACTCGAACGTCTGCGGAGTGCGGCAGAGCTCGGTGATGATGTCCGCGATCTCGAGCACCTTGTCGATGTTGTACTGCGCGAGCGGCACGATGTCCTCCGTCACGGCGGCGTGCGCCGGCACGAATGCACGCGCGCGGAGCGCCTTGACCGTCTCGAGCGTGTTCAGGTACGCGGCGACGTCGTAGAGAAAGCCGATCTGATACTTTTCCAGCGTCTCGCGGCTCGACAGGCAGTCGGCCAGATACACCACGTCGTCCGGCGTGCGAAAGCCCACCATGTCGAAAAAATGCCCCGGCAGCGGCAGCAGCTCGAACCCCTCCGGCAGGCACGCCGCAGTCAGCTCCTGCGCGTCGCTCGGCTTTGCCATGAGAAACTTGTGCCGCAGCTCCTTCGGCGGATAGCCGCCGTAGAGAAACGCGGGCTCGAGCAGCGTGTGCCGCGTGAAGTCGCACTCGATGCCGGGGGCGTAGACCTTGCAGCCGGTCTGGTTTTGCAGGTACTGGTTGCCGCCGATGTGGTCGGCGTTGGAGTGCGTGTTGTAGATGGCGGTCAGATGCCAGCCGTTTTGGCCGAGCAGCTGGCGCACCTTGCGTCCGGCCTCCTTGTCGTTGCCGCTGTCGATGAGGCAGACGTCGGTGTCGTTGAGGCGCACGAGACCGATCTTGGCGGGGCTCTGAATATAGTAGCTGTTTGCGGAAACCTGCGTCAGTTCGTACATCGGGGTGTCCTCCTTTTTCAGATGTTTTGCCGGCGGATGAGCGGCTCGACCTGCGCGGCGAGCTGCGCGAGCGCGCCCGGCTCAAACGGGGAGCGGAAGCCGGCCTCGGTCAGCAGATCCGTCCAGAGCTTTTCGCCGCCCTGCTCCGACAGGTGCAGATAGCGGGCGAAGGCATCGGCGTAGTCGGCCTGCGACGCGAGCAGGAACTGAAACGCCGCCGTCTGCGCAAGGCAGTAGTCGATGTAGTAAAACGGCGTCTCGTAGATGTGCATCTGGTACTGCCAGCGTGTGCCGCGCTCGAGATACGGGATGCCGCGCTGGTCGATGTACGGACGGTACTTCGTCTCCAGCTCCAGCCAGACGGCGTTGCGCTCGGCGGGGGTGAGATCGGGCTCGGCATAGATGCGGTGCTGAAATTCATCCACCATCGTGCCGTAGGGCAGAAAGCTCAGCGCGTCGAGCGCGTGCTGGAAGCGGTAGCGCTGCGCGTCGCCCGCCTGCGGGAAAAAGCCGTCGAGATACGGCCAGGCGAAAAACTCCATGCTCATCGAGTGCGTCTCGGCGGTCTCCATGCCGCCGCAGCCGAGCTCGAGCGCGAAGCGGTTGTCCGCGATCAGGTAGGCGTTGAGCGCGTGACCGGCCTCGTGCGTCACGACGTCCACGTCGCCGGAGGTGCCGTTGAAGTTTGCGAGGATAAACGGCTGATGATACTTGACAAACTCCGTGCAGTAGCCGCCGCCCCACTTGTTCGGGCGCGCATCGACGTCGAAGGCCTCGTTTTGGCACATCATGCGGAAAAACGCGCCCGGAACGTCGCCCATGCCGTCGTACATCTTCTGCGCCGCGGCAAAGAGCGTCTCCTTGCCGCAGGGCGTCGGATCACCGCCGGGGGTAAAGACCTCGTTGTCGTAGAGACGGAACGTGTCGATGCCGAGGCGCTTGGCGTTTTCCAGCCGCAGCCGCGACACGACCGGCACGATGTCGTGCACGATGTTCTCGCGGAACGTCTGCACGGCCTGCACATCGTAGCACATACGCTCCATGCGGCAGTAGCCGAGCTCAATGAAGTTTTCATACCCCATTTTCTTAGCCATCCGGTCGCGCACGTGCACGAGGCGGTCAAAGATGCCGTCGAGCTGCTCACTGTGCGCGGCCAGCGTCGTGCCGAGCGCCTCATAGCAAGCTCTGCGTGTGGCGCGGTCGGCGCTGCGGGCGTATTTCATCAGCATCGGGCGCGGCAGCTGTTCGCCCCGGAAGGGGAAGAGCATACCCGCCATGAGCTGGGCATATTCGCTCACGAGCTTGTTCTCCTCGACCATGTCGTCCACGATCTCCGGCGACATACTCCGCCGCTGCAGCTCCATGCTGCGCAGCAGGATCGGCGAGAGCGCCTGCGCAAGCTCTGCCCGAAACGGACTGTCGAGCACGGCGCAGGCGTACTGCAGATCGAGGTTTTCGATCTCCGGACCGATCTCGTCATAGTAATCCTTCTCGGCCAGATAAAACGGGTCGACGGTGTTGATCGTGTAGCGCATATACGACAGCGACTGTGCCGTGTCGTACTCCGTCTTGAGCGAGAGGTATTCCGCGCGCGCTTCGAGGATCTCCTCGGCGTTCCGTGCGCCGCGCACGCGCTCGATCACGTGCCGGAGTCCTGCGGTCATCTCCTCGCGCGTCACGCGCCGGTAGGGGAGTTGGGATACTTTCATGCTTGCTCCTTTCCAAGGTCGCGGTGAAAAACTGCTTTTGCTATGCAAAAATAAGAAATGTGCCATTTCCTCGTCCCTGCGGGGCAACCGGAAATGAAGCACAAAAACTTCATGCACCGGCATTTGCGGCTTTTCACAGTGCAGCACGTACGCATGGAGTTTTATGCCATCATATAACCGCGCTGCCGATTCGTCAAGAACTGTTTGCACCTGCACCGAGATGCGAAAGCGAAGACGCCCCGGATGCCGATGCATCCGGGGCGTTGCGCAGTTTATTCGGTTTCGTTGTTTGCCTGATATGCGCGCACGAAAGCCACGAGCGTGTCGACGGTCTTGTCGATGCCGAGCTTTCCGCTGTTGACGACGAGGTCATAGCCGCGCGCATCGCCCCACTTCGTGTCGCAGTAGTAGTTGTGGTAGGCCTTGCGGTCGCGGTCGACGCGGCGCATCTCCTGCGCCGCCTGATCGGCCGTGAGGGATTTTTCCTCCATGAGCCGCCGGCGCTTCACGTCGGGCTTTCCGGCGATGAACAGGTGCACAGCGTTCGGGTTGGCACGCAGCACATAATCCGAGCACCGGCCGAGCACGACAAACGACTCACCGCTGTCGGCCAGCTCCTGAATGTGCTCGAACGTCTCGTGTGCGAGCGCGTCCTCCGGTGCGTTGAAATTCTCGCCGATGCGGCGCGACCACAGCAGGTGCACCGGCTTCTCGTCATAGCGCGCGGCATCCTCGGCGTTAAAGACACTGGCCAGCAGCAGCTCCTTATCATAAAACGCGATGCCGAGCTGTCTGGCAATCTGTTCGGCGATGTACTTGCCGCCGCTGCCGTGTTCACGGCCGACGGTCACGATGATTTGCTTCATGATGCGTTACCGCCTTTCTCAAAGTAGGATCACAGGTATCTCAGAAACAGGCATCCCAGCGAGACCGCAATGACCAGCACGGTGGCCGGAACGCAGTATTTGCAGTATTTGCCCCAGCTGATGGGGTGACCGCTCTTGGCCGACACGGATGTGGCCACGACGTTGGCCGACGCGCCGATGGGCGTGGCGTTGCCGCCGAGGTCGGTGCCGAGCGAGAGCGCCCAGGCGATCACGCGCAGATCCATGCCCTGCGTCGCCGCGATGGACTGGATGACCGGCACCATGGTGGCCGCGAACGGGATGTTGTCGATCAGCGCACTGCACACGGCCGAGAGCAGCAGGATGATGACGATGACGGCCTTGATGCTGCCGCCGCTGATGCTCGAGATGAACTGCGCGATGAGCTTGAGCACGCCGGTCTGCTCCAGCCCTGCGACGGAGATGAACAGGCCGATGAAAAACAGCAGCGTCTTGTAGTCCACGCCGCGCAGCACGTCCTTCACACCGGCACTGCCGTTGGTGCACACGGTCACGAGCAGCGTCAGCGCTGCGACGATCACGCCGATGCACGCGACGGTCAGCCCGGTCTGCGCGTGTGTCACAAGCAGCGCGACCGCGATGAGAAACACGACCACATCCGCGACGAACGCCTTGCGATCGGCAATGGCAGTCGCCGGGGCGGGGCAGACGGCATCCGCCGGGCGGGCAGCCTCGCTCGCCTTGAGCGGCTTGCGGAAGCACAGCCAGAAAAACAGCAGCACGAACACAAAGCAGACCCCGACGATCACGCCGGTGTTCTGGATGAAGTCCGTAAACGTATAGCCGAGCGCCGTGCCGATGATGATGTTGGGGGGATCGCCGCACATGGTGGCAGCGCCGCCGAGATTCGCGCAAAAGACCTCCGACAGGATCATCGGGATGGGGTCAAAGCGCAGGATCTGCGCCAGCTCCAGCGTGACGGTCGCCAGAAACAGCACGACCGTGATGCTGTCGATGAACATGGCCAGAAACGCGGCCATGGCCATGAAGCACACCAGCAGCGGCACGATGTGGTAGTGCGTGGCTTTGGCCAGCGACAGGCACAGCCAGCGGAAGAACCCGGATTTGCCGAGCCCTTCGACCATGATCATCATGCCGGTGATGAAGAAAATGGTCGACCAGTTGACGCCGGAGCTTGCGCTCTCCGATGCGCCGTACCAGAAGTCGGTGCGGAAGATCGCGCCGAGATTCAGCGCGTTTTTGATCGCGTCCCAGCTGTGCATACAGATGCCGAACACGACCACGAGCACGAGCGCAGCGCTGCCGAGCGTGACATACTGACGCTCGAATTTGTCCATGATGATGAGCGCAAACATGCCGACGAAGATGACGGCGGCAAAGATTTGAGCAGTCATAGAAAAAGACCTTCTTTCTGCCTTGCCTGAATTTTGCGGGGGTCGCAGGCGCAGGGCAGCGAAGAAAGAAACGATTGCTTTGCGGCGGTGTTTCCCCTGATCAGGAGAGGAATTTTAGCGCGCGCGGCAGCAAAAGTCAAGAGATATTTTGAATATCTGAACGCATTCTTATCAGACTTTTCAATGCTCAATATTACAGGCATTTATAGGCGATGATCGTCGCGCCGCCCTTGCCTTCGTAGCGCTTGATCTGGTACTTGTTCGGGAAGGCTGCCAGCAGCTCCGGCAGCTTGCTGTAGCCGTAGGCGCGGACGTTGAAGTCGGGCTTGACGCGCTTGATGTACAGCCCCGAGGAGCTGACGTTGACAAAGCCGTCGGCGTCCTGATACTTCTCGGAGGCGATGTGCAGCAGGTTGTGGATCTCGCGGATGTCGGGCTTTTTCGGCGCCGGCTCGGGTTCGGGGGCCGGTGCCGGCTCCGGCTCGGCGGCCGGTGTGGGCTCGGCGGCGGGCTTTTTCGTGCTGCGGGTAGTCTTTTTCGCCTTGCGCGCTGCGGGCTTTTTGGCGGCGGGCTCGGCCGTGTGCTCGGCGGCGGGCTTGTCGTCCGCCTTGGCGAGGTAGTCGATGAGGATGAAGTCGTCGCACGCGTTCTTAAATGACTCCGGCGTCGTCGTCACGCCCGCGCCGATGATGTACAGTCCCGACTCGCGCAGCCGGATAGCCAGCGGCGTGAAGTCGCTGTCGCTCGACACGAGCACGAGCGCGTCATACATATTCGTGTGCAGCAGATCCATCGCGCCGATGACCATGGCGATGTCGGTCGTGTTCTTTCCGGCGACGTAGTCAAACTGCTGCTCGGCGCGGATGGCGAGGCGCTTGAGCTCCGACTCCCAGTTTTTCAGCGAGTCCTTGCGCCAGTTGCCATAGGCTTTTTTCACAACGATGCGGCCGTAGGTCGATACCTCGTGCAGCACGGCCTCGAGCTTGGTCAGCTGTGTGTTGTCGGCGTCGATCAAGACGGCAATTTTCTGAAAGTTTTCCATATATGTTGCTCCTGAGCTGCCGCATGGGCAGAGATTTTTTCTCTATTATAGCGTTTTTGCGCGCAAAATGCAACGAAAGCGGGGCGCAGCTCCCGCTTTCGTTGTCTGGTTTATGTGCCCGCGTCGGCGTCTGCCGGACACTGCCGCCCGTTGGAATCGATGTGCGTGTCGCCGGGCAGGAGCATCTGCGAGACCGGCAGGATCGTGTAGCCGTCGGCGATGAGCGCTTCGATGATCCCGGCCAGCGCCTCCGGCGTGTGCTCGGCCGCGTTGTGAAACAGCACGATGCTGCCCGGCTGCACGCGTGTGAGCACGCGCGTGGTGATCTCGTCACCGCTCAGCCCCTTCCAGTCGAGCGAATCCACGTCCCACTGAATGGCGTGCATCCCGAGAGCGTTGATCGCGGAGATCACGGTGTCGTTGTACTCTCCGTAGGGGCAGCGAAACAGCGTCGGGCGTGTGCCGGTGACGGCGGAGATCTTGTCGGCGCAGGTGTTGACCTCCGATTCGATCTGCTCGGCGCTGAGCTGCGCCATGTGCGGGTGCGTGCTCGAGTGGTTCATGACCTCGTTGCCAGCGTCTGCGAGTGCCTTGACCGACTCCGGATATTTATCCACCCATTCGCCGACGACGAAGAACGTCGCGTGCACGTTGTATTTGCCGAGAATGTCGATGAGCGTCTGCGTGTCCTCGTTGCCCCACGCCGCGTCGAACGTCAGACTCACGACGCGGTCGTCGCGCTGCACACTGTAGATGGGCAGCACGCGCTTGGCGGCGCTCACGCCCACGATCGCGGGACTGTTCACCGCCCAGAACATGAGCGCGATGGCCAGCACCATTGCGCACACACCCAGCGGCTTGCGGTGTTTTCTGACGGCTTGGCGTACCTTGTGCATTGCACCACCTCCGGCTTTCTGCCCTCATCCTATGCGCGGGAGCAGGCGGATATGCGCCGGTTTTGGTTTACATAATTCCTATGCGCGGACGGTTCTTGACGCGCGGCGGATTTTCCGCTATTATGAGCCGAACGATGAGGTGATGACGATGCAATTTCTCTGCGCGCCGATGGAGGGCGTGACCGGCGACCTGTTCCGGCAGGCGCAGCGGCAGACCTTTCCCGCGGCGGACAGCTACTATACGCCCTTTCTTTCGCCGACGGCGAACCGCACCTTTTCCCCGCGCGAGCTGCGCGAGATCGACCCGGCACACAATGCGGGCATCCACGTCGTGCCGCAGCTCATGGGGCACTGCGCCGAGGATTTTCTCTGGATGGCGGGACAGCTTGCCGATATGGGCTATGACGAGGTGAACTTCAACCTCGGCTGCCCGTCGAACACGGTCACGGCGAAGAAAAAAGGCGCGGGCCTGCTCACGGAGCCGGAGCTGCTGCGGCAGTTTTTTGACGACGTGTTTGCCGCCTGTCCGCTGCCGGTCTCGGTCAAGACCCGCCTCGGCAAAACGACGGCGGAGGGCTTTCCCGCGCTGCTGGAGCTCTACAACGACTACCCGATCCGCGAGCTGATCGTGCATCCGCGTGTGCAGGCGGATCAGTATCACGGGCAGCCGGATCTGGAGGCGTTCGCCTATGCGCTCGCGCACAGCCGCGCGCCGGTGTGCTACAACGGCGATCTGTTCGACGCGCCGGCCGTGCACGCGTTTCAGGCGCGGTTTCCGGCGGTGGAGCGCGTCATGCTCGGGCGCGGCCTTGCGGCGAATCCCGGGCTGATCGGTCAGCTGCGCACGGGCGAAGCGCCGACGGCGGCGCAGCTGCAGCTGTTTCACGACCGGCTCTACGCCGCCACACGCGCGCGCATTCCCGACCGGCGTGCGCTGCTGTTTCGCATGAAGGAGGCCTGGCGCTATCTCGGCTGCAGCTTTGCCGGCTCTGAGCGCCCGCTGCGCCGCATCCGCAAGGCGCAGGATATGGCGGAGTATGACAGCGCGGTGCGCCAGCTCTTCGCGTCCTGCCCGGTACGGGAGGATGCGGGCTATCGTGTCTGAAAATGTGTTTGTCCCCGGCAGCGTAGCTGCCGGGGACAAACTGTTTCTTTGGCTTTGTTTTATAGATACCGGCCGCTGTCGGCACGATCGCCAGGCTGCGGCTGCCAACCGTTGGGCGCGCGGTCGCCCATGCTGCGCGGCAGGCTGCGGTAGAACGCGGCGCGTGACACGGCCATGTACGGCGTGAGCCACAGCGCCCCGATCCCGGCGGTCAGCACCGTCAGCAGCGCCCAGCCGAAAAAGCTCAGATCCAGACAGAACAGATCGCCCTTGCGCCCGTCCATGAGCACCTTGGAGCGCTCGATGGCGTCCGACGGCGCGATGGTCGGGTTTTCGGCCATGATGTACGTCGCCATCGAGTAGCGGTATGCGGCGATGATGCCGGGGATGACGAACAGCAGCGACCACGCGAACACCTTGAGCGCGATGAGCAGATTGAGCACGAAGGCGCTGCCGAAGATATCGAAGGCGGAAAAGAGGTCGTCAAACTGCGCCTGCTCGCCGTCGACGAGCTTCAGGCAGAAGCGGTCATGCCCGATCGAGATGCTGCCGCGGAGGACAAACTGTCCCATGGCGAGCACGCTGGCGGCCGGCACAAAGACGTGCGCAAAGCGGCGCACGGTCTCAGGGTAGTATTGGCTGACATTTGAATTCTGGAACGACACGGTCAGCGACGACGTGCCGCCGCCGAGCACGGTCGCCAGCAGCGTCACGCCGACGGCCAGCCACCAGAAGCTTTTCAGCGCGCGGCGCGCCATGCTGCGGTAATCGGATGCGGAATACATAGGCAAACCTCCTTTGTGTCACCAGTGGGTGCGTTCCTGCCCGTGCACGAGAAAGGCGCGCTCGGCAAGCTCGGCAAGCGGGCTGTCGCTGCGGGAGTCGGAGTAAAACTCCGCAATCTGCACCTCGGGATACGCCTCGTGCAGGCGGCGCACCTTTTCCGCGCCGTGGCAGTTTTCGCCGTCGGTCCTGCCGGTGTGCTTGTCCACGCGCGAGGCCAGCAGCCGCACGCCGAGCTTCTGCGCCGGGATGCGCACGAGAAATTCCGGCGAGGCGGAGATGATGATGTCATCCGGGCGCTGCTGCGCGAGATACCACGCGTTCACGCGCGGGAAGTTTTTTGCCCAGAACGCCTCAAGCTCCGCGTCCACATCGGGCACACGGCGCAAAAAGCCGTACATCCGCTCCTTGACGGCGGTCTTGCTGATCTTGCCGAGCCAGTATCCCGGCAGCAGCGCGAGCGTGTGCAAAAGCGGCCAGATCACGCCGGGGTGGCGATGCAGACACCAGCGCACGAACGCCACCGTGCTGTCCACGGGAAAGATGGTCTTGTCCCAGTCGTATACGTTGACTTTTTCCATAGAGCTCCTCTCAGTAGAGCGTGCCGGCCAGCTGCATATACGCGGCGGCGACGGCCTCGCGGATGAAGTAATTGATGCGCATGGTCTTGAGCGTTGTCTCGGCGGCGATGCCGGCGGGGTCAGCGCCCAGCGAGCGCGCCATGCACTTGGCGCGGTAGAGGTGGTATTCGCTCGTCACGATGCCGACGCCGTCGGCGGGGTCGCCGCCGCGTGCGCGGAGGATGGCAAACGAATTCTCCAGATTTTCGCGCGTGGTGCGCGAGCGGTCCTCCTGCACGATGCGCGCGCTGTCGATGCCGTGCGCCGTGAGGTAGTCGGCCATGGCTTTGGCCTCCGTGATATCCTCGCCCGGCCCCTGACCGCCGGAGACGATGACCGTGGCGGCGGGGTTCGCGTTCAGATAGGCGAGCGCCGCGTCGAGCCGGTTGCACATCGACAGCGACGGCGTGCTGCCGTTGACGCCTGCGCCGAGCACGATGATCGTGCCGGGGTGCGCGTCGGTGTCCGTGTGTGCGTCGCGCACGACGGGGATCTCAAAGACCGTGAACACGATCAGCCCCGCGCACACGAGCACGCCCAGCACGGTGCGCCCCACGCGGTGCAGCCGCGCCGAGAGAAACACCAGCACGGCGATGCCCCAGAGCACATAGCCGAGATAGTCGTGCCCCGGCATGGCAAAGCGCAGCACACAGCCGGCAAGGATGAGCAGGAGCGCGATCAGTGTGGAACTTGTTCGTTTCAGTCGCATAATGCCTCCCATGCCTCATAGAGCGCCTCGAGCTGCGTGTTGAGCGCCTGCTTTTGCTCGTCGAGCTCCATGAGCTTCTGATAGTCGGTGGCGTTGGCCTCGCTCTCGGCATCGAGCGCCGCGAGCTGTGCCTCCAGCTTTTCGATGTCGCGCTCCGTGCGCTCGCGCTGGCGCGCGGTGTTCGGGGCGCGCTTCGGTTTGGGCTTCTTTTCGCGCTCGACGGCCTTGACCGTCTGCTGCAGCGCGGTCTGGCGCGCGCGGTATTCACGGAATTGCTCATAGGTCCCGCGGTAGTCCGTGATCGTGCCGTTTTCCAGCAGCCAGATGCGGGTGGCAAACTTCTCGATGAAGTACCGGTCGTGCGACACGAACAGCAGCGCCTGCGTGTAGTCGCTCAGCGCGTCCTCGATCCACTCGCGGCTGGCGATGTCGAGGTGGTTGGTCGGCTCGTCAAGGATGAGGAAATTGATCTCCCGGCGCATGAGCATACACAGCCGCAGCCGCGAGAGCTCGCCGCCCGAGAGCGCCGACACGGGCTTGAGCACGTCCTCACCGCAAAAGCCATAGGCGGCAAGCTGATCGCGCGCCTCCTGCGGCGTGCACTTGCACTCGTAGAGCATCGTGTCGAGCATGGAGCGCTCCGGCACGGCAAAGCGCACGATCTGCGGCAGGTATGCCGTGCGCACGGCGGGACCGCGCTGCACCCAGCCGGTGTCCGGCGTCTCCTCGTTCATGACGAGGCGCAAAAACGTTGTCTTGCCGGCGCCGTTGTCGCCGATGAGGGCGATGCGCTCGCCGCCGGTCACGCTCAGGTCGAGATCGTGAAAGAGCGTGCGCGCGCCGTAGCGCTTGCCGAGCCCTGCCATGGTCAGCACGTCGTCGCCGCGAAATTCCTGCGCGGTGAAGTGCACATTGAGCTTGCGCGTCTCGGTCGGCCGGGCGGTCGTCTCGAGCTTTTCCATGCGCTTTTCGATGGAAAACGCGCGCTTGTGCAGCTTGTCGTTGCCCATGAACGCCCAGAGGTGCAGCTTGGCCGCCGCCTCCGTGAGCTGCTGGAGCTTGGCCTGATCCTTCTCGTATTTTTTGAGCTGCTCGTCAAAGCGGCGCTGCCGCTCGACGACGTAAAAGCTGTAGTTGCCGCTGTAGAATTCGGCCTCGCCGGACGTGAAGTCGATCGAGCGCTGCACGACGCGGTCGAGAAAATACCGGTCGTGGCTAATGACGAGCACCGTGCCGCGAAAATGCAGCAGGTACGCCTCGAGCCACTCTGTCGCGCGCAGATCGAGGTGGTTGGTCGGCTCGTCGAGCAGGAGGATATCCGTGTCCTCCAGGATGAGCCGCGCGAGGTTCACGCGCGTTTTTTCCCCACCGGAGAGCGAGTCAAACGGCTGCGCGCGCATCTCGGCCGGGATGTCCAGACCGTTGGCGACGCGGTTGCGCTCGTGCTCCATGTCGTATCCGCCGAGGCGGCGGAAGTTTTCCGACAGGCGGTCGTATTCGGCCAGCAGCGCGGCCGAATCGTCGCACGCCATGCGCGCGGTCAGCTCGTTCATGCGCGCCTCCATGTCATAGAGACGCCGGTGTGCCTCGCGCAGCACGTCCTCCGTTGTCCAGCCGTCGGGGTAGACCGGGATCTGCGAGATCAGCCCCAGCCGCCGCCCGGCGGCGATGGACACCGTGCCGGCATCGGGCTGCAATTCGCCCGAGAGGATGCGGAAAAACGTCGTCTTGCCGCAGCCGTTGCGCCCGAGGATGCCCACGCGCTCCCCGGCGTTGATGTCGAAGGTGATACCTTTTAATATATCGTTGCCCTGCTCAAAGCCCTTGACGAGCCCGCGGACGGATAGATCGATCATGTGTGACTCCTAAGTTACTTGTTTACGGCCGCCTGCAGCACGGTATTGGCCACGGCGCCTGCATTCGTCAGACCACCGCCGGCGTTTTCCACCAGCACGACAAAGGCGTACGGGTGCGCATCGTCGAGCAGGAAGCCCGTGAACCATGCGTGCGACGTGCCGTCGCCGACTTCGGCGGTGCCGGTCTTGGCGCAGAGGTTCAGCCCCGGGAAACGCCCCGTGCCATAGTGTGCCGAGACGTTGTAGTTCATCATGTCGCGCAGCTTGTTGGCGGTCGCGGCGCTGAGCAGGGTCGTGCTCGAGCCGCTCGGCGTGTCGAGCAGCAGCGACGGCTCAACGACGCTGCCGCCGTTGGCGATGGCCGAGACGTAGCGCAGCATGGAGTACGGGCAGATGAGGTCCTCATACTGACCGATGCCCGACCAGGCGAGGTTTGCGCTGCCGGCCGCACCCTTGGTGAAGCTGCCGGCCATCGTCGGGATGCCGCTCAGCGACTGGGAATCGAGGAAGCCGAGCTTCTTGGCATAGCTCTCGATGGTGTCCGCGCCGAGCTCGAGCGAGATCTGCGCGAACGCGCAGTTGCAGGAGTTTGCCAGCGCGTCCTCAAACGTCTGACTGCCGTGCACGCCCGTGCACTTGACGGTCACGCCGCCGACGTCGACGCTGCCCGCGCAGGTGAAGCGGCGGGTGCTGATGTCCTTGATGTTCTCGAGTGCGGCGGCGGAGGTGATGAGCTTGTAGATCGAGCCCGGCGTGAACGAGCCGTTGATGCAGCGGTTGATGTATGCGCCGTCCGGCACGTCGCCGTCAACGGCCGGGTCGATGCTCGGTCCGGAGACCATGCACAGCACCTCGCCCGTCTTGTAATTGCTCACGAGCACGGCGCCCTTGCGCCCGGCAAGCGCTTCATAGGCCGTGACGCACAGGCTCGAATCGAGCGTGAGCGCGACGGTGTGTCCGTCGGTCGCATAGGTGCCGGTGATGGGGTTGTAGCCCGAGAGCTGCTTGGAAAACGCCTTGAGTGCGCCGGTACCGATGTTGCCGGCGTAGTCGCCGACGGTCTGATAGCAGGCCGTGCGCACGGCGGCATCCTCGGCATAGCTGCGCGAGCCGCCGCTGGCGGTCGCAAGGACGACACCATTGCGGTCGGTGAGCGTGCCGGTGTTGAGCACGCCGCTGGTGTAGACGCTGCTGTTGGCGGCAAAGGTCGCCCACTCAGCGCCGTGTTCGATGTAGCGCACGATGTACACGCCGATGCCGCCGAGCACCAGCACGGCGACGAGCAGCGCGCTCATGGCGCGGCGTTTGACTTTGTTCATGCCTGCGCCTCCTTTTTGTTGCGCGACGGCAGCCGCACCACGAAGCTTGCGCCGCGCCGGGTGTCAGCCGCCTTGATGTAGGCCAGCAGCATCCAGCACGAGAGCATACTCGACCCGCCCTTGGACACGAACGGGAACGTCACGCCCGTGAACGGCAGGATGTCCAGCACGCCGAACACATTGAGCGACATCTGCACGAGCATGAGCGTTACGGTGGCGCAGCCGGCAATGACGTAATACGACGAGCGGCCCTGCGCCGCGTTTTTGACGGTGAAGATAGCCAGCGCGATGATGGCCAGCATCGCGCACAGCGCCACGATCAGACCGAGCTCCTCACACAGGATGCCGAAGACCATGTCGGTGTTTGCGGCGAAGATGTTTTTCAGCCATCCGCAGCCCGCGCCCTGCCCGAACAGACCGCCGGAGGCGGCCGCGCTCAGCGCACGCGTCTGCTGGTAGCCTGCGCCGGAGACGTCCTCCCACACGTGCCCCCAGGTGGCAAAGCGCTGCGCCACGTGCGGCTTGATGCTCAGCACGAGCGTACCTGCCATGGCCGCGGATGTCACGGCCAGCAGGATGGTGGCGATGCTGCCCGAGCGCATGAAGGCGATGACGAGGAATGTCGCAAAGAAAATGAGCGCCGCGCCGAAGTCACCCATCAGGGCGAGACCGCCGACGCAGATGGCGGAAAAGGCGATGAAGAGCAAAATGCTCTTGCTGCGGAACATCCGGTTGAGCGATGTCGCGCCGACATAGATGAATGCGACCTTGATCAGCTCCGACGGCTGCAGGGAGAAGCCCGCGATCGTCAGCCAGTTTTTCGCGCCGAACACCTCGCTTGCGGCAAAGAGGTTCAGCGCCAGCAGCGCCAGCGAGATGATGGCCGCCGGCCAGCGCAGCGCCTTGACATGGCTCAGATCGCGCAGCCACCAGCCGAGCAGGAAAAACAGCACGATACCCACGAGGATGAGGATGATCTCCTTGGTGAGGTCGTTGGGCGTACTCGTCGCGCAGACCTCCAGCCCGAGCGAGCAGAGGAAAAACGCGATCGTCTCGACCTCAAAGCCCGAGCGGTCCATCGTGCGCATGAGCACGTAGCAAAACCATTGCGTGAGCGCGAGCGCGGCGTAGGCCATCAGGATGCCCAGCAGGTGCGCACTGTCGGCCGAGGACACGAACTCCAGCGCCAGCAGCAGCTCAAACACCGTCAGGAAAAACAGCGTGCCGCCGGCGGAGACGTTGCGCCCCGCGATCGTGCGGCGCTGCTCCTGCACGGCGCGGCGCTCCTCGCTCATGTCGGCGAATTTGAGCATATGCGTCGAGCAGCGGAGGATATCGCCGCTGAAGATCTGCGTCGGCTCCGTGATCTGTTCGCCGTTGAGGAACACGCCGCCGCTGCGGCTCAGGTCGCTGACCATCCACTCGCCGGCGTCGTTGCGCATGAGCACGGCGTGGACGTTGGCGACGTCGGCAAAGGGCAGCGTGATGTCCGCGCTGCGGGCGCGGCCGATCAGACACTCCCAGTGCAGCAGGGGATAGACCTTGCCGTCGGGCGTCACGAGATGTCCCCATGTCTCGGGCTCTGCGCGCCCGTAGAACATGGATGCGACGCAGCGGATGAGCACGATGAGCGCGACGACCGGCAGAATGAAATGCGCGGCCTGCGCGGCGTAGACAGTTACGGCAGACACGGCGTCCGCCTCCTTTCCGAAGCTCCCGCACGGGGAGCAATACATATTTATCTATAGAAACCGATGAAAAATCAAACTATTATACCACGTCAAAAATCCATTGACAACTCCTGCCGGGCATCCTACAATGAACACATGATGAAACAGACGAAGTTTTGGATCCTTTTGTTCGCCGCGCTCGCAATTTTGGGCAGCGGCGCCTTTTTGCTGCTGCGCAGCCATGGGCAGACGGGGCAGACCGCCGTCATCCGCGTTGACGGGGATGTCTATGAGCGCATCGACCTGCGCGCCGTGACCATACCATATGATATAGAAGTGCAGACCGAATGGGGCAGCAACACCGTGCACGTCGAGCCGGACGGCGTGTCCGTCACGCACGCCGACTGCCCGGATCACCTGTGCGTCAAGCAGGGGAAGATCACGTCCTCTGCCATCCCGATCGCCTGCGTGCCGCACCGTTTGACGGTGCAGATCGAGGGGACACCATGAAGGGAACGAAGCGTCTGGCCGTTCTGGCCATGTTCACCGCCATCGCGCTGACGATCTTTGTTGCCGAGGCGCAGATCCCGCCCGTCGTGCCGATCCCCGGCGTGAAGCTCGGCCTCGCCAACATCGTCACGCTTATCGCCATGGCACTGCTCGGCCGGCGGCAGGCGGGGGAGATCTTGCTCGCGCGTATCGTGCTCGGCAGCGTTTTTACCGGCGGCGTGTCGGCGATGCTCTTTAGCATCGCGGGCGGTGTGTTCGCCTATCTTGTCATGTGCCTGACGCTGCGGCGGCTTCCGGAGCGGCTGCTCTGGGTCGTGAGTGTGCTGGCCGCCTTCGGACACAACGCCGGGCAGCTGCTGGTCGCCGTCTGGGTCACGGGGACGCCGTCCATTCTGGTGTATGCGCCCGCGCTCGTCGCGGCGAGCGTGGTCACCGGCGCGTTCACCGGTGTGGCCGCCATGTACCTTGTGCGCGCGCTGCGCAAGACGGGATATTTCCCGCCGGTGTGAGGCATGAAAATGCGATTTTGTAACATTTTGCAGCCGCAGAGTCTTAAAATATTCTGAAAATTGAAAGCCGCAGTTTTTGAAAAACTGCGGCTTTGTTGTGTAAACTCCACAAAATGCGCGCACAAATTATAGTAATATACATCAAAAAGTAGGATATAAAGATTTCGTAAATGTTAAATCTGTTTTAAGTATTGACTTCCGGGCGCAGGCGCGCTATAATGCATCCGCAATTAGAAGATGGGAAGATTTAGGTTGGCATTCGCCGGTTACAAGGCCTGTTTCTTCCCAGATCCATATGCCGCGAATACATATAAACCCAGATGAACATACATCGCCAGACCCTTTTGATAGCTATGAATACGATCAACAAATTTGAACAACCGAATACGGAGCGGGCAGATCGCCGCTGCGCGTTTTCGCGCTCGTTCACGCGGATGCTCGATCGCCTGTGTGCCTTTTTGGATGAGCGCATCGGCGGCGCGTCGGAGCTGATCGATGCCTGTCAGAGTGTGGCGGACCGCTTCTGGCACAGCAAGCTCTATTTCCCGGTCTGCTTTCTGATGCTCGCCGTGTTCATGGCGGTGGGGCAGCCGGTCATCGGCGGCGTGCTGGTCATGTCCACGCTGATTTTCCTGCTGCTGTTTTGCGACGACCTGCTGAGCATCCTCTTCCCGGTCGTGCTGCTGGCCATGGTCGGCACGGAGTTTTATGACGAGCTCTACAGCCTGCTGCGCTTCTGGTGGATCGGTCTGCTGGCTGCGGCGGCGCTGCTCGTGCACATCGGGGCGTATGCCCGCGCACCGCGCAACGGCGGCAGTATGCACGGTCTCGTGGCCGTGTCGGTCGCAACGCTGCTCGGTGGTCTCGGCTTCATCTCCCGCGAGGAGTATTTTTCGCCCACCGCGCTGTACTATTCTCTCGGTCTCGGCGTCGTGATGCTGCTGATCTACCTGCTGCTGCGCAGCGAGGCCGATCGCCCGCGCGAGTACGACATCGCCGAGCGTATGCTCCAGATCCTCTATGCCGGCGGCCTGTTCACGGGCTTTGTGGTCACACTGTTTTACGTGCGCAATTTCCAAGAGTTCGCGCAGAGCTTTGCCACGCTCTACTTCAAGTACCGCAACTTCAGCGCCACGATGCTGCTGATCTCGATCCCCGCCGCGGCGTTTTTTGCCGCGCGTGATCCGCGCCACTTCGTGTCGGTCGCATTCATGTACCTCATGATGCTCATGACCGGCTCGCGCAGCGGACTGATCTTCGGCACGGTGATGCTGCTGCTGTGCCTCGCCTTTGTGTACTACTGTAGCCCGGAACGCCGCGCGGTCTACCGCCGCGTCGGGCTCATCAGCCTGATCCCGGCGATCGCGCTGCTCATTGCGATCGTGCCGCGGCTGTTTGCCTCGCGCATGGTTGACGGCACGCTCATCTCCCCGGATGACAGCCGCTATACGTTCTTTATTCAGGGTCTGCTGGATTTCGTGAAGAATCCGCTCTTCGGCTGCGGCCTCGGATCGATGCACAATGCCCGCATCTTCCTCGGCGTGGAGGGCAGCATCGTCTGGTACCACAACCTCATCGCGCAGATCCTCGGCAGTATGGGTCTGGTCGGCGCGGTCGGCTACAGCTGGCTGTTTTATGACCGCGTGCGTCTGCTCTGGCGCAAGCGCAGCCGCACGACGATGGCCTTCGCGCTGTCCTACTTTGCCATGCTGCTCATCTCCATGACGAATCCGGGCATGTTCTGCCCGATGCCGAATGCGCTGCTCATGGTGGCCATGTTTGTGGTCGTCGAGCGGCAGCCCGATACCGATGCGGCGCCGGTCAAGCTCGGCTCCGCGAGAGCCACGGAAAGGAGATCCTACTGATGAAACGTTTCCAGCTTCTCACCACTGCGATTTTCCTGCTTTGCACGCTGCTGATCGCCGGCTGCACCGGCCGCGGCGTCGAGGCACAGACGACGCCTGCCCCGGAGGCGACGCCGACTGCGACGACGAATATTCAGGCCGGCATCCAGACCGGCGACAATGAGGTCAACAAGATCCTCGCCGGTACGTGGACGTTTGAGCGCACGGACGCCGAGAAGAAGGCGGGCGACGACTCCGTCAAGCAGCTTCTGCCCGAAGCGGACACCGGTGCGAAGACAGCCACCGAGATCAAAGAGCCCGGCACGATCCGCGAACTGGTGCTGCGTGTCAACGGCACGGGCAGCTACACGGATGCCGACGGTGCGGCACAGGCGTTTGAGTTTGCGCTCAACGGCGACAACCTGACGCTCGCGCTTGAAAACGGCACGGTGCAGATGTTCCGCTGCACGCTCGAAAACGGTCTCATGTACCTCACGCCGATGAGCAACAACGGCGCGTATCAGGCCTTCACCGACGTGTTCCGCCAGACGCAGAGCACCGCGGACGAGACCGCAAACTGAATCCGTTTACAGCCTTCGGCCGGACACTGCTGCGTCCGGCCGAATTTCTTTTTTCGAGATTTCAGAAAAATTTCAGGATTTTTTCCCGCGACCTGTGCTATAATCAGGCGCATCCCCACCGGGAAAGGAGACCCCATATGTCCCGAAAGACAAGAAAACGCGGCCGCGGCCGCGTACTGATCCTTGTGGCGCTGCTGGCGCTGATCGTGTTTGGCGTGTTTGCGCGCGGCGTTTTTACGAGCGGCAGGACCACCGCCGAGCGCGCGCAGCGCGAGCTGCACACCTACGCCGAGCAGCATGAAACCGCGCTCGCCGATTATCCGGACGCGCTCGTGCAGCTGTATGCCCGCAACCCCGACGCGCGCGATTTTGTGCGCGACTATCCGCAGAAAAAAGACCTGACCCCGGCGATCGACCTCAGCAATTTTGCCGGGACGAAGACCGTGCCGCTGCTGCTGCAGTGGGACGAGCGCTGGGGCTACCGTGAATACAATGAGAGCATCATCGGCCTTGCCGGCTGCGGACCGACGTGCCTGTCGATGGTGACGATCTACCTCACCGGCGACACGTCAAAGGATCCGCTCTGGATGTGCCGGTTTGCCGAGCAGCACCAGTTCAATGTCCCCGGCAGCGGCAGCAAGTGGGCGCTCATCTCCGAGGGCGGGCGGATGCTCGGCCTTGACGTGACGCAGATCTCGCTGGACAAGGACCGCATCTACCGCAATCTGGACGTCGGCAACCCGATCATCGTGGTCGTCGGACCGGGCGATTTTACGACCGACGGACATTTTCTCGTCCTGACCGGGCACAGCGGCGATAAGGTCGCGCTCAATGACCCGAACAGCCCCACGAACTCGGCCAAGAGCTGGGACTACGACACCCTTGCCGGGCAGATCCAGGCGCTGTGGGTGCTGCGCCGTGCGGGATGATGTGCGCGGGCGGCAGTAAAAAAGAATACCGGCATACAAAAGTCCTGACCCTGTCAGGACTTTTGCGCGTTTGTGGGCTTGCGGTGTGTGCGCGGTTGGGCGTATAATAGCGGCATCTGAGATATTACCATGAAATGAGGGTTGCAGGATGGAATACCGTCTGGAGCATGATACGATGGGGGAGGTGCGTGTGCCTGCCGACCGTTACTGGGGCGCGCAGACGCAGCGCAGCTTTGAAAATTTCCGCATCGGCACCGAGAAGATGCCGCCGGAGGTCATTCGCGCATTCGCGGTCGTGAAGCTTGCCGCCGCGCGTGCGAATGCGCAGCTTGGCGTGCTCGATGCGCGCCGTGCCGGCGCGATCGAGACCGCCTGCCACGAGATCCTTGACGGCTCGCTCGACGGAAACTTTCCGCTCGCCGTCTGGCAGACCGGCAGTGGCACACAGACGAACATGAACGTCAACGAGGTCATCGCCCACCGCGCCAATGCGCTGCTGGGGGAGACGATCGTGCATCCGAACGATCACGTCAATTGCTCGCAGAGCTCGAATGATACCTTCCCGACGGCGATGCACGTGGCCGCGCGCGTCGCGCTCGAGGAGCAGGTGCTGCCGGCGGTCGACCGCCTGCTGGCGACGCTCGAGCGCCTGAGTGCGGAGTACCGCGACGTGGTGAAGATCGGCCGCACACATCTGCAGGACGCCGTGCCGCTCACGCTCGGTCAGGAGATCAGCGGCTGGAGCGCCATGCTCGACCATGACCGCGTCATGCTCACGCAGGCGTGCGGCGCGCTGCGCGAGCTTGCCCTCGGCGGAACGGCCGTCGGCACGGGGCTCAACGCGCCGGCGGCGTTCGGCGATCTGGCGGCGGCGGAGATCTCCGCCCTGCTCGGCTACAGCTTCGAGTCCGCGCCGAACAAGTTCCACGCGCTCACGAGCAAGGACCAGATGGTGTTTGCCCACGGTGCGCTCAAGGCGCTGGCGGCCGACCTGATGAAGATCGCAAACGACGTGCGCTGGCTCGCGTCCGGACCGCGCTGCGGCATCGGGGAGCTCATCATCCCGGCCAATGAGCCCGGCTCGTCGATCATGCCCGGCAAGGTCAACCCCACGCAGTGCGAGGCCGTCACGATGGTGGCCGTGCAGGTCATGGGCAACGACACGGCCATCGGCTTTGCCGCCTCGCAGGGCAACTTCCAGCTCAACGTGTTCCTGCCCGTGACGATCTACAACTTCCTGCAGTCGGCGCGGCTGCTTGCGGACGTGATGGATTCGTTTGAGGCAAACTGCGTGCGCGGCATCCGCCCAAATCACGATGTCATCCGCGCGCATCTGGACGCCTCGCTCATGCTCGTCACGGCGCTCAACCCGCACATCGGTTATGAAAACGCGGCAAGGATCGCAAAGCACGCCCACGCCACCGGGCAGACGCTCAAGGCTGCGGCGGTGGAGCTCGGCCTGCTCACGGCCGAGGAATTTGACGCTTGGGTGCGCCCCGAGGATATGGTGCACCCGAAACAGGAGGACTGACCATGGATTACGCAAAAGAATCGCTCCGGCTGCACGAGCAGTGGGGCGGCAAGATCGAAGTCAACGCCCGCGTGCCGGTCTCGACGAAGGACGACCTGTCGCTCGCGTATACGCCCGGTGTGGCGCAGCCGTGTCTGGAGATCCGGCGCGACCCGGATAAAAGCTACACGCTCACGTGCCGGCACAATCTCTGCGCCGTCATCACGGACGGCTCGGCCGTGCTCGGTCTGGGCGACATCGGACCCGAGGCGGGCATGCCCGTCATGGAGGGCAAGTGCGTGCTGTTCAAGGCGTTTGCGGATGTGGACGCCTTCCCGCTGTGCATCCGCACAAAGGATGTGGATGAATTCGTGCGCACGGTGTACCTGCTCTCGGGCAGCTTCGGCGGCATCAATCTGGAGGACATTTCTGCGCCGCGCTGCTTTGAGATCGAGCGTAAGCTCAAGGAGCTGTGCGACATCCCGGTCTTTCACGATGATCAGCACGGCACGGCCATCATCACCCTTGCAGGGCTGACGAATGCGCTGCGCGTGGTCGGAAAGCGGCTGGAGGACGTGAAGATCGTCGTCTCCGGCGCGGGCGCGGCGGCGATCTCCATCAGCAGGCTGCTGCTGCGCGCCGGTGCGCGCGATGTGACGCTCTGCGACCGCAAGGGCGCGATCTATGCCGGCCGCGCCGAGAATATGAACTGGATCAAGACCGAGATGGCCGAGGTCACGAACCTCCGCCGTCAGGCGGGGACGCTGACGGATGTCGTCCGGGATGCGGACGTGTTCATCGGCGTGTCGCAGCCCGGTCTGCTGACGGGCGACATGGTGCGCACCATGCACCGCGACGCCATCGTCTTTGCCTGCGCAAACCCCACGCCGGAGATCTTCCCCGAAGAGGCCAAGGCCGCGGGCGCGGCCGTCGTCAGCACCGGGCGCAGCGACTATCCGAACCAGATCAACAACGTGCTGGCTTTCCCGGGTATCTTCCGCGGCGCGTTCGACGTGCGCGCCTCCGACATCAACGAGCCCATGAAGCTCGCCGCCGCGCACGCGCTCGCAGCGCTGATCACGCCCGAGGAGCTGAGCGCCGACTATATCATCCCCAAGGCATTTGACCCGCGCGTCGGTCCGGCTGTGGCCGCGGCGGTGGCGCAGGCCGCCCGCGAGAGCGGCGTGGCGCGCATCTGAATCTGAATTTTCCCCCTGCAAAGGAGACACCCTATGGATTCCTACGAAAAATCCCTGCAAACGCTTGAGCTGCCGTCCGTGCTGGCGCTGCTGGCGGCGCAGGCTGTGAGCGAGACGGCGCGCGCCAACGCCATGGCGCTGCGGCCGAGCGGCGACCGCGCCGTGGTGGAGACCCGTCTCGGCGAGACGAGCGCCGCCGCCGGCATGATGGTCGTCAAGGGCAGCCCGTCGTTTTCCGGCGTGAAGGATGTGCGCGCGGCATTGCAGCGCGCGGACATGGGCGGCGCGCTCAACACGCGCGAGCTGCTGGACATCGCCGGCGTGCTGCAGGCGGCGCGCGCCGTGCGCGGCTACGGCACGGGCGACCGGCAGGACAAGACGTGCATCGACTACCTCTTCAGCGCCCTGCAGGCAAACCGCTATCTGGAGGAGAAGATCTTCACCTCCATCACCGGCGAGGACGAGATCGCCGACAGCGCGTCGAGCGAGCTTGCGTCCATCCGCCGCCTGATCCGCGCGGCGAGTGCGCGCGTGCACGATGCGCTGCAAAAGATCATCTCCTCGCCGAGCTATGCCAAGGCGCTGCAGGAGCCGATCATCACCACGCGCTCCGAGCGCTACGTCGTGCCGGTCAAGGCCGAGCACAAGGGCGCCGTGCCCGGTCTCGTACACGATGTGTCGGCCTCCGGCGCGACGCTGTTCATCGAGCCGATGGCCGCCGTGAAGGCAAACAACGAGCTGCGCGAGCTGCGTGCGCGCGAAAAGACCGAGATCGAGCGCATCCTTGCCGAGCTCTCGGCGGAGTGTGCGGCACACCGCGAGGACATCTCGAGCGACTTCGACGTGCTCGTGCGCCTCGACCTCATCTTTGCCAAGGCAAAGCTTGCCTACCAGCTCGATGCCGTCGCGCCCGCGCTCACGGACAAGCAGCTCTCGCTGCACCGTGCGCGCCATCCGCTGCTGCCGAAGGATACTGCCGTGCCGATCGACGTGGCGCTCGGCGGCGAATTTGACACGCTCGTCATCACCGGCCCGAACACCGGCGGCAAGACCGTCACGCTCAAGACCATCGGCCTGCTCTCGGCAATGACGCAGTGCGGCCTGCACATCCCGTGTGCCGACGGCAGCACCATGCCGGTATTTGACGAGATCATGGCCGACATCGGCGACGAGCAGAGCATCGAGCAGTCGCTGTCCACGTTCTCGGCGCATA
Source organism: uncultured bacterium (assembly GCA_905215475.1). GTDB lineage: Bacteria > Bacillota > Clostridia > Oscillospirales > Oscillospiraceae > CAG-103. The sequence continues at coordinate 339,121 of CAJMPW010000001.1, forward strand.
TGACCAACACCGTGCGTATGCTGCAGGCGTGCGACGAGCGCTCGCTGCTGCTCTTTGACGAGCTCGGCGCGGGCACAGACCCGACCGAGGGCGCGGCGCTGGCCATCGCCATCATCGAGCACGCACGCAGATGCGGCGCGCTCATCGCCGCCACGACGCACTATACCGAGCTCAAGGTCTACGCCACGACGCAGCCTGGCGTCATGAACGCCTCGTGCGAGTTTGACGTGGACTCCCTGCGCCCGACGTACCACCTGCTGATCGGCATCCCCGGAAAATCCAACGCGTTCGCCATCTCTGAGCGGCTGGGTCTGCCGGAGGAGATCATCAGTGATGCCCGCAGCCGCGTGAGCACCGAGAGCGCGAGCATGGAGGCCACCATCGAAAAGCTCGAGCAGGTGCGCCAGCTCATGGAGCGCGACCGCGCCGAGGCAGCCCGTCAGCTGCGCGCCGCAGAGGATGACCGCCGCAAGGCCGAGCGCATGAAGGCGGAGCTGTCCGTGCGGCTGGAAAAGGCGGACGAGAAGGCGCGCCGCGACGCCGAGCGCATCATCGGCGATGCGCGCCGGACGGCGGACGAGGTGATGCGCGAGCTGGACGAGCTGCGCAAGATGGAGAAAACGGACGCAGACCACCACCGCGCCAACGACGCGCGCGCCGCGCTGCGCCGCAAGCTCAACACTGCCGAGGATGCGGCCGCTGCGGCGGCACACCCGCAGCTGCATGAGCAGAAGGTCTCCGCGCGCCCGGTGCGCGTGGGCGACACCGTGCAGCTGCGCAAAATGGGCGACATCAAGGCGACCGTCACGGCCGTCTCCGCCGACCGGACGCTGAGCCTGCGCGCGGGCATCATGAACGTGACCGCCAAGGAGCAGGACGTCTATCTGCTTGAAAACGAGAAGCCGGAGGCAGAAAAGTTTGCCGCCGCGCACGCAGCGAGCCTGCGCAGTGTGGCTGCCGAGTCCGAGATCGACCTGCGCGGCATGGACAGCATGGAGGCTGTCGCCGCGACGGAGCGCTTTGTCGACAACGCCGTCATGGCCAAGCTCGAGAAGGTCACGATCATCCACGGCAAGGGTACCGGCGCACTGCGTGCCGCCGTGCAGCAGTCGCTGCGCAGGAACAAGGCCGTCAAGTCCTATCGCCTCGGTCGCTACGGTGAGGGCGAGAGCGGCGTGACCGTTGTCGAACTGAAATAAAAACGGAAAAATCCGGCGAAAAAACGCTGTGCAAAGCAACGAAAAACCGAAAATCGGTTGACGATGCAGGGCGTTTTTGATAAGATAAAACAAGCATAATTGTGCATAAGGAGTGGAGATAAATGATCACGAAAGAAGCAGTCATCAACAACCAGGTGGGACTCCATGCACGGCCCGCGACTTTCTTCATCCAGAAGGCGAATGAGTTCAAGAGCAGCATCTGGATCGAAAAAGACGAGAGACGCGTCAACGCCAAGAGCCTTCTTGGTGTTTTGTCGCTCGGCATCGTTAAGGGCACGACGGTCACCCTTGTGGCAGACGGCGCAGACGAGCAGGAAGCGATCGACACCCTGACGGCGCTGATCAATTCCGATTTCTCCGAGTGAACCCAACAACATGAAACCAAAACAGGGGCGTGTCTACAGCACGCCCCTGTTTTCCTGACCGCAGATTTTTCGGCACAGCAGGAGAACGCTATGGAAAAACTCCGACCCGAACAGCTGCGCGAAAAGGCCAATATGCTCCCGCTGCTGCCGGGCGTGTACATCATGCTCGACGAGCACGGCGAGGTCATCTACATCGGCAAGGCAAAAGCGCTCAAAAACCGCGTCACGAGCTATTTTCGCGGCGAGCACCTGCCGAAGGTGGCGGCCATGGTCGCGCACGTTGCGGATTTCAATGTCATCGTCGTGCAGTCCGAATTCGAGGCGCTCGTGCTCGAAAACTCGCTCATCAAGCTGCACAAGCCAAAATACAACATCCTGCTCAAGGACGATAAGGGCTATCCCTTTGTGCGTCTGGACGTGACGCAGCCGTACCCGACGTTTTCGCTCGTCAACCGCACGGAAAAGGACGGCGCGAAATACTTCGGCCCGTACGGCGGGCGGAGCATGACGGCGGAGATCATCGATACCGTCTGCAAAACGCTGCGCCTGCCGACATGCACGCGCCGCTTCCCGCGCGACATCGGGCGCGGCCGCCCATGCCTGAATTACCACATGGGTACCTGCGCAGGCTATTGCCTGAAGGATGTCACACGTGCGCAGTATCTGCAGGCCATCCGCGAGGCGGAGATGATCCTGGACGGGCGCACGGCGGAGCTGACCGCCGAGCTGACCGAGCAGATGCAGGCCGCGGCCGAGGCGCTGCGGTTTGAATATGCGGCGTCGCTGCGCGACCGGCTGCGCGCCATCGAGGGGCTGAAAAACCACCAGCGCGTCATCGCCACGGCTTACTCCGACACGGACGCCGTCGGCTTTGCGCGCGGGGCGAAGTGCTGCTTCACCGTGCTGCATTTTACCGACGGCAGCCTTACGGACAAGGACAAGTCGTTTCTCGACGAGCCGATGGAGCCCGACGGCGAGGCGCTTGCCGCGCTCGTGCAGCAGTATTATGAGAGCCGCGGCGCATATCCGCGGCAGGTGCTGCTGCCGTGTCCGCTCGAGGGGCAGGATGCGCTCGAGCAGCTGCTCACCGAGGCGGCGGGGCACAAGGTCACGCTCGCCGTGCCGCAGCGCGGCGACAAGTGCCGCCTGACGGAGATGGCGGCCAAAAACGCGCGCGAGGAGATCCTCATCGCCACGACCAAGGCACAGCGCAGCCTCAAAACGCTCGAATGGCTGCAGCGCGCACTCGAGCTTGACGCACCGCCTGAGCGCATCGAGGCGTTCGACATCTCCAACCTCGGCGACAGCGGCATCGTCGCCGGCATGACCGTGTTTCAGCACGGGCGGCCGCGCAAGTCCGACTACCGGAAGTTTCGCATCCGCACGACGGACGGGCAAAACGACTACGGCGCCATGCACGAGGCGCTCACGCGCCGCTTTCAGCACTATCTCGACGGCGACCCGGGCTTTTGCCCGCTGCCGGATCTGCTGCTCATCGACGGCGGTGCGGAGCACGCGAGCGTTGCGCAGGCGGTGCTCGACGGCTTCGGTCTGTCCGTGCCGGTGTTCGGCATGGTCAAGGACGACCGCCACCGCACGCGTGCGCTCATCACACCCGGCGGGCACGAGATCGGCATCGCCGCAAATCCCGCGGTCTTTTCCTTCATCGGCACGATCCAGGAGGAGACGCACCGTTTTTCCATCGACTATCAGCGCCGGCTGCGGCGCGAGAGCCTTGCGTCCGAGCTCGATCAGATCCCCGGAGTGGGCGAGAAGCGGCGCAACGCGCTGCTGCGCGAATTCCGCAGCGTCAAGGCCATCCGCGCAGCCTCGTATGAGGCACTGTGCGCGGCCGTTCCGGCGGGCGTCGCCCGCGCGGTCTACGATCACTATCACCCGAAAGGAGAATCGCCATGCGTGTGATCACAGGTACGGCACGCGGCCGCAAGCTGCGTGAGCCGGAGGGGATGGCTTCCCGTCCCACGACCGATAATGTCAAGGAGTCCATGTTCAACCTCATCCAGTTCGACGTCGAGGGCCGGCGCGTGCTCGACCTCTTTGCCGGCACCGGTCAGCTTGGCATCGAGGCGCTCAGCCGCGGTGCGCGCAGCGCCGTGTTCGTCGATGAGAGCCGCGCGGCCGTGCAGCTCGTGCGCACCAATCTTGCGCACTGCCGCCTGCAGGGCGACGTGGTGCAGGGCGAGGCGCTCGGCTACCTGCGCACGTGCGGGAAATTCGACCTGATCTTTCTCGATCCGCCGTATGATACGGGATTACTTGACAAAGCACTCGAAAATGTTGTACAGTTTGATATATTAGCTGAGGGCGGCATCATCGTGTGCGAAAGCCGCCGCGAAAAGGAGCTGCCGCAGCTTCCTCAGCCATATTATCTGCTTACGGAGCGCAGCTATGGCAAGATCAAGCTCACGCTCTACGGAAAGGGAACCCACGCATGAAAACAGCAATCTACCCCGGCAGCTTTGACCCCATTACCCTCGGTCACCTGAACATCATCCGCCGCACGTCCACGATCTTTGACCGCGTCGTCGTGTGCATCATGCCCAACGCCGGGAAAATGCACCCCATGTTCACGCGCGAGGAGCGGGTGGAGCTGGCGCGCCGCGTCGTCAGCCGCTTCCCGAATGTGGAGGTGGACACGTTTGACGGCCTGCTCGCCGAGTACACCAAGACATTCCCGGAGGGCGCGGTGATCGTCAAGGGGCTGCGCGCCAACACGGACTTTGAAAACGAGTTCCAGATGGCGCTTATCAATCAGAAGATCAATCCGGAGCTCGACACCATGTTCCTGACGGCCAGCCAGAAGTACACGTTTCTCAGCTCGTCCGTCGTCAAGGAGCTCGCCGGTTACGGTGCAGATCTGACGCCGTTTGTACCGTGTGAGATCATCGAGGATGTGCGCGCACGCGCCATGCGCAGCGAGTGATCGGATCCGGGAACTTTTGACCGGCTCTGCCGGAAACACGCTTTGGGAGGAAACAAAATGGACAATGAAGTCATGGAACTGATCGACCAGCTTTATACCATGGTGTCGGAGGCATGGGGCGTGCCGCTCGGCAACGAAAAGTGCATCGTCGAGCGCGACCAGGTCCTCGAGATCTTGGATGAGATCAAGACCGCCATGCCGGTCGAGCTTTCTGAGGCGAAGCGTCTGGTCTCCGCCCGCGATGAATTCATCAACAACGCCAAGCGCGAGGCCGAGGGCATCCGCAATCAGGCGGAGGAGCGCGCCCGCGCGCTCGTGAACGATCAGGAGATCGTGCGCATCGCCAAGGCGCGCAGCAACGAGATGCTCGCCTCCACGCAGGCCAAGGCCGACGCGCTGCGTCAGGCCTCGAGCCAGTTTTGCGTGGATGCTCTGCGCCGCACGGAGGAGGCCATCTCCGCCGCGCTCGGCAACGTGCAGCAGGCGCACGCCGCGTTTCAGGGCGTCGCCGGCAGCGTGGCCGCGCCCGCAGCGCCCGCAGCAGCCCCCGCTGCGCGTCAGCCCGAGATCCATTTCGAGGACGATGCGCCGCTGGATGAGGAAGTCAACTGACTGCCGCTTAACCGCACACCTGCACCGCCGCCGGAGCATCCGGCGGCGGTTTTGCGTTTTGCCGAAATTTTTTCCCACACAATGCGCTCCCGGTGTTCCCGGCGGGCGCTTTTTCCCGGTTTGGCGGCACATCTTGTGCCGCCATTTCCTTTTTTCGGCGCGAAACGCAAAGCCTTGTGACCGGAAAAACAACGGTCGAATCGCCAGAAATGTCGGAAATTGCAAGAATTGGGCGGGAATTTCTCCTTGCAATTTTTCCATCTTGCCACTATAATGAGGATATCGTGTGGGGCGAAGTGGTTTAAAAGGGCGCAAAACCCCACGCAAGAGGTGCGTAGGTGCACGATTCCGGAGAAGGGGGGATGCAGCATGACCGGTATCTATCAGCACACGCTGGACGCCAAAGGCCGTCTGTTCATCCCGGCCAAGCTCCGCGAAGAGCTCGGCGAGACGTTTTATGTGACGATCTCGCCCGAGAAGTGCCTGTCTGCTTACAGCCAGGAAAACTGGGATGACGTCGCCCGCAGGGTGGCGGCCATGACCAACGCGCAGCAGCGCAAGATGCGTCCGCTGTTCGCGTATGCCGCGCGCTGCGAGCTGGACGGGCAGGGGCGTATCCTTCTGCCGCAGCACCTGCGTGAATTTGCGGGTCTGACCAAGAGTGTCACCGTGGTCGGCAGCAACAACCACGCGGAATTCTGGGACAGCGCACGCTGGGATGAGATCTGCCCGCTTGAGGCGCTGCCGGAGAACATCGCCGCCGTGATGGAGGAGTTGGATTTCTGATGGACGCCCTGCATATCTCCGTGCTGCTGCACGAGTGTATTGATAATCTGAATATCCGGCCGGACGGCATCTATGTTGACGGTACGCTCGGCATGGGCGGCCACTCCGAGCAGATCGCCGCGCGGCTCACGACCGGAAAGCTCATCGGGATCGACCGCGATGAGACGGCCATCGAGCGCGCCGGTGCGCGTCTGGCGCCGTTTGGAGACCGTGTGCAGCTCGTGCACGGCAACTTCCGCGACGCGGCCGCCATTCTTGACCGCCTCGGCATCGACGCCGTGGATGGTATGCTCTTTGACCTCGGTGTTTCCTCGCCGCAGCTCGACGAGTCGGAGCGCGGCTTTTCCTATATGCACGACGCGCCGCTCGATATGCGCATGGACGCGACCGACGGTCTGAGCGCATGGAACGTCGTCAACGAGTGGCCGGAGGGTGAGCTCAAGCGCATTTTGTATGAATACGGCGAGGAGCGCTACGCGCCTCGCATCGCCGGGGCGATCGTTCGCGCCCGGGCGCAGCAGCCGATCGCGACCACGATGGAGCTGGTCGACGTGATCCGCTCGGCCATGCCGAGTGCGGCGCTGCGCGAAAAGCAGCATCCTGCCAAGCGCAGCTTTCAGGCGATCCGCATCGCCGTGAACGATGAGCTGGCGGCGGTGCGTGAGATGATGGACACCGCGCCCGACAAGCTTCGCACCGGCGGGCGGCTGTGCGTCATCAGCTTCCATTCCCTTGAGGACCGGATCGTCAAGACCGGCATCGCCCGGCGGGAGCATGGCTGCACCTGCCCGCGCGAGGCGCCGGTGTGCACCTGCGGCTTTGTGCAGACGCTGCGCAGCGTCTCCCGCAAGCCGATCCTGCCCGGTGAAGAGGAACTCGCATCCAACCCCCGCGCCCGCAGCGCGAAACTTCGCGTCGCGGAGCGCGTCTGAGAAAGGAACCCGTCATGGCATCTCCCGCTTCGAGAAAACGGAATACAGCGCGCATGGACGGCAACGCGGCGTATGACCTGCGCAGCACGGCTGCGGAGGAGTACCTGTACAGTGCCGCACCGGTAGACCTGCCGCACGCGCCCCGGCCGACGGAGACCGTCGTCCCGGAGTCTGCGCCGAGACCCAAGCAGGCGATCGCCCCGATGGCGGTGCTCGGCTTTGCCATTGCCGCCGTGCTGATCGTCATTTCGCTCGTTGCGCGCGTGCAGCTCTCGCAGGCGTCGGCGCAGGTGTCGGCGCTGGAGGATCAGTATGCCCAGCTGCAGGAGCAGCAGACGCGTCTGCGCATCGACTATGAGAGCGCGTTCAACCTCACGGAGATCGAGGACTACGCCATCCATGAGCTCGGTATGCAAAAGCCGCGCAGCGATCAGCTCTACTACATCAGCAGCAGCGACGCCACGGATACGGCGGTGGTTCTGGACCAAACCGCGGCTGAGCCGCTGAGCCTCGCTGACCGTTTCGGCGATTTCCTCACCTCCATTGTGGAATATTTTCGATGAGCCAGCCTGTATGATAGTACCATCCCCGCAGAAACAAGGAGACAGACATGGCGAATGAAACTTCCGGGCGCCGGGATAACCGCGTGCCCTTTCGAGCAAGTACCAAAACACCGAATATCATGATGCTCCGCCGCACACGCCTGCTTTTGATTGTGTGCGGCATCCTTGCATTTGCTGTCCTTGGCATCAAGCTGTTCAGCGTCATGATCATACACCACGACGAGTATGAAAAAATGGCGATCGACCAGCAGGTGCGCGAGACGGAGATCACGGCCTCGCGCGGCGCGATCTATGACACGAACGGCAAGATCCTTGCCATGAACGCCTCGGTCGACACGATCTTCATCAGCCCGGCCGAGATCGCCGCGAACAAGGAAGACCCGCAGATGATCGCGCGAGAACTTTCCGAGATTCTCGACGTCGATTATGATAAGATCCTGAGCATGACGAAAAATACCGACCGCTGGTATGAGGTCGTCAAGCGCAAGGTCGAGCCGGACGTATCGGAAAAGGTGCGCGCGTTCAAAAAAGAGAAGAAGCTCGTCGGCGTCAAGATCGAGCCGGACACCAAGCGCTACTATCCCTACGGCAGTCTGGCCGCGCACGTCATCGGCTTCGTCGGGCAGGACAACGAGGGACGCTACGGTCTCGAGCAGCGCTATGACAGCTATCTTGCCGGCAGCACCGGCCGCATCATCCGCGCAACGGACAACCGCGGCACGGATATGCTCTTTGTCAACTACGAGGATTACTACGACGAGACGAAGGGCAACGACATGAACCTGACCATCGACGCGACCATCCAGTATTACCTCGAAAAGCACCTGCAGCAGGCGGTCGAGGACTACGACGTGCAAAACGGCGCGGCCGCCATCGCCATGGACCCGAGCACCGGCGCGATCCTCGGCATGGTCTCGCTCGGGAATTTTGACCTGAACAACTACCAGAAGGTCAGCGACAAGGATCAGGAGGCCATTGATGCCGAGACCGATCCCGACAAGCGCTCGGAGCTGCTGACTGCCGCGCAGCAAAAGCAGTGGCGCAACAAGGCGCTCTCCGACACCTATGAGCCCGGTTCAACGTTCAAGATCATCACGCTGGCCATGGCGCTCGAGGAGGGCGTGGTGAGCGAGAGCTCGTCGTTTTACTGCGGCGGCTCGGTCCCCGTGCTCGGCCGTACCGATCCGGTCAAGTGCTGGAAAACGACCGGTCACGGCAGCCAGACGCTCACGCAGGCCATGCAGCACTCGTGCAACGTCGCGCTCGTGCAGATCGGTCAGCTTGTCGGCGCGCGCACGTTCTACAAATACGCCGAGGCGTTCGGCTTCCTGAATCTGACCAACAACGTCGACAGCAGCCTCACCGCCAAGACCGGCATCGACCTGTCCGGCGAGAGCGGCAGCATCTGGTGGAGCCAGAACACGTTCTACGATCCCGAAAACTTCTCGCAGCTCGCGGCGGCCTCGTTCGGTCAGACGTTTACGATCACGCCGCTGCAGCTCATCACGGCGGTCAGCGCCTGCGTCAACGGCGGCTATCTCATGAAGCCGTATGTGGTCAAGAGCATCGTCAACGGCGACGGGGAAGCGGTCGTGTCCAATTCGCCGACCGTGGTGCGTCAGGTCGTGAGCGAGCAGACGAGCGCCACCGTGCGCCAGATCCTTGAGCAGGTCGTCGGTGACCCCGTTGACGGCACCGGCAAGAACGCCTACGTCGCGGGCTATCGAATCGGCGGCAAGACCGGCACGTCGGAAAAGGTCGCGCAGGATGTGGCCGGCGGCGCGAAGGAATACATCGTCTCGTTCATCGGCTTTGCGCCGGCGGACGATCCGCAGATCGTCATCCTCGTGCTGCTCGATACGCCGAGCAGCAGCACCGGCATCTACATCAGCGGCGGCCAGATGGCCGCGCCCACCGTCGGCAAAATGATGGCGGACATCCTGCCGTACCTCGGCGTGGAGCCGTCGTATTCCGAGACGGAAAAGACGCACATGGATAAGACCGTGCCGAACGTGACGGGTCTGACCGTTGCGCAGGCGAAGGCCGCGCTCGAGGAGGTCGGGCTGCAGGCGCGCATCTACGGCGACGGCAGCACGGTCACGGCGCAGCTTCCGGGCAGCGGCGCGGTCGTTGCCGGCGGCAGCACCATCCTGCTCTATGCGGGCAAGGAGCCCTCGCCCGACAAGGAGACCATGCCCGATCTGACCAATCTCAGCTATCAGACCGCCCGCGACCGCATGGCCGCGCTGGGTCTGTACATCAAGACCAACAGCTCCATCACGGACACTGCACAGATCGTCTCCGGTCAGACTGTGGCCGCCGGCACGCAGCTGGACCACGGCACGGTCGTGGAGGTCACGCTCGTGACGAGTGATTCGAGTATGCTGGGCAGATACTGACGAACAAACGGAGGTACCATTATGAAACTCAAGCGACTGCTGTCCGTTCTGGATGTGCTGGAATGCACCGCCGATCCGGAGCTGGACGTTCGGGATATCAGCTTTGACTCGCGCACCACGCAGCCCGGCGACCTGTTCGCCGCCGTCTGCGGGTATGAGTCCGACGGACACCGCTTCATCGGCGCAGCCGTCGCGCGCGGCGCGGCCGTCGTGCTCTGTCAGGAGCGGCCGGAGGCGGATGTCCCCTATATCCGCGTGGCCGACAGCCGCCTTGCGCTGTCACGCATCTGCTGCGAATTTTTCGGCAACCCGTCGCGTGAGCTGACCATGATTGGCGTGACCGGCACAAACGGCAAGACCACCGTCACCACGCTCATCAAGCATATGCTCGAGCAGTGCCTGCACACAAAGGTCGGTCTGATCGGCACGAATGCGAACATCATCGGCGACGAGGTGCTGCACACCGAGCACACCACGCCCGATACCTATGAGCTGCAAAAGCTTCTGCGCCAAATGGTCGATGCCGGCTGTACGCACGCGGTCATGGAGGTGTCGTCGCACTCGCTCGTGCTGCACCGCGTGGAGGGCATCCGCTTCCGCGTGGGCATCTTCACGAACCTGTCGCAGGACCACCTGGACTTCCACAAGACCATGGAGAACTACGCCGAGGCCAAGGCGCTGCTGTTCGCGCAGAGCGATGCCGGCATCGTCAACGCCGACGACCCGTGGGCGCACGTTATGCTCGAGCGCGCCAAGTGCCCGATGCAGACGTACTCCGCCAAGCGCAACGACGCAGATCTTGTGGCCAAGGATATCCGCCTGAGCGCATCCGGCGTGCGCTTTGTCGCCATGAGCGGCGATGCGATCGCGCGTATGCGCCTCGGCATCCCCGGTATGTTCTCCGTTTACAACGCGCTGAGCGTCATCGCCTGCGCCCGCGCGCTCGGCATCTCGCTCGATGACTGCGCGGCCGCGCTCGATACGGCAAAGCCCGTCAAGGGGCGCGCCGAGCCGCTCGAGACCGACGGGGACTACACCATCCTCATCGACTACGCCGTCACGCCCGACGCCATCGACAACATCCTCACGACGGTGCGCGAGTTTGCGCCTGCACGGCTGGTGTTTCTCTTCGGCTGCGGCGGCGACCGCGACCGCGGCAAGCGCCCGAAGATGGGACGCATCGCAGGCCAGAAGGCGGATTTCGTCATCGTCACGAGCGACAACCCGCGCACGGAAGACCCGGAGGCGATCATCGCCGACATTCTCCCCGGTCTCAAGGAGACGCACACGCCCTATGTCGTGCGCCCCGACCGGCGTGAGGCCATCGCCTATGCGATCGAAAACCACTGCCCGGGCGATGTGATCATCCTCTGCGGCAAGGGGCATGAGGATTACCAGATCATCGGCAAGACGAAGGTGCACATGGATGAGCGCGAGATCGTCGCCGAAATACTCGACAAGAGGAAGAGAGAGAAAGAAAAATGACACTGAAGCTGATACTGGCGTTCGTCATCGCGTTTGCGGTGTCGGCCGTCGTCGGATTTTTCCTGGTCCCGTATCTCAAGCGCATCAAGGCGGGGCAGAGCATTAAAGAAAACGGTCCCACGTGGCATATGTCCAAGCAGGGCACGCCGACCATGGGCGGGCTGATGTTCATCGCTGCGATCGCGGTCGTGTGCCTGTCGGTCGGCTTTGAGTGCATGGCTGAGGGCGAATACGGTCACCTGTTTTGTCTGGCGTTCGCGCTCGTGTTCGGTGCGATCGGCTTTCTGGACGACTATGAAAAGCTCAAGAAAAAGCAGAACCTCGGTCTGACGGCCGGCAAGAAGATCCTGCTGCAGCTGGCGGCGGCCGTGGCGTTCATTTTCCTCATGCGCCGCTTTGGCTATGTCGCGCTCGACAGTCTCTACATCCCGTTCTGGAACAAGACCGTGCCGATCTCCGAGCCGCTGTATGTGATCTTCGCCGCCTTCGTCATCGTCGGCACGGTCAACTCCGTGAACCTCACCGACGGTGTGGACGGTCTCGCCGCGAGCACGACGATGCCGGTGTGCATCTTCTTTGCCGTGCTTTCCATCCTCTGGGGCGAGCGGTTTTTGTCCCTCGGCGTGTTCGCCTCCGGCATTGCCGGCGGTCTGCTGGGCTTTTTGATCTATAACTTCAACCCGGCCAAGGTGTTCATGGGCGACACGGGCTCGCTCTTTCTCGGCGGCGCGGTCGCGGCGCTGGCCTTCGCCTATGATATGCCGCTCATCCTCGTGACGGTCGGCATCATGTACATCGTCGAGGCGCTCTCGGACATCATTCAGGTCGGCTACTTCAAGCTCACGCACGGCAAGCGCGTGTTTAAGATGTCTCCGTTCCACCACCATCTGGAGATGGGCGGCTGGACGGGTCACAAGTGGAAGGAAAAGCAGATCGTGGCGCTGTTTGCCGGCGTGACGGTGCTGTTTGCAGTTTTGTCGTTTATCGGCGTGTTCCATCGCTACGGCGTGTGAGCGCGCCGCAGCGCAGGGAGGTGCGTTCATGAATATATCCGGTTTGAGACTTCCTGCGCGCCGGACAGGGGCGGCTGCCGGGGCAAAGCGCGGCAGCTTTGACCTGCCGTTTTTCGTGCTCACGCTGCTGCTGCTGGCGATCGGCGTCATCATGGTGCTCTCGTCGAGCTTTGCCCGCGCCTATGCGCAGGGCAAGTCGCCGACGTATTATTTCGTCCGGCAGGCAGGCTTCGCCGTGGCCGGCGTGGTGGGTATGATTTTGTTTTCCAACGTGCGCATGGCGACGTACCGCCGCTGGTCGCTCGCGCTGCTGGGCGTGAGCATTTTCCTGCTCGCCATCGTCTGGATCCCGCACATCGGCGTGGTCGGCGGCGGCGCGCGCCGGTGGCTGAGCCTCGGCTTTACGACGTTTCAGCCGTCGGAGATCGCAAAGATCGCGGTCGTGCTGTTTTTCTCGAGCATGATCTGCACATACAAAGACCAGATGCAGACGATCCGCTACGGCGTCGTGCCGTTCATGGTCATCACCGGCGGCATCGTCATCCTGCTCATGCTCGAGCCGCATCTGTCGGCGTCGATCATCATCATGGCGCTGGCGATCGTGATGATGTTTGTCGGCGGCATCAAGCTCTCGTACCTGCTCATCGGCATGGGCGGCGCGGGTGCGCTGCTGCTGATCGCGGGCAAGTTCGTGCCCTATGTGCACAAGCGCATCGTGTCGTGGCGCGACCCGTTCGCCGACACGAGCAGCGCCGGGTATCAGATTGTGCAGTCGCTGTATTCCATCGGCTCGGGCGGCTTTCTCGGGCTCGGTCTCGGGCAGAGCCGGCAGAAATACCTCTACCTGCCGGAGGAGCACAATGACTACATCTTTTCCATCGTCTGTGAGGAGCTTGGCTATGTCGGCGCGGTCGCGATTTTGATCCTGTTCGCGTTGCTCATCTGCCGCGGCTACTGGATCGCCGCGCACTCGCCCGACCGTTACAGCTTCCTCGTCGGCGTCGGCATCACGACGCTGCTGTCGATCCAGGTGTTTTTGAACATCGCGGTCGTCACAAATCTCATCCCCTGCACCGGCATCTCGCTGCCGTTTTTCAGCTACGGCGGCACGGCGCTGCTGATGCAGCTCGGTGAAATGGGCATTATTTTGAGCATATCGCGCGACATTCCGACAAAAAAAGCGCGGTAATCCGAACTTTGCAAGCTGTCTCGGCGGCGCACGCCGCCTGAGTTTCGATATTCCGGGAGGGACTGACTATGAATTTTCTCTTTACCTGCGGCGGTACCGCAGGCCACATCAACCCCGCGCTCGCGGTCGCGGGCGTTCTGCGCGACCGGATGCCCGACTGCGGCATCCTCTTCGTCGGCGCAAACGGCAAGATGGAGACGGACCTTGTTCCGCGTGCGGGCTATGATATCGTGACCGTGGAGGTCACGAATATCCACCGCAGCCTCAAGCCCTCGGAGATCGCGTACAACTTCCGCTCGCTGCACAATGCGCGGCAGGCGACGAAGGACGCGCGCAAGATCATCGAGGACTTCAAGCCCGACGTTGCCATCGGCACGGGCGGCTATGTGTGCTTTCCCGTGCTCAAGGCGGCGGCGCAGCTCGGCATCCCGACCATCGTGCACGAGTCCAACGCCGTGCCGGGGCTGACGACGAAGATGCTCGCCGGTGCGGTCGACCGCATTCTGGTCGGCTTTGAGGAGAGCAAGCAGCAGTACAGTGAGCAGGACAAGGTCGTCGTCACCGGCACGCCGGTGCGCGGCGCGTTCACGGCCTGCTCCAAGGCGGAGGCCAAGCGCCAGCTCGGGCTCGATCCCGAAAAGCCGCTGGTCGTGTCGGTGTGGGGGTCGCTCGGCGCGTCATACATGAATGAGATCATGACGGCCTTCATCACCCGCGCCGCCGTGACGGGCGCGCCGTTTTCGCTCATCCACTCGGCCGGACGCAACGGCTATGAGAAGATGCACACGGCGCTGCTGGAAAAGTGCCCGGCAGATCTTGCGGCACACGGCATGGACGTGCGGCCGTACATTTACGATATGCCGCTGGTGATGGATGCTGCCGACCTTGTGCTGTGCCGCGCGGGCGCGTCCACGCTCGCCGAGCTCACGTGCATCGGCAAACCCGCCGTGCTCATCCCGTCGCCGAACGTCACGAACAACCATCAGGAGCGCAATGCACGCGTGCTCGAGCACGCCGGCGGCGCGAAGGTGCTGCTCGAGGGCTCGTTCACGGCGGACGATCTGTATAACCTCGTCAGCGACCTGCTCTCTGACGGCGCACAGCTTGCGCAGATGGCGGACAATATGCGCGCCGCCGGTGTGAGCGATGCCGCCGAGCGCATTGCCGAGCTGGTGCTCAAGCTGGCCGACCGCCATGCGAGCCGGCACACAAAATGACAACTTCGCGTTTCTCTGCATAGGATGGCATGAATTTGCTGTGCGGAGGAAAGATCATGAGCATATGGCACATTTACGGCGGAAACAGGCTGACCGGGAGCACACGGGTGCAGGGCGCCAAGAATGCGGTGCTGCCGATCATGGCGGCGTCGGTGCTCTGCGGCGGTGAGACGGTTCTGTACAACGTGCCCGATCTGCGGGACGTGACGATCACGCTGCGCATCCTGCGGCATCTCGGCTGCACGGCGGTGCGCGACGGGGACACGGTGCGCATCGACTCGCGCGGGATGCACTGCGATTTCATCCCGCACGCACTCATGCGGGAGCTGCGCTCGTCGGTCATTTTTCTCGGCGCGATCCTCGCGCGCTTCGGCACGGCGCGCCTGTCCATGCCGGGCGGGTGCGAGCTCGGACCGCGGCCGGTGAATCTGCACTTAGACGCGCTGCGCGCGCTCGGTGCGGAGGTCACGGAGCGCGGCGGTGACATCATCTGCCGGGCGCACGCACTTCAGGGACGGCGCATCCTGCTGCCGTTTCCGAGCGTCGGCGCGACGGAAAACGCCATGCTTGCCGCCTGCGCCGCCGCGGGGGAGACGGTCATCTGCAACGCCGCGCGTGAGCCGGAGATCGCCGACCTGCAATGCTACCTGCGCAAGCTCGGCGCGGACATTTCCGGCGCGGGCACGTCCACGGTCACGGTCAGCGGCTTTCGTCCGCGGCCGTTTGTCGAGCACACGATCATGCCCGACCGCATCGTTGCGGCGACGATTTTATGCGCTGCCGCCGCCTGCGGCGGCGAGGTGGAGCTGCAGGATGTAGATCCGGCACACTTTTCGACCGTTCTGGACTCGCTTTCTGAGGCGGGATGTGCTATAATCACAGCGGCGTCTGCCGTGCGCCTGTCATCGGATGGGCAGCTCACGGCGCCGCGCCCGGTCGTCACGCAGCCGTATCCGGGCTTTCCCACGGATGCGCAGCCGCCGCTCATGGCGGCCTGCCTGCGGGCAAAGGGCACCACGGTGTTCACCGAAAATATCTTTACCAACCGCTACCGTCATGCCGAGGAATTCCGGCGTCTGGGCGCAGCCGTCAGCATCGAGGGCCGTGTGGCATATGTCACCGGCGTCGAGCGGCTCACCGGCGCGCCGCTCACGGCAAGCGACCTGCGCGGCGGCGCGGCCATGCTCGTGGCCGGGCTTTGCGCTGAGGGCGCGACCGAGCTTCTCGACGACGGGTATATTGACCGCGGGTACGACCGCTTCGACGCGTGCCTGTCGGCACTGGGCGCTGACGTGCGCTGTGCCGCGCCGCGGTGAAAGGAATCTCTGCCTATGAAACAATCGAAGCAGCCCCGGCAGCGCCGTGCGCGCCGTGTGCGCCGTCCGTCCGCAGGGCGCGGGAGGTCGCTGCTGCAGCCGCTGATCTTCCTGCTGATCTGCGTGGCGCTCGTGCTGGGGATGAGCGTGTTTTTCCGCGTCTCGAAGGTCGAGGTCGTCGGAAACGCCATCTACACGGCCGAGGAGGTCGTTGACGCCTCAGGCATCGGCAAGGGTGACAACCTCTTTTTCATCAACCGTTTCTCGGCGGCCAGCCGCATCTTCAGCAAGCTTCCCTATGTGGACAAAGCAAAGGTCACGCGCGCCCTGCCGAACCGCGTCACCATCACGATCCAGGAGAGCAGCGCCATGGCCTACGTCAAGGCGGACGACGGCTACTGGGTCGTCGACCAGAACTGCAAGCTGCTCAAGTCCGTCACGGACAGTGAACTGACCGGGCTTGCCCGCATCGACGGCATCACGCCGGTCGAGCCGAAGGTCGGTGAGGTGCTCAACGCCGGCGATGCCGACGCGCCGAAGGTCACGTACCTTGCGGCGATCCTCGGGCAGCTGCTCACGCGCGACATGGCGTCCAAGGTCACGGTGATCGACCTTGCGGACGCGGCGAGCCCGAGCTTTCTCTATGACGGGCGGTTCACGGTGCGCCTCGGCGCAAACGAGAACGTCGAGTATAAATTCGGCATGCTCCAGAGCGCCATATCGCAGCTCACAGCCGGCGATACCGGCACCATCGATCTGTCGATCGACAAGCGCGCACATTTCAGCCCCGGCTGAATGTTCACAAAAAAAGATTGACCTGATAAGGAAAACGATATAAAATGGGAAAGAATAAGAACAGACAAAAGCGAAATCCGCCAAGAAACGGCCCTCAGAGCGCACACGCGCCGAGCGCTGATACAAATAGAAACAACAGGGAGGAACCGAATATGTCCTTTGCTACCGAGTCCGGTCCGGAAAATGTCGTCACCATCAAGGTCGTTGGTGTTGGCGGGGCCGGCAACAATGTCGTAAACCGCATGGTTAAGTCCGGCACTCAGGGAATTGAGTACGTGGCTGTCAATACAGATAAGCAGGCTCTGGCTGTCTCCAGCGCTGACCAGAAGATCCAGATCGGCGAGAAGCTGACCCATGGTCAGGGCGCCGGCAGCGATCCCGATGTCGGCAAGCGCAGCGCCGAGGAGAGCCGCAACAACATTGCCAAGAGCCTGGAAAATGCCGATATGGTCTTCATCACCGCCGGCATGGGCGGCGGCACCGGCACGGGCGCAGCGCCCACGATCGCGGACATCGCCCGCGAGGCCGGCATCCTGACCGTCGGCGTCGTCACCAAGCCCTTCAAGTTCGAGGGCAAGCGCCGCATGGATCAGGCCATGGTCGGCATCAACGAGCTGCTGGGCAAGGTCGACTCCCTGCTCATCATCCCGAACGACCGCCTGAAGTTTGCCACCGACCAGAAGGTCACGCTGGCCAACGCTTTCGAGATCGCGGACGACGTGCTGCGTCAGGCCGTCGTGAGCATCTCCGACCTCATCAAGAACACCGGCTTCATCAACCTCGACTTTGCGGACGTTACCTGCGTCATGAAAGACGCCGGCTTCGCCCACATGGGCGTCGGCCGCGCCGCCGGCAAGGGCAAGGCGGAGGACGCTGCCCGCATGGCCGTTGCGAGCCCGCTCATGGAGACGTCGATCAACGGTGCGCGCGGCGTGCTCATCAACATCACCGGCTCCGAGGATATGGGCCTGGAGGATGTCGAGACCGCTGCCAACCTCGTTCAGGAGGCTGCGCATCCGGACGCCAACATCATCTTCGGCGCGAGCTTCGACCCCTCGCTCGACGACGAGATCCGCGTGTCCGTCATCGCCACCGGCTTTGACGAGCCGGGTAAGGCTCAGGCGGAGGCTGCTCCGGCCGCCGCTGCTGCTCCGGCTGCTGCGCCTGCCGCCGGTATGTACAGCGCCGCTGCGACTGCGGCCGCGGCTGCTCCGGCTGCCGCTCCGGCTCCGGCCGCTGCACCCGCTGCCCCGGCTGCCGCTCCGGCTGCGGATGCCGCCGCACCCGCGGAGGAAGATCCGTTCGACAGCATCTTCAAGATCTTCAACTCCAAGTAAGCTTCATCATCTGTCCAAAACCGCCTTCGCTCCTTGTGAAGGCGGTTTTTGCATTCTGTGAGAGGAGGCAGTCGATTGAAAGACTGGCGCATTACCCGTGTCCTTACGACCATGGCGGACACGTTTCTCACCCGCCGCGTGACGCGCTCGGCGGCCGAGATCGCCTATTACATGGTCATGGCGCTGTTTCCGGTCATCATCTGTATGTACGACCTGCTTGCGCTCATCCTGCGCGACCCGACCGCCGTGCTGCGCATCGTGGAGACGCTCGTGCTCCCGCGCGAGACGCAGGCGCTCGTGTCGGAGTTTTTAAACTATGTGTCCGGCAACACGAGTCAGGTCATGTTCATCGCAGCGCTCTTTGTCATGATCACAAGCGCGTCGGCGGCGTTTCGCGCCATGGCCGCCATCGTCGGCGAGATCCATGGCGATCAGCGCTTCGGCATCGTGCGCAACACCGTCGTGAGCATCATCTTCTCGGTGACGTTTTTGCTGGTGCTGTACCTGTGCATCCTGCTCATGCTGACGGGCAAGCATTTTCTGCTCTGGCTCGACGCGCTTATGCCGCGCGTGAGCATCGTCTGGTCGTGGACTTGGCTGCGCTTTCTGGTGCTGTTCGCCATTTTGCTGATGATGATCCTTGTGCTCTACCGGCTCACCACGCCGCGCCGGACATCTCACCGGGTGCTTCCGGGCGCGCTGTTTTCGGCCGTCGGCATCGTGGTGATGAGTATCCTGCTCTCGTGGCTGATCGGCAGCAGCGCGAAGTATTCACTCGTATACGGGTCGCTCGCTTCGGTCGTGATCCTGCTGTTCTGGTTTCAGATGTTCGGTCTGCTGCTCATTCTGGGCGTGGTGCTCAATCACGCGCTCGAGGTGACAGCGCCGCCGGATAAGGAAACGTAAAATCTGCCGAAAACGCAGTTTTTTATGGTTTGCGCGCTTCACAAACCGCCTGCAATCACGTAAAATAGTCGGTTAAGAGGAAAGAAGTGCCGAAAAACGCACTTTTTTGGGGAAAATTTTTCGGAAAACAATTTTATATGCATTAAAATTCGTTTTCAGGCATTATACTCATGTGGGGTAATCAAATATGCTAAATGACGACAAACGCACAAGTGATATAGGTGCGTCCGATGGCCTACCACCGGACGAGAGCCTGATCCTGCGCATTGCGGAGGGGGATACCGCCGCGCTTGAGATGCTGTATCGCCAAACGTCATCGTCCGTTTACGGTTTCGCTCTGTCGATCCTGCGCGACCCGACGGCGGCCGAGGATGTGATGCAGGACACGTTTGTGAGCGTGATGCAGTCGGCGTCGAGCTACCATCCGGCGGGCAAGCCGATGGCGTGGCTGCTGACGATCGCGCGCAATCTGGCGCTTATGCGCCTGCGCAAGGCGGAAAACAAGAATGTATCTTTTGATGAGCTGTTTCATGTGGAGGATCCGCACAACGCTTATCGGGAGACGGAAAATCATATGGTGCTTGATAAGGTGCTGCGCCTGCTCACGGACAGTGAGCGGGAGATCGTGATGCTGCACGCGCTCTCCGGACTCAAGCACAGAGAGGTGGCCGACCTGCTGAACATTCCGCAGGCGACGGCGATCTCACGCTATAACCGCGCGCTGGCAAAGCTGCGCGCATCGATGGGGGGTGACGGTCTTGACTGAACAGGAAAAGCGTGATGAGCAGCTGCTGCAGCAGCTGCGCGAGGAAGTCGCAGCCGTGACGCCGGATCCTTGGGACAAGATTCTCGCCCGCGTTCAGGCGGAAACGCAGCCGAAGCCGGAAACGGAAACGGTCGTCCCGCTGCCGCAGCGCAGCCGCAGCGGCGGCGCGTGGCGGCGCTGGGTCGCAGCGGCGGCGGTGTTTGTGCTGGCGGTGCTCGGCGGTGGTTTTTACGCTGCGCAGACGCCCGGCGGCGTTGCAACGCTGGACGCGAACCCCAGCATCGAGCTGACCGTCAATAAGCTCGGCCGTGTTCTGTCTGTGCGCGCGCGCAATGCCGACGCACAGATCGTGCTCGACGAGCTGGAACTGCGCAACCAGCCGCTGCAGACGGCGGCCGATGCGATCGTCACCGAGCTGCGGGCCGATGGCTATGTCTCGGCGGATACGAACTCGATCCTCGTCACGGTCGAGGCCAGCAAGGGTGACGCGCGGCTGCGCGACCGGCTGGCTGCCGCCGTGGAGGACGCGCAGACCGACTGCGGTCTCGAGCCCGCCGTTCTGGCGCAGGTGCTCGAGCCGGATCCCGCGCTGGAGGCCGAAGCCGCTGCCATGGGCGTCAGTGCCGGAAAGGCAATGCTCATCCGGCAGATCAGCGCACAGGTGGAGGAACTCACCGATGATGCGCTGGCTGTGCTGCCGATCAATGATCTGAACATTCTCGCGGCGTCCAACCGGGTGTCGCTCGGCGACATGACCTCGATCGGTGCTGCGAGCACCGGTGCATATATCCCATATGATCAGGCCATGGATGCGGCGCTCGCCTGCTGCGGTCTGGATGCGGACAGCGTCACGGAGGTCAGCGTGCGCTTTACGCTCATCGACGGCCGGATGGTCATGGAATTTGTGCTCTCGGACGGTGAGCACCACTATGTGTGCAGCGTCGATGCGCGCACGACGGAGCTCTGCCGCCTGACCGGCGATGAGCCGCTCAAGCCCCAGACCGAGCCGGTGAAGCCGCAGTCGCGTCCCGCGCGCCCTGTGACGCCGAAGCCCGTGCCGACGCCCACGCCGATGCCGACCCCGACCCCGACACCTATCCCGACACCGACACCGACTCCGACCCCGACTCCGCAGCCCACAGAGCCGATCACGCCGGAGCAGGCGCGCAGGATCGCCATCGCGGCGGCCGGCATCTCGGAGAGCGACCTCGCCGCGTGGGACGTGCAGCTCGATGAGAGCGGCGCACAGCCCGTTTACCGCGTAACGCTCACGACCGTGTACTACTTCCACCCGCGCTACGTCGTGACCGTCGACCAGATGACCGGCGAAGTTGTCTCAATGGAAAACGTGCGGCAGTAAATTCGTTTCAAAAAAGGACGCATCCGCTTCGGATGCGTCCTTTTTGCTGCACAAAAAACAGAGTATCCCTCCGCCGCGCGGCGGAGGGATGCTCTTGTGTTCAGGTCATGAACTTTTCGATCGCAAGGTTCAGCTCGTCGATGGCCTGCTGGTCGCCGCTCTCCACGGCGTCGGTCAGGCAGTGGTCGATGTGATCCTTGAGAATGATCTTTGCCGTATTGTTCAGCGCCGAGCGCACGGCTGCAAGCTGGATGAGCACCTCGGAGCAGTCACGCCCATCCTCGACCATGCGCTTGACCGATTCCAGATGGCCGATCGCGCGCGCCAGGCGATTGATGACCGCCTTGGTCTGCGTGTGCGTGTGTCCGTGCCCATGGCTGTGGCCGTGGCCGTGCTCGTGTTCATGCGTATGCGCTTCGCCGCCGTGGCAGTGGGTGATCACGTTTCCGTTTTCATCCACATGCGTGTGCACGCCTGCGATGTGCTCTTGATCCGCCATGGTATCATCTCCCGTCATGTTTTGCAATTTTACCTTGTTTCGGCCGCTTTGTCAACGCTGCGCGGTCAGTAACCGGCCGCCAGCAGGGCGGCGCGCAGCTTTTCAATGGCTTTTTTCTCGATGCGCGACACATAGGAACGGCTGATGCCGCAGTGCTGCGCGGTCTCGCGCTGTGTCAGCGGTTCACCGCCGCCGATGGCGTAGCGCAAGCGGATGATCTCGCGCTCGCGCGTGTCGAGCACCTCGACGATGCAGCGCCGCAGTGCCTGGCTCACCTCATCCGACTGCAGGCGGGCGTCCATGTCCTCGTCCTCGGACAGAATGTCGATGAGCGACAGACTGTTGCCGTCGCCGTCCGTGTCGAGCACGTCCGAGAGCAGCGTCTCGGCTGCATTTTTGCGCGTGCTGCGAAAATACATCAGGATCTCGTTTTCTGCGCACCTGCTGGCATAGGTCGCAAGGCGCACGCCCTTATCCGGACGGTAGGTGTTGATGCCCTTGATGAGTCCGATCGTGCCGATCGAGATCAGGTCGTCCGTGTCGTCGTAATGCGTGTAGTATTTTTTGATGATGTGCGCCACCAGCCGCAGGTTGTGCTCGATGAGCACGTTGCGCGCCTCCAGATCGCCCTGCAGCCATGCCTCGAGATACTTGCGCTCCTCGGCCTCGCTCAGCGGGCGCGGAAACGACCCGCCGGGGCTCAGACGCAGCATCAAAAACGCGCTGCTCATCATCAGCATCAGGGTACTGTACAGCATTTTCAGCCCTCCGTTTCTGCCTGAGGTCATTCTATTCGGCGGCGGCACGTACACTTTCCTGACACACAATTATTTGCTTGTGCGCAAATGCTGCACAACAGTGCGTTGATTACTGGATGAAAATTGACGGGAAGGCGAAGAAAATTTCCCGACATACTTGACAAAATACCCAAAAAGCGTTAATCTTTGAACAACGAAGCCATTTCAATTGGGATTTGGGGAAATGGCCAATGTGTTCAAAATTGAAAGGAGAACATATTATGGATTACAAAACTCTGAGTGTTAAGACGTTCATCGAGGACATGAATGGCAAGGAAGTCATGATGAAGTCCGTTCCGAGCCTGACCAAGTACCCCCTGAAGCTCTTCTACAAGAAGACCGTTGGTGACATCGTGGATCTGGTCCGCAGCAAGAAGCTCGTTCCGGAAGAAGCCATCCAGGCTTTCATCGCCGACGTCGAGGCGCTCTAAGTTATTCGATTAGGTGTGATCCCCCTGCCGAGCGGCAGGGGGATCTTTTTTGCGCTTTTTGGTTTACATAATATTCGTCACGAACGAAATAATTGAAAAAATGCTTGCGTGGCGGGCGGCATTGTGCTATAACGTAAGAAAAGTAATACAAGTTATACCGGAGGTGACGCATATGCAGTCCATGCAGGACAAATTTATGGCCACGGTGCGCATCGGCCCGAAGGGACAGATCGTGATCCCGAAGGAGGTGCGCGATATGTTCGGCCTCGCGCCGGGCGATTCGCTCATTCTGCTGGCCGACCGCGAGCGCGGCATCGCGCTGCAGAGCAGCAGCTATTATGATCGGTTCGTGCGCGCAGTGTTCGATCAGGGCGCAAAGGCCGCGGCGCCGGATGTGCCGGAGGAGGAGACGCAGGTGTTTGCTGCCGCGCTCGCGCAGGAGCTGAAGCGGGAGGAAGAGCAATGAGTATGCTCAAAGTGGAGGGGCTGTGCAAGACATACCCGGCGTTTCGGCTGCGCGGCGTGTCGTTTGCCGTTGAGCCGGGCGCGATCATGGGCTTCATCGGCCGCAACGGTGCCGGAAAGAGCACGACCATCAAGGCTATGCTCAACCTCGTGCATCCGGACAGCGGCCGCGTGACGATGTTCGGTCGGGATTTTTATGCCGATGAGCCCGCCTGTAAGCAGCAGCTTGGCGTAGTGCTCGGCGGCGTGGATTTTTACCCGAACCGGAAGCTCGGTGTCATCACGGATGTGACACGGCGGTTTTACGCCGGCTGGGATGAGGAAAAATACCGGCACTACCTGTCGCTGTTCGCACTCGACGAGACGAAGAAGGTCTCGCAGCTCTCGTCCGGTATGCGCGTGAAATATATGCTCGCGCTTGCGCTCTCGCACGATGCGCGCCTGCTCATTCTTGATGAGCCGACGAGCGGGCTCGACCCCGTGTCGCGCGACGAGCTCATGGAGCTTTTTCGCGGCGTGGTGCAAAGCGGTGAGCGCAGCATCCTGTTTTCGACGCACATCACGTCCGATCTGGAAAAATGCGCCTCGCATATCACGATGGTCAAGGACGGGGAGATCCTGCGCAGCGACGCGTGTGACGGCTTTCTCGCGCACTATCGCGCGCAGCTCGGCGACGAGACGCTCTCGCTCGAGGATATTCTCGTGCGCGTGGAAAGGAGAAGCTATGACGGCAAAGATTTTCTGTAAGGATCTGCGCCTTGCGGCGCATCCGATGATGTATGTGTTCGCGCTCTTCGGTGTGATGCTGCTCATCCCGAGCTATCCGTACACGGTCGTGTTTTTCTACGGGCTGCTCGGTATCTTCTTCACCTTTCTCAACGGACGCGAGAATAAGGACGTCTATTACTGTGCCGTGCTGCCGGTCACGAAGCGTGAGCAGGTGTGCGCCCGCACGTGGCTGGTCGTGGCGGTCGAGCTGACGGAGCTCGTGCTTGCGGTGCCGTTTGCGGTCTTGTCGGTGCGCATCAATCCCAACGGCACGAACCTTGCGGGCATCGATGCAAACGTGGCGCTCTTCGGCGCGGTGCTGCTCATTTTCGGCGTGTTCAACGCGGTGTTCCTGCCGGCGTTTTATAAGACCGCGGTGCGCGTCGGACGCTCGTTTCTGCTGGCGATCATTCCGACGGCGGTGCTGATGGCGCTGGTTGAGGCGCTGTCGCATTTCCCGGTCGTCGGACCGTATCTCGATGCGGTAGATGCGGCCGGTCAGGTGCGTCAGCTTCCGGTGCTGGCTGCGGGCGCGGCGGCGTTTGCGCTGCTGTCGTGGCTGGCTTTCCGGAGGGCGGCGAAAAACTATGCGCGCGTCGATCTGTGACGGGGGACTTGCCGGAACGCGAAAAATATGCTATTGTGAAAAGCGGCTCTTTCGAGCTGCTTTTCATTTTTGTTTTTATCCGGGAGGGATCTGCATGAAGAACAAACGTCTCTGGCTGTCGGTGGCGCTGACGGTGCTGGTCGTCGTGTGCGCCATGCTCATTCTCTCGCGCATCAACGAGGCACGCAGCAACGCCGTGCCCACCGCACCGACGGATCTGATCCTTCCGCCGGATATGCAGACGACGGCGGCGCCGACCCAGAAGACCTATGATGACCTGCCGGATGTGGATATCTCCTCGTGGGAATATCTCATTGCCAGTCAGGCGCATAATATCAACGAGTACGTGCCGGACGTGAGCAAGATCAGCGGCTCGCAGTCCACGTTCGATTCCCGTGCGGTGGATGCGCTCAACGCACTGCTCAAGGCGGCGCGCAGCGCCGGGTGGAGTCCTTATATCTATTGTTCCTACCGCCCGTACCTGACGCAGAAGCAGCAGTACGAAAATCAGGTCGCTGAATTTATGCGCAGCGGCGACACGCGCGACGAGGCGGAGACGGCGGCGGCGCGCATCGCGGCGCCTCCCGGCACGAGCGACCACCAGACCGGCCTCGGCGCGGACGTGGTCGACCAGTACTATGACTCGCTGAGCGTGGAAAAGGTCAATGCGCGCTTCCTGAGCTGGCTTGCCGACAACTGTGCGGACTACGGCTTCGTCATCCGCTACCCGGCGGACAAGGTCAGCATCACCGGCCGCAACGAGCCGTGGCACGTGCGCTACGTCGGTGAGGCGGCGGCGAAGTTCATGACCGAGCACAACCTCTGCCTGGAGGAATTCGTGGCGCTGTACCAGTAAGTGCCCCGCCGCACAAAAAAAGGCTTGCATTGTGGGTCACGGGATGGTATGATATTGCCGTACGAAGGAAGCAGGATTTGACAGAGTGGGCACCCGCCCACTCTTTTTCTTGATGTCTTTCGAAGTGTCAGAAAATGGAATGGTGATGTATGAGTAAATTGACAGACGCTGTCCTCGCGCTGGCCGAGCCTGTGGCCGCGCAGCAGGGATGCGAGATCTGGGACGTGGAATACGTCAAGGAGGCGGGCAGCCGCTATCTGCGTGTGTACATCGACAAGCCGGACGGCGTGTCGATCCAGGACTGTGAGAATTTCAGCCGGGCGCTCGATCCGATCCTCGACGAGGCTGACCCCATTCCCGACAGCTATGTGTTCGAGGTGTCGTCCGCGGGTGCGGAGCGGCAGCTCAAACGACCGGGCGATTTTGCGCGTTTTCTCGGTGCGCAGGTCGAGGTGCGGCTCTATCAGCCGGTGGACGGCAGCAAGGTGCACATCGGCACGCTCGAGCAGTATGACAACGGGGACGTGACCGTCTCGGACGGCAAGAACAGCCGTGTCTTTCAAAAATCCGCCATCGCACAGGTGCGCCTGCACCTGACCATATAAGGAAAGGGAATTCGACCATGAACGCAGAATTTTTTGATGCAGTTGCAGATATTGAAAAGGAAAAGGGCATCCCGCGCGAATATATGTACGAGAAGATCCGCCAGGCCATGCTGACGGCGTTCCGCAAGGACACGCCCGACTGTGAGGACAATGTGGAGGTCATTCTCGACGAGACGAAAAAGAAGATCGAGATGGTCGTCAAAAAGACGGTCGTCGAGCGCGTCATCGACCCCTATGTTGAGATCAGCGAAGAGGCGGCGCACCGCATCAGCAAGCGCGCCAAGGTCGGCGACATCGTCAGCGTCCCGGTCGAGACCAAGCAGTTTGGCCGCATCGCGGCGCAGGCTGCAAAGCAGGTCATCATCCAGGGTATCCGCGAGGCGGAGCGCGGCATGATCTATGAGGAGTTCAACTCCAAGGAGCATGAGATCCTCACCGGCGTTGTCAATAAGATCGATCCGCGCACCGGCTGCGCGTTTTTGAAGATCAGCTCCAACTCCGACTATACCGAGGCCATGCTTGCCCCGGCGGAGTGCATCCGCGGTGAGGTGCTGCACGAGGGCGACCGCATCAAGGTCTACGTCGTCGAAGTGCGCAACAGCGCGCGCGGACCGCAGGTGCTCATCAGCCGCACGCATCCGGGTCTGGTCAAGCGCCTGTTCGAGCTCGAAGTGCCGGAGATCTTTGACGGCACGGTCGAGATCAAGTCCATCGCCCGCGAGGCCGGCAGCCGCACGAAGATGGCTGTCTGGGCGGAGGATCCGGTCATCGATCCGATCGGCGCGTGCGTCGGTCCGAAGGGCGGCCGTGTTGCGAGCGTCGTCAACGAGCTCGGCGGCGAGAAGATCGACATCGTCAAGTACAGCGAGGTGCCGGAGGAATTCATCGCGGCCGCGCTCGCACCGTCCGAGGTGCTGGAGGTGACGCTGCTCGACGAGGGTAAGAGCTGCCGCGTCATCGTGCCGGATAATCAGCTCTCGCTGGCCATTGGCAAGGAGGGGCAGAATGCCCGCCTGGCCGCCAAGCTCACCGGCTATAAGATCGACATCAAGCCCGAGAGCGAGGCATAATGCGAAAGGAGGCAGTCACCCATGCCCAAGTCCATTCCCCAGCGGCAGTGCGTCGGCTGCCGTGAAAAGAAACCCAAGCCGGAGCTCATCCGGGTGGTGCGCGCGCCGGAGGGGGGCATCTCGCTCGATGCGCGCGGCAAGGCGGCGGGGCGCGGCGCGTATCTGTGCCCGAATCCCGAGTGCCTGAAAAAGGCGCGCAGGAGCCGTGCGCTCGAGCGCGCGTTCGATGCGCCGATCCCGGCGGAGATCTATGAGCAGCTCACAGCGGAACTGGAGGTGCTCCAACACGGATAAAGCAGCCAACTATCTCGGCCTCATGCGCAAGGCCGGGCGCATCGCGCTCGGCGAGTATGACGCCGGAGCGGCGGCGCGCGCCGGGCAGGCGTGCCTGGTGCTGCTGGCGCAGGACGCGTCGGACAATGCGCGCAAGCGCGCCGAGGGCTTTGCTTACACCGCGCAGGCGCCGCTGCTGCGTCTGCCGTATACGAAGCAGGCGCTCTCCGAGCGGCTCGGCAAGACCGGCTGCGCCATCGCTGCCGTCACCGATCCGGGGCTTGCAAAGGCCTTTGTGTCCGCGCTGGCACAGGCAGATCCGGAGCAGTACAGCAACACGGCGGCAGCGCTTGCCGCAAAGACGATATCAGACAAGGGCACGGCGCAGTCAAGCGGCGGGCGCCACGGTAAGAGGAGGAAACAAGTATGAGCGGATTGATTAAATACAGAGTGCATGAGGTGGCGAAGGATTTCAACATGACCTCGAAGGAGATCACGCAGATCCTGACGGATTATGCCACCACTCCGAAAAATCATATGCAGGTGCTCGAGGACGCAGAGCTCAACGACATTTTTGAGTATCTCACGCAGCACCATCAGGCGGCCAGCCTGGAGGAGCTCTACAAAGTGCCCGACCAGCCCAAGGCCAAGCCGCAGGCAGCGTCTGCCGAGGCGCCGAAGAGCGGCGCCGCGCAGCAGCCGGCCGCCCAGGCTCAGCAGACCGCGCAGCCGCAGCAGCAGACCAAGCCGAAGAAGGACGACAAGCCGCACCAGCCGCGTCAGGTGGCGGAGCGCCGCGTTGTCGATACCCGCGGCGCGACGACGAACCTGTCCAAGTACGACCAGCGTCTGGACGATCTTGTGCCCGAGCGCGCGCAGAACAAGCGCGGCGGCAAGCAGAAGATCCAGAACCGCAATCGTCAGCGTCCGCAAAACCCCGCCGCCGGCGCAAAGCGCCGCCAGGAGGAGCGCGACAAGATGCAGAAGCTGCAGCTTGAGATCGCCAAAAAGCAGCAGCTCAAGGTGCAGATCCCGGACACGATCTCCGTGGGCGAGCTCGCCTCGCGCATGAAAAAGACCGGTGCCGAGGTCGTGCGCCGTCTTGTGAAGATGGGCGTCATGGCATCGCTGTCCGACACTATTGATTACGATACCGCCGCACTCGTGGCCATGGAGCTCGGCTGCAAGGTTGAGCATGAGGTCATCGTGACGGTGGAGGAGCGCCTGATCGACGACCGCGAGGATAGCGAGGACGAACTCGTCCCGCGCGCGCCAGTCGTGGTGGTCATGGGTCACGTCGACCACGGCAAGACCAGCCTGCTCGACCGCATCCGCCGCGCAAACGTCGCAGCCGGTGAGGCCGGCGGCATCACGCAGCACATCGGCGCTTACCGCGTCATGGTCAACGGCAAGCCCGTCACCTTCCTTGATACCCCGGGTCATGAGGCGTTCACGTCCATGCGTGCCCGCGGTGCGATGGTCACGGACATCGCCATCCTCGTCGTCGCGGCCGATGACGGCATCATGCCGCAGACGATCGAGTCCATCAACCACGCCAAGGCTGCCGGTATCCCGCTGGTCGTGGCCATCAACAAGATGGACGTGCACGGCGCCAACCCCGACCGCATCAAGCAGCAGCTCACCGAGTACGGTCTCGTGCCCGAGGAGTGGGGCGGCGAGACGATCGTCTGCCCGATCTCGGCCAAGACCGGCGAGGGCGTCGACAACCTGCTCGAAAACCTCGTCCTGCTCGCCGAGATCCAGGAGCTCAAGGCAAATCCGAACCGCGCCGCCCGCGGCACGGTCATTGAGGCGCGCATGGATAAGGGCCGCGGCCCGATCATGACCGTCCTCGTCCAGAACGGTACGCTCAAGCAGGGCGACATCATCATCGCCGGTACGGCAGTCGGCCGCGTGCGCACGATGACCAATGACAAGGGTCAGCGTGTGACGGAGGCGGGCCCGTCCATCCCGGTCGAGATCGCCGGTATGTCCGAGGTGCCGAGTGCGGGCGACACGTTCAACGCCGTCGCCGACGAGCGCATGGCGCGCGAGCTGGTCGAGCAGCGCAAGCAGCAGAAGAAGGACGCTGCCAACGCCGGCAGCAAGAAGGTCTCGCTCGACGACCTGTTCTCCCGCATCCAGCAGGGCGAGATGAAGGACTTCAACATCATCGTCAAGGCGGATGTGCAGGGCAGCGCCGAGGCGGTCAAGTCCTCGCTCGAGAAGCTCTCGAATGAGGAGGTGCGCGTGCAGGTCATCCACTCCGGCGTCGGTGCGATCAGCGAGTCCGACGTCATGCTCGCCGCGACATCCAACGCGATCATCGTCGGCTTCAACGTCCGGCCGGATGCCGCCGCGCGCGACAATGCCGCACGCAGCAACGTCGAGATCCGTATGTACCGCGTCATCTATGACTGCATCAACGAGATCGAGGCGGCCATGAAGGGCATGCTCGCGCCGAAGTTCCAGGAGCAGATCATCGGCCACGTCGAGATCCGCCAGACCTTCAAAGTCTCCAAGGTCGGCACCGTCTGCGGCGGCTACGTCACCGACGGCAAGATCGTGCGCAACAGCAAGGTGCGCGTCGTGCGCGACAACATCGTCGTCTTCGAGGGCGACCTTGCGTCTCTGCGCCGCTTCAAGGACGACGTCAAGGAAGTTGCCTCCGGTTACGAGTGCGGCCTGCAGGTCGATAAGTACAACGACATCAAGGTCGGCGATGTGATCGAAGTGTTCGTCATGCAGGAGATCAAGCAGTAAAAAAGGAGTTATCTATGGCTTCCAATAAACTGGCAAGAACGAATGATGATATCCAGCGCGTGCTGGCAAATCTGCTCACGCAGGTCAAAGACCCCCGCGTGCAGCAGGGTATGATCAGCGTCACCCGCGTCGAGACGACGGGCGACCTGCGCTATTCGAAGATCTGGCTCTCCGTGCTTGGTATGCACGATGAGAAGGAATTCAAAAAGGGGCTGCGTTCGGCCTCCGGCTGGCTGCGCCGTGAGCTCGGCACCGTGCTGGACCTGCGCTACACCCCGGAACTGGTGTTTGAGATCGACCACTCGATCGAGGAGGGCGCGCATATCAGCGCCCTGATCGAGCGGCTGCACGATTCCGACACCGGAAGTGAGGCTTGAAGTATGAATGATCGGGAATTTGCAGCGGCCCTGTGCGACCGCGACGCGATTCTGATCCTGTCGCACCTGCGCCCGGACGGTGACACGCTCGGGAGCGGTGCGGCGCTTTGCAGCGCGCTGCGCCGCATGGGCAAGACGGCGTATATGTTCCCCAACCCGGAGACGACTGCGCGCTATCTGCCGTATGTGGCGCAGTTTTTTGCGCCTGCGGACTTTGTGCCCGCGTGTGTGGTCGCGGTCGATATCGCAACGCCGGATCTGTTCCCGCAGGGATTTTCCGGCGCGGTCGATCTGTGCGTCGACCACCACCCGTCGAACCTGCACTACGCCGGCGACACGCTGCTGCACGCGGAGAAATCCGCCTGCGGCGAGGCAGTGCTCGAGCTCATCGAGCTGCTGACCGGCAGCGTGACCGAGCAGGAGGCAAACCTCCTGTACATCGCTGTCACGACGGACACGGGCTGCTTCCAGTACGCGAACACGAACGCAGCCACCCTGCGCGCGGCGGCGCGCCTGCTCGAGCTCGGCGCCGATAACCGCAAGGTGAGCATGGAGTTTTTCCGCAAGATCTCCCGCGCGCGTATGGCGCTCGTCGGGCATATCTATTCCGGAATGCGCTTTTTCCGCGGCGGTCAGATCGCCATCGCGGTCGTCACGCGCGCGCTCATCGATGCTCTGCAGGCGACGGAGGACGACTGTGACGATATCGCCGGTCTGCCCGGCCGGGCGGACGGTGTGGTCGTGAGCGTCACGATCCGCGAGCTGACCGACGGCCGCAGCAAGATCTCCGTGCGCACGACGCCGGAGGTGGATTCCTGCGCCATCTGCGCGGTCTACGGCGGCGGCGGTCACAAGATGGCCTCCGGCTGCACGCTCACATGCGACCCGGAAACGGCTGTGGAAAAGATCCTTGCGGCCATTGATCAGGTGTGGCCGGCATGAACGGGATCTTACTGGTCGATAAACCCGCCGGCTGGACGAGTCATGACGTTGTGGCAAAGCTGCGCGGCGTGCTCGGCGAGCGGCGCATGGGACACTCCGGCACGCTCGACCCGATGGCGACCGGCCTTCTGGTCGTATTCGCCGGACGCGCGACGCGCGCGGTGTCCTTTTCCGAAAATCACACCAAGTGCTATGAGGCGCACCTGCGCCTTGGTCTCACGACCGACACGCAGGATACGACCGGCACGGTGCTCAGCCGCTCGGAGCGTGCGGTCAGCCGCGCGGAGCTTGAGGCGGTGCTGCCGCAGTTTCGCGGGGACATCCTGCAGGTGCCGCCGATGTATTCGGCGCTCAAGGTCGACGGCAAAAAGCTCTATGAGATCGCCCGCCGCGGCGGCGAGGTCGCGCGCAAGGCGCGTCCGGTCACGATCGAGGAACTCACCGTGCTCGGCGAGGCGGACGGGGACTATGTTCTGTGCGTCCGCTGCTCGAAGGGGACGTATATCCGCACGCTCTGCCACGATATCGGCGCGGCGCTCGGCTGCGGCGGCGTGATGAGCGCCCTGCGCCGGACGGAGGTCGGCGCGTACCGCGTGAGCGATGCGCACACGATGGACGCGCTCTGCGCCCTGCCGCGCGAGGCGGCGCAGCGTCTGCTCCTGCCGGTGGACAGCCTCTGGCCGGATGCTGCGCAGTGCACCGTCGATGCGCAGGCGGAGCGGCTTGCCCGCTGCGGCAATCCGTTTCGGCTCTGTGCGCCGGACGGCGTCTATCGCATCTATGCTGCGTCGGGGGAGTTTCTCCTGCTTGCGCAGGTCACGGACGGCACAGCCGTCACGATCAAAAGTTTTTTCGAGGTTTCGTAACGTATGGAAAACCAGAAACGTGTCATTGCTCTGGGCTTTTTTGACGGCATCCACATCGGTCACGCCGCGCTCATGCGCCGCACGGTCGCGCGCGCCGAGGAGATGGACGCCATTCCCACGGTGATGAGCTTTGACGTGCACCCGGACACGCTCGTGTTCGGCAAGGAAGTCCCGCTCATCAACAGCGCGCACGCCCGCGAGGAGCTGATCCAGCGCCTGTTCGGTATCGAGAGCGTGGTCTTCATCCACTTTGACCGCACGGTCATGCAGATGCCGTGGCAGACATTCATCCAGACGCTGGTCGATGAGATGGACGCGGCGGGCTTCGTCGTCGGGCACGATTTCTGCTTCGGCTGGAAGGGCGAGGGCACGGCGGAAAAACTCGCTGCCTACTGCGCCGAGCGTGGGCTCGGCTGCGATGTCATTCCCGCCGTGACGCTTGACGGCCGCATCGTGAGCTCGACCTATATCCGCGAGCTGCTCGAAAACGGCGAGGTCGAGCGCGCCAATGCGTTTCTCGGTCATCCGCACACGCTGTCCGACACCGTGCACTACGGCTACCGTCTCGGCACGAAGATGGGCACGCCCACGATCAATATGCAGTTCCCGGACGGGGTGCTCGTGCCGCGCCACGGCGTGTACGCCGCGAAGGTGTATCTCGACGACGGCAGTGAGCATTGCGCCGTCACGAATGTCGGCGTGCGGCCGACGGTCAGCGGCGGACAGCGCGTGAGCGTGGAGAGCTTTATCCTCGACTATGCGGGCAACCTCTACAACCGCCAGGTGCGGCTGGAGTTTTATAAGTTTTTGCGTCCGGAGCAGAAGTTCCAATCCGTGGACGAGCTCAAGGCGCGCATCCTGCACGATGCCGACACCACCCGCGCCTATTTCGCGGCGCAGATGCAGCACGCATAACGGCAGGCAGAAAAAACCGCAGCCCCGATACAACGTGTATCGGGGCTGCGGTTTTTTTGATCCGCGGATCATTGCGGCGCGGACTGCGCGGTCTTGGCCGGGCGGCGGCGGGATTTTCCGCGGCCGCGCTTGCGCGGCTGCGCTGCCTTGGCCTTGTAGTAGCTCTCCATGCTGTCCGTCGCCTGATAGGTCAGGCGTGTGGCGCTCCACGTGCAGTCGTCCGCCTTGCGGAACTTGAGCCGCACGAGCAGCTTGCCGTCGGTCGGGCACTCGCCGAGCGCCATGTAGCGCTGGTCGCCCTGATTGACCCACTTGCTGTAGCGCACCTCGCCGCTGCACAGCGGGCAGCAGGGGGTGACAAAGGCGGCGTCGCCAAAGAGCTCGGACTTCGTGGCGTAGGTTTCCGAGGCGACGTGCTCGATGGGGTCAGGACCATTGTTCTCGCCGTGGCGCTCCTTCGGCAGGCGGGTCGTGAGCTTCTGCGCGGCGTCATGGTAGTCGGCAAGACCCTTTTCCATGTTCAGGTGCGTGCACACGAGAGCGGTGTTGTACGCATCGCCGAGCGCATCGTGCGCGATGCGCGTCTGCTCGATGGTGAAGTGCTCCATCGCGGTCGCAAGCGATTTCTGGTTGCGGTCGCCGTCGGTCTGGAGGTTGTAGATGAGCTGGAGGTTGACCCAGCCCGCGATCCAGTCCCAGTCGAGATCGTGGATGATGATGTTCTGCTCGAGGATGCCCTGATCGTCGCAGCCCCAGGTGAGAAATGTCACATCGTCACCGCACCAGGCGCGAAACTGCGCCAGCGCTTCCGGAAAGCTCACACCGGCGGCCAGACGCTCGCGGTCGAAGCCGGTGAGCTTTTTGACCTTGTAGTGCATACGCTTAAAATAAACGGGCTTGACGTCGATCTTGAATTCTTCGCCGGGGGTCATGTCTTCGTTGAGCTTCACCGCGCCGATCTCGATGATCTCGCCGCGCAGGTGAATGGGCAGCTTGTTGAATACGGAGGATTTGGAACTCATCGCCTGATTCCATTCCAGATCCATCACGACATAATGCATGGCTCTTTTCCGTCCTTTCCTGTAACATTAGGAGTATAGCACACAATGCAGCAACTTTCACGCTCTTTTTTCGGGAATTCTATATTTGAATGCAAGAACATAGTGTGATATAATCAAACAATACCGTCAGAGGGCGGTTTTATGAGAAAACGAAGGGGGAATCCCAATGAAAATTGCAGTTCTTTGCGGCGGCCTGAGCCCTGAGCGCAACGTCTCGATCTCGAGCGGCACGAAAATTGCCGGTGCGCTCAAGGAAAACGGCCATCAGGTCGTGCTGCTGGATATGTTCTTCGGTCTTGAAGACTATACGGGTGATATCGCCCGTGTGTTTGACGACCCGCCGGCACTCGGCGGCACGCGCATCGACGAGAGCGCGCCGGATCTGGAGACTGTGCGCGCGCAGCGCAAGCTCCAGAGCCCGAGTCTCTTCGGCGCGCACGTGCTCGAGGTGTGCGCCATGGCGGACATCGTGTTTCTCGCGCTGCACGGCCGCACCGGTGAGGACGGCCGCGTGCAGGCGACGCTCGACCTGCTCGGCATTCCGTACACCGGCAGCGGCTACCTCGGCAGCGCCATCGCCATGGATAAGGAGCTGACCAAGCGCGTTGTCGCGCCGCTCGGCGTCAAGACACCGGCGTGGATGCTCGTCGAGAGCGACGGCATGGATATCGACGCCGTCATCGCGCAGGCGAAGCTGCCCTGCGTCGTCAAGCCGAATGACTCCGGCTCGAGCATCGGCGTGTCGATCGCAAACGACGCGGCCGAGCTGCGCACTGCGCTCGAGGCTGCCGCCCGTGAGGGCAGCCGTATCCTCATTGAGCAGTATGTCCGCGGCCGCGAGGTGCAGATCGGCATCCTCGGCGACAAGGCGCTGCCGAGCATCGAGATCATTCCGGCGGTCGGCTTCTATGACTACCGCAACAAGTATCAGCCCGGTGCTGCCAAGGAGATCACCCCGGCGGAGATCCCGGCCGAGACCGAGCAGCGGCTGGCCGACGCCGCGCTGACGGTGTTCCGCGCGCTGAACCTGTCGGCGTATTCGCGCGCCGACTTCATCCTCGACGATGCGGGCGAGCTGTGGTTTCTCGAGATCAACACCCTGCCCGGCATGACGCCCACCAGCCTCGTGCCGCAGGAGGCCGCCGCCGTCGGCATCAGCTACAGCGAGCTGTGCGAGCAGATCATCGCCGCCGCGCTGCATAAGTGAGCCGATGACGGGGTACTGTGTATCGGATATCGCCGCCATCACCGGCGGTGTGCTTTCGGGTGACGGGACGGCACCCGTGACCGGTGCAGTCATTGACAGCCGCGCCGTCACGCCCGGCGCGCTCTTTGCCGCCATCCCCGGCGAGCGGGTCGACGGGCATGATTACATCGGCAAGGCGTTTGACCTCGGCGCGTCCTGCTGCCTTGCACAGCGCGTTCCGGCGGGGGAGACCCGACCGGTCATCTGCGTGCCGGATACGGCTGCCGCGCTCGAGGTGCTTGCGCGCGCCTACCGCGCCCGCTTTGCCATCCCCGTGCTCGGCGTGACCGGCAGCGTCGGCAAGACGACGGCCAAGGAAATGGTCGCCTCCGTGCTCGCGCAGCGCTGGAACACGCTCAAGACGGAGAAAAACTTCAACAATCAGCTCGGCGTGCCGCTCACGCTCTTCCGGCTCGAGCCGGAGCATCAGGCCGCGGTCGTGGAGATGGGCGTATCGCACTTCGGCGACATGGCGCCGCTGGCTGCCATGGTGCAGCCAACGGCCATGCTCTTTACGATCATCGGTCACGCGCATCTGGAGTTTTTGCGCGACCGCCGCGGCGTCCTGCAGGAAAAGACCTCCGTGCTCGACACCATGCCGGACGACGCCGTGGCCTTCTGCAACGGGGACGACGATCTTCTGCGCGCCATGACCTGCCGCCAGCGCAAGGTGACGTTCGGCCTCTCGGACGGGTGCGACGTGCGTGCGGTCGATGTGCGCGACCTCGGGGACGGCGGCAGCACCTGCACGATCGTTGCGGGCGCGCGGCGCATCCCGGTGCACATCCGCGCCTACGGGCAGCACATGGTCTACGCGGCGCTCGAGGGTGCGGCCGTCGGCATCGAATACGGCCTGACGGATGACGAGATCATCCGCGGCATTGCGGCCTATCAGCCGGTCGGCAGCCGTGCAAACGTGGTGCGCACGGCGCGCTATACGGTCATTGACGACTGCTACAACGCCAATCCGGACTCCACGGCCGCCGCGCTGCGCTCCATGGCGACGCTCCCGGCCGGCCGCCGGGTGGCCATCCTCGGCAACATGGGCGAGCTTGGACCCAATGCCGCGGCGCTGCACCGCGAGACCGGCGCCTGCGCGGCCAAGGCGGGCGTGTCGCTCGTCATCACGTGCGGAGCGCTGGCGCGCGAGATCGCGGCCGGTGCTGCCGAGGCGGACCCGAGCGTGCAGACGGCGTCGTTTGCCGCGCTCGACGAGCTGCTCGCGGCGCTGCCGGAGCTGGTGCAGTCGGGCGACTGCGTGCTTGTCAAGGCGTCGCACAGCATGGCGTTTGAACGCATCGTTCAGGCGCTGACACAGGACTGAAAACCACAAAAATTACCCGGACAGAAGCCTGACTTCTGTCCGGTTTTTTTACGGCTGTACAATTTGTCAGATTCATAACGTTAAAAAACAGACGTATTTGTTAAAAAAGTAGAAAAGCAAAATAGGGCTTTTCAAACAGGGAAAAAAGCGCTACAATACAGTTGACAAGAAAATAACGATGTTTGACAGGCTTCGTTCCGATTCCCCACAGCGGCTGTTGCCGCCCGTGTGGGTAGTGTGGAAAGCGGAACACGAACAACATAGAAAACTTGAATTACATTTGATTTCTTAAGGAGGAATCTGTCATGGCTAAGACCAAGATCGCAGTTTTGTGGGGCGTCCTCATCGCAATGATGGTGGTATGTGCCGGTATCTACGCAACGCTCAAGGCGCGCGAGATGAACCCGTACATCAGCGGTACCAGCACCTATATAGAGTCCGTGCAGCCGCAGGGCGAGGCTTCCGCTGTCGTCGCGGACAATGTGGTCGCAGTCAATGACTGAGCGCTGACAGGCGCGTGATCTGCGCCTGTATACCGTATGCAAGCCGCCGGGTGAAGCATTGCTTCACCCGGCGGCTTTTTTGCGGCGCTGAGGCTGCCAAAAAGTGTCATTTTTTGATAAAGGGGTTGCAGTCTGCTGCGCGCATAATTTGCGCGCCGCCGGCGCGCAAATTTCACACTTGCAGCCTGAGCGGTATTTTCTCCGCCGCACATGTCGCCGAAGAAAATGATCGGACTTTTTTTCGCCGCCGCGGCGGCGAAAGGCTACGAGGTTTTTGGACAAGCTGGCGTCCCGCATCCGAGGATGCGGGACGTTTTGGCATATTTGCACAAACTGCGTACCCTCCCCATGTGCAGCTGGGAGAAAATGAAAAGCTGCATTCAAAATTTGGGAGTTATATGATATCCTTGTATTACAGTGATCGAAATGAAAGGGAGGGAATCTGACATGATCGCTACGGTTTTGTGCCTGTCGGTTCTGCCGACCGTTCTCTGCGCGTTTGCGTTTGTGTACGGACTGGTCTTTTGCATCCAGTCACTGATGAACGGGGAAAAGATGAGCGAGAGCAAGCATTGCCGCAATATGTTCCTGCTGGCGGGCGCGAGTCTTGCGCTGCTGCTGCTTTTGCCGAACCCGTGGCTCTATCTATACGCATCCTGAATGAAAATGGGGCGCTGCGATCCTGTCAAAAAGTAATACTTTTTGACAAAGGGGTTGCAGTCTGCTGCGCGCATAATTTGCGCGCCGACGGCGCACAAATTTCACACTTGCAGCCTGAGCGGTATTTTCTCCGCCGCACATGTCGCCGAAGAAAATGATCAGACTTCTTTTCGCCGCCGCGGCGGCGAAACTCTACGAGGTTTTTGAAAAACTGGGGGCGCTGCGATCTTCGGATCGCAGCGCCCCTATGTAGGCTAAAAGAGGTATTTTAAGAGCAGCAGCAGCACCAGCCCCGGAAACCCGGCCACGCCGATGACGAGCGCGTTGATCCAGTTGAGGCCGAGCGTGATGCCGACGGCGCTGCCGAAAAAGTTCAGCGCAAAGAGCGCCGCGAAGCCGATGGCCGTGTTGAGCAGCAGCTTTAAGATCCAGCGGATCGGCTTGCGAAACAGCCGGATGACCAGCCAGAGGAGAAATATGGCGGCGACGACGATCAGAATGTCAGTCAGTGATTGTGGCATAAGAAACCCATCCTATTGTGTCAGATTTTTCAGATCATGCACGGCGCAGTTATACTTTGCGCGCAGCGCATTGATCTCGTAGATGCACGCCTCCATCAGCAGGGGATCGGTGACGTTGTCAAACTCGTTGTAGGCCTGCTCGAGCGCGCGGCGCACGCCGAGCATCTCGGTGCGCACGCGCTGCACCTCCGCACGGTGCGCCCGCTGCTGCTTTCTCAGTCCGGACATGGAAAAGCCTCCGTTCGCTTTTCTGTGTATTCTATGCAGTCAGCGGCGGTTTTAGTCACGGCGCAGCGAAATTCCGCGTGCATAGCGCCTCGCTTTCGGGCACATACTGAGACCGGACGTGAGATCCGCCGCGCGACGCAGCAACGCAGACCCGCGAAGGCAGACCCGGTACACAGACCGCGGTGCAGCCTCCGCACCCCTGCAGGCAGACTGCAGGCCGCTGTGCGCGCGGGGACGTGCAGCTCCGGCTCTCCGGAGGAGCGTTCGGTACGGAGCGCGTCAAGTGCCGGAGCGGCGGGCTCGATCCCGGAGACTCCGGGGCGGCGGGGAGCGCAAACTGCGTTCCCCGTCTATTTTTTGGAATTCCTTGCATTTCCGGCCTTGATACGGTATACTACATTGGTTAAGGTATGAAATCAATGCTACCACATCTTGTGATATGAGAGGGATCCAACGACATGGCAAAGGCCTCAACGACAACCTATGGCAACGATAGCATCTCGATGCTCAAGGGCGCGGAGCGTGTGCGCAAGCGTCCGAGCGTCATCTTCGGCTCTGACGGGCTGGAGGGCTGCGAGCACGCGGTGTTTGAAATTCTCTCGAACGCGATCGACGAGGCGCGCGAGGGATTCGGCAATATTATAACCGTTACGCGCTACGAAGACAAGTCCATTGAGGTGGAAGATCTCGGGCGCGGCTGTCCGGTGGACTGGAACGAGAAGGAGCAGCGCTACAACTGGGAGCTGATCTTCTGCGAGATGTACGCCGGCGGCAAGTATAAAAACAACGAGGGCGAGAACTATGAGTACTCGCTCGGCCTCAACGGTCTGGGCGCGTGCGCCACGCAGTACGCCGCGGAATACATGGATGTGACCATCTGGCGCGACGGGAAAAAGTACAGCCTGCACTTCCGGCAGGGCGAGGTCGTCGGCGGGCTGGAGAGCGCCCCGGCCGACCGCAAAAAGACCGGCACGACCATTCGCTGGCGGCCGGATCTGGAGGTGTTCACGGACATCGATGTGCCCGAGAGCTATTTCCAGGACGTGCTGCACCGGCAGGCAGTCGTGAACAAGGGCGTGACGTTTCGACTGCGCGTGCAGCGCGGCAGCACGTTCGAGACGACGGATTACTGCTATGCCGACGGCATTCTCGACTATGTCAAGGAGCTCGCGGGCGAGGACGCGCTGACTGCTCCAGCCTACATGGAGACCGAGCGCCGCGGACGCGACCGCGCGGACAAGCCCGAATACAAGGTGAAGATCTCGGCGGCGTTTTGCTTTTCCAACCGCGTCAACGACATCGAATACTACCACAACTCGTCCTGGCTGGAGTACGGCGGCGCGCCGGAAAAGGCGGCCAAGAGCGCCTTCACCTCCGCCATCGACGCCTACATCAAGCAGCAGGGCAAGTATCAGAAGAGCGAGAGCAAGATCAACTTTCAGGATGTGCAGGACTGCCTGATCCTGGTCACGAACTGCTTTTCGACCATCACCTCCTACGAGAACCAGACGAAGAAGGCCATTACGAATAAATTTATCCAGGAGGCCATGACGGAGTTTTTCCGCGAGCAGCTGGAGATCTATTTCATCGAGCACAAGACCGACGCCGACCGCGTCATGGAGCAGGTGCTCATCAATAAGCGCAGCCGCGAGACGGCGGAAAAAGCGCGCCTGAACATCAAGAAAAAGCTCACCGGCAATGTCGACCTCGCCAACCGCGTGCAGAAATTCGTCGACTGCCGCTCGAAGGACGTCTCGCGCCGCGAGATCTACATCGTGGAGGGTGACTCCGCACTCGGCGCGTGCAAACTCTCGCGTGATGCGGAGTTTCAGGGCATCATGCCCGTGCGCGGCAAGATCCTCAACTGCCTCAAGGCCGATTATGCGCGCATTTTTAAGAGCGACGTCATCACCGACCTCATGCGCGTGCTCGGCTGCGGCGTGGAGGTGCAGAGCAAGCAGGCCAAGGACCTCTCGGCGTTCAGCCTTGAGAACCTGCGCTGGAACAAGGTCATCATCTGTACCGATGCCGACGTGGACGGCTTCCAGATCCGCACACTCATCCTCACCATGCTCTACCGCCTCGCGCCGACGCTGATCCGCGAGGGCTATGTGTACATCGCCGAGTCGCCCCTGTATGAGATCGTGAGCAAGGGCAAGACCTACTTCGCCTATTCCGACCGCGAGAAGGCGGCCATCGTCGACGGTCTCGGCGGCGCGAAGGCGGATATCAACCGCTCGAAAGGTCTCGGCGAGAACGATCCCGAGATGATGTGGCTCACGACCATGAACCCCGACACGCGCAAGCTCATCCGCGTTATGCCGGAGGATGTCGAGCGCACGGCGCAGATGTTCGACCTGCTGCTCGGCGATAATCTGGCCGGGCGCAAGGCGCACATCGCCGAGTGCGGCAGCCAGTTTCTCGATCTGGCCGATATTTCCTGAGAAAAACCTGCGTAAAGGAACGGTAACGTTATGCCGAGAAAAAAAGTACCGGAAATCAAGAAAACAGTCGATCCCAACGTCGTCGGGCTCAAGGCTGAGGTCATCTCCCAGCCCATCACAGAGACGCTGGAGCAAAACTATATGCCGTATGCGATGAGCGTCATCGTCTCGCGCGCGATCCCGGAGATCGACGGCTTCAAACCCAGCCACCGCAAGCTGCTGTACACGATGTACAAGATGAACCTGCTCTCGGGCGGACGCACGAAGTCGGCCAACATCGTCGGCCAGACCATGCGCCTCAACCCGCACGGCGACGCCGCGATCTATGAGACCATGGTGCGCCTGTCCAAGGGCTACGGCGCGCTGCTGACGCCGTTTGTGGACTCCAAGGGCAACTTCGGCAAGGTGTTTTCGCGCGATATGTCCTATGCCGCCTCGCGTTACACGGAGGCGAAGCTCGCGTCCATCTGCGCCGAGCTCTTCGGCGACATCGACAGCGACACCGTCGACTTTGTCGATAACTACGACGGCTCGATGAAAGAGCCGGCGCTGCTGCCGACGCGCTTCCCGAACGTGCTCGTGTCGGCAAACCTCGGCATCGCCGTCGGTATGGCGAGCCAGATATGCGGCTTCAACCTTGAGGAGGTCTGCCGCACGACGATCGCCTATCTCGAGGATCCGAACCACGACCTGCTCTCGACGCTGCCCGCGCCGGATTTTCCGACCGGCGGCGAGATCCTCTACGACCGCAGCGAGATGGCGCAGATCTACCGCACCGGACGCGGCAGCTTCAAGGTGCGCGCCCGCTGGCGGCACCTGCCGAAGGAGAACATCATCGAGATCTACGAGATCCCGTATTCCACGACCGTGGAGGCTGTCATCGACAAGGTGGCCGAGCTCGTCAAGGCGGGCAAGCTGCGCGAGGTGGCCGATATGCGCGACGAGACCGACCTCAGCGGTCTGAAGCTCGCCATCGACCTCAAGCGCGGCGCAGATCCCGAGCAGGTCATGCAAAAGCTCTTCCGGCTCACGCCGCTGTGCGACAGCTTCGCCTGCAACTTCAACATCCTCATCGCGGGCAATCCGCGCGTGATGGGCGTGGGCGAGATCCTCGACGAGTGGATATCGTGGCGCATGGAGTGCATTCGCCGGCGCGTGTTCTTCGACCTGCAGAAAAAGCGCGCCAAGCTGCACCTGCTGCAGGGCCTCGGCAAGATCCTGCTCGATATCGACCGCGCCATCGCCATCATCCGCAGCACCGAGCGGGAGGCCGACGTCGTGCCCAACCTCATGGCGGGCTTCGGTCTCGATGAGGTGCAGGCAAACTTCGTCGCCGAAATCAAGCTGCGCAACATCAACCGCGAGTACATCCTCAAGCGCACGGCCGAGACCGATGCGCTGGAAAAAGACATTGCCGACCTTGAGGCGACGCTTGAGAGCAAGCGCCGCATCCGCAGCATCATCATCCGCGAGCTCAAGGAGATCATCCGCAAGTACCCGTCGCCGCGGCGCACGGGCATCGTCGCGGCGGAGAGCGTCACGATGCTGCCGACGGAGGACCTCGTGCCGGATTACCCGGTGCAGCTGTTCCTCTCGCGCGAGG
The DNA here is from genome assembly GCA_905215475.1 of uncultured bacterium. Lineage (GTDB taxonomy): Bacteria > Bacillota > Clostridia > Oscillospirales > Oscillospiraceae > CAG-103. The sequence continues at coordinate 382,150 of CAJMPW010000001.1, forward strand.
GCTACTTCAAGAAGATCACGCCGCAGTCGCTGCGCATGAGCGGCGAGCAGAAGTATAAGGACGGCGACGAGCTGAGCCAGAGCTTCGGCGCGACGAACCGCGGGGAACTTCTCATCTTCACCGACCGTCAACAGGTATATAAGGCCAAGCTCTGCGACTTTGCGGACACGAAGGCGTCCGTGCTCGGCGTGTACCTGCCGACGGTGCTGTCCATGGATGCCGAGGAGCACGTCCTGTGCATGGTCGACCCCGGCGACTACCGCGGCGAGCTGCTGCTCGTGTTTGAAAACGGCAAGGCCGCGCGCATCCCCATGGCGGCCTACGAGACCAAGACGAACCGCCGCCGCCTGACCGGCGCGTATTCGGACAAGAGCCCGCTCATCGCCGTGCTGCCGCTCTACGAGGGCAGCGAGGTCGCGGTCTTTGCGTCCGACGGGCGCGCGCTGCTCTTCCCGCCGGAGGCGATAGCGCTCAAGGCGTCGCGCACGACGCAGGGCGTCGCCGTCATGGCGCTGAAGAAAAAGGCCGTCGTCACGCAGGCACAGTTTGTGCCCGATACGCTCATCCACAACCACGCGCGCTACCGCGCCAAGAGTCTGCCGGCAGCCGGTGCGCTGCTGCGCGAGGACGACCGCGGCGAGGAGCAAATGAGCCTGATCTGAGGAGAGAACTATGGAACTGCATCGTTTTTCTGCTTTTGACTACATGAAGCTGATCGTCGGTTCGGCGCTCGTGGCCGCGGCGTTTCAGTTTTTCACCTTCCCGAACAGCATCGTTTCCGGCGGCGTGACCGGCATCGCGCAGATCATCCATCTGCTGACGCGCATCCCGGTCGGCGTGCTGTCGATCCTCATCAACATCCCGATCTTCTGCCTCGGCTGGCGGCATCGGCTCGGCGCGCGCCGGCTCATTCTGGCGCTGTGCGTCATGGCGATGATCTCCGTGTTCATCGACCTGCTTGCGATCACCGAGCTCGTTGCGACGGATGATCCGATGCTCGGCGCCGTCTACGGCGGCGTCATCAACGGCGCGGGCTACGGTCTGATCTATACCACCGGCACGACCGGCGGCGGCACGGACATTCTGGCCAAGATCCTGCGCCGGCGCTACCCGTACATAAATTTCGGCACACTGCTGTTCGGCATGAACGTGCTCGTCGTGCTGACGTTCGCGTTCCTGTTCAAGAAATACGACAGCTGTATGTACACCATGATCGAGATGTTCATCAGCTCGAAGGTCGTCAACCTCGTCCTCTACGGTCCGGGCGTGTCGGAGGTGTGCTACATCATCAGCAGCAACGTCGGCGCGATCAAGAGCGCCATCACCTGCACGATGGGCCGCGGCGTCACGCTGCTCAACGGCGAGGGCGCGTGGTCGGGCAGGGAGATGCAGGTCATCCTCTGCGTGGTCAAGCGGCCGGAGATCGCGCAGCTGCGCGAGGTCGTGCGCTCGGTGGACGGAAAGGCATTTGTCATCGTGTCCGAGGCCAAGGACGTCTTTGGCCGCGGCTTTGGAAACATCTACGGCGACGATTGAAAGGAGCGGGGTATGCGCAAACGCTGCATCACCGGCATCCTGCTGGCGGCACTGCTGGTGTCGCTGTGCGGATGCACATCCGTGTTTGACAAGGAATATCTGTTGGTGCGCCCGTATGAAGAGCCGTCAAACCTGCTGACGGACGCCGACACCACGCAGATCCGCAACTATGCGGGTCTCATGCGCGCGCTCAATGCAATGGCCGCACAGTACGAGCGCTCGTTCGTGCTGGCCTTCGGCGACTATGACGGCATCATTGCCGACGATCTGGCCGCCGCCTGCGAGGAGCTGCGCACCGCCACGGCCATCGGCGCGTACTGCATCGACAGCGTCACCTATGAGACCGAGCAGGTGGTCGCCTACTGTGAGGCGAGCATCACGATCGCCTACAACCGGCCGGAGAGCGAAGTGCGCTCCATTTACAGCGCCCAGACGCAAAAGAGCATCCTCGACTGCGTGGTCGATGCGCTCGACCGGCAGCGGACGCAGTTTGCCATCCAGATCAGCACCAGCACGCTCGAAACGGGCGACGTCGCGGCGCTCGTGCGCTCGGCGTGCCTGAACCAGCCGCAGCTCGTGGTGGATCTCCCGGCCATCGACGTCACGGTCTACAGCGGCGGCAGCAGCAGCCAGAAGATTTTCGGCGTCACGCTGCGCTACGACATCGGCGCATCCGCGGTCAATGACCGCCGCACGCAGCTTGACGGCCGCGTGCGCACACTGCTCTCCTCGCTCACGGCGGGGGAGAAGGAGACACCGCTGCAGGCGGCCTTCGTCGTCATGCGCGCCTGTGAGCAGCGCACGACCGCGGTGCGCACCGCCTATGACGCACTCGTGAGCGGCACGGGCGACAGCTGCGCGCTGGCTATGGCGTATAAGGCGATGTGCGACGCGCTCAACATCCCGTGTCAGGTCGTGAGCGGCCGCTTCCAGGGCGCCGACCGCTGCTGGAACGTGGTGCGGATCAACGGCGATTACTATCATCTCGACCTGTCCATGCAGTCGGAAACGCTCTGGCTGCGCAGCGATGAGAGTATGCGCGGCACCTACCAGTGGGCGGCTGACAGCTGCCCGACGTGCGCGGCGCAGTCGTTCATCTGGCGCGAGGGCGAGAAGCTTTGACGCAAGAAAATCAGAAAATAGAGAAAAACGCTTGACAAGTCGTCTTTTTGTGGTACAATAACGCTTGCATTCACGAAATGCGGGCATAGCTCATTTGGCAGAGCGCCACCTTGCCAAGGTGGAGGTAGCGAGTTCGAATCTCGTTGCCCGCTCCAGATTGAGAACCACACACAGCAAAAACACCGCACGAAGTGCGGTGTTTTTGCTGTGCTTTGCTGCGCCTGCGGCGCGTGGATATCAAGGAAAACGGATCACAAACACCGATCGGATTAAATTAAGGAGGAACCCTTCATGAACGCAGATGTCGTTATCGTCGGCGCCGGCCCTGCCGGTATTTTCACGGCGCTGGAGCTGCTGCGCCGCGGCACTCCGAAAAAGATCGTCATGATCGAGCAGGGGCAGGCCATTGAAAACCGCCGCTGCCCGAAAGCCAAGACCGGCAAGTGCATGAACTGCAAGCCGTACTGCCACATTACGACCGGGTTCTCCGGCGCGGGCGCGTTTTCGGACGGAAAGCTCTCACTGTGCAGCGACGTCGGCGGCGACCTGCCCACGCTCGTCGGCGAGCAGAAGGCGCAGGAGCTCATCGACTACGCCGACAGCATCTATCTGGAGTTCGGCGCGGACGAGCACGTCGAGGGTCTGGAGAATACGGAGGAGATCAAGCAGATCCGCACGCGCGCCATCCGCGCGGGCCTGCGTCTGGTCGACTGCCCGATCCGCCACCTCGGCACGGAAAAGGCGCACGAGGTGTACCTCGGCATTGAAAACTACCTGCGCGAGCACGGCGTGGAGATGCTCTTCGGCTGCACGTGCGAGGATGTCATCGTGCGCGACGGGCGCTGCTGCGGTGTCGTGGCACACGATGCGCATCAGGACTATACCATCGAGGCCAGGCACACCGTCATCGCCACCGGCCGCCGCGGCGCGGAATGGCTGGAAAAGACCTGCCTTGAGCACGGCGTGGAGCACAAGCCCGGCACGGTCGACATCGGCGTGCGCGTCGAGGTGCGCAACGAGATCATGGAGTCTGTCAACCGCGTGCTCTATGAGTCGAAGCTCATCGGCTATCCCGCACCGTTTAAGAACAAGGTGCGCACGTTCTGCCAGAACCCCGGCGGCTTCGTCTCGCAGGAGAACTACGACAACGATCTCGCCGTCGTCAACGGTCATGCGTATAAGGAGCTCAAGTCGCCCAACACGAATCTGGCCATCCTCTGCTCGCACAATTTCTCCGTGCCGTTCAACCAGCCGATCGCCTATGCACAGAAGGTCGGCGAGCTGACGAATATGCTCGGCGCGGGGCACATCATGGTGCAGCGCTTCGGCGATATCCTCGACGGCAAGCGCACGTGGCAGAAGGAGCTCGCGCAGTCGAACGTCCGTCCCACGCTGCCGGACGCCGTCGCGGGCGACATCACGTCCGCCATGCCGTATCGCGCCATGCTCAACATCATCAACTTCATCAAGGCCATGGATGAGGTCGTGCCCGGCTTCGCCGCCTATGAGACGCTGCTGTATTCCCCGGAGCTGAAGTTTTACAGCAACCGCATCGCCATGGACGACGCGCTCAACACGAACATCCCCGGTCTGCACTGCCTGGGTGACTCCTCCGGCTGGACGCGCGGCCTGATGATGGCCTCGGCCATGGGCGTGCTCATGGGGCGCAGGCTTGCAGATATGCTCTGATATGCGGGTGAACGGAAGGATTGTCATCTTTTACACAAAACGCTTGACAAATTCCTGCAAATCAGTAGTATAAGAGAGATGGGAAATTGATAGATCCGCCGGTGCGGCGGAGGGAAGGAAACACATTATGGATGGATTGAAAAAAGCTTATTACCGCACCTATCAGCAGGTGTTTGACATCGGGATGCGCTGCCTGCATTGGCGCAAGCCGATCGTGCTCTCCGGTGCCGGCTGCCTTAAACAGGTACCGGACGTGCTCGGCAAGTGCGGTGTGGAAAAGGTCATGGTCGTCACCGGTTCGCACGTGGTCAAGTCGCTCGGACCGAAGCTCTTCGCGGCGCTCGAGGAGGCCGGTATGCCCTACGAGGTGTTCAGCGAGGTCGAGGCCAACCCCTCCGTGACCACGGTCGAAAAGATCCGTGCGCAGTACGTGGAGACCGGCTGCAGCGGCTTTGTCGCCCTCGGCGGCGGCAGCCCGATGGACGCGACCAAGGGCGCGGCTGCGCGCGTTGCCTGCCCGAAAAAGAGCTGCAACGACATGGCCGGCGTCATGCGTGTCGGCAAGACCGTGCCGCCGATCGTCGCCATCCCGACGACGTCCGGCACCGGCAGTGAGACGACGATCGCCGCCGTCATCACCGACAGCGAGACGCACCACAAGTACGCGCTCATGGATCTCAAGCTCATGCCGCTGTATGCCATTCTCGATCCGGAGCTGACCGTCGGCCTGCCGCCGCGCACGACCGCGACCACCGGCATGGATGCGCTCACCCACGCGGTCGAGGCGTACATCAGCTGGACGTACAACACCAAGGAGAGCCTGCGCCTCGCCGAAGAGGCCGTCAAGCTCATCTTCGATAACCTCGAGGTCGCTTACGCGCACGGCGATGATCTCAAGGCCCGCGAGAACATGATGATCGCCGCCTTCAAGGCAGGCTTCGCGTTCTCCCGCGCCGGTGTCGGCAATGTGCACGCCATCGCGCATACGCTCGGCGGTCTGTATAACACCCCGCACGGTCTTGCCAACGCGGTCATCCTGCCGATCGTTCTGGAGGACTACGGCGCGGTCGTGTATCCGAGACTTGCGCGCCTGAGCGAGATCGCCGGCGTCAAGACCGAGGGCACGGACGCGGAGAAGGCGCAGGCCTTCATCGCGGAGATCTATGCCATGAACGAGCGCATGGGCATCCCGAAGGGCTTCGACTTCATTCAGGAGGAAGATATCCCGCAGATCATCGAGTGGGCGCTGGCCGAGGCCAACCCCAACTATCCCGTGCCGGTCGTGTACAACACCGCGCGCTGCCGCAAGGTCATCGAGGACATACGCGCCATGGCTGCGGAAAACCCGGCTCCCGAGGCGCCGAAGGCGTAAGGCTGCCGCTTTCACAGAGCATAGGAAACAGAAAAACTCCGTACGGGCAAACCGTACGGAGTTTTTTTGCGGCAGGCTCAAGCGGACTGCCGGTCTTTTTTGCTGCCGATGCCGCCGTGCAGGACGAAGCGGCAAAAGCCGTTGTCCGGGTGCGCGGACACAATGCGGTAAATGAGCAGCGTGATCGCGTAGGCGATCGTGGCTGCGACCAGGCCGACGATCATCGCGCCGAGCACGTCGGACGGATAGTGCGCCATGAGGTAGTTGCGCGCGATGCCCATCACCGGCACGAACAGGAATGCCCAGTAGCGCGCGGGCTTTTTGCCCGTGAGCACGAGCGCGGTCACGCCGGCCATTGCGGCCGTCACATGGCCGGAGGGGAAGGAGTATTCGCTCTCGGCATACGCGCCGGCGGCCTGCCACCAGGTGCGGAAGGGCTTGACCGTCAGCGGGCGCGGCCGGGCGACGAAGTCCTTGAGCCAGAAGTTCGTGATGAGCGCGCCGCAGCACACGGCGCCGAAGATGCACACGCCCATCTTGCGCGTCTTGGGAAAGAGCATCAGCGCGATGCCGAGCGCGAGGAAGAGGAGCCCCTTCTCACCCAACAGCGTGATGATGTAGCACAGCGGCGTGAAAACCCCGCCCGCGGCCTCGGCAAGTTTGTGCAGCGCCTGCAAAATGGCGTAGTCATAGCCCGCAAACGCGGTGTTGAGCCACTGCGCGATCGCAGTCAGTTCCATAAATAATCACCGTCCGGAATCCAAAAATTGCGGCAGTGCGGCTGAGCGCCTGCCGATGAGCGGCGTCGAAACACGCCGCAGCGTAACTTCGACATCATACACCGCCCGCGCGGCTTTTGCAACCTTTGCCGCCGGAACGGAGGGTGAAAGTTTTGGATGAATGTTTTTTATCAAAAACAAAAATGGAACGTTTTCTGTATTTTGAACCGGTTATTCGGCCACAGGGCTTGACTTTGGCGCGGAAAGCCAATATGCTGGTAAACGGAAATTCAATCTTTAGATAGGAGCGATTTTTGCATGATTCTCGATTGCAGCAAGTATGTCGGCCCTTGTAAGTGCGGCCGCGAGCACACCCTGGAGACGAAGAAGGTTGTCGTGGAGTATGACGCGCTCGATCAGTTCGACCAGTATATGGACGAGGTCGGCCTGACCGGCAAGCGCGCTGTCATCTATGACACGAACACCTACAACCTCCCGACGCTCAAGCATGTGCGCGCCGATCAGGAGATCGTCCTCAATGCCGAGGGCCTTCACTCCGAGAAGGGGATGATCGAGGACATGATGCGCCAGCTCGACCATCCGGATGTGATCGTCGCGGTCGGTTCCGGCACGATCATGGACTTCGGCCGCTACCCGGCGTACCAGCTCGGCATCCCGTTCGTCGCCGTGCCGACGCTTGCGAGCTCCGACGGCTTTACGGCCAACATCTGCTCGATCATCATCGACGGTCAGAAAAAGTCCATCCCCATGCAGGCTGCGGCGCTCGTCGTCTGCGACCTGAACGTGGTCTCCGGTGCGCCCCTGTGGCTGACCGTGAGCGGCATTTCGGACATTCTGGCAAAGTACATTTCGCTCGCGGACTGGAAGATCGCGCACCTTGTCTCGGGCGAGTATTACTGCCCCATGGTCGCCGATCTCGCCGAGGAGGCGCTGACCATTATGCGCAAGGCTGCCGATGATATGGCGGCCGGCGGCAAGCCGGACTTTGAGGCCATGACCATGGCGCAGATGATCTCCGGCCTGACCATGCAGTTGCTCAACCACTCCCGCGCTGCGTCCGGCGCCGAGCACCTGATGGCGCACCTTGTGGAGATGAAGCCGCCGCGCTTTGAAAATGCGCACGGCATGCACGGCCAGTGTGTCGGTGTGGGCACGTACCTGTGTGCGAAGGAGTACCATTACCTTGCCTCGCTCCCGACGCCGAAGGCCAAGCCCTTCGAGCCCCTGACCCGCGCGTGGGTGGACGAGAAATTCGGCCCCCTCGCCGACGGCATCATGAAGGAGAACGAAAACGACGTGCTCGGCACCTTTGATCCGCAGAACATCGTCGACCACTGGGACGAGATCCGCGCCATCATCGCCGAGATCCCCTCGGCCGAGGAGCTTGCCGCCCTGTGCGAGAAGCTCGGCGCGTTCTACAAGCCCGAGCAGATCGGCATCGACCCGGCTCTGTCGGAGGATATGCTCAGCGTTTCGGCTGCCATCCGCAACCGCCTGACGCTCATCCGTATGCGCCGCGTGCTCGATTTCGGCGAATAATTGCATCAGCGTGTATGCGTCCGGAGGCTCTCGCCTCCGGACGCATTTGTTATGCCCGTTTTAGCTTGTGAAACAAGGCGGATGGTGGTATAATATTCTGATTCTAATTTTGCAAAAGGAGGCCGTGCCATGCCGGATTTTGAAGTCGTTTCGCCCTACGAACCATCGGGCGACCAGCCCGAGGCGATCGACGCGCTCGTGCAGGGCGTGGAAAACGGCATTGACGAGCAGGTGCTGCTCGGCGTGACCGGCTCCGGCAAGACGTACACGATGGCCAAGGTCATCGAGCGCGTACAGCGGCCGACGCTCGTGCTCGCGCATAACAAGATCCTCGCGGCGCAGCTTTGCAGCGAGTTCAAGGAGTTTTTCCCGAACAACGCCGTGGAGTATTTTGTCAGCTACTACGACTACTATCAGCCGGAGGCATACATCCCGCACACGGACACGTTCATCGAAAAGGACGCCTCCATCAACGATGAGATCGAGCGCCTGCGCCACTCGGCCACGTCGAGCCTGTTTGAGCGGCGGGACGTGATCGTCGTCTCGTCCGTGTCGTGTATCTACGGTCTCGGCGACCCGATCGACTATGCCAACATGGTCATCTCGCTGCGCACCGGTCAGCAGCGCGACCCGGAGGAGCTCATGCGCAAGCTCATCGACATCCGCTACGAGCGCAATGACATTGCCTTCGCGCGCAATATGTTCCGCGTCCGCGGCGACACGATCGATATCTACCCGGCCTATTCGTCCGACCATGCCGTGCGCGTGGAGTTTTTCGGCGACGAGATCGACCGCATCTCGGACATCAATGTCGTCACCGGCGCGCCCATCCGCACGCTCAGCCACGTGGCAATCTATCCCGCGTCGCACTATGTCACGACGCATGAAAAGATGGAGCGTGCCATCGGCGAGATCCGCGCCGAGTGCGATGCGCGCGTGAAAACGTTTGAGCAGCAGGGCAAGCTCCTTGAGGCGCAGCGCATCCGCCAGCGCACGGACTATGACATTGAGATGATGCAGGAGCTTGGCTACTGCTCCGGCATCGAGAACTACTCGCGCATCATTAGCGGCCGCGCCCCCGGCAGCGCACCGATGACGCTGCTGGACTATTTTCCGAAGGATTTTCTGCTCTTTGTCGATGAGAGCCACGTCACGCTGCCGCAGGTGCGCGCCATGTACCGCGGCGACCGTGCGCGCAAGGATTCGCTCGTCGAGTACGGCTTCCGCCTGCCGAGCGCGTACGATAACCGTCCGCTGAAGTTCGAGGAGTTCGAGCAGCGGGTGCATCAGGCCATCTATGTCTCTGCCACGCCGGGCGACTATGAGCGCGAGCACGCGGGGCAGATCGCCGAGCAGATCATCCGGCCGACCGGTCTGCTCGACCCGCAGATCTTCGTGCGCCCCATCGAGGGGCAGATCGACGATCTCATCGGCGAGATCAACGCCCGCATCGCCAAAAACGAACGCGCACTCGTGACCACGCTCACAAAGAAGATGGCCGAGGATCTCTCGGCCTACCTCACGAACGCGGGCATCCGCTGCCGGTACCTGCACCACGACATCGGCGCGATCGAGCGCATGGAGATCATCCGCGACCTGCGCACGGGCGCGTTTGACGTGCTCGTCGGCATCAACCTCCTGCGTGAGGGACTGGATCTGCCGGAGGTGTCGCTCGTGGCGATCCTCGATGCGGACAAGGAGGGCTTCCTGCGCAGCGAGACGAGCCTCATCCAGACGATCGGCCGCGCGGCACGCAACGCCGAGGGCACGGTCATCATGTACGCGGATAAGGAGACGGCCGCCATGCACGCGGCCATTATGGAGACCAACCGCCGCCGCGCCAAGCAGGCGGCCTACAACGCCGCGCACGGCATCGTGCCCAGGACGATCGTCAAGGGCGTGCGCGAGCTGCTCGAGATCTCCGGCGACATCGAAGCGCCCAAGCGCGCCGACGGCGTGAAGATGACGGAGGCCGAGCGCCGCGCCGAGATCACGCGGCTCGAGGCACAGATGAAGAAGGCGGCCGAAATGCTCGAGTACGAGTATGCCGCCGTGCTGCGCGACCGGCTCATTGAGCTGCGCGGCCAGTGACGCGCAAGGAGGACACCTGAATGAAACTCATGATTCTCGACGGCAACAGCATCATCAACCGCGCCTTTTACGGCATCCGGATGCTCAACGCGCCCGACGGCACGCCGACAAACGCGGTCTACGGCTTTCTGAGCACGTTCCGGCGCGTTTTCGACCTGGCGCAGCCGCAGGCGGTGTGCGTCGCGTTCGACGTGCACGCCCCCACGTTCCGCCACGAGCAGTATGCGCTCTACAAGGCGCAGCGCAAGCCCATGCCGGAGGAGCTCGCCGTGCAGATGCCGCTGCTCAAGCAGACGCTCGACTATATGGGCGTGCGGCGGCTGGAGCTGGCCGGCTGGGAGGCCGACGACCTGCTCGGCACGGTCGCGCGCCGCTGCGAGGCCGCCGGTTGGACGTGCGACGTCGTCACCGGCGATAAGGACAGCCTGCAGCTCATCACCGACAGCACCCATGTCTTTAACGTCAAGACCCGCATGGGGCAGACGGATACGATCGAATACACGCCCGAGCGCTTTCGGGAAGAGTACGGCTTTGACCCCATCCGCATGATCGACCTCAAGGCGCTCATGGGCGACAGCTCCGACAACATCCCCGGCGTGCCCGGCATCGGGGAAAAGACGGCGAAGGATCTGCTCGTGCGCTTTGGCACGGTGGCGGACATTTACCGCGACCTCGATGCGCTGGATATCAAGCCCGGCGTGCGCAAAAAGCTCACCGAAGGGCGCGGGAGCGCGGAGCTCTCGTTCGACCTTGCCACCATCCGCACGGACGCGCCGCTCGACTTCGCGCTCGAGTCGGCCGTCTGGGATCACGACTACCGGCCGGAGCTGTACGACTGGTTCCGGAGGCTCAACTTCACGTCGCTGTCGGAAAAATGGGGGCTGCAGCCGGCGGACGGTGTAAGCGCACCGTCGAGCGCGCTGCCGGCCGTGGACGTGGCGGACAGCGCCGCGCTGCGCGCGCTCGAGCAGGCGGTCGCGGCGGCGCCCTATGTCGCGGTGCTCGCGCCCGACGGGCTCGACACGCTCACGCTCTGCGACGGAAAGGCGTGCTATGCGCTCTCGTGGGCGCAGCTCGGCGATGATTATAACGCATTTTTGCGCCTGCTGTTTTCTGCGCGCGTGCGCAAGGCGGGGCACAACATCAAAGACCTCATGCGCGCGCTGCTCGACGAGGGACTGCCGACGGACGGCTTCGTGTTTGACACGGCGCTGGCGGCCTACCTGCTCGATGCCACGGCCGGAAGCTATGACCTGCCGCGCCTCGCGCAGACGTATCTCGGCGAGGAGCTGCCGGATGTGCAGAGCGTCTGGGCGCTGCAGCCGGTGCTGCACGAAAAAATGGACGCACAGGCCATGCTGCCGCTCTACACGGACGTTGAGCTGCCGCTGTGCCCGGTGCTGGCGCGCATGGAGCAGGCGGGCTTTCTGGTCGACCGCAAGGCACTGTACGACTTCGGTGAGAGCCTCACGAGCAGCATCGAGCAGCTCCAGCAGAGCATCTGGGCGCTCGCAGGCGAGCCGTTCAACATCCAGTCGCCGAAGCAGCTTGGCAACGTTCTGTTCGAGCGGCTCATGCTCCCGGCCGGGAAAAAGACCAAGACCGGCTGGAGCACGAACGCCGCCGTGCTCGACAAGCTGCGCGGCAAGCACCCGATCGTCGAGCAGATCCTCGATTACCGCACGCTCACAAAGCTCAAGTCCACCTATGCCGACGGGCTGCTCAAGGAGATCTCCGCCGACGGGCGCATCCACACAAACTTCCAGATGACCGTCACGGCGACGGGGCGCCTGTCGTCGACGGAGCCGAACCTGCAAAACATCCCCGTGCGCCGTGAGCTCGGCGCGCAGATCCGCAAGATGTTCGTAGCCTCGCCCGGCAAGGTGCTCGTGGACGCGGACTACAGCCAGATCGAGTTGCGCCTGCTCGCGCACATCGCAAACGATGAGACGATGATCGCTGCCTTCCGCAGCGGGGAGGATATCCACGCCGTCACGGCGTCGCAGGTGTTCGGCGTGCCGCTTGCGGAGGTGACGCCGCTGCAGCGCTCGCACGCGAAGGCCGTCAATTTCGGCATCGTCTACGGCATCTCGGCCTTCAGCCTTGCGCAGGACATCGGCGTGTTCCAGAATGAGGCCAAGGCGTACATGGACAGCTATTTTGCCAAGTACCACGGTGTGCGTGACTACATGACGCGCGTCGTCGAGCAGGCCAAGGCGGACGGCTATGTCACGACGCTCTTCGGCCGTCGCCGCGATCTGCCGGAGCTCAAGTCCTCAAACTTCAACCTCCGCAGCTTTGGCGAGCGTGTGGCGCTCAATATGCCCATTCAGGGCACGGCGGCGGACATCATCAAGGCTGCCATGGTGCGCGTGGATGCGCGGATGCGCGCGGAAAAGCTGCAGGCGCGGTTGCTGCTGCAGGTGCACGACGAGCTCATCGTCGAGTGCCCCGCGGAGGAGGCGGAGACGGTCAAGGCCATCCTCGTCGAGGAGATGGAACACGTGGTCGATTACCGCGTACCGCTGCTCGTGGACGCGAAGATCGGCGCAAGCTGGGCGGAGGCGCACTGATGGACGTCACGATCTGTGATGCGTGCAGCGCGCATCTGCCGCAGCTTGAGGCGCTTGAGTGCGCGTGCTTTTCCGCGCCGTGGACGCGCGCGCAGCTGGCGAGTCAGCTGCCGGACGACCGGCACGTGTTTCTCATCGCCGCAGCGGGGGAGACGGTGCTCGGCTACGCAAACTTTCTGCACGTGCTCGACGAGGGCGACATCGGAAATGTCGCCGTCGCGCCGGAGTTTCGGCGGCAGGGTGTCGCGGATGCGCTGCTCGAGGCGCTGTGTGCGCGCGCGGCGGCGCTCGGTCTCGCATTTTTGACCCTGGAGGTGCGCGCATCGAATGCGCCCGCCATCGCGCTGTACCGCAAGCACGGGTTTCAGACCGTCGGTCAGCGCCGCAATTACTATCAGAAGCCGGACGAGGATGCACTGCTCATGACCTGGTTCCGGAGAGAGGCGGAGACAATATGATTATTCTTGCGATCGAATCTTCCTGTGATGAAACGGCCGTCGCCCTCGTGCGCGACGGGCGCGAGGTGCTGACCGATCAGGTCTTTTCGCAGGCCGACCTGCACGCCGTCTATGGCGGCGTCGTGCCCGAGATCGCGTCGCGCTCGCACGTGGAGGTCATCTCCCAGCTCGCCGACCGTGCGCTGCAGGTGACCGGTCTGAGCCGCGGCGACATTGACGCCGTGGCCGTCACGTGCGCGCCGGGGCTCATCGGCGCACTGCTCGTCGGCGTGAACTTTGCCAAGTCCGCCGCGCTCGCGCTTGGCGTGCCGCTCATCCCGGTGCACCATGTCCGCGGCCACATCGCGGCAAACTACATCGCCTACCCGGAGCTGGAGCCGCCGTTTGTGTGTCTGGCCATCTCTGGCGGCAACACGCTCATCTGTGACGTGCGCGACTATACGGACCTGCGCATCCTCGGCGCGACGCGCGACGACGCGGCCGGCGAGTGCTTTGACAAGACCGCGCGTGTGCTCGGTCTGCCGTATCCCGGCGGCAAGCCCATCGACGACCTGTCCAAGACCGGCGACGACCGCAAGTACAAGCTGCCGATCGGCCACGTGGACGGCTGCCCGTATGACATGAGCTTCAGCGGACTCAAGACCTCTGTCATCAACCTCGCCCACACGGCGGAGCAGAAGGGCGAGCCGCTTGACAAGGCGTCGCTTGCCGCGTCGTTCTGCCGCGCCATGAGCGAGAGCCTTGTGCCGCGCACGATGGCGGCGGTCCGGGAGCTCGGCTATGACAAGCTCGCCGTGGCGGGCGGCGTCGCGGCAAACTCCCGCATCCGCGGTGATTTTCAGGCCGCCTGCGATGCGGCCGGTATCCGTCTGTTCGTCCCGCCGCTCAAGCTCTGCGGCGACAATGCCGCCATGATCGGCTGCCAGGCGTACTACGAGTACCTGCGCGGCGCGCACGCGGGCAGTGAGCTCAACGCGTGGGCGAACATGGAGATCTCCGAGGTCCCGTTCTATGGGCACGCATGATGGGCATCGCGCCCGCATGAAGGCGCGCTTCGTGCGCTGCGGGCTCGATAATTTCGATGACCACAGCGTGCTCGAGCTGCTGCTGTTTTATGCCGTGCCGCGGCGCGACGTCAACGAGCTTGCGCACGCGCTGCTGGACCATTTCGGCACGCTTGACGCGGTGTTTGAGGCGAGCTTTGAGGATGTGATGCAGGTGCCCGGCGCGGGGGAGAACGTGGCGACGCTGCTCACGCTTGTCCCGCAGGTCGGCCGCCGCTATCAGCTGGCCAAGCGCCGCCAGCAGACGATCCTGCGCTCGAGCGAGGAGGCGGGGCGGTATCTCATGCCGCTGTATCTGTATGAGCGCGCCGAGGTCGTCTACCTCCTGTGTCTGGATGCCAAGGGCGGCCTCATCAGCTGCCGGGAGGTCGGGCGCGGCGTCGTCAATGCTGCCGAGGTGTCCGTGCGCACCATTGTCGAGACGGCGCTGTCGCAAAAGGCGGTGTCCGTCATCCTCAGCCACAACCACGTTGACGCCTATGCGCTGCCATCGCGGGAGGACGAGCTGACGACCAAGCGCGTGCGGGATGCGCTTTTGCTCGTAGGAATCACGCTGGCGGATCATATCATCGTCTGCGGCGAGGATTATGTGTCGCTTGCCGACAGCGGTCTGCTCTGAATCATCACCGGCGGTGCAAATCCTGCATTTTATCTGTCAAGCCTTTTTTCAAATCTCTCGCGTGAGCGAGAGATTTGCATTATGGTAACAAAATTGCTTTTTATGAAATCCACAAAGTCCGTTTCCGGATTTGGCTGTTTTGTGCAAAAGAGCGGCAACGCATTGAAAACACTGGGATATTTGCGTGTTGAAAACCATGTTGAAAATGTTGATAACTTATAGCAAAGGCAAAACGGACAAAATGTTATGTAAACTTCATGTCACGAAAATGTAAGAACTTTGATTTGCACCGCACCCGCAAACGCCTGAAACAGCGCGCGTTTTCGGCGGAGTGTAACAGTGCAAATTCTGCACAACCGACATGAATCGAAGATAACCGACAAAACGTGCAAAAAAACAACATTTTTTCATGCATGAAAACAAATAGTAATCATCGAACTTTGGTGTTGACATCCGCAGAGACTTGTGATAGAATGTGCAAGCTGTTAGAAATTCGCTAGTGTAGCTCAGTTGGTAGAGCAGCTGATTCGTAATCAGCAGGTCGTGTGTTCGAGTCACATCACTAGCTCCAAAGCGCCTTGCGGTCATTTGACCGCAGGGCGTTTTTGCGTTCCATCCTTGACGCAGTGATCGGGGCGCAGTATAATAAGTAAGACATACGCAGTATCCGCAGAGCCGTCCGGGACGGCATTTTTGTGCTCTTCGGATTAGATTCCTCTAACTTTCGCACAATATCAGGAGGCACGGTGCAATGGCCACAGCAGAGAAACTCAAATTACAGGCAGAACGCAAGGCGGCTGCATGGCAAGGCGGGAAACCGCAGCCGGCGCTGCTTCCGGCCGATGTGCACGCAGCTGCCTGCCTTGTCGATTCAGACGGGGAAGCGGCACGGACGGCTTACCCGGTTTTCCCGGGAATCGAGATCGCGTATCACGACGTCCATGCGGCAAGCGCCGCCATGCAGCGCGCGTGTGCGGCCGGCTGTCTCGAGATCCATCACTGCCGCGAGGGGCGCATCGCTTACCCATATGGCGATGCCTGCTTTTTTCTCGCGCCGGGCGATCTGGCAATCGTGCAGCGCGCGGAAGAAGCAGTCCCGGTGCGCTTTCCGACCGGGCACTACCACGGCATCACGGTGACGATCGACCCGGCGCGCGCGCCGGACTGCCTGTCGTGCTTTCTGGAGGATGTCGAGGTGCGGCCGAGTGCGCTCATCGAAAAATTCTGTGCGGACGGTGCCTGCTTTGTCACGCGCTCGTCTCCGGGCGTGGCGCACATTTTCTCTGAGCTCTACTCCGTGCCGGAGGGCATCCGCAAGGGCTATTTCAAGGTGAAGATTCTGGAGCTGCTGCTGTTTTTGAGTGCGTTTCCCATTCAGGCGGCGCAGCCGCAGCACGGTTATTCTCTGCCGCAGGTGCAGCTCGCCGAGCAGATCGGCGCGTACCTGCTTCAAAACACGGAGCGGCGGCTGACGGTCGCGGAGCTCTCGCGGTACTTCGGCGCTTCGGCTACACTGATCAACAGCAGCTTTCGCGGCGTGTACGGCATGTCGCCGGCGGCGTTTTTGCGTGCGCAGAAAATGCATGGCGCTGCCAGACTTTTGCGCCGGACTGACCGCACGGTGCTGGATATTGCCGGACAATTCGGGTATGATAACGGCAGCAAGTTCGCCAAAGCATTCCGGGATGTCATCGGTGTCTCACCCAACGCCTACCGCAGCGGCATCGACTGCGACAGCTGCGCGCCGGAGGCACCCATGCTCTGACGGCGGGAAGCATAGTTTCATTTTGGAGCCATGTTCCGATGAATTGGAGCGGATGCCGGGGGCGACGTGCAGTATCCTAACGTCAGACAGAACGAAGCGCGCAGCTTTTCACACGAAAGTTAGACTGCTTTAACCAGCGGCCGCGCAGAATTGCTCACTGCGCGAAAACCGGTAAACGACCACAGACGAGGAGGCAAGCCATGTCGGAGGAAAACGTTGTACGGCTCTGTGCACCGACGCTGGCCGGGATCAAGACCGGCAGCCTGTTCCCGTGCCCTTATGAATGCCGGGAGACTCTGCTCACGGAGATCCGCCGGTACAATCAGGTGCTCGTCCCGAAAGGGCTCTGCCTCCTGCCGCTGCGGTTTACGGAAAAGAGCGCGCTGCTGTATCTGTACCGACCGTGTGATCTGGAGCGGGATCTGCAGGACCGGCTGGCAACGGAGATCCTGCAGCACGCGGGCTATGCCTGCACCGGCAGTGAGCAGTGTCTGATGCAGCTCATTGAGCGGCTGCGTGCATACGATGAATTCCCGCATGAGATCGGCCTGTTTCTGAGCTATCCGCCGGAGGACGTCAAGGGATTCATCGAGCACCACGCGGCGGATTTCAAGTACGCCGGCCTCTGGAAGGTGTACGGCGACGAGCAGCGGGCGCGCGATCTCTTTGCAAAATACCGGCGCTGCACGGAGATTTACTGTGAACGTCTGCACGCGGGCTTGAGCATTGCGCAGCTCGCCGTGAACGTGCAGCGGCCGAATGCAGCACAAAAGGAAAGGATGTTACCATCATGAAAAAAGCAGCAGTCATCTATTGGAGCGGCACCGGCAACACCGAGGCCATGGCCAACGCCGTGCTCGATGGCATGAAAAGTGCCGGAGCGGACGCGGTGCTTCTGACCGCCTCTGATGTGGACGCTTCCGCCGTCGGCGGATATGACGCCGTGGCGCTCGGCTGTCCGGCCATGGGCTCCGAGGTTCTGGAGGACATGGAGTTCGAGCCGATGTTCGAAGGCTGCAAGTCCGCCCTGAAGGGCAAACGTGTCGCCCTGTTCGGCTCCTACGGCTGGGGCGGCGGCGAGTGGATGCAAAACTGGGAGCGCGATTGCCGCAGCTCCGGTATCCAGCTCGCGTGCGACAGCGTGATCTGCAACGACGCGCCCGATGATGCAGCCCTTGCGGCCTGTCAGGCGCTGGGCAAGGCGCTCGTCGACTGATTTCTTTCGATCGTACCCGGATCCCCCTCCGGTTACCGATACCAACAACAGGCATCAAGCCATATCACCTCTCTTCTCTTCCCCCATTCCCTGCAGCAGTGTGACACCACGCATATTGCCTGTGCGTGACTGCTGCCCCCAGCAAAAGAATCGTCCGCCGAATTCCCCTTCCGGCGGACGATTTTTTTATGTCTGCAGAGCCTGGAGCTGCGCGGTCAGCGCGTCGATCTGCTGCCGCAGCGCCTGATTTTCACGCTGCAGACGGCGAACTTCGTTTTCGGCGTCGATCACGTCGCAGCGCGCCTCCTCTTGCATCTCATCGATGCTGCTGCGCAGGAACTGATATTGGCTGTAGAGCGTCGCGTATGCGCGCGGCGCGAAGATGCGCCAGAAGCCCTCCTTGATGAGCTCCCATTTCTCCGCTGCCGTGCGGTCGAAAAAGTCGTTGTGCAAGCGCAGTACCTCCTGTAACCTTGCTCAAATTTCCGTCAGTATACCACATCTTTGCCATCCGGCAACCGGCTCAGCTCCAGAGCGGCGGCTGCCCGCGCTGATACAGCGCCTCGTTGAGCGCAAAGAGGTCGTAGTTTCCCTGCTCGATGAAGTATTCCAGAATGGTGTCGAACGGGTCGGTGTTCGTGAGATAGTAGCCCGCCTTGCCGAACAAGGTCAGCGCGTCCTCAAGCGGCAGCTCCAGCGCGAACACCAGCGCCGCGACGTTGTGCTTCTTGGGGATCGTGCCGTTTGTAACGATGTTGGAAAACACGCTCTTGGACACGTGCGCCTTTTGATAGCAGGCGGCGTTGGTCATGCCGCGCGCGGCGATCTCCCGCAGGAGCATATCCCGAAACGACTCGTGCCGCTGCCCGAGCACCTCGTCGAGCGAGAGCGTACCGTGTTCGGCGGCAAAGCGCATTTTCTTGTCGTGGATGCGCTTCAGACTGCCCGCAAACATCCGCACGCCGAGGTTGAAGGTGCTCGGGCGGTGTGTGACGATGAAGATGTCAATCGAGCAGCGCTCGCCAAATGTGCGCGCCTCCTGCACGGCGATGCGCAGGACATCGTCCGGCGGAAAACCGAGGTGACCGGCCGAGATGAGCGGCATGGCTAGCGATGCGCACCGAGCCTCACGCGCGCAGGCAAAGACCGCCCGGTAGCAGGCGGCGAGCGTCTGCAGATCGTCGGAGTCACCGCGCCACGTCGGGCCGACGGCGTGGATGATCTTCCGCGACAGGCGGTAGCCGTCCGTGCAGACCGCGCTCGCAACGGGGCACGGTGCAAGCGCGCGGCAGGCGGCGTCCAGCTCCGGACCTGCCGCCCGGTGGATGTCCTGATCCACGCCGCACGTTCCGGACAGCGCCGTGTCGGTGGCGGTGACGATCGCGTCACAGTGCATATGGGTGATGTCGTCCAGTCGGATCGCGAGTGCCATAGGCGTGCCTCCTTGGTGCTGGTTTGTGCTGCGGACATTATATAATGAATTCTTTCCGTTTTCAATCGCCGGGTCGTTTTCAAAACGACCACGGCTGCCGCGCCGTGCGCTATACTGTGCCTGCAATGAACAACCAGACTGAAAGGAGCAAGTATATGAAACCGATCTACTACTTTGCGTATGGCTCGAACATGGACACGGAGCAGATGCGCCGGCGCTGTCCGGACGCCAAGTGCATCGACACGGCGGTGCTGCACGGCTGGAAGTTTGCACTGGATGAGGTGGGGTATGCCACGGTCGTTCCGGCTGCCGGAGTGAGTGTGCCGGGGCTGCTCTGGATGCTGTCGGATGCAGATGAGGCGGAGCTCGATGTCTACGAGGGCGTGCGCTATAACTGCTATGAGAAGGTGACGCTGTCCATCGTGCCGAAGCGCACCGGTGTGCCGACGCAGGCACTGGTCTACGTCTCGCTGCGCGGGGAAAACGAGGGCGCGCGGGTACAGGGCTATCTGGAGCGGATCGTTCATGCAGCGGCGCACGCCGGCTTCGGCGCGTCCTACATCGGGATGCTCAAGGATCTTTGGGTCGGCTACGCGAATGCCGACGATCGCACCGCCGTGCCGATCATCGAGGACGGGAAGACACTGGACGAACTGGTGAAGGGCGATACGATCGGCGAGAGCCTGACGAAGTGGCTCCGGTCGCAGGGCGCGACGGATCAGGAGATCTGGCAGTTCGTGGTCGAGAACTGACCAAAGCTTTTAGGGACAGGAGGAAACGGGATGACAAACCATACAGCGAAAGCACTGCCTGCGGAAAGCGGTGTGCCCTCTGAGCGCCCGGAGACGCAGGGCGACCTCTGGAGGGAGATCGCGGAAGAGGGGTACGACCGGACTTACACGCCGGAAGAACTGAGCCGGGCGTTCGGGAAGCCGTTCGAAGAACTGGTGAAGGGCGAGGATCTGCCCGCGACGTCGAAGCCGCAGATGCCGGAACCAAACGCTACAGCCTCGACAGCGCCGATCATCGAGGACGGGAAGACGCTGGACGAACTGATCGCACCGAACGACGCGCTGGGACAGCACTTGATGAAGCATCTGCGAAAGCGCGGGGTGACGGATCAGGAAATCTGGCGGTTCATGGTCGAAAACTGACAGAGACTGTTCGCCGGGAAGCGGCCGCTCGAACTTTGTGCGTGACGCAGAAGTCTGACCGCCAACGGCATCGTGCAGCGCCCTGTGCAGAAAATGAATCCTGCGCAGGGTGCTGCTGCGCGGAGGAGATGCGTTCCTATCGGCAAAATGGAAATTGCTATGGCGTATGTACCGCAACTGTGGTATGCTGTGCCTATGGCAGGCGAAGTGCTTTGCCACTCAAAATCTGTTGAGGTGGAGGAACGATCGTGAAAAAGTCAGTCGTTACGCTTTTGTTGTGCGGGGCAATGGTTTTGGCAATGGCAGGATGCGGGAACTCGGACGCAGGGGATGCCGAAAAAGACTTTCAGCAAAGTCAGGAAACCTATGGCACTGTGGAAAGGGAGAGCTGCGATGTTCTGGTCGCAAAGTTCAATACGGAAGTTGTGGACAACAGCGCGCTCAATCCGGCATCCACGGATTATTTGACGGAAGATCATGACCAGTATTGGTATGGGCTGCTTGAGGGCGTGTATCTGGTGGTTGTCCCGGAAACGTATACCGGAGACCCGAAAACGGATATCGTGGACTATATGCTTATCTATGCAGACAGCTCCGGCGAGAACGGAGATGAAGCGGTCGCATATGCAAAGCACTTGGTGAAAGCGAATGACAATGCGGCAACGGAAGCGGAGATCACCACGCTGCTCGATCAGGCAAAAGCGCAGGCTGCAAGTGGGAAAACGGCTTACAACGGAAGAGGGATCGCTGTTGGCTATTTGGAGACAAGCGACGCTGATCAATATCAGGTGCTGAGATTTTATAAAGGATGATGCCGTGTCCCGCAAGGGGCTTGGCGCTGCTGCTCTCTGCGGCAGCGTGACACTGTGCGCGCCGCCTGCGCGAGATGCGCCGGAATGAAAAAACGTCCGCCGGAAGAAAATCCGGCGGACGATTTCTATTCTTGCGGCGGCACGGTCAGTTAAAATGCCCGTCGTTTGCGGCGAACAGACGCGCACACTGGGCGCGCAGCGCCGCGTGCTCGGGCGCGCAGAGCGTGGGGTCGGCAGCAAGCACCGCGCGCGCCGCGTCGCGCGCGTCGTTGACGGCGGCCATGTTCGTGCCGAGGTTTGCGATGTGCAGCGCCGGCAGACCGTGCTGCCGGTTGCCGAAGAAGTCGCCCGGTCCGCGCTGGCGCAGGTCGGCCTCGGCGATCTGAAAGCCGTCAGCCGTGTCGCACAGCACCTTCAGCCGCGCGCGCGATTCCTCCGTGCGCGTGTCCGACACGAGCACGCAGTAGGACTGAAACGGTCCGCGTCCGATGCGTCCGCGCAGCTGGTGCAGCTGCGAGAGACCGAAACGCTCGGCATTCTCGATGATCATCAGCGCCGCGTTCGGCACGTCGACGCCGACCTCGATGACCGTCGTCGAGACGAGAATATCCGTCTCTCCGGCGGCAAAGGCGGCCATACAGGCGTCCTTGTCCTTGGCCTTCATGCGGCCGTGGATGCAGGCGACGCGGTGCTGCGGAAACGTCCGCTGCAGTACCTGCGCGTGCTCCTCGGCGGATTTGAGCTCGGAGGGGATATCGTCCGTGTCCTCGACCTTCGGGCAGACGACAAATACCTGCCGCCCCTCACCGATGAGCTTGTCGATGAAGGCGTTGAGCCGCGCCCGGTAGCGCTCGTCCACGCACACGGTCTGCACCGGCTGCCGTCCGGGCGGCAGCTCGTCGATGATCGACACGTCCAGGTCCCCGTACACCAGCAGCGCCAGTGTGCGCGGAATGGGCGTTGCGCTCATGACGAGTGTGTGCGGCTGCTCGCCCTTGCGCACGAGCGCGGCGCGCTGCTCGACGCCGAAACGGTGCTGCTCGTCCGTGATGACGAGACCGAGACGGAAAAACGTCACCGAGTCGCTGATGAGCGCGTGCGTGCCGACGACCACGTCGAGCAGACCGCCGGCGAGCGCCTGCTTCACCTCGCGCTTTTGCCGCGCGGTCATTGCGCCTGTCAGCCGTCCGACACGGATGCCAAACGGCTCAAGCAGCGTGCGCAGCGTGTGCTCATGCTGCTCGGTGAGGATCTCGGTCGGCGCCATGAAGGCGCTCTGGCAGTCGTTTTCGTGCGCAAACCAGATGCACGCCGCAGCAACGAGCGTCTTGCCGGAGCCGACATCGCCCTGTACAAGGCGGCTCATCGGCACGCCGGAGATCATGTCCTGCACGGCGGCGGCGACGGCGCGCCGCTGCGCCCCGGTGGGTGAGAAGGGGAGCGTGGCGTAAAACGTCTCGAGGTCGGCGCTTTGCATCCGGATGCCGCCCTCGGCGCGCCGCTGCGAGCGGATGCGCGCCATGGCCGTCGAGAGTACGAACAGCTCCTCGAATACCAGGCGCTTTCGCGCGAGCGTGAGCGCCGCCGCATCCGCCGGCTGGTGGATGTTTTGCAGGGCGTAGTCCTGCTGCGCGAGGGCGTAGGTGCGCGCAATGTCCGCCGGGATCACGTCCTGCAGCTGCCCGATGCAGGCGTGCAGCGCGGGGAGCATGGCCTTGCGCACATCGTTTTGCGTCACGCCCGTCGTCAGCGGATAGATGGGGTAAAAGCAGTTGGTCACGCTGCCGCAGCGCGCCGCCTGCTCACAGACGGGGTTGGTGAGCGTCTTGCGAAAGCCGTTTGCCTCTACCTTGCCGTAGAAGATGTATTCCTCGCCTGCGTGCAGGCTGTTTTTGCGGTAGGGCTGGTTGAAGTAGGTCACGTCGAGCGCACCGGTGTCGTCGGCGATGCGCGCCTTGACGAGCGTGAGTCCGCTGCGCACATACTGTGTGCGCGGCTCACCCGCGACCGTTGCGCGGATGCACACGGCCTCACCGGGCTGCGCGGCCGCGATCGTGCGAAACTGCGTCCGATCCTCGTAGCGGCGGGGATAGAGTCCGGCCAGATCGCGCAGCGTCGCCACGCCGAGCTTTTGAAAGGCCTGCGCTTTTTTCGGCCCGATGCCGGTCAGCGCCTCAAGCGGGGTATCCGGTGTGTAGGTCATGGTGTCGCCTCCTGTGCGCCGCATTTCCAGCGCCAGAGCCGCGCCTGATCCTCCGGCGCGGCATAGCCGATGCCGACGCGGGTGTCGGTCCCGAGCGCGAAGCGCTGCCCGTCGTCCTCGAGCCAGAGCTCCGGACAGGTGAGGATGTCGCGGTCGTTGAATGTCTTGTCGATCTGCAGCCGCTTTGTGAGCTTGCCCGGTCCGTTCGCACCGTCGGCGCACGCGCGGATGAGCACGGCCTGCGGTTCGTCCGCGTGACCGGTCACGATGTTGAGCATCCAGTGCATCCCGTAGCAGAGGTAGACGTAGATCGTGCCGCCGTCATGGTAGAGCACCTCCGTGCGCCGTGTGCGCCCGCGGCTGGCGTGGCAGGCGGTGTCCTGCTCGCCGCGGTAGGCCTCTGTTTCCGTGATGCGCGCGCGCAGCAGTGTGCCGTCCGGCAGCCTGCGCACCAGAATGCGCCCAACCAGCTCCGGCGCGACGCAAAGCACGTCGCGCCGGAAAAATTCCCGATCTTGCAGTTTCATGGCTCTCAGCTCGCATAGTCGACGACATAGCTGTCGCCGTTGGGGGTAAATTGTCCGTACAGACCGTTGGTGAGCACCACGTGGCCGTCGGCCTTGACAAGCAGCATCTCAAACCCGCCGTAGGTGCGCCAGTAGTTGAGCGCCGCCTGCGGACCGAGCACGAACATCGCGGTCGACAGGCAGTCGGCCAGCGTGCCGTCCTCGCACACGATCGTCACGGCCAGCAGACCGTTGTTGACCGGACGTCCGGTCGCGGGGGAGAGAATGTGGTGGTACTTCTGCCCGCCCTCGGTGAAATAGCGCTGATAGCTGCCGGAGGTGATGACCGCCGTCTCACCCACGGTGAGGTAGCCGAGATAGCTGCCGGTGTCGTTCGGGTCCTGAATGGCGATGTTCCAGTCACTGCCGTCCGGCTTTTTGCCGAGCGTCTGCACGTTGCCGCCGAGGGACACAACGCCGCTCGTGACACCGGCGGCGCGCATCGCCTGAATGGCATACTCCGAGGCGCAGCCCTTGGCCACCGCGCCGAAGCTCAGCGCCATGTCTGCCGGCATGGTGACGAGGGAGTTCGCGCTGTCGTCCGTCGTGGACAGCTGCACCTTGCTCATATCCACGCAGGGGAGCAGACGCTCGATCTCCGCGTCCGACGGCACGCGGTAGTTCTGGTCGATGAAGCCCCAGAGCTTGCTCAGCGGGTAGGTCGTCAGATCGAACGCACCGTTTGTGCGCTCGTACACGGTCAGCGCCGTGCGCAGCATCTTGGCGATCTGCTCGTTGACCACGACGGGCGAGCCCATGGCGTGGTTGATCTCATAGGTCTTGCTGCGCTCGTTTTCCGGGTCGAGGAGCTTGTCCATGCTGTTGATGATGCTGATGGCGGCGTTGATGCCGTCGTCGGCCTTTTTGCCGTAGGCGGTCAGATCCATGACGGTGTCCATGGCAAAGATCTGCTGCGTGGTGCTTTTTGCCTCGCCGCAGGCGCTCAGCGGCAGCACCAGCGCGCAGCACAGCAGCAGCGCGAGCAGACGTGTGTGCAGAAGATGTGTATGCTTCATAGAGGGTGTGTCCTTCCGATACAGGTTGCTTTTTTCTCAGTATAGCATATCCGCCGCCGAATGGAAACAGAAAATCCGCTTTACTTTTCGGCCGGACTTTGCTATAATAACTCCTGCTGAATATGCGCCCGTAGCTCAGCTGGATAGAGTGACAGACTCCGACTCTGTAGGCCAGCGGTTCGAATCCGCTCGGGCGTACCACGAAAAAACCTGCCTTGAGGCAGGTTTTTTCGCCCGCTGGATTCGAGGCCGTTCATTGCTCTCACTTCAAGGCGGTTTCACTTTCGGGTTTACAAAAATGTAATAATGGGCGTATACATTTTGTCGGTTTTTGCACTTGACTTCCGGCGTGGTTGACCTATAATGATATGCGAACATGAACACTGTTCAAGTTGAGGTGCTTGTATGAACGCAGCGGTTACATCCAAAGAGGAGATCCTGAAAACCAGCCGGGAGCTGATCCGGCAGCAGGGATGGTCCACGGTCAGCATCCGCGCGGTCGCCGCGGCCTGCGGCGTGTCGGTGGGCTCGATCTATAATTACTTTGATTCCAAGGCGGCGCTGATGAGCGAAACGATCGGCAGCGTCTGGCAGGAGATCTTCCACCGTCCGGATGATGCGGATGTGTTCCGGGACGTGCAGACGTGCATTACTTGGATATACACGCGCATTGCCTACGGCTGCGAGCAATACCCCGGCTTTTTCACCCTGCACTCCATCGGTTTCCTGCGCGACGAGCGGCCCGATGGCAAGCGGCGTATGCAGCAGACGTGGGGACATATTTTGACGGGGCTGTGTTCGGTGCTCAAGCGCGATGCCCGCGTCCGTCCGGACGCTTTTACGGACGCCTTCACCGCGGAGCAGTTTGCGGATGTGCTCTTTTCGCAGATGCTCTCGGCCATGCTGCGGCAGGACTATGATCCCACCACCGTGTTGGAGATCGTGCGCAGAACGCTGTATTAAATTCCAAAGCCCGCCTTGCGGCGGGCAATCGCAAACCACAAAATGAACGTTGTTCACATAGAAAGGTCAAATGTCATGAAAGTCAAACGCAGCACACTGCTGCTCATCGCCTGTCTTGTGTGGGGGGCGGCGGGCTTTAACATCCTGCGCCTCGGGGTGCTGGCTTATCCCGCCTATCTGAGCGTGCTGAATTTCGTGCTGTCAGCGCTGGTCTTTGCCGTGTTCCAGTATTTCGTATTCGGCAGACTGGTCAAAAAGCACACTGCCCGCATCACGGGCTATGAGGAGGAGCGCCATTTCTTCCTCAAGTTCTTCGACGTGAAGTCCTTCATCATCATGGCCGTGATGATGAGCGGCGGCATCTGGCTGCGCTCGAGCGGCCTCGCGCCGGATCGTTTCATCGCGGTGTTCTATACCGGCCTCGGCGCTTCGCTGCTGACGGCTGGCATTCGCTTCGGTTATCAGTTCGTCAAGGCGGTCATTGCCGCCGGCGAAGAGAAAACAGCATTCCAGAACGAAAAAGGAGACTAATCTATGCAGGCAATTGTTGAAACGCTTTTTGATGCCGCCTATCTGATCACAGTCATCACGATCGGCATCCTCATGATCCGCCGCAGCCGGGGCAACGTTCAGTACACGCTCTTCGGCTGGATGGCCGTCGTGCTCGGTGCGGGCGATTCGTTCCACCTGATCCCGCGCGCGCTGGCGCTGTGCACCACCGGCCTTGAGAGCTACACCTTCGCGCTCGGTCTCGGCAAGTGGATCACCTCCGTCACGATGACGGTGTTTTATGTGCTGCTCTACTATGTTGGCGCAAACGCTATCAGATCGAGGGCAAGCGCGGTCTGACCGTCGCCATGTATGTTCTGGCTGCCGCGCGCATCGTGCTGTGCATGATGCCGCAGAACCGGTGGCTGACCGGCGGCGCACCGCTCGCGTGGGGCATCTACCGCAACATTCCGTTCGCGCTGATCGGTCTGCTCATGATCGTGCTGTTTTTCCGCAGCGCAAAGGCGCAGGATGACCGGGCGTTTCGCTGGATGTGGCTGACCATCGTGCTGAGCTTCGGCTTCTACATCCCGGTGGTGCTGTGGGCGGATGTCGTGCCGATGATCGGTATGCTCATGATCCCCAAGACCTGCGCCTATGTGTGGACGGTGCTCATCGGCTACAAGGCCATGAAAGAAGAATGCGGCAGCGCCAATTGAGCGCCGCAGGAAAATATGTACCCCGTGCCTCGGCGTCACGCTCAGAGGCACGGGGGTTTTCTATGCAGCGTATTATTTCGCATCACTGCTGGTTCGGACGGTGGAATGGATGACAAAGTCGAGCTTTTGATCGACACGCGAGAATGCGACCTCGTAATCGGAGATCTCCCCCGTTGCGGTGTTGCGCAGCGACAGGGAGACGACGTTGTCAGGGCTGAGCGTGATGCCCTCGTCGGTGAGGTAGACAAAGTCGGGCACATCCGTGGCGAGGACTACATAACCCACGCCAAATTCGGTCACGTAGGCAAGCCCTGACTCCAGCCCCGTGTTCAGATCCTTGCACGCGGCGGCCAGATAGATCGCTGAATTCTTATCCCCGAATGTGTAGTCTAAGATCTCAATATCTTCGACGGTGCGGCGCAGATTGTCGAGCATTGCCTCTTTCTCCGTCGGAGAAAACGCGGCGTCGTCCGCCGGACTTTGGATGGCGGGCGTCTCGGCGGCGGTGCCGGCTCCGGCGGGTGTTTGCCGGCATACGAGTACGACGAGCAGCGCAAAGAATGCCAGAGCGCAGACGCCGAGCACGATGCTTCCGGTCTTGCGGTTCATGTTCACACCTCCTGTTTTTCTCAGTGGTCTGCCTCATACACACGATCGCAATATCTGAAATATCACCCCCTATGTTCCGAATTTCGGTTTTCAGATCTGCACAGCATTGCGGCGGGTTGCTGCGTCTGCAAATTGAGAAGGCTTCCTGATATTATCCTGTTTTGTATATTATACCAGTTTTAGGGCAGCGGGGCAAGAAAAACATTCCATTTCCGGTACAAAAATGCGCCTCAGAGTTCACTCTGAGGCGCAGATGGCTGCCGGGATCTGCAGGGGATCACAGACCCAGCTTTTCGGCCTGATCGTCGCGCCAGAAGAACTGCCAGTCCTTGAGGTGCCACAGCTGCGCGGTCTCGCGCGGGTCCATGGTCGCGGTGATGCCCTTGGCGTACATATCGTCGATCTGCTCGTCGGTGTAGCCGAGGAAGGAGAGCACCTCGCGGCTGTGTTCGCCGAAGGTCGGCGCGGAGGCGACGATCTGAGCGGGGTTTTTCTTGAACTTGTTCGTGATGCCGATGCCCTTCATCTCACCGTAGATGCTGTCGGTCCAGGTCGCAATGTCGTCACGGGCGGCGTACTGCGCGCTCTTTTCGATGTCCGCCGGCCCAAAGGCCTTCTGGTTCGGGATGCCAGCTTGGTTCATGATGGCCTCGACCTCGTCGACCGTGCGCTCGGCGCAGAATTTCGTGATGGCGGCCTCGATGCGCTGACCGCGCGGCAGGGACTTGAGCGAGCCGGTCATGCCCTCGGGGAAGTCGGGGTCAGTGCCGTCGCCCGGCGTCGGCAGACCGACGAGCGGGTAGCCCTTTTTCGTGTTGCCCGCGCCGACCATGCCGATGAAGATCGTGCCGCCGTCCTTGCAGTCATAGAATGAGAAACCGGCTGCCATGTCACTGACGTTGCCGGTGCGGTATTTGACCGGCTCGCCGGGAGCGGGATAGCCCTTGTTGAACCACTCGGCCGGATAGCTGCCGAGCAGACGGAACATCGTCTCGTACTGCGACACGTCGCACGAGTCGCCCTCGCCGGTGATGCGGGCGTTGGTCATGATCGACAGCGCACAGATGCACGCGTTGTAGGCAGTGGCGTAGTCGGACAGATAGGGGTTGACCTTCAGTGGGGGAGAAGTGGGGCTCGTGCCGTTCATGTACATATAGCCGCCCATGGCCTGACCCGAGACGTCATACGCCGCCTTATTCCTGTCGGGACCTGTCTGCCCGTAGCCGGAGACGTGGACGATGGCGAGCTTGCGGTTGATCTTCCACATATGCTCGTCGCTCAGACCGCTTTTCGCATATGTGCCGGGGCGGCCGGATTCGATCCAGATGTCCGCCCACGCGATGAGCTTTTCGAGCACCTCGCGCCCTTTGGCGGTGCGGGTGTTGAGCGTGATGGAATAGGTGTTGCGGTGATCCTGCGAGTAGCCGTAGTTGCCGCGCGTCTGGCATGGCATATTCGGCGCCTCGACCTGAATGACCTGCGCGCCCATCTCGGCCATGATGCTCGCGGCAAAAGGACCTGCGATGTTCGTGCCGGTCATGAGCACTTTGACGCTCGAGAGAACGCCGAACTTCGGGAACTGGCCAAACGGCATATGCGTGCCGTAATAGTCCTTATACTGTGTAGACATCGGTTTGCCTCCTTTGCGTGCGCGTCACATATTCAGCCAGCCGGCGTCGACCTTCAGCTCGGCGCCGGAAATGTAGCGCGCGGCGACGTCGTCGGCGAGATAGGCGATGGCGTTGGCGCAGTCCTTCGGCTTTCCGAGCATGGGCTTTTTCTCGCCGGGCTTCGTGATGGTGTGCAGCGGGGCGGCGTTCCCGGCGCGCATCTGCCATTCGGGGATGCCGATGCCCATTTCACGCGGCACTTTGTTGATCTCGGTGAGGATGTTTGCCGGCTCGATGCAGTTGCAGCGGATGCCGCGCTCGAAGAACGAGGCGGAGATGTTGCGCGTCAGACCGAGCACGGCGTGCTTGGTCGTGACGTACATCGCACCGCCCTTCAGACCGCGCAGCGATGCCGCCGAGGCGACGTTGACGATGTTTGCCGGCGTGCCCTGCTCGAGGAAGATCCTGATCGCGCGCTGGCAGCACAGGAACACGGCGCGCTGGTTGGTCTCGTAGATCATATCATAGACCTCAGGCGTCGTCTCGTGAATGGGGAGCTGACCGTCGAGCACACCGGCGTTGTTGACGAGAATGTCCAGATGACCGAACTCCTTGAGGCAGGTGTCGAACATGGCCTCGATCTGCGCCGGGTCGCGCACGTCCGTCTTGACCGGCAGGATGACGCCGGGCGCATTTTCGGCGGCGACCTTGTCGCGCAGCTCCTCCAGGCGCTTCATGCGCCGCGCCGCGGCGACGACCTTCGCGCCCTCCATGGCGAACAGCCGTGCGGTCGAGCGGCCGATGCCCGAGCTTGCGCCGGTCACGATGACGACCTTGCCTTCAAAACGCATCTTTTCCATGGTATTTGTCCTCCTTGCGGAACTTGATTTTTGACCCATGAGCGGGTGTGTGTTTTTTGTGTGTGGCTGGATGCATATCTTGTTAAAATTATATCATTTTTGTAGAGCGCAGTCCAATATTGTTTTATGACCTTGTCAGAAGAAAAAGTTATGGATATAATAAAGGAAAGCAATACTTCGCCGCTGGGCGTTGTTTATTCGACAAGGAGTGTGGAAACTGTGAGCATTCAGCGCCTTCCGGTGTTCTTATCGGCCGCAGAGCACCTCAATTTTACCCGCGCCGCCGAGGAACAGTGCATCTCGCAGACGGCGGTCAGCCAGCAGATCAAGCTGCTGGAGCAGGAGCTCGGCTATGCGCTGTTCGTGCGCGGCAAGCGCGGTGTGCGTCTGACGCCGGCGGGCGAGGTGTTTTACCGGCAGTGCCGGCAGCTGCTCATCCGTTATAACGATGCCGCGGCGCAGGGCAAAAAGGTCGCGCTCGGCACGGCAGCGGATCTGCGCATCGGTTATGCCGGGGCGTATGAGCTGTGGACGATCGTCGCGCAGATCCGAAAATATCACCGCCTGTATCCGGAGGCGTCATTTTCGTTTCAGCTCGGCAGCAACCGGAGCCTGCTCGCCGCGCTGTCTGAGGGGCGGCTGGATATGGCGGTGCTCTCCGGCTTCGGCGTCGTGCTCGATGCCGAGTTCACCAGCCGCGTCACGCGCGCAGACCCGTGCATGGTCATGATCAGCGCCGAGCATCCGCTGGCGGCAAAGGCGGAGATCCATCCGCGCGAGCTCAAGGGCGTGCCGATCGTGCTCAACCGCGCGCAGGACAGCCAGCCCTCGGCTGCGCAGATCGCGGGGATGTATGCCCGTATGGGGCTGGGGACGAATCCGCGTATGTATGCCGACGATTTTTACAGCATCGCGCTCATCATCCATGCCGGTCTCGCCTTCAGCATCATGCCAGCGAGCATGGCCGACTGGGGGATCTCCGGCGTCGTTTTTCGCCCGCTGCACGGTTTTCAGGCGAAGGCGCGCACGCTGCTCGTCTATCCGCGCGGGCGGCAGGAGCTCGGCGTGACGTCATTTGTGTCGCTTATCAAGCCGCGGCGATAAACAACAGAAAACCGGGGCGTCCGCGCACGTTGGTGCGGGACGTCCCGGTCGTTTTATGTCTGCTCGATGGCGAGATAGCGCTCCAGCGCGTCCTGCCAATCGGGCAGCGGTTGGAAACCGGCGGCTGTCAGCTTGGCCGTGTCGAGGCGGCTGCTGCGCGGGCGCACGGCGCGGCTCTGGCCGTATTCCTCGCTCGTCACCGGCAGCACGGTCATGGGGATGCCGGCTGCGCGAAAGATCGCGCACGCAAAATCATACCAGCTCAGATAGCCGCCGCTGTTGACCGCGTTGTAGCGCCCATAGCGCTCGGTCTCGATCATGTCTGCAAGCAGCCGCGCAAGGTCGGGGACATAGGTCGGCGTGCCGACCTGATCATTTACAACGCGCAGCGTGTCGTGTGTGCGGCTGAGTGTCAGCATGGTGCGTACGAAGTTCTTTCCGCCCGCGCCGTAGAGCCACGAGGTGCGCACGATGAAATGCTGCGCGAGCGTGCCGCACACGGCGCGCTCCCCGGCGAGCTTGCTCTGCCCGTAGACATTCAGCGGGGCAAAGCGGTCGTAGTCCGCAGGGTAGGGGGCGGGATACGTCCCGTCAAAGACATAGTCCGTCGTCACATACAGCAGCTTGCAGCCGTGGTCACGGCTGGCCTCGGCCACGTTTTGCGTGCTGTCACGGTTGACGGCAAACACCTGCGCGCGGTTTTCCGGCAGCTCCGCGCCGTCCACGTCCGTCCATGCGGCGCAGTGGATGACCGCGTCCGGCTGCGCACCGGCAAAGAGCGCCTGCACAGCCGACGCATCGCAGAGGTCTGCCTGCACATATGCCGCCGCGTCAGCGCTGCGGCACTGCGGCGCGCGCCCGACGGCGATACCGTGATGACCGCGCCGGCGCAGCTCCGCCATGACGGCGCGGCCGAGCAGACCGTTTGCACCGGTGACGAGTATGTTCATGATCTCACCTCCGCGGTGTTCGCCGCATCACAGTTCGATGCCGAGCGCGCGCAGCGCCGGCCAGTTCTGATCCTTTTCGCTGAGGATGGGCGCATCGTGTCCCGGCCAGACGATGCCGATGTCCGCATCGTCATAGCGCAGACCGCCCTCATCCTCGGGGTGGTACACATCGCCGCATTTGTAGGCAAAGACCGCCTGCTCGCTCAGCACCTGAAATCCGTGGGCAAAGCCGCGCGGGATGTAGAGCTGGCGGCGGTTTTCCGCGCTGAGCACGACGCCGACCCAGCGGCCGTAGGTCGCGCTGCCGCGGCGCAGATCGACGGCGACGTCAAAGATCTCGCCCGAGATCGCGCGCACGAGCTTTGCCTGCTGGTGCTGCTTTTGAAAGTGCAGCCCGCGCAGCACGCCGCGGCGCGAGCAGGACTGGTTATCCTGCACGAACGCATCCGTGATGCCGGCGGCGGCAAAGTCGGCCGTCTTGTACGTCTCCATGAAGTAGCCGCGCGCATCGCCGAAGCACTTCACGTCGACGATCTGCACGCCCGGAATGTCCGTGGGCGAAAAGGTGAAGTTGCTCATGGCCGCTTCTCCGTCTCGCAGGCGTACTGCGCCGGGTCGCCGTAAAAATCGAGCAGCATGTGCGCAAACTTATCGTGCACGCCGTGCTTTGCCGGTGCCTGCACGATGTTCATGCCGGGGTTGTGGTTGCCCTCGATGAGCTCCAGCTTGCCGCCGGGCAAAATGGCCACGTCCCAGCCGACGACACGCAGACACGGCAGTGTCTGCGCAGCGCTGCGGCAGAAGTCACAGATCTCCGTCCACTGCGGGATCACCTCGCCCCGGAAGGGCACACCGGTCATCGGGTGGCAGAGGTAGCTGTTGCCGTGCTCGTCGAGACCGTCGGTCACGATGACGCCGGTCGCCGGGTCGATCTCGCAGAAGATGCCGCCGCCGTGGGCGTTGTCCACGTGCAGACCGTTGTTGCCGACGCGCAGCCCCGCGCCGAAGACCTCAAAGCGGTCGCCGCGGCGGAAGGTGATGACGCGCAGCGTGTTGAGCGATGCCGGGTGAAAGCGTGCGAGCGAATCATCGGACTGCACGAACTCCTCGGCCAGATACTTGCCCGCGCACAGCTCGTCAAACAGCGCCTGCCGGTCGGGCGCGGCGTCCCACTCGGCCTCGGTCAGCTTGCGAAAGCCGATGCCCCAGCTCGAATACTGCGGCTTGAGCGCGATGACGTGATAGCGGTGCACGAAGGCATCGAACGCCTCGGGGTCGGACTCCGGCAGATACAGCCAGCCGCGGCTGACAAACTGCGTGAAGTTCTTCAGAAACGTCACCTTGCTCTTGAGATACGGCTCGGCGATGTTGTTGTACGGACGCATGAGCAGCGTCGCCTCCACGTCGGTCAGGTACTGCTTTTGCTGCGCGGTCGTGAGGCCATAGAAGCCGAAGATCATGTATTCGGACATGGACACGCGCTTTTCCGGGTTGCTGCGGCGCACCTTGAGGTAGTCGTGAAAGAGCTTATCTTCCGTAAAGCCCTCCGGAAGCGCGCGCACGCCGCGGATGTAGCCGCGCCAGCGCTTGCGCAGCACGGGATAGGCGCGGAGATTTTTGACGAGTTTATTTTGTGTGAGAATGTTGTTCATCGGATTCACCTGTGCAGTCACGCAGCAGGGGGTATTTGCCCACTGCGTCGAATTGAATGATGTTGCCGCCCGGCCAGTGCCAGTTGCCCTCGATGAGCTCTGGACCGTCGGGCGTGACGGCGATGTCCCAGCCGACGTAGCCCATGCCGGGCACACGGTCCATGGCCTGAGACACGCACGCCGTGATCTCCTGCCAGAACGGGATCACCGTGCCGGGCAGGTATGCGCCGGATGCGGGGTGGTGCGTGTAGTCGCGCAGATCGGTGTTGTTGCGCCCCGGACCGCAGACGCGACCGGACGCCAGCTCCAGCGGGTAGGCCACGCCGCCGGAATGGAAGTTATCGGTCGCGGCGTTCCTGCCGCCGCATTTGAGGCACGCGCCGATGAGCCGCACATGGCCGCTGCGGTCGCGCGCGGCGTTGATGCGCACGCTGTTGACGCAGCCGGGGCTGAGCGCCTCGAGCGCGGGGTGCTGCCGGATCGGCGCTTCGAGCAGCAGCCGCTGCGCGCGGCAGTCGGCATAAAACGCGGCGCGATCCGGGATGGCCGCAGTGCTGCGCCGCTCGATGCCGCGCCCCATCGTGCCGCTGACCGGCTTGAGAAAGAACGTGGCGTTGTGATCGAGAAAGGCGTTGAACGCGGCGAGATCGGCCTCCGGCGCGTAGACGTGTGCGCGCCGGACAAAGGGCGCAAACTCCGCGAGAAAGCGCGCCTTGTTGCCGAGCGCCTCCTTTTCCGCCGCCGCCGCGTTGCGGTTGAGCACGCGGTCGAGCGCAGCCGAGCGCCCGGATGTCAGATACGTCGCGCGCTGCTGCTCCGTCAGATCAAAAAACCGGAGCACGAAGTAGTTTTCCGGTGATGCGCCGTGGCGCACGCTGCACCGGAGCGCGTCGAGCAGGTAGACCATGCGGCTGCCGCCGCGCTGGGCGCGCAGGCGCGTGCACATCCGGTATGTTTTTTTCAGCGCATTCCATCGGGACATACGTCTGCGCCCCTCTCTGCATCGTCCAAAATGGCGCGGATGTTGTCCCGGCCGAGCCGCTCGATCGTGCGTCCCTGTGCGCGCAGATCGCAGCCGAGCGCCGCCGAGGCGATCTCGATCAGCGACGAGCACACCGGCGTCGGCACACCCAGCGACGCGCCGAGCGATTCCAGCAGCCCCAGACCCTGCGGCACATCCTCCGTGATGTAGCGCGAGCGGACGCTCAGCGGTCCCTTGGCGCGCTCCGGCATGGCGGCGTAGGCGAAAAAGACCGCCTTCGCGTCGCTCTGTTCATCGAGACTGTTGCGGAATTTGCACGCCTCGACATACGGCACGCCCTCGCAGCCGAGCCGCTCGAGCACGCGCATCTTCTCACCGTCGAGCGCCTCGAGCAGATTCCACACAGACGGCGTGAACGCCTCGTGGTACATACAGTATTCGCCGTTCGTGCCCTCGATGCGCGGGATGGTCATGACCGCGCCGACCGTGTGCACGATCATGTTCGGGTTGTGCAGCGCGGCCTCAGCCACGCTCTTGAGATAGACAAACGGCGTGCCCAGCCGGTCGAGCACTGCTTTGGCTGCCGGGAGCGCGCTGTGCGGGTAGACGCCGATGGGGTTGCGCACGTTGCGAAAGCCCACCTGAAACTCGCCCGGTGCGCAGATGCGCCCGTCGATGAAGTTGCTCTCCGCCTCGGCGAAGATGACACCGTCGGCGGGGTGCAGCTCGAGCGCATAGGCGGTGGAGAGGTAGCCCGGGATCATCAGCAGGATCTGCCCCGCCGTCAGAAACGGCACAACGCGCCGCAGTACGTCATGGTGGTAGCCCGTCTGCGTGCACAGCAGCACGATGTCCTTGCCGCGCACGTCCGCCGCGTCGCGCGACAGGTGCGCGATCACACAGTCCGTGTCCGTGCCGAATTCGTGGATGCGCATCCGGCCGCCGGCGGCGCACAGATGCGAGAAATTATCGTCATGCAGGCTGTGCGAGGTCTTGATGAGCGTGACCTCATGGCCGCGCGCGGCGTAGTCGGCCGCAAGTGCGCAGCCGCTGTTGCCTGCGCCGAGAATGGCAATGTTCATAGTGCCTCCTCCATCCTGCGGCCGAAGCGCAGGTCGGTCTCCGGCAGGCGCTTGTTGTCGAGCGCGGCCGCCGGGGTAAATGTCAGTTCGCCGAAGCGCACACCGTGCGGCGTGAGGTACAAATCTACGCGCACGAAGTCAAAGGGCTTGCTCAGCCGGTCGGCAATGGCGAACGCCTCGTCCAGCCCCGCCGGTTTCGGCAGGGAGAAGCCCTCGGGCGCCGCCTGCGAGTCGCGGTTGATGCGCAGGAGCTGAAAATCGCGGTCGAAGAAATAGAATTTCGGCCAGCCCTCCTCACGGCCTGCGCAGAGCATCACGCAGTCTGCATGGCCGTGAAAGCAGTAGAATTTATAGTCCTCCGGCAGCGTGCCGTCTGCCGCGCCGATGTATTCCTCGACCAGCAGCTTCTTGTCCACATAGCGGTACTGGAGCTCGGAGTAATACGCCCAGAAGGGCTCGCGTCCCCAGGCACGCAGCTGCTGCACGGCGGCGTGTGTGTCGAGCGCCTGTTTGTCCGTGCAGATGAGGTTGTAGCCGCAGCCGAAGTTCCACTTGACGGCGAACCGCTCCGGCAGCGCGTCCCAGTCGATGTCCTCCGGCCGGTCGTATACGGCGAGCAGACGGTTGAGCGTGTCGCCGCAGCCGCAGCCGTCCACATAGTCGCGCACGCGGTATTTGTCCGCGCACTGGCGCACGACGGGGTCAGTGCCGAAGCGCTCGAGCTTTTGCTTGAGCAGCTTTTCGTTGAGCGTCTGCGGGTGCTTCAGATCCGGCAGACGGCCGAACTTGCGCAGGAATAAGAGCTTGGTGTTCCACCGCGGCGACACATACGACAGCGCGGCGTAAAAGGCGCGTGTGGCGCGGCGGATCTTTTTCTTTTTCACGGTGCAGCGCCGCCTTTCCGCGCGCTCATGCGTCGGCGAGCGCGACCGCGCTCACCGGCTGATGGGGCTCGGTCTTGGCGGGCTCGGATGCGAGGATGAGCTCCTCGGCCGCGTCGAGCGAGTCGAGCAGACAGTCGATGACGAACTTCGAGCGCCGCACGATCGAGCGGTACTCCATCTTCGAGGCCACATACTGATAGTGCAGCACGGAGATCGACGGGTCGTAGCGCACGACGCTGCCCTGCTGGCGGCAGAGCCAGTCGAGGATCTCCATCTCGTAGTACATGAACGTTTTGGCATAAAACGGCTCGGGATGGCGCGCGAGATAGCGCTGCGAGAAGATCACGCACGAGCCGTGCAGCACAACGCCCTCTGCGGGGCGCGTGGTGTCGATGTGCTGTTTTTTGCGGTTGCGGATCTGCACGAGCCGCCAGATGGCGGGGCTGTTTTTCTCGCCACTGCTCAGCAGCAGCAAAACGGGGTGGCGGCTGCGCGCCACGCACGCACGCTTGTGGCGCACGCTCTCAAGCGTGCAGCCGTGCAGCGTTTTCGGGCTCTGGTGGATGCCGGAGAACACCGACACGATGTCGGGCCCGAGCAGGTCAAACGGGTGCTGCGCGTAAATGCGCGCGATCTGCGGGATGAAATCATGCTGTGGGATCTCGACGTCGTTGTTGAGCACGACCGTGAAGTCCGCATCCAGATGCTCGCACACCCAGCGCACGCCGACGTTGTTGCCGCGGGCGAAGCCGTCGTTTTTCCCGTGCAGCAGCACGGTCACGTCCGGGCTCGCGGCAAATTCTTCGGCAAGCTGCTTGCCCGTGCCGTCAGGGGAGGCGTTGTCGACGATGACGATGTGCTTGTCGCCCACGAGTGCGCGGATGCTCCTGACGCAGCTGCGGGTCGTGTCGATGGCGCGGTAATGCAAAATGACGAATGCAGTCATGGTGTCTGTCCTTTCTGCTGCCGGCGGGCGCGCAGGCAGTCGGCGAGGTAATAGCCCAGATCATAGGGGTTGTGGCTGAGCTGAAGGCTTTTGCGAAAATGTGCGGCGGCGCGCGCCGGGTCTGTCGGGTGGCAGCGCTTGCCGAGTCGCCGGTTCATCACGGCATCACTGTGCGGGAAGCGGCGGTAGAGCGCCGCGTGCTTTTCATACAGGTGCAGCAGGTGGGGGTAGGACCTGACGACGGCGGAGATGCTGTCGCCGCCGACTTCGGACTCGACCAGCGCCTCCGGCAGATACACGAGCCGGAAGCGCGCGGCCGCGCGGATGGCAAAGTCCCAGTCCTGATAGCGGCGGATGCGCTCGTCAAAGCGCACGGCTTCCCAGACGGCGCGGTGCATGAGCAGAGTCTGCGTGCCGGCGCGGTTCTCGGCCAGAAAGTCCTCCAGTGCGCGCCCCGGACGCGGTGCGTGTACGGGGTAATAAAACGAGCTGCCACTCGCGGCGACGCGATTCATGCCGCAGTAGCACAGATCCGCGCCCGTTGCCATGAGCAGATCGTATTGCTTTTGCAGCTTGTCCGCGTGCCAGAGATCGTCGCTGTCCTGAAAGGCGAGGATACTGCCGCGTGCGTGCTGCGCGCCGAGGTTGCGGGCATAGCACGCGCCGCGGTTCTGCTCATAGCGCACATAGTGCACGCGCGGGTCGCCGGGCGCGTCAAACAGGTGCTG
Organism: uncultured bacterium; assembly: GCA_905215475.1. GTDB lineage: Bacteria > Bacillota > Clostridia > Oscillospirales > Oscillospiraceae > CAG-103. The sequence goes on from CAJMPW010000001.1 coordinate 420,695, forward strand.
CGTACCGTCGGTCGAGGCATCGTCCACGACGATGACCTCAATGTTCGTATAGGTCTGCGCCAGAACGCTCTCGATGCAGGCGGGCAGCTTGTCCTTGCGGTTATAGGTCGGGATGACGACCGAGATCAGATCATTCATAGGCTTCCTCCGTTCACGGCCGGGTAGGGGAAGGCTGCGCGCAGCAGGCGCTTTTTCTCCTCGACCTGCTCCGGCCGGATGCGCCAGCCGTCCGCAGCTTCAGAAAGCGTGGGCGCTGCATTCACGCGCAGATCCCACGGCCGGTGCTGCACGTCATAGGCGGAGTAGTAATCGTCAAACTTATACCCGTCGCCGAGCGGTCGGTCGGAAAAGACGATGTGCAGGTTCGGGATGTGAAAGCTGTCGGCCGCGATCAGCCCGTGCAGGCTGCTCGAGAGCACGCAGCGGCACTGCGCGATCTCGGTGAGCACGGTGATGGGGTCATCCTTGACGTTGATGAGCTTCGCGTTGTCGTACCGGCGCACCAGCTCCGCAGCGGCGGGGTCATTCAGGTCGCAGACGTGCGGCACGATGCCGACATCATACCGCTTTTCGGGCAGCGTGTCCAGCAGTTCGCTTGCAAGAATGCCGCCGTCACCGGTCGGGATGTCCAGCGTGCGGCCGACCATGCGCTCGACACGGCGGCGCGTCAGCTCGCCGCGCACGGCATGAAAGCGCATATCGCGCTTGAAAAACCGCCCCTGCGCATCGTCGTAGTTGATAAACCCCGAGCCCCAGACGTCCACGTGCGGATGCGTGAAGCCGTTGATGCATTGCTGCAGCTTCATGAGCGGGTTTCCGTGCAGCTTGTACTGCGCCAGACCGCTGCCGATGGCGCACAGGTCGCCGGTGAGAAACGAGCAGCGCTCGACCCGATAGCCGAAGCAGCGCTCGATGATGAGCGGGTTGAGCAGATCGCCCATGTTGGCGATGCGGGCATAATACAGATTCAGTGTGTCCGTCATGGCGGTCACCTCCGAGGGATCACAGCGCACGGCTGTAGGGAATGGCATAGAAAAACAGGAAAAACAGGCCGACACAAATGCCGAAGACGAGATACACCCGCCACAGCCGCCGGTCGGCCTTGCAGGCGGCGGCTTCGTTTGCGCCGGTGGGCGCGTCAAAGAGCCGCGCACGCGCAAGCTGCTCTGCCTGCGTCGGCGGCCGCAGCGCCGAGCCGAGCACCGCGCCGAGCAGGCTCAGGGCGATGCCGATGAAAAACGCGTCCGCCCAGACGGGCGGTGTGATGCCGCGCAGGGCGTAGATCGCCTTCGCGCCCACGCAGCCGAGAAAGCCGAGCAGCATCCCGAGATACGCACCGCAGCGGCTCAGGCGGCGGCTCCACACACTGCCGAACGCGACCAGACTCCAGGCGCCGGCGATGACGGTGCCGCCGAAGTACATGATGAGGAAGATCTGCGGCGGATTGAGGTAGGCGAGCGCGAGCACGACAAGGCTGACCGCCAGCATCGCCCAGCGGGAGCGGGCGAGCTTTTTGCGGTCGTTTTCGGCCTCGGGCAGGATGTCGTTGACGACGGAAAAGCCGATCAGCGACAAAAACGTCGATGCCGACGAGATGCCGGCGGCGCTGATGCCGATGAGCAGCAGCATACCGATGACCGGCGGCAGCACGTGTGTGGCCGCCCAGATCATGGCCTCGCTCCCGGGGAGCGTATCGTTGATGTTGCGCACGAACGCGGCCGCAAAATACAGCGCGATCGTCACGACCATGACGCCCATGGACGACCACACGGACGAGCGCAGCACAACGTGCTCGTCCTTGGCCATAAGGTAGCGGCTGGTCTGCCACGGGCTGATGGCCACGACGAGCGCCCAGACGATGCCATAGGTCACCGCCCAGACGGTGTTGCTCACGCCGTCGGGATAGAGATAGTCCGGATTTCCGGCCCAGGAGAGGATGCCGGGCATGGTGTCGCTGTTGGCGAGCGCCTCGATACCGGCGAACCAGCCGCCGCCCGCGCGGATGAGAAACGGGACGGCCACGAGCGCCGCCGCGAGAAAGACGAGGAACATGATCGTGTCCGTCAGCAGCACGCCCGGCGAGCCGGAGTAGATCGTGAAGGCGGTGAACGCCAGCCACACGATCACGGCGCAGAGCCTGTAGTCATAGCCCGTGATGCTGCTCATGAGCGTGGCAACGCCCTGAATGGCGCTGAGCAGATACGCGCTCACGGAGACGAGCAGGATCACGGCCGAGAGCCTGCGCAGGCGCGCAGAGCAGAAGCGGCGGCCGAAATACTCCGGCAGCGTCGTCACCTCGCTCCGCCGGATGTACCGCCCGAAGAAGCCCGCGCCGTAGATGTAGCCGGTCGCCTGAATGACGCCGACGGTCACGATGCCGATGAAAAAGCCGGAGTAGACCTCGCCCGTGTCGCCGAGAAACGCGCCCGTCGAGAGAAACGACGCGATCAGAGACCCGACGATCAGCAGCGTCGGCGCGTTGCGCCCGGAGACGTAGTAGTCGTTCGTATCCTTGACCATGCGCCCGGCGGCGATGCCGACGGCAAAAAACACGACGAGCGCGGCAAGGATACCCAGGAAATACAGATTCATTTCTTCTGTCCGCCCCCACGCTCAGAGCCGGTCACGGCTCGGTAGACAAATGCGGTGATGACGATCCAGACGCCGAAGGAGATCGAGAGAACGAGTTCCATGCCGGTACCTCCGTGGTGCAGATTCAGGCGAGCTTGAGCAGTACGCGCGCGTAGTGGCCGTTCGGCACAAACGGCTTGCCGTTGAGCTCGTCGAACAGCGGCTGATAACCGTAGCCGTCCGTGACCCAGGCGTAGCCGCGGTACTGCGCGGTGTTGAAGCCGGGGATGGTGTTGGCCTCGATGATGAGCGGACCGTCTGCGGTCATGGTCACATCCCAGCCGATGTTGGAGATCTTGCTGGCCAGCGGCACGGCGCGGCGCATCATGTCGATGGTCTCGTCCCAGAACGGGAGCTGCAGACCGGGGAAGGCCACGCCCGTGACCGGGTGCGCGGCGTAGTCGATGCAGTTGTTCTGATCCACGGCGTCGGTGATCACGACGCCGGTGCGGATGTCGATCATGGCGGTCAGCGCGTCCTGACAGCCGTTGGAGATGTCCTTTTCGATGGCGGCCGTGAGCACCGGGGCGAACAGATACGTTCCGGACGGCGCGGTCACGGTGTAAAAGCGCACGATGCTCACAGCGCCGGGGTTGAGCTGCGCGAGCGTCGGGTGCTGCTGGATGTATTCTTCCACGATGCCGCCGGGATTTGCACGCAGGTAGGCAAGCGTTTCCGTGCGCGCCTGCTCCGTCTCTGTGCCGAGCACGCGCACGCCCGTGCCCTGACCCTTGCAGTTGGGCTTATAGACGACCTTGCCGCAGTCACCAGCGAGGCTTTCGAGCAGCGCCGCGTCCACGTCGGACGCCTGCACGCAGCGGCGGCCGTAAAAATCGGCAAACACCTTGGAGAAGATGTATTTGTTCATGAGGATCGCAATGTAGCGGCGGTCGGTATAGGTCTTGCGGAATTCCGCGCGCGTCCACAGTGTGGACATGGTGCGCTTTTGCGCCTCCGTGCGCGCATGATAGCCGACCCATTCATACTCGTTGAGGGAGATGTGGTTTTGCTTTTTCGCAGCGATGATGTCCCGCTCGATCTCGGCGGGGTCCTCTGCGTAGCGCTCGGCATAATCCGCGGCAAATTCGCGGATATACCTGCGCGCGGAGATCCATTTGCTCAGCGTCCGTTTTTGTTCCATATATGCATTTCTCCTGCGTCAGATTTGGAGCTTCCTCAGCTTTTCAAGGGCATTCGCCGCGAATACCTTTGAGAAAATGAGGAGGGGATAAAGGCACGGGGGAGAAGCCACACAAAATGTGCGGCTTCTCCGGATAGGATCGTTTAGTAGTCCGGCGTGTCCCACTCGTCCGGCACCCAGTCCTTGGGCACCATCGTGGTGCGGAAATTGCCGTCCATCTCGCGGTAGGCCATGCGCAGCTTCTGGATGCGCCACGCGCCGTCCTCGCCCTTGACGAAGTCGTCGCAGTAAACCATCCAGCTCTGCAGCACTTCACAGTCATCATAATAGCACATATGGTCCTCGTATTGGAAGACCCCGCGTGCATGGGTCTCGTCGATCAGCCAGATCATCGGCTGGTGCCCCATATGCATCGTCTGCATATCCTTGTTGCACCACTTGGCGTTGCGCGCCTGCAGGAGCTTGTCCTTGACGGTGAGGTGGCCGTTGAGGTAGTAGCGGAAGTCGTCGGTGAACAGCTCCATCACATACTCCTCTTTCTTCATGTCCATGCACCACCAGTAGAAATACTTGCACTCGATGATCTTCTGCAGCTGGCACAGCTGCTCGGGCGTATATTCCTGCCGGCGGACGTGCGTGATGACATCGAGCACCATATCCCGGACTTTGTCGGGGAATGGCATGTTTCTCGTTGCCATGGGCGAATTACTCGATGGTTTCGAAGTAGTCGTAGGACGGATCCTTGACCTTGTCGCGGCCGTTGTTGTAGTCGGGCGCGAAGTCGGGGTGCAGGATCATGGTGTTGTCGCCGGCGACGGTGCGCTTGACAACGAGCCACTTGCCGTCGCGCTTCTCCCAGAGGTCGATGTCGCGGCAGCGCGCCACGACGACCATGCCGTTGCGGTACTTGCAGGCGGCGTACATGTAAGCCTCGGCGGCGGCCTTGGTGCCGTCCTCGTTGAGCTTGATGAGGATGTTGGTCATGACGTGGTGCGTGGAGACCATCTTGCGGTGCATCTTGAGCATCATGTCGATGAAGCCGTAGCCGGTGCCCTTGTAGGTCGGGCCGTAGTCGACCTGCGCGTCCTCGGCGAACACGGTCTTGCCGAGCGGGTTGTCGATGCGGTCGAGCGCGCGGGCGTAAACGTAGTACTGGTCACGGATTGCGTCTTTTTCTACGAGTTTTTCAAGTTCAGTCATGGTTTTTTCCTCCTTTAGTGTTTGGATGAATATGTTTCTATGATGACAGGCCGGGCGTCACATCTGCGCGATGAGCGCTTCCAGCTCCGCCTTCCTGCCGGTCTGTGTGATGATCTGCATGCCGCCCATCTGCGCGGTGCAGTTGGCCTCGACCATGCACCAGCCGTGTGTGCTGTAAGCAAGGTCCCAGCCGCAATAGTGGTTTCCGGGCACCATGTGCGCCGCCGTTGTGACCATGGCAACGGCTTTGTCCCATTCCGGGAGACGGTAGCCGTCAAAGCGCACGCCGGTGTCCGGGTGGGCCGCGTAGCGGCGGCCCTTTTTGTCCGCGCCGTCGGAGCAGATGCACCCGGTCTCGGGGTCGATGAGTGCGCTGATGCCACCGGCGCTGAAGTTGTCGATGATGCCGTCGCCGCGTCCGACGCGCAGCGTGGGATGAAAGAGCCGCACGCTGCCGTCTGCCAGGACGACCGTCGGGATGCGCAGGGTGTTGATCGACTGCGGATGGATGCGCGCCAGCTCCTCCCCCTGCTCGATGATCTCCTCAAGGATCGCGCCGTGCGCGCTGTAGGCGGCGTGTGCGGCCTCGGGGTAGGGGTAGTCCGCGATCGACTCGGTGTGCACGCCCTTGCCGAAGGCGGCGTAGACGGGCTTGACGATGTAGTCCGGGTGCGCCTGCGTAAAATCGCGCAGCGCCTCGAGGGCTGCGGGCGTCGGCTGCGCGCCCTTTTTGATGCGCAGCACATCGCGGCCGTAAAAGTCGCGGAACTTCTGGTACGTGAGGTACTTGTTTTCGAGCATATTTGTGTTCTTCGGATCGTTCATGCGCGGGTAGTAGCTCATGCGGATGCCCTCCGTGATGAAGCCGTCACGGTAAGCGGCGTCCTTCCCCTCGTACCCGAAGAGGAAATATTCATTATAGTAAGAGCCGTAGCGAAACAGACTCCGGATCATGTCGCGCCGCAGACGGTACAGGCGCTTTTTGTCGCTCAGCACATCCACACCGCGGTACTGGGCAATGGTCTTGTCCAGATCCCGCCGCTTGCGGTGGTAGTAGTATGCCTTGCGGTACCAGGTCTGAAAACGGATCTTTCGGTAGACTTTGCGCCGCAGTTTTTTCAGCACAGGGATCACGCTCCGTTCGCAGGGATTTGTTCCGTATTTTGATTCAAGCCGTCATACATCGGGTGTACGACGGCTTGAATAAAGCGGGTTTCTTTACTTTTTCTTGATGACTTTCTTTTTCTTCGGGCGGAACATATTGATCCGGATGCGGTGCGTGTTGTCGCGCTGGAAGGATTCCTCATACACGCGCAGATAGCCGGTGTCCTCGATCAGCCACTCGCCGTCGACCTTGACATACTTGTCGGTGTAGATGGCAGAGCCCTGGATCTGCGTGCCGCAGTAGGGGTTGCCCTCGGCGAAGATCAGGTTGTCCTGCAGGTACCACTTGCCGTAGGCGACCGTGTCGCTCTCGAACCAGATGACCGGGTTGTGACCCTGATGCAGGGTGATCTCGGTGTCGGGCATGGACTCCTTGAAGTAGTTGGTGATCTCCTTCGGGCCGTGGAAGACGAGCTTGCCGTTGGAGTAAGCCGTGGAGATGTTCGGGGTCATGGTCGTCTCCAGCTCGTCCCAGTTCTTGGTGTCGAGCGCGCGGAAATACTTGCTCTTGAGCTCCTTGATGGCCTGCACGTCCTTGAGACGCTGCACTTCTTTCTCGAGTGCTTCGAGACGTTCTTCAACTGTCATAATGATAACCTCCTGACTTGTTATCTGTGTTTGACGTTTGCGATCAGACCTTCATGGCGGCGGCGTAAGCCTCTGCCGTGGCCTCGATGCCCATATCGGCCTTTCTGGCGCTGCCGATGACATCGCAGGGGATGCCGAGCTCGCTGCACGCATCAGTCAGCTCCTGCGTCGGGCGGGAGTGCATGCCGGTAGCGATGACGAGAGAGTCAAAGTGGCGGGTCTTCTCGACGGTCTTCTTGGCCTTGTTCGTGAACGCATAGGTGATCTCGTGGTCGCCGACGGCGGTGACCTTAGAGCCGCGGCTCTTCTTGATGGTCTCGCCGGGGTACTCGATGTCGAGGAACATCGTGCGCAGCATACCCATCTTGTTGCCGACACGCTTGGTGTCCATGACACGCACGTCGGTCACGCCGTGCTCGATGAGGAACTGAGCGGTCTCGCAGCCGACACCGCCGCCGCCGAGGATGATGGTCTCGCCGTGCGGCATGGCCTTGCCGGCCAGCACGTCCTCAGCAACGAACACGTCCGCCGCGGTATCCAGACCGGGGATGTTCGGCTTGACGAAGTGTGCGCCGGTGGCGACGATCACGTGGTCGGGCTTGACTTCCTTGATGAGCTCGGGCGTCACGGTGACACCGGTCTTGATCTCGATGCCCATGCGCTTGCACTCCTCGGCGTCCCACATGACGGCGTCGGTGAAGGCCTGCTTCTTCGGGGCCTTACCGGCGAGCACGAAGTGGCCGCCCGGGGCGTCGGTGGCTTCGTAGACGGTCGGGTTGTGGCCGCGCGCCTTGAGGTACTCGGCTGCCATCAGGCCGCCGATGCCGGCGCCGATGACCATGACGTTCTTGGCAGTCTCTGCCTTCGGGAGACCCTTGTACTCGAGGCAGAGCGCCGGGTTGCGGGTGCAGGTGATGTGGGTGGCCTTCGGGTCGATGACCTTGTCGTAGCAGCCCTCGGTGCAGCCGATGCAGCGGCGGATCTCCGCCTCGCGGCCTTCCTTGGACTTGTTGCACCATTCGGGATCGGCGAGCTGCGCACGGCCGACAGCGACCATGTCGATCTTGCCCTCACGGATGAGCTGATCGGCCAGAGCGGGGTCGACGATGCGGCCGACGCCGATGACCGGAATGTTCACGCGCTTTTTGATGGCGGCGATGTTATCCATGTTGAAGCCCGGCTCCAGGTTGTAGGGCGGCACTTCGTACACGGTGGCAAGGCTGCGGGCGTTGCCGCGGGACAGGTCGATCGCGTCCAGACCGGCTTCCTGAGCCCAGCCGATGAACTCGACCGTCTCGTCGACCGTGGTCACGGCCGGGAGCATCTCGTCGATGGCGTCCAGACGCATGAGCAGCGGCATATCCTCGGGCATGTTCTTGCGCATCTCGCGGATGACTTCGAGGTTGAAGCGGCAGCGGTTCTCGAGGCTCTGGTTGCCGTACTCATCGGTGCGCTTGTTGAGCGAGGGGTTCATGAATTCGTGCGGCAGGTAAGTGTGCGCGCCGTGGAACTCGAGTGCGTCAAAGCCGGCCTCGACGGCGAGCTTGGCGGAGTAGCCAAACTGCTTGACGATCTCATGGATGCGCTCAACGGTCAGGGTGTCGGGCGTCTCGAGCTTGTTGGTCTTGTCGAAGAACTCTTCGGGCACGAAGCCGCCGTGCCAGATCTGCACGGCCGCCTTGCCGCCGGCAGCGTGGATCGCGTCGGTGACCTTGCGCAGCTCATCTCTGTGGTGCTCATTATAAAGGCCGAGGTACAGGTAGGCATGGCACTCGGGGCAGATGGAGACAAGCTCGACAATGTTCAGGCCGCAGCCGCCGGCCGCGCGCGCAGCGTGGTAGGCGGGCAGATCCTCGCCGACGTCATGCTTGTTCTTGACCATTTTGGTGTTCATACCCGGCAGAACCACACGGTTTTTCAGCTCAAGCCCTCTGAGCTTGATGGGAGAAAACAATGCATCGTAACTCATGAAATACACCTTTCCTAATTGTAATGGATCCGAAACTGGTTTCCTACACGTTCTGCTTGAGCACGGAGTTCCTTAATCGTGTCCGGCGGACCCGGGAATGATCCTCCGGAGACCGGCCGCTGGTGGCCGGATTCCGCGCTCAACAGCTATTGTAAAAATTTTAACACTGAGCCGCAGAGCGTGTCGGAAAGAATATGGGCTATTCATACGCAACGAATGTACAAAATCTTTAGTTTTATTGTCGCTCTGCGACAGGTTTGTGGCGTAATGTACAAAAACGCGGGTGTTTTCTTGGAAGCGCTTGCTTTTTCCTACAGAGAAATGCCGAAAAATCCGGCGTTTTCCGGCGTTTTTCCGGCACTCTTTCTTTGGACATTGCGGCGAAAAGGACACAAAAACGTAGTGAAAACACAAAAACTGTCTGCTTCCATGCCATCATTTTCTGAAATTCTTTTTGGAAATGTGGATTATTTAACAAGAAAATGTGCGACATGACCGCGCCGTATCCAGTATACTGAAAGCACGAACCATCCGGAGCACCCGTGCGCCGTTTGGCGGCCGCAGCGCCGCAGACGGCTGACGGCACGGGACACATCATTCAAATCGTTCAGGAGGTAACAACATGATCACTGATATGAAAAATGCGAAGATCTTCTCCCCCCTGCAGCTTGGCAGAACGACGCTGAAGAACCGCATCGCCATGGCACCGATGAGCATGCACTACGAGGCCACCAACGGCACTGTGCCCAAGCAGCTCGCCGACATCTTCGTGCGCCGCGCCGAGGGCGGCGCCGGCTACGTCGTCATCGACGCTGTCACGGTCGACCATAAGTATTGGTACATCGGCAAGACGACCGCGCTGGACAAGGACTCCCTCGTCCCGCAGTTCGCTGCCTTCGCAAAGCGCGTGAGCGATGCCGGCAGCACGCTCATCCCGCAGATCATTCACCCGGGTCCGGAGTCCATCTGTGCGCTCAAGGGCATCACGCCCCTCGGCCCGTCCGTGAACACGAACGCCAACGGCGCTGTCAGCCGTCCGATCACCATCGACGAGATCCACAAGGTGGTCAAGCAGTACGGCCAGGCCGCGCGCCGCGCCGAAGAGGCCGGCTGCGGCGGCATCGCCCTGCACTGCGCGCACGCTTATATGCTGCCGGGCGCGTTCCTCAGCCCGCTGCGCAATAAGCGCATGGACGAGTACGGCGGCTGCATCGACAACCGCGCGCGTCTGATCCTGGAGATCATTGAAGAGTGCCGCCGCAATATCAGCCGCGATTTCCCGATCGTGCTGCGTGTCTCCGGTTCCGAGCGTGAGCCGGGCGGCAACTCCCTGGACGAAATGCTTTACCTCGCCCCGAAATTTGAGGCTGCGGGCGTTGATATGCTCGAGGTCTCCGGCGGCGTCCAGTATGAGGGCCTTCAGAACATCCTTCCCTCCCACAGCCAGAAGATCGGCATGAACGTCTACGAGGCGTCCGAGATCAAGAAGGTCGTGAACATCCCGGTTTTCGTTGTCGGCAAGATCAACGACGTGCGCTACGCCGCCGATCTGGTGGAGCGTGGTCTGGTGGACGGCGTGTCCATGGGCCGTCCTTTGCTCGCAGACCCCGACCTGCCGAAGAAAGCACTCGAGAACCGCTTCGATGACATCACGCCCTGCGGCTCCTGCGGCGGCCGCTGCATCACGCCGGAAGATCCGCATCATCCGGTCTGCAAGTGCCACATCAACCCGCTCGTCGGTCACGAGTATGACTTCCCGTTCAACCCGACCGATAAGCCCAAGAAGGTCCTCATCATCGGCGCCGGCCCCGGCGGTATGTACACCGCTGTCACGGCGGCTGAGCGCGGCCACGACGTCACCGTCTGGGAGAAGGGCAAGCAGATCGGCGGCCAGCTGAATCTGGCGGTCGTCTCTCCCGGCAAGCAGGAGATGTGCAAGTGGCTCACCCACCTCAACTACCGCGCCAAGAAGGCCGGCGTGAAGTTCGAGTTCAAGAAGGAAGCTACGGTCGACAACGTCAAGGAGTTTGCGCCTGACGCCGTCATCGTCGCCACCGGCGCAACGCCGCTGATCCCGACCTTCATCAAGGGTGTCGGCGACTACCCGGTCATCACCACCCACGACATCCTCAGCCGCAAGGTGACCATCCCGAAGGGCACGGTCTGCATCCTCGGCGGCGGCGAGGTCGCCTGCGAGACGGCCGAGATGATCATGGCCGACGCGCGTCCGAACTCCTTTGCGACCACCGGCAGCATCGGCGACGTGGAGGTCACGCTTGTCGAGATGCAGCCGCAGCTCATGACCGGCGTCTGCCTGCCGAACCGCAACATTGCGCTCGCCAGCCTGCGCCGCGAGGGCGTCAAGAGCTACATCAACTCCAAGGTCCTTGAAGTGACCGAGCACGACGTCAAGATCCAGCACAAGGACGGCTCCGAGGAGTGGCTCAAGGGCTTTGATTACATCGTCCTCGGCCTCGGCTCCCGCAAGTACGATCCGCTGTCCGAAGAGCTCAAGGCTTTCGTTCCGGAAGTGCACGTCATCGGCGACGCCGTCAAGCCGGGCCAGTCCAGCGATGCCATGCATCAGGGCTTCCACATCGGCTACGAGCTGTAAAGCATACCCAACCCCAACTCCTTCTATTTGATAATTTCCCTTTTCATCCTCTTACTCCTTTCAATCTTATCACAGCGCGAAGACCCGCCGGATGCACACCGGCGGGTCTTTTGCCATTTTTCGTGTTCTGTAACAAAAATGAAAATGTTTAAAAGAATGATCGTGTTTACTTGTTTTTTGCAGGGAAAGCTGTTAATCTATAAACGTGTAAGTGTGGGTAGTTTTTTATAAACTGAGTTGTTTCTGTAACCGTGAAAGGGGGCTGAATGCTTTGAAGAGAAGGAACAGGCCGCTCTGCGAAACACCGCGCAACGGGTATTTTTGCGGGTCGGACAAGTATCTCCGCCTGCAGGAGCATACCATTCGCGAGGAGCTGTTCCCCATTATGGAAGTGGACAGTTATTTTATACTGGTCCGCGAGGGCAGCGGCAGCTTTATCATCAACGGCGAGGAATTTCCCGTGCGTCCGGGCTGCGTTGCATGGATCCAATGCTCTCAGGTGCTGACGATCTGCCCGGAATTCGGGCAGGCGCTCACGATCTGGGTCGCCGCGTTTGATTATCAGCTTTTGAGCTACTATATGTTCAACCAGATCACCAACCTGCGCGAGGTCGAGATCGTCACCGGCCTGCCCGTCATCGGTCCGGATGGAGATGATATTCAGCAGATCGTGCGCCTGTTTGAGCAGTTCCGCCATCTGAGCGCGAAAAACAGCTGCGGCTCGGCCGTGATGCGCAGCTCCTATCTGCGCAAGATCGAGCTGCTGTATAACCGCGCCGCTGCGCGGCGCAAGGCGCAGTATTCGCTGCTGGATATGCCGCTCGGCCGGCGTGCCAGTCTCTATATCGCCACGCACAGTACGGCGGAGCTCACGGCGGCCTCGGTCGCCGAGGCTGTCTCGTCCGACGCGGATGAGACAGCACTCAATCATGCGCTGCTGGTCGCCACGGGGCTGAATTTCAGCCAGTATGTCAACCGTGTGCGGCTGATCTTGGCCATGTCGTACTTTTTGTATGACAGTCTGCCGTTTGACTATGTGTCGTCCATCTCTGGCTTTCATATGAGCATCACGTTCTTCCGCCGCTTCAAGGCGCTGACCGGCATGACCCCGCAGGGGTATCTCAACGATATGCTCAGCGACGGGAAGGACGGCCGGGTCTACCGCGGCATGATCATGAGCGAGACGCTCATTTCCGCCATCAGTTATCTGTATGAGAATATGTCCGAGCCGATCGACGCGGAAAAGATCGCGCGCGATCTCTATACCTCGGAAAACATCCTGCGTGTGCAGCTCAAGACGCGCCTGAATTCAAGCTACAAGCAGATCCTGTCGATGTTCCGCGTCCGCTATGCCGAGGCGCTGCTCACGACGACGGATCTGCCGACGGTCGATATCGCCATGGAGACGGGCTTCGGCTCTGACCGCACGATGGGCCGCGTGTTCTATGCGCTCAACAAGATGTCGCCGGGCGAGTTCCGCAAGCAGAGAGGACAGGGGAGGAAGCAGCATGGCTAATGAACGTTCATCCGGATCGGCGTTTTTCAGCGCCAAGGACGAGAAGTCCGTTCTGGCCGGCGCGCACGACTATTTCGTCAACAATGTCCTGCCGAGCGATGTCAAGGCGTGCGTGCGCAAGATCCAGGCGCCGACGCTCTATGTCAACAACCACGACGAGACGTTCCTGCTCGTGCGCAGCGGCCACGGCACGCTCACGGTCAACGGGCTGGATTATCCGCTCAAGCCGGACACGCTCGTCAACCTCGGACCGTTTCACCGCTATCGCTATCAGCCGGACAAGGGGGAGACGCTCGAGATCGCCGAGAGCCGCATGAACAGCGGCACGTATGTCTATCTCGTGGCGAATCCCTATATGAAATTCGAGCAGTTTTATGTCCCGTCCGAGCCGCCGGTCGTGGCGCTGCACGGCCTGTATGCCGAGATCGCCAACGACGCCATGCGCGGCATCCTCACCGAGACGGAGCGGCAGTCGCCCGATCAGCTCCAGCTGTGCTTTTGCTACATGATGGATCTGCTCGGCATCGTGACCGAGAAGATGCCGCGGGAATATTTTCACCAGAGCCCCGGTCAGGCGTAGGAATCGACAGAAAATATCGTCAATGTCAACAAAGCCTCAAAAGCGACAGCAGTCGTCTTTTGAGGCTTTGTCAGTTTTGCCACGAAATCTGTTGTGAAATCTAATTTTTTGTCGTTTTTTACGATAGCAAAACAGGAGGCAACGCCCGAAAGAAAATCAAATCTAATGTTAAAATATTATCGTTCCTTAACAAAAGCATAACTGCTGGTGTGTGTCCGGGGGGACGGGAAACCTCCGGAAAAAGTCAAAGATTTGCGTTAAGAAAGGACAAAGAATCATGTTTGAAAATGAATTCAAAGGCAAAGTCGTTCTGGTAACCGGCGGCAGCCGCGGCATTGGTTTCGCAGCCGTCAAGGGCTTCCTCGCGGGTGGCGCGAAGGTCTACTTCCTCAGCCACTACGAAGAGACCGGCGCCAAGGCGCTGGCCGCCCTCAAGGAGATCAACCCCGACTACGAGGTCATGACCAAGGCGATCGATCTGTGCGACTACAAGGCCGTGCAGGAGCTGTATAAAGAGATCATTGCCAAGTGGGGCCGTCTGGACGTGCTCGTCAACAACGCCGGCACCGACAACAGCACCTGGCTGACCAAGCTCAAGCAGTCCGAGTGGGATGCTGTCTGCAACCTGAACATGAAGGGCCCCTACACCATGATGAAGTACGCGATCCCGCACCTGATCAAGACCAAGGGCTGCGTCGTCAATACCGCTTCCGTCGCCGGTGTCTACGGCTGCCCGACCGGCCTGCCGTACCCCGCCAGCAAGGCTGCCCTGATCGCCATGACCAAGTCCGTCGCTTATTCCTTCGCCGACAGGGGCGTGCGTGTCAACGCGGTCGCTCCGGGCGTTGTCAACACCGACATGGTCGCCAATATGCCGCAGTTCGCTAAGGACTCCGTCGGTGATACCATCCCGATGAAGCGCTTTGCCGAGCCCGAGGACATTGCCAACGGCATCCTGTTCCTGTCCTCCAGCGCCGCATCCTACGTCACCGGCGTCTGCCTGCAGATCGACGGCGGCTACCGTCCGAACAACCTGCCGAAGTAATTTTCCAAAGCCGCTGATCCCGCCCGCCGCGGGCGGGCGGGAGGCGGCATATGCCAAATTCAGTGCTGTCAGGAAGTGATGGAGATGCGCACGCAGCATTTTAACATTTTCAATACCGGGACGGAGAGCTTCTTTACCCCCGGCACGCAGCTGGCGAACATCGCCCGCGTGAAGCCGGACGCTCCGGCGGTCATCTACGTTTCCCCGGAAAACAAGGAGACGGTCATGACATGGCAGGAGCTCCACGAGCTCTCGAACCGCATTGCATGGTATCTGCTCGATCAGGGCATCGGCCCGGGTAAGAGCGTGCTCGCCGCGCTGCCGAATATTCCGACGCACATCGCGCTTGCGTTCGGCATCTGGAAGACCGGCGCGTGTTATGTTCCGGTCTCGAACCGTGCGCCGCAGCGCAACCTTATGGAGATCTGCACCTGCGTCTCCCCGGCGCTCGTCATCACCAACCGCAAAAAGCCCGACGGCTATCCCAGCCTGAGCACGGCAGAGCTCAAAACGCTGTGCGCGCAGTGCTCTGCGCAGCTGCCGCCCGATGTGCTGGCCATCCCCAACCTTGCCAACTGCTCCGGAGGCACGACGGGGACGACCAAGGTCATCGAGCAGGATATGCCCGCAGGGGAGAGCGACGAAGGGCTGCGGACATGGTTCGCCGTGTCCGGTATGCGCTTTGAGATGCGCCAGCTGCTTGCAGGCCCGCTGTTTCACGGCGCGCCGCATTCGGCGGCCTTCAACGGGCTCTACTGCGGCAACACGCTCGTCATGCCGGCCAAGCTCGACGCCGAGACGATCGTGCGGCTCATCAAAAAGTACCGCATCGAGTATGTCCAGATGGTGCCGACGCTCATGCAGCGCATCAGCCGTATGCCCGGCTTCCAAAAGGAAGACCTTGCGAGCATCGAGGTGATGTGCCACACCGGCGGCGTCTGCTCGCAGGATCTCAAGCGTGAATGGCTCGAGATCATCCCGCCCGAGCGCCTGTATGAGATGTACGCCATGACCGAGTGCATCGGCATGACCTCCATCCGCGGCGACGAGTGGCTGCGCCATCCCGGCAGCGTCGGCAGAATGCACTGCGGCCGCGTCGCGATCCGTAACGAGGACGGCAGGGAAGTGCCGCATGGTGAGATCGGCGAGATCTTCATGTCGTGGGGCGATAACAGCCCGCGCGTGACCTATAAGAATATGCCGCCGCTCCCGGTGGACAGCGAAGGCTTCCGCAGCGTCGGCGACATGGGCTATGTAGATGCTGACGGCTATCTGTACTTTGCAGACCGCCGCAGCGACATGATCGTCACCGGCGGAGAGAACGTCTTTGCCGCCGAGGTCGAGATGGTGCTCAAAAAGCACCCCAAAGTGGTTGACGCCGTGGTCATCGGCCTGCCCGATCCGGATTGGGGTCACCGCATCCACGCCATCGTGGAGACGAACGCCCCGCTCGGGAGCAAGGAGCTGATCCGCTTCGCGCTCAACTACCTCCCCCCGTATAAGATCCCCAAATCCATTGAATTTACGGATCACATTCCCGTCAATGAAAACGGGAAGATCGTGCGCAGCAAGCTGATCGAGGAGAGCCTTGCCAAAGGCTACTGACCGGCGCTGCACACAGGAAAGCAACCAAACTGTCCACGGCAACTGCCGAATCATCAGACAGGAGAATACACCATGGAAAACAACAAAAATTATATGAAAGGCTTTGTGCCGTATGCTGTTGCAGCGGCCATCCTCAGCCTTTGCGGCGGCTTCACCGCTTCGGTGCCGACCGCGATCTCCACGGCATGGAACGCTGACGCGTCCCTGACCTTCATCACGCTGGCTTACTCCCTGGCCGCCGCCGCCATGGCGCCGATCATGGGCAAGCTCGGCGGCGCGATCGGCCGCAGAAAGATGCTGCTCGGTGCGATGGCGCTCTACACCGTCGGTCAGGCGCTCATCGCCATCTGCCCGCAGAACGTCCCGCTGCTGCTCGTGTTCCGCTTCATGGTCGGTATCGGCGCTGCCGGCATCGCCCCGGTCGTCATGTCCTACATCATGATGGAGTTCCCGCCCGAGAAAATGGGCCAGGGCTTCACGATCTACATGGCGCTGGCCTGCGGCATGGTCATCTTTGGACCCACCCTCGGCGGTATCGTCATGAAAGTCATCGGCACGGCCAGCGCATGGCGTATCGTCATGTGGATCTGCGTCGCACTGTGCGTGATTTCGTTCCTCATCTGCTTTGCAAAAGTCAAGGATAACCCGAACATCCCCAAGGGCTCTATGAAGGGCTTTGACTGGGCGGGCGCCGTGTTCGTCCTGCTCATGTTCGGCGCGCTCGTCTGCGTGCCCACCTTCGGCCAGCAGAACGGCTGGGCCAGCGTTGCGACGCTCGCGTCCATCGGCGTGGCCGTCGTCGGTCTGATCGTCCTGTTCCTCGTCGAGAAGAAGGCTGCCAGCCCAATCCTCAACGGCAAGTTCATCGCCCGCAAGAACTTTGTGCTCCCCGTGCTGATCATGTTCCTCACGCAGGGCCTCATGACGGCCTGCCTGACCGAGGTCATCCGCTTCGGTTACGCCATCGACAAGGCCACCGTCGCTGCGGTCGCCATGAGCATTGAGTACCTCGGCATGGCCATCGGCACCATCGTCCTCGGACCCATGGCCGATAAGAAAGAGCCCAAGATCGTTGCTGCGATCGCGCTCGTGTTCGTTGCCATCGGCTCTCTGATCATGCTCTTCATCGGCGAGAATGCCGGCATCCTTATGATGGGCGGCGCGCTGTTCTTCGTCGGCCTCGGCCTCGGCGGCAACACCACCATCTTCATGAAGGTCGCTCTGTCCGGCGTCGCTCCGGCTGAGTCCTCCTCCGCTTCCGGCACGTTCAACGTCTTCAAGGATATGTGCGCTCCGTTCGGCGTCGCCATCTTCGTGCCGATGTTCGTCACCGGCATGGGCAAGAAGGCTGCCACCGGCATGGCAGTGCCCGCCGCTGCCGCCAGCGCGCTGCACTCCGTGGCGCTCGTGCAGCTCATCTGCGTCGTCATCGGCATCGTGGTCTGCTTCATGATTCCGAGCGTGCACAAGAAGGCTGAAGCTGCCAAAGAGTAAAAAGAGTAATTTCTTCCGACCAATCAACCTCATTCAGTGCGATACGCACAGAAAGGATTGTCATCTAACATGAAAGAAATCGACAACAAACTGACTCAGAAATTCGACGAGTATCCTTCCTTCGGCGTTCTCAAGGGCGTCAAGGTCTTCGTGACCGGCACGAACATCGCCGGCCCGTTCGCCGGCTGCCTCATGGCCGAGATGGGCGCGAAGGTCCTGCAGGCTGAGGCTCCGACCATCGCCTGCCAGACCCGCGGCACGCTCGCGTGGAGCCAGAACCACCGCAACGAGTACTCCATCACCATCAACACCGCCAGCGCTGCGGGCAAGAAGATCTTCCTCAAGTGCATCGAGTGGGCGGACATCTGGATCGAAGCCGGCCGTCCGGGCTCCTATGCCAAGCGCGGCCTGACCGATGAAGTCTGCTGGAAGCACAACAAGAAGCTCGCCATCGTGCACGTGTCCGGCTACGGCCAGTTCGGCCCGGCCAAGAACAAGCCCTCCTACGACGTCTCCGGTCAGGCCATGGGCGGCTATATGTACATGAACGGCGTCTCCCCGACGTCCGGCCCGCTGAAGGTCAACCCGTACCTGTCCGACTACATCACCGCTTACAACGCCTGCATGGTCGCGCTCGCCGGCTACATCAACGCCAAGAACAGCGGCGAGGGTGATTCCTGCGACGTCGCGCAGTACGACACCATGTTCCGCCTGCTCGACAACTACCCGGCCAACTGGTTCAACAAGGGCTACCCGAAGCAGGGCGAGCCCGTGCCGTTCCGCACCGGCAACAAGAGCGACCAGGCTGCCTGCTTCTCCTTCTACGACACGAAGGAAGGCAACGCCATGTTCGTTGCGATCGTCGGCCAGGGCCCTGTCACCCGCGGCTACCCGATCATCGGCATGGGCAAGCCCGGCGTCACCGAGGGCATCCCGAAGAACTGCACCGGCTTCCCGCTGTTTGACCCCCGCGGCAAGAAGGCGGACGAGCTGTGCGCGAAGTTCTGCGCCGAGCGCACCTGCGACGAGCTCGAGGAGATCTTCAACAAGGCCGGCATCCCGTGCCAGCGTGCTTACGGCCCGGCCGACATCGAGAAGGACGCTCAGTACGAGGCTCGTGAGAACATCGTCGAGTGGGATGACCAGTGCTTCGGCAAGATGAAGGGCATCGGCGTCACGAACATCTTCAAGAAGAATCCGTCCCAGATCGTGGCTTCCGCGCCGTGCTTCGGCGAGCACAACCGCGAGGTTCTCAAGGACTTTGGCTACACCGACGAGGAGATCGACGCGCTCTACAAGAAGGGTGAGCTCGCGACTTGGACGCCGGCGGACACTGCCCGCATCAAGAACTTCGTTGAGTGGCACTTCTTCTGGGATCCGGAGCGTCAGGCTAAGCGCATCGGCCTGGAGTATCCCCCGAAAAAGTAAATCTTAGCGCAAATAGACGGTAAGCTGTCAGCATGGGCTTTTGCCCATGTTGGCAGCTTATCTTGAATCCGGAGATAACTGTAGAAAAACGCAACAAAAAGGAGGCACAGCATACATGAGTTTCAAAAAAATTGACTGCAACCTCACGCAGAAGTTCAGCGAATACCCCGACTTCGGCGTTCTCAACGGCGTCAAGGTCTTTGTGTCCGGCACGGCCATCGCCGGTCCCTTTGCCGGCTGCCTGATGGCGGAAATGGGCGCAAAGGTCCTTCAGTCCGAGGCGCCCAAGATCTCCTGCGGCACGCGCGGCACGACCGGCTGGTCGCAGAACCACCGCAACGAGTACTCCATCACGTGCAACCCGCGCACGCCCGCCGGCAAGAAGATCTTCAAAAAGTGCCTCGAATGGGCCGATATCTGGATCGAGTCCAGCAAGGCCGGCACGTACGCCAAGATGGGGCTCACCGACGAGGTGTGCTGGGGCGTCAACAGTAAGCTGTGCATCGTTCACGTCTCCGGCTATGGTCAGACGGGCCCGTATAAGTCCAAGGCCTCCTATGACGTTTCCGGTCAGGCGATGGGCGGTTATATGTACATGAACGGCGTGTCCCCGACGGATGTGCCGCTGAAGGTCAACCCCTATCTGTCCGACTATGTCACGGCCTACAACGCCTGCATGACCGCGCTCTCGGCGTATATCCACGCGCTCAAGACCGGGCAGGGCGAATCGTGCGACGTCGCGCAGTACGACACCATGTTCCGCCTGCTGGATAACTACCCGGTGCTCTGGTACAACAAGGGCTACCCGAAGGACGGCGAGCCTGTGCCGTACCGCACCGGCAACCACTCCGACCTTGCGGCCTGCTTCTCGTTTTACACCACGAAGGACAACAAGCAGCTCTTCGTCGCCATCAACGGTCCCGGACCGGTCGAGAAGGGCTATCCCATCATCGGCGTCGGCACGCCGGGCGTGACGCCGGGTCTGCCGAAGGGCATCCCCGGCTTCCCGCTCAACACCCCCATGGGGCAGAAGGCGGATCAGGCGCTCGCGGATTTCTGCGCGCAGCACACCTGTGTTGAGCTCGAGGAGATCTTCAACAAGGTTGGCATTCCGAACCAGCGCGCCTATGAGCCGGGCGACATCGAAAACGACCCGCAGTATGCCGAGCGCGAGAACCTCGTCGAGTGGGAAGACCAGATCTTCGGCGAGATGAAGGGCATCGGCATCACGAACCGCTTCAAAAATAACCCCTCGCAGATCGTGGCGTCTGCGCCGTGCTTCGGCGAGCACAACCGCGAGGTGCTGCAGGAGTTTGGATACACCGACAAGGAGATCGACGACCTCTACAAGAAGGGCGAGATCGTGACGTGGACGCCGGCGGACACCGCCCGCATCCGTCACCTGCCCGACTGGGGCTTCTTCTGGGATACCGAGCGCCAGTGTGAGCGCATCGGCATGGAGTGGCCGCTCAAGGACGAGTGATCCCCGCATACCGGGCAGACTGCGCCGTGCGCAGTCCGTCCGCCGCATTCTATATCAGCAAAGGAGAAACAAATGGGTAGACTTGATGGAAAAGTCTGTTTCGTCACCGGCGCCGGTTCCGGCATTGGCGCCAAGACGGCCGAGCTCTTCGCACAGGAGGGCGCAAGCGTCATCATGGCGGATATGCATGAAGAAAACCTCAGCAAGGTCGCGGCCGACATCCGGGCTGCGGGCGGCGAGGTTATGACGACTGTCGTCAACATCACTGACAATGACGCTGTGAAGGCGGCGTTCGCGGCCGGTGTGGAAAAGTACGGCAAGATCGATGCGCTGGCCAATATCGCCGGTGTGCTCGATGTTGCAATGCGGCCGATCGACGATTTTCTCACCAGCGATCTGGACACGACCCTGACCGTGAACGTCAAGGGCACGATGTACGTTACTCGCGCGGCTGTCAAGCAGTTCATCGCGCAGGGCTACGGCACGATCGCGACCGTCGCCTCCGTCGGCGGCGTGAACGGCAACGGCAGCGCCGCTTACACGGTCTCGAAGGGTGCGGAGGTCGCGCTGACCAAGCACATCGCGCTGCGCTTTGCCAACGGTGAGCAGAAGATCCGCGCCAACTGCGTGTGCCCCGGCACGGTCATGACCCCCATGACCACGCGCGCCATGAAGGCCAGAGGCAAGTACACGAAGGCCGCCAAGGCCATGCAGGCCTCCACCGCGAAGCACTCCACGCTCGACGTGGGCACGTGCACGGATCTCGACATTGCCAAGATCCTGCTGTTTTTGTGCAGCGACGATTCTGCGCCGCTCAACGGTCAGGCGCTCGTTGCCGATTACGGCGCAAACCTCTGATCCGACTGCGCCGGTGCGCGCACACCGGCGCAAAGCTGAAAACTGCGCACACAAAATGAAAGGAAGTGTACTGTTATGAGTAACCGTTTGGAAGGAAAAGTCGCGCTGGTCACGGCGTGCACCCGCGGCATCGGCCGCGCGATCGCAGACCTGTTCGTCGATGAGGGCGCGAAGGTCTACTATGCCTGCCGCAACATGGAGACCGGCAAGGCTGCCGTTGAGGCCGCCAGAGCCCGCGGCGGTCAGGCCGAGCTCGTCTACTTTGAGGCACACGACCCCGCCACGCACAGAAGCATGATCGACGAGTGCATCGCCAAGGAAGGCCGCCTCGACGTGCTGGTCAACAACTTCGGCGAATCCAACCCCCGCAAGGATCTCGACATCACCAAGTGCACCTACAAGGAGTTTGAAAAGACCGTCTGCGTGGATCTCTCGACCGTGTTCAATGCCTGCCAGGAAGCGCTCAACAAGGCCATGATCAAGCAGCACTCCGGCAGCATCATCAACATCGGCTCCGTCGCCGCCGTGTGCCCCGACCGCACGCAGGTCGGCTACGGTGTCGCCAAGTCCGGCATCAACCACCTCAGCCGCCAGATGGCGCGTCAGGTCGCACACGCGGGTGTGCGCGTCAACGTGCTCAACCCCGGCATCATCGCCACGGAGGCCGTTGCCAAGCACCTCACGCCCGAGACCCAGTCGCGCTATACGACCAACTGCATGATCAAGCACCTCGGCGAGCCCATCGACATCGCCTATATGGCGCTGTATCTTGCCTCCGACGAGTCGAAGTACGTCACGGCGCATGTGATGAACGTCTCCGGCGGCTGGATGTAATGTCCGCTTTGTCTTCTTCTTATATCCTCTCATTCCAGCGGGAAAGAGCTCGGCGTCAGCCGGGCTCTTTTTCTGCGTTGGCGGGGCGGAATGGGCGCGGCGGCAATTGTTTTCGCTCTTTTCACAAATACCCCCTTTTCATTCTGACTGTTTTATATTACAATGAAATGACGAATATGAAAAAGTGAGGGAAAGTTTCATGGGAACAGAACCGAAGTATCGGCGCGTCCTGCTCAAGATCAGCGGTGAGGCGCTTGCAGGTGACCAGAAGACGGGACTGAATTTTAACGTGATCGGTCAGGTGTGCGACGTCATCAAGACGTGCACGGAGCTGGGCGTGCAGGTGGGCGTCGTCATCGGCGGCGGCAACTTCTGGCGCGGCGTGAAAAACGGCGAGGGCAAAATGGCCCGCTCGCGCGCCGACCACATGGGTATGCTGGCGACCGTGATGAACTGCCTTGCCGTGTCCGACGTGATGGAGCAAAAGGACATTCCCGTGCGCGTGCAGACGGCGGTCGAGATGCCGGCCTTTGCCGAGCACTACACGTGGGAGCGTGCCATTGCGCATCTGGAAGAGGGCAAGGTCGTGCTCTTCGGTGCCGGCAGCGGCTGCCCGTATTTTTCGACCGACACGGCGGCTGTGCTGCGCGCGGCCGAGATCGGCGCGGATGCGATCCTGCTCGCCAAGAACATCGACGGCGTCTACAGCGCCGACCCGCATATCGACGCGAGCGCCGTGAAGTACGATGCGATCACCTATGACGAGGTGCTGGCAAAGCATCTGGCCGTCATGGATCTGACCGCGACGTCGCTGGCCATGGAAAACGACATTCCGGTCGTCGTCTTTGCGCTGGCCGATCCGCAGAATATTGTCCGTGCCGTGATGGGTGAGGCCGTCGGCACGGTCGTGACAAAATAACAGGCAAGAAAAACCCGATAGGAGGATATCATATGTCTACCGATTATACCGAGTTTGAATCCAAGATGAAAAAGACCGCTTCGGTCCTCACCGAGCAGTATGACTCCGTGCGCGCGGGCAAGGCCAACCCCGCCGTGCTCGACCGCATCACGGTCGATTACTACGGCTCTCCCACGCCCATCCAGCAGATCGCGTCGGTGAGTACGCCGGATGCCCGTTCGCTGCTCATCCAGCCGTGGGACGCCTCTGTGCTCAAGGGCATTGAGAAGGCCATTCTCGCGTCCGACCTCGGCATCAACCCGCAGAACGATGGCCGCGCCATCCGCCTCGTCTTCCCGGCACTGACCGAGGAGCGCCGCCGCGATCTCGCCAAGCAGGTCAAGAAGTACAGCGAGGACGCCAAGGTCGCCGTGCGCAACATCCGCCGCGACGCGATGGAAAAATTCAAGGCGCAGAAGAAAAAGTCCGAGATCACCGAGGACGATTTCAAGGTCATCGAGAAGGATATGCAGAAGCTGACCGACGACTATATCAAGGAAGTCGAGCGCATCGCCGACGAAAAAGAGAAGGAGCTCATGGAGATCTGAGCTTCGCGCTCGCTTTCGTACCCGCAATCGGAAACGGGGGGATCGAACATCCCCCCGTTTGAATATCCTGTCTATGAGCGCGCCCGTGCGGGCAGCGCAGGAGGCATTATGGCAAACAACAAAACGGCCGCAGCGCCGCAGGTGGATTTTTCGCGCCTGCCGCGCCACGTGGCGATCATTCTTGACGGCAACGGCCGCTGGGCGAAAAAGCGCGGTCTGCCGCGCACGGCCGGTCACGCTTACGGCGCCGAGGCGTTTCGCCGCATCGGCAACTACTGCAAGGCCATCGGCATCGAATACCTCACGGTCTACGCCTTTTCCACGGAAAACTGGCGCCGTCCGCCCGAGGAAGTGCGCACGATCATGAACATCTTCGATAAATACATGAAGGAAGCGCTCTCAATCATGGAGCGCGACAAGTTCAAGATGCGCTTTTTCGGCGAACGCACCGGTCTCTCGCCGGAGCTGCAGCGCCTGATGGACGCGGCCGAGGAAAAGAGCACGCACTATGACGGCTGCCAGATGAACCTGTGCATCAACTACGGCGGCCGTGATGAGATCCTGCACGCCGTGCGCCGCTACGCCGAGGAATACAAGGCCGGCACTGCGCCCGAGCTCACGGAGGAGCTCATCGGCAGCTACCTGTATTCCGGCGGCATTCCGGATCCCGACCTCATCATCCGCACGAGCGGTGAGCAGCGGCTGAGCAACTTCCTGCCCTGGCAGGGCGCGTATTCCGAGCTCTATTTCACCGACGTGCTCTGGCCGGACTTTACCGAGCGCGACATGGACGCGGCGCTGGCGGAGTTTCAGCGGCGCGACCGGCGCTTTGGCGGCGTGAAATGACCGCCGCACCCGAGAGAAAGACAAACGGGAGGAATCTATCATGAAAAACAGACTCATCGTTGCAGCGATCGGCATCCCGGCGCTGCTGGCTGTGATCTTCTTCACCCCGATCTGGGGCTGGGGCATTGTGGTGGCCATCATGGCGTCGTTTTGCGCGTGGGAGCTGCTGCACACGACCATGCCGAAGTTCGTGCCGCGCTTTGCGGTGTATGCCGGTGTGTGCGGCGCGGCCATCGTGCTCGGCGCTGCGTTCGGTCTGTCGGAGCTCGTGTTCAAGATCGCGGCGTATGTGCTGTTTGCGGCCATGTTTGTGGAGATGATGGTCTCGTTTCACAAAGCAGAGCGCGTTCCGTTTCAGGATCTGGCGCTCGTGTTCACGGCGGGCATCGTTATTCCGTGGATGCTCTCGTCGCTCGTGCGCCTTGGCCTGAATGACCCGAAGGCGCCGTATCTGCTGCTGCCGTTCGTCATCACGTGGATGAGCGATTCCGGCGCATTTTTCGTCGGCCGCAGCCTCGGCAAGACCAAGCTTGCCCCGGCGCTGAGCCCGCACAAGACGGTCGAGGGCTGCGTCGGCGGCTTCGTGTGCGCGATCGCGGCCGCCATACTCTACGGACTCATCCTGCACTGGTGCGGCTATCGTGTGCAGATCGGCATCCTTGCCATCTACGGCTTTTTCGGCAGCCTTGCCGGTCAGACGGGCGATCTCGCATTTTCCGCCATCAAGCGTGAGCACGGCGTGAAGGACTACAGCAATCTGCTGCCCGGTCACGGCGGTATGCTCGACCGTTTTGACAGCACCATCTTCACCGCGCCCATGCTCGAGCTGCTGGTGCTGCTGGCACCGGCGATCACGGTCGTGGCGCAGTAAAGGAGCATAGCTATGGTACATTCGATTTCCATTCTCGGTTCTACCGGCAGCATCGGCCGGCAGACCGTTGCCGTCGCGGAGCATCTGGGGCTGAACGTCCGCGCACTGACGACGAACCGCAACATTCAGCTTGCCGAGGAGCAGGCGCGCCGCCTGCATCCGGCGTTCGTCGCCGTGATGGACGAGGCGGCTGCCAAGGCGCTGCGCATCGCGCTGGCCGACACGGACATTGCCGTCGGCGGCGGAGAAAACGCACTGTGCGAGGCGGCAGTCATCTCCGATACGGACGCGGTCGTCACGGCGGTGTCCGGTGCGGTCGGCCTGCGCCCGACGCTCGCGGCCATTGAAAAGGGGCGGCGCATCGCGCTGGCCAATAAGGAGACGCTCGTGTGCGCGGGCGACATCGTCATGCGCAGAGCCAAGGAATGCGGCGCGGAGATCGTGCCGGTGGATTCCGAGCACTCGGCCATCTTTCAGTGCCTGACCGGGCGCATGGGCGAGCTGCACAAGATTCTGCTCACCGGCTCCGGCGGACCGTTTCGCGGCTGGACGCGCGAGCAGACGCGCGATGTCACGCCCGAGATGGCCGTCAGCCATCCGAACTGGAGCATGGGCGCGAAGATCAGCGTTGACTCCGCGACCATGATGAATAAGGGACTGGAATTCATCGAGGCCATGCACCTGTTCGGCGTCACGCCGGATGATATTCAGGTGCTCATCCACCCCGAGAGCGTCGTGCACTCGATGGTCGAGCTGCTCGACGGCACGGTCATCGCCCAGCTCGGCGTGCCGGATATGGGCCTGCCCATCCAGTATGCGCTCACGTATCCGGAGCGCAAGCCCAGCCGCAGCGACCGGCTGGATCTGACGGCCTATCCCAATGGACTGCATTTCTACGCGCCCGATCTCGAGGCGCTGCCGTGTCTGGCACTTGCCATGCGCTGCGCGCGCACCGGCGGCACCGCGCCGACGGTCATGAATGCAGCCAACGAAATCGCCGTTGGCCTGTTTTTGGGGCACAAGATCGGGTATCATTCTATTTATGAAAGCGTTGCGGCGGCGGTGGAGGCCATCGCGCCCGTTGCTGCGCCCGATCTGGACGTTATCCGCGCGGCCGATCAGGAGGCGCGTGCCTTCGTCCGGTCTTATTTCCGTTTCTGAAAGGACAGCACATGTATATTCTGCTCGCAATTCTCGTCTTCGGTATCCTCATCGCCGTGCATGAGCTCGGTCATTTTCTCGTGGCCAAAGCCTGCGGCGTGCGCGTGGATGAATTCGCTATCGGTATGGGTCCGGCCATCTGGAAAAAGCAGAAGGGGGAGACGCTCTATGCCGTCCGCTGCCTGCCGATCGGCGGTTTTTGCGCCATGGCGGGCGAGGATGAGGCGATCGACGACCCGCGCGCGTTCACGAGCCAACCGGCGTGGAAGCGGTTTTTGATCCTCTGTGCCGGCGCGTTCATGAACTTCGTGTTCGGTCTGCTGCTGCTTTTGCTCGTGTTTGCGCAGGCGAAGAGCTTTTCCGCGCCGACGCTCACAGACTTCATGGACGGCTGCCCCTATCAGGGGGAGAACGCCCTGCAGGTGGGCGACACGATCTGGAGCATCGACGGACACCGCATCTATTTCACGACCAATGTCAGCGAATATCTCTCCCGCGGCGGCGATACGCATGACATCGTCGTCAAGCGCGATGGCGCGAAGGTGCGCCTCGATGATTTCTACCTCGCCGCGCGGGAATATCCGGGACAGAGCAGCAAGATGTACGGCTTTTATTTCGGCACCGAGCCGGCGACATTCGGCGCCAAGCTCCAGAATGCGTGGTACAGCGCGCTGGATTTCGTGCGCATGGTCTGGCGCGGACTCGGCGACCTGCTTGCGGGCGCGGTCGGTGTGAAGGATCTGTCCGGTCCGGTCGGCATCGTGAGCATGATGAGCGAGGTCGGCAAGGAGTCGGCCACGAAGGCGGCCGCGTTTTCCAACCTTGCGTATTTCTCGGCGTTCATCGCCGTGAACCTTGCGGTCATGAATATGCTGCCGCTGCCGGCGCTTGACGGCGGGCGCGTGTTCTGCCTGCTCGTCACATGGGCGCTCGAGCGGCTCACCCGCAAAAAGATCGACCCCAAGTATGAGGGGTATATCCACACGGCAGGGCTCGTGCTGCTGCTGGCGCTGATGGCTTACGTCATGTATAACGACATTTCCAAACTTGTCACCTGAGCCGGGGCGGATTTGTCCGCCTCGGTTTTTTACGGCTTCGGCCACCTTGGAGAGATAGGAGTGCTTATGAACAGAACGCAGACAAAACAGATCCATGTCGGCTCCGTCGCCATCGGCGGCGGCGCGCCGGTCGCGGTGCAGTCCATGTGCAACACGCACACCTCGGACGCGCACGCGACCATCGAGCAGATCGCCCGGCTGCATGACGCCGGGTGTGAGATCATCCGTCTGGCCGTGCCGGATCAGGCCGCGGCGGACGCGCTGCCCGAGATCGTGCGCGCCGCGCCCATCCCGGTCGTGGCCGACATCCACTTTGACTATCGCCTTGCGCTCGCAGCGGCGAAGGCGGGCGTGCACAAGATCCGCATCAACCCCGGCAACATCGGCGAGCCGGACAATGTCCGCAAGGTGGCCGAGGCCTGCCGGGAGCGCGGCATCCCCATCCGCATCGGTGTCAACGGCGGCAGCCTGGAAAAGCGTCTGCTTGAAAAGTACGGACACCCGACGCCGGAGGCGCTCGTCGAGAGCGCACAGGGGCACATCGACCTGCTGCACCGGTATGATTTTGACGACATTGCCCTGTCAATGAAGAGCTCCACCGTGCCGCTGACGATCGCGGCCTACCGGCTCGCGGCCGAGCGCTTCCCGTATCCGCTGCACGTCGGCGTCACGGAGACCGGCACGGCGTATAACGGCATCATCCGCTCCGCCGTCGGCATCGGCACGCTGTTGTCCGAGGGCATCGGCGACACGATCCGCGTCTCGCTCACGGCTGACCCCGTGGAGGAGGTGCGCGCCGGCATCGCCATTCTGAAGGCGGCCGGGCTGCGCCGCGAGGGTGTGCGCTTTGTCTCGTGCCCGACGTGCGGGCGCACGCAGATCGACCTTATCGCGCTTGCACAGGAGGTCGAGCAGCGGCTGCAGGGCGTTGAGCGCGAGATCACGGTCGCCGTGATGGGCTGCGTCGTCAACGGCCCCGGCGAGGCGCACGAGGCGGACTACGGCATTGCCGGCGGCAAGGACTGCGGGCTGCTGTTTCGCCGCGGTGAGATCCTCGGCAAGTACCCCGCGGACAAGCTGGCCGATGCGCTGGTGGATCTGATTCTGAGCGAAAAGTGAGGAAGCTATGAGCGAAAAAATCCCGTTTCTCGATATGTTCCCCGACTGTGCGTCCCTGCAGGACAGCTGCGGCGGTCTTGACAAGGCGGAGGTGCTCGACGTGCTCATTGAGCGCGAGAGCATGACGATGCAGCTGCGCACGTGGTTTGCGCGTATGCCGGCGCCGGTCGAGCGCACAAATATTGAGCAGCTGCTCGCGGCGCAGTTTCGGCTGCGCGCCGTGCAGATCCAGGCGGAATACCCCGCGCCGGAGCAGAAAAAAGCCGAGCAGAAGGCCAAGGCCAGGGTGCTCATGGGCAAGCCCATCCCGAAGCGCGCGGACGTCACGCCCATGAACGAGCTCACGCTCGAGAGCGGCAACGTCACGCTTGAGGGCGAGGTCTTTGCCGTCAGCAGCCGCGAGATCGCCAAGTACGGCTCTGCCGTGCTCTCGTTTGACATGACCGACAGCACGAGCAGCGTGCGCGTGTCGCGCTTTTTGCGCGCCGAGGACGACCAGACCATCGTCGGTCTCATCCACGAGGGGATGTGGCTGCGCGTGCAGGGCAAGATCAACTACAGCAAATACGATGAAGACATGGTGCTCGAGCCGCGCAACATCGTGCAGGGGGAGAAGACCATTCGCCCTGACAACGCACCGGAAAAGCGCGTGGAGCTGCACCTGCATACGCGCTACTCGGCGCTCGACGCCATCTCCGACCCCGCGGATCTCGTGGCGCGCGCGGCCTATTGGGGGCATCCGGCCATCGCCGTGACGGATCACGGTGTGGCGCAGGCGTTCCCGGATATGTGGAAGGCGTCGAAGAAATACGGCGTGAAGATCATCTACGGTGAGGAGGGCTACCTCGTCAACGACGTGGACGGCACGCTTGCCGTGCACGGGCAGAGCGCGCTGCCGCTCGACACGGAGTTCGTCGCCTTTGACATCGAGACGACCGGTCTGCACCTCGATACGAACCGCATGACCGAGATCGGCGCGGTGCTCTTTTCCGGCGGCGAGATCAAGGCGGAGTTTGATACCTTTGTCGACCCGCATATGCCCATCCCGGCCGAGATCACGCGGCTGACCGGCATCACGGACGCCGATGCGGCCGGCGCGCCCGATGAGGCGGAGGCCATGCGGCAGTTTCTTGACTTCGTGGGCGGGCGGCCGATCATTGCACACAATGCCGACTTTGATACCGGCTTCATGAGCGCGGCCTGCCGCCGGGCGGGCATCCCGTTTGAGCCGGTGTATCTCGACACGCTCGTGCTCGCGCAGTATCTGCTGCCGGATCTCAAGCATCACAAGCTCGACCAGGTCTCGAACCGGCTGAGCCTGCCGGACTTCAACCATCACCGCGCCAGCGACGATGCAATGGTCGTCGCGCGCATCATGGATAAGTTCCTGCCCATGCTTGCGGCGAAGGGCGCGCAGACGCTCGACGATCTCAACGCGCTCGTGCGCAGCGGTCTGAAGGAGAAGCGCCGCACGCATCATATCTCCATTCTCGTCAGGAACAAGACCGGTCTGAAAAATCTCTACGAGATCATCTCCCGGTCGTATCTGGAGCATTTTAAGCGCAACCCCACCATTCCCAAGAGCCTGCTCATGGAGTACCGTGAGGGGCTCATCATCGGCTCGGCCTGCGAAGCGGGTGAGGTGTTTGAGGCCGTGCTGCGCGGCAAGAGCGACGCGGAGCTCAAGCGCATCGCCTCATTTTACGATTATCTTGAGATCATGCCGCTGGCGAATAACCGCTTCCTGCTCGACAACGGCACCGTGCGCAGCGAAGAATCCCTGCGCAGCCTCAACCGCCGCATCGTGGAGCTCGGCGAGGAGCTCGGCAAGCCCGTGGTCGCAACGTGCGATGTGCATTTTCTCGATCCCGAGCAGGAGATCTACCGCCGCATCCTGCTGGCGGCCAAGAAGTTTGCCGATGCGGACAAGGCCATGCCGCTCTATTACCGCACGACGGAGGAAATGCTCGACGAATTTTCGTATCTCGGCGCCGAAAAGGCGCACGAGGTCGTCGTCACGAACACGAACGCCATCGCCGACAGCGTCGAGGTGTTCGAGCTCCTGCCGAAGGATCTCTACCCGCCGAAGATCGAAAACTCCGCCCAGCAGCTCAAGGACCTCGTCTACGGCAAGATGACGGCTATCTACGGCGAGCATCCGCCGAAGCTCATCGCCGACCGCGTCGAGACCGAGCTGCACGACATCCTCTCGCGCGGGTACGACGTCATTTACATGAGCGCGCAAAAGCTCGTCGCCAACTCCCTCGAGCACGGCTATCTGGTCGGCAGCCGAGGCAGCGTCGGCTCGTCGCTCGTGGCATATTTCTCCGGCATCACGGAGGTCAACTCCCTCCCGCCGCACTATGTCTGCCCGCAGTGCAAGTATACGGATTTTGATTCCGGCACGGGCTTTGGCTGCGGCGCGGATATGCCGGACAAGATGTGCCCGCAGTGCGGCACGAAGCTGCGCAAGGACGGCTTTGACATCCCGTTTGAGACCTTCCTCGGCTTCGGCGGCGATAAAGTGCCCGATATCGACCTGAACTTCTCGGGCGAATATCAGGGCAAGGCGCACAAATATACGGAGGAGCTCTTCGGCTCGGATCACGTGTTCCGCGCCGGCACGATCGGCACGCTGGCCGAAAAGACGGCCTACGGCTATGTGCTCAAGTATCTCGAGGAGCGCGGCAAGACCCTGCCGAAGGCGGAGATGAACCGCCTTGCACTCGGCTGCGTCGGCGTCAAGCGCACGACCGGTCAGCATCCCGGCGGTCTCGTCGTCATCCCGCAGGATATGGACGTCACGGATTTCTGCCCCGTGCAGCATCCGGCCGATGACCCGAACAGCGACATCATCACCACCCACTTTGAATATCACTGCATGGAGGCAAACCTGCTCAAGCTCGACGAGCTCGGCCACGATGACCCGACCATGATCCGTATGCTCGAGGACATGACCGGCGTCAACGCGCGCGAGATCCCGCTCGACGACCCGGAGACGATGGGCATCTTCTGCAGCGCAGCGCCGCTCGGTCTGACGGATGACGACCCGATCGTCGGCAAGACCGGCACGATCGGCATCCCGGAATTCGGCACCGGCTTTACGCGCCAGATGCTCGTCGACACGCAGCCGAAGGGCTTTGATATCCTCGTGCGGCTGTCCGGCTTCTCGCACGGCACGGACGTGTGGCTCGGCAACGCCAAGGATCTCATCATGTCCGGCACGGCG
This sequence comes from uncultured bacterium, assembly GCA_905215475.1. Taxonomy (GTDB): domain Bacteria; phylum Bacillota; class Clostridia; order Oscillospirales; family Oscillospiraceae; genus CAG-103. The sequence continues at coordinate 452,635 of CAJMPW010000001.1, forward strand.
ACGGTCAATCAGACGGTCGGCTGCCGTGACGATATCATGCTCTATCTCATCAGCCGCGGCATGGACGCCAAGCTCTCGTTCAAGATCATGGAGAGCGTGCGTAAGGGCAAGGTCAAGCGCGGCGGTTTTCAGGACGGCTGGGTCGAGACGATGCAGGAGCACGGCGTGCCGGAGTGGTACATCACGTCCCTGAGCAAGATCGCCTACCTGTTCCCGAAGGCGCACGCGGTCGCCTACGTCATGATGGCGTTTCGCATCGCGTGGTTCAAGGTGCACGAGCCGCTGGCGTTTTACAGCGCGTATTTTTACCGCCGCAGCCAGAAGGACTCGTTCGACGCCGATATGATGACGCGCGGTCTCGACTACACCCGCCGCAAGATCAACGAGCTGCGCAACAAGCCCACGCTCACCGCCAAGGAAGAGGACCTGCTCGTGACGATGGAGGCGGTGTATGAATTCAACCTCCGCGGCTTTGAGTTTGCGCCGATGAGCCTGTATGAGAGCGACGCGACGAAGTTCCTCATCCGCGACGGGAAGCTCCTGCCGCCGTTCGTGGCCATCTCGGGTCTCGGCGAGAGCGCGGCGTGGAATCTCGTGGCCTGCCGCGAGGGCGGGCGCGAGTTCGTGTCGGTCGAGGAGCTCTCGGCCGCCTGCCCGAAGGTCAGCCAGACGCACCTGGAGCAGCTGCGCAATATGGGCGCGCTCGGCGAGATGCCGGACAGCAGCCAGATGAGCTTGTTCTGATTTTGTGACAATCCGCAGTTTTTGTTTGCAAGGTGCGGCAATCCTTGGTATGATAAGGGTGAACCCTTGTCCCTGTATGATTCGGTGCGTCCGAAAGAGGAGGTTATGCAATGAAACGTTTTCTGGCGCTGCTGCTGACGCTGGTGATGCTCGTTTCGGTCTGCGGCCTGCAGGCGTTTGCCGCCAGCGGTGACACGCCGGAGGAATCCGGCGACGAGCTGGTCGTGCACACGCGCTCCGGCGCGACGCGGACATTCCATGTCGGCGATACATTTTCATATACCTATTGGTTTCGGCTGACGAGCGGCTCGGTCAACAAGATCACGGCGCACGTGCTGTATGACAGCCAGTGCCTGACGGTCAATACCGACGGCTGCCGCTTCCCGAACATGACGTCCGCCTCGACGAAGAACAACGCGGGCGACTTTGAGTTCCGGGATTCGTTCACGATGTCGGCCGGCAGCGTGTTTGCCACGGCAGCGCCGCAGGTCATGGCGAACATCTCCTTCACCGTCACGCGCGGCGGCACGGCCTATCTGACGACGATGATCGAGCGGCTGGAGATCCGCAAGTCGAATGGTGACAAGTCCGAGCTCGTCACGGATTTCAAGAACAAGACGTGGTCGCCGGCAAAGTATTCCACATTTGACTATCTGCAGGATGAAAAGCCGTCGACGGTTTCCACGCCGCTGAGCGCCTCGTCCGATGTCGCATGGTATTACGCCGTTGATGCCGGGACCAATGCGCCCGTTCCGGCGGGGGTGACGTTTGAGCTCACCGGCACGTCCGGAAACGGCGAACACATCGAGCGCACCGCCGTGTCCGACGCCTATGGCTTTGTCGGCTTCGGCACGGTGCCGTATGGTACTTATTATGTTCAGACACGCACACCGGACGGCGCCGAGACGGCGTACATCATCAGCGACGGCTCGCGCGTCCTGCCCGATGTGCAGGAGGGGAAGCTGCAGCTGAACCACACGCTGCACTATCGCACGGCCGACCCGAGCGAGCTGCGCTCGCTCACAGTGACGTTCGAGTGGACAAATGAGCTGATCGCGCCCGATGAGCTCTACACGAAGGATCGCCCGTCGAGCGTGTACATGGAGCTCAGCCGCAGCAGCGACGCTGTCGTCGTGGCGCACCGCTCGTCCGCCCCCGAGGATGGCGTGGCGGTCTTTGAGAATCTGCCGATCCGTGATGACAACGGCAATGAGATCACCTATGTCCTCACCACGACGACACTGCAGCACTATGACGCGCAGGTCACGCGCACGGACACGGGCTTCCATATTAACTTCGTCTATCTCAACAAACACACGTGGGAGACGACGCGCACTGAGCCGACCTGCACGGTGGATGGTTCCATCGTCTCCGTGTGCAAGGACTGCGGCGCGACAGACCGTGTCGTGCTGCCCGCGACCGGTCACAAGCTGGTCACCTCCGGCCATGATGCCACGTGCACGCAGTCGGGCTATGTGCGCTATATGTGCTCGCAGTGCAGCTACTGGTATGAGAAAAAGACCCCGGCGCTGGGGCATGACTGGAGCGACTGGGTGGTCGATCAGGAGGTCACTGCCCGCGCCGACGGCGTCAAGCACCGCACGTGCGCACGCTGCGGTGAGATGGAGATGTATGCCATCCCGTACGCCAACCACAAGCACACGATGAAAAAGCGCGTCGTCCGCCCGACCTGCACTGCGCAGGGCTACACGGAGTTTTACTGCGTCAACGACGCGGGACTTCCGTGCGGCGAGTCGTATATCGTCGAGGGCAGCCGCACCCAGCCGCTCGGCCATACTTATGAGGGCAACAGCGGCATCACCACGATCATCGAGCCGACGTGTACCACGACCGGCCTGAAGGAATACCACTGCACGCGCTGCGGTGACACCTATACCGAGGTTCTTCCGCAGCTTGGGCATGACTATGAGCTGCAGCCGGGCAAGAGCAGCAAGCCGGACTGCACCAAGCCGGGTACGGAGTATTATGTCTGCGGCCGCTGCGAGGACGTGAAGCTCGTGCGCACGCCGGCGCTTGGTCACGACTGGGGCGAGTGGATCGTCGACCAGCAGGAGACCGATCAGGCCGACGGCCTCAAGCACCGCATCTGCAAGACCTGCGGCGAGCGGCAGGATGCCGCGATCCCGAAGCTGGAGCACATCCACAACTACCTCCCCACAAAGGTCGAGCCGGACTGTGAGCAGCAGGGCTACACACGCTACACCTGCTCGTGCGGCGATACGTATATTGAACAGAGCAGCTATGTGCCCGCGCTCGGCCATACATGGGTCGAGACCGCGCGGCAAGAGCCGACCGAAAAGACCGTCGGCGTCATCACCTACACCTGCCAGCGCTGCGCCAAGCTGCGCTATGAGTACATCCCCAAGGTCGAACCGATCGACAAGTGGAAAAATCCCTACCGCGATGTGCGCAGCAACGCATGGTACTATGAAGCCGTCGCCTATGTCACGCGCAACGGGCTCATGGTCGGCACCGGGACAATGACCTTCTCGCCGGACGAACAGATGAACCGCGCCATGATCGCGATGATTCTCTACAAGATGAACGGTATGCCGAGCGTTGCGGGCATGACCGCGCCCTTTACGGATGTGCCGGACGATACGTGGTATACGAATGCGGTCATCTGGGCGTATAACTGCGGTGTTGCCAGCGGCACGAGCGCGACGACCTTCTCACCGATGGCGAATATCACACGCGAGCAGATGATGACGATGTTCTACGGCTATGCCGTGTATATGAATTACAACACGATGGCGGTCGCCGACCTGAGCGTGTTCCCGGACAGCGGAGACGTCTCGCACTGGGCGGAGGTCAAGCTGGGCTGGGGCGTTGCCAACGCACTCATCAAAGGCGTGCAGGAGCGCGACGGTGTGTATCTGCGCCCGCGTGCTACGGCTACGCGCGCGGAGGCTGCGGCGATCCTGCGCAGCTTCGACCAGTGGCGTGCCTACGCCGTCGCGCCAGGGAATTGAAAACAGGAGGAGATCTTACTATGGCAAATCTTGTGATTACGATCGGAAGAGAGAGCGGCAGCGGCGGGCGTCAGCTCGGCAGCGAGCTGGCGGAGGCGCTGGGCGTCAAGTGTTATGATTCGGAGCTCATCAATGAGACTGCGAAGGCGAGCGGCTTTGCCGAAAGCTTTGTCCAGTCGCACGAGGAGCAGCGTCCGGGCAGCTTTTTGTACTCGCTCGTGACGGGCGGCGGCGTCATTTCTGACGAGCAGCCGTTTCCGGTGCAGATCTTTCAGGCACAGTCGGAGGTCATCCGCGCGATCGCGGCGCGCGAGTCGTGCGTCATCGTCGGCCGCTGCGCAGACTATGTCCTGCGTGACGAGGCGGATGTGGCGCTCGTGAACCTGTTTGTCCACGCGCCGATGGCGGCGCGCATCCGCCGCGAGAGCGCGCGCACGAGCACGACGCCCATCCAGGCGGAAAAGCGCATCCGTCAGGTGGATAAGGAGCGCGCTTCGTACTATAACTTCTTTTCCTCCAAGCGCTGGGGCGACGCGCAGGGCTATGACCTGTGCATCAACACCGGCAATATGGACATCAGCGACGTCGTCCAGCTCACGCTCCGCTATCTGGAGCTGCGCGGCCTGCGCTGAACCGGAGATGAGAAAACCGGCCACGCTTAAGTGGCCGGTTTTTCCGTGTTGGGGAGGTAGTCTGCGAGCGCTGCATCCGGGACAGGCCGGATGTCCGCCCCGGCGAGCGCGGGGCAGAGGTCGCTGATCTTTGCCGGGTCTGCAATGAGCGCATCTTTTTGCGGGCGCGTCAGGCGCTTGATGCGCGCCTCAAGCTGCCGCGCGGTCGTGGCGGTGTCGGTCGTCAGCAGCAGCGCCAGCGCCGTGACCGGGTGGCTGCGCGTATATTTTGCGCAGCCCGGCAGATGCTCCACGTGCTGGCGCAGGCGGCGCGCGATGTCCGGCGTCATGCCCGTGTAGAGCGAGCCGTCGGCGCAGCGCAGAAGATAGACATAGTGTCGTTTATCCATAAATATTACCCGTTTTCTTTGAATGTGTTCGAAAACAGGATATCACAGATCCGTCAATGTTTCAAACACGCGGCGCTGACAGATTGTGCAAAAACGCAAAATCGGTTGAAAATATTCAATATTTCCGTGAATATACGCTTAAAAATGAATATGCAAAGAAAAAATACGAATATTCATGCAAAAAGTACTTGACACCCGTGTTTCGGCGTGCTATCATACGACCATACCAAACAGGACGTGAGTCCGAATCTACAAAGTTGAGGAAGAGGCTAATAAAATGAAAAAATTTGTTGCATTGCTTCTGGCGGTTCTCATGGTCGCATCGCTGTGCGCCTGTGGCCAGAAGGGTACGGGTTCTGATCTTCAGACCGTGACCAAGGGAAAACTCATCATGTCCACCAACGCCGAGTTTGCGCCGTATGAGTACGTCGCCGATGACGGCAAGGGCTTCCAGGGCACCGGCTATGAGGGCATTGACATCGAGATCGCTTATGCGCTGGCTCAGAAGCTGGGTCTGGAGCTGGTCGTTGACAATATGGACTTTGACGCTGCGCTCAGCGCCGTCCAGACCGGCAAGAGCGACATGGTCGCCGCCGGCGTGACCGTCACGCCCGACCGTCTCAACGCCATGAGCTTCACCGACAGCTACGCCAACGGCGTGCAGGTCGTCATCGTGAAGGAAGGCTCCGACATCAAGAGCATCGATGATCTCCAGGGCAAGAAGATCGGCACCCAGCGCGGCACCACCGGTTTCCTCTACTGCAGTGATGACTTCGGTGATGACAACGTCATCGGCTTCGACGACGGCGCGACCGCCGTGCAGAACCTCAAGGCCGGCAAGATCGACTGCGTCGTCATTGATAACGTCCCCGCGCAGGAGTATGTGAAGGCAAACCCCGGTCTGACCATTCTCGATACGGAGTACGCCAATGAGGACTACGCCATCGGCATCGCCAAGGACAACACCGCGCTGCAGGAAGCCCTGAACAAGGCGCTGGCCGAGCTCAAGGCCGACGGCACGATCCAGTCCATCATCGACAAGTACATCCCCGCGAAGTAATCGCATCATAACGCAAAGCGCGTAAGGGCGGCAGTCAGCCGCCCTTTGCGTGCGTAGAAAGAAAGAGGTTCCTCTATGGGTAATTGGGCACAGCTCTATGCGGATCTGACGGCACAGGCACAAGCCGGTCAGCCCCTGAGCTTCTGGGACAACGCCTTCGTCGGCTTTTACCAGAGCTTTTTCGCCGCCGGCCGTTGGAAACTGTATCTCGACGGTCTGCTCACCACGCTTGAGGCGACGGTCCTGGCACTGCTGCTGGGCGTTGCGCTCGGCATGATCGTAGCCGTTGTCCGCACGGCGCACGATCAGCAGCGCGCCGGACATAAGAACGTGATCCTCGGCGTGTTCAACGCCATCTGCAAGATCTATACGACCGTTATCCGCGGCACGCCGATGATGGTGCAGCTGCTGATCATGAGCCTCGTGGTCTTTGCAAGCAGCCGCAACTATACCATGATCGGCATCCTGACGCTTGGCATCAACTCCGGCGCTTACGTCTCGGAGATCGTGCGCAGCGGCCTCATGTCGGTCGATCCCGGTCAGATGGAGGCCGGGCGCAGCCTCGGTCTGAACTACTTCACGACCATGCGCTTCGTCGTCATTCCGCAGGCGGTCAAGAACATCCTGCCCGCGCTCGGCAATGAGTTTATCACCCTGCTCAAGGATACGTCGCTCATCACCGTCATCGGCGGCAAGGAGCTGACGTATGCCGCCAAGGCGATCATCGCCAAGACGTATCAGGGCCTGTTCCCGCTGTTCGGCATCGCGCTGATGTATCTGCTGCTCGTCATGCTGTTTTCCAAGCTGCTGAGCGTGCTCGAAAGGAGGCTGCGTCAAAGTGATCGACGTTAAACATCTTTCCAAATCGTTTGGTGAACACCTCGTGCTCGACGACATTTCCGAGCACGTCAGCCCCGGCGAAAACGTGGTCGTCATCGGCCCTTCCGGCTCCGGCAAGTCGACGTTTCTGCGCTGCCTGAACCTGCTCGAGCAGCCGAGCGCGGGCACAATCGTCTTCGACGGCACGGAGATCACCGACCCGAAGGTGAACGTCGACGCCATGCGCCGGCAGATGGGCATGGTGTTCCAGCACTTCAACCTGTTCCCGAATATGACCGTGCGCCGCAACATCACGCTCGCGCCCGTGCAGACGAAGCTCATGTCGCAGGCGGAGGCGGATGCGGAGGCGGACAAGCTGCTTGCCCGTGTCGGTCTGGCCGACCGTGCCGACAGCTATCCGTCGGCGCTCTCCGGCGGACAGAAGCAGCGCATCGCCATCGTGCGCTCGCTCGCCATGCACCCGAAGGTCATGCTCTTTGACGAGCCGACGAGCGCGCTCGATCCCGAGATGGTCGGCGAGGTGCTCGACGTCATGAAGGAGCTTGCGCATGAGGGCATGACGATGGTCGTCGTCACGCATGAGATGGGCTTTGCCCGTGAGGTGGCCGACCGTGTGCTGTTTATGGCCGATGGCAAGATCGCCGAGTCCGGCACGCCGAAGGACATCTTCGAGCACCCGCAGTGCGCGCGCCTGCAGGACTTTTTGTCCAAGGTACTGTAAGCGGATACCCCGACCGCGCAGCCGCTCGGCTGCGCGGTTTTGCGCGGAAAGGAGTCAAGATGCCGGATTTGACCTGTCCCGTCTGCGGCGGCGTGCTGCACCGGGAGGAGCGTTCCCTGCGCTGCGGCGCGGGGCATTGCTATGACATCGCGCGGCAGGGGTATGTGAACCTGCTGCGCTCAAACCAGTCCAAGAGCAAGCGCCACGGCGACGATAAGCGCATGGTGGCCGCGCGCACCGCGTTTCTCGACGCGGGATATTATGCGCCGCTGCGCGACGCCGTTGCGGCGGCTGCGGCGGAGTTTACCGCCGGCGACGCCGACGTGCTCGATGCCGGCTGCGGCGAGGGATACTACACGGCGCAAGTGCTGCATACGCTGCAGCAGCAGGGCAGAGCGCCCTCCGTCTGCGGCGTGGACATTTCGCGCGATGCGCTCATCTGCGCACACCGCCGCGCACCGGAGCTGGCGCTGGCCGTGGCCAGCATCGCGCATCTGCCGGTCGCGGACGCAAGCTGCGATCTGCTGCTGAACGTATTCGCCCCGCATGATGCGGATGAGTTTGCGCGCGTGCTGCGTCCGCAGGGTGTGCTGCTGCGGGTCATTCCGCTTGAGCGGCATCTGTGGGGGCTCAAGTGCGCGGTGTATGACCGGCCGTATGAAAACGAAGTGCCCGATCCGGCGCTGCCCGGTTTCGCGCTCGCCGCCCGGCGGGAGCTGCGCGGCACGGTCACGCTGCGCTCGCAGGCCGAGATCGAGGCGCTGTTTTGCATGACGCCGTATTACTACAAGACCGGCGCGCGCGATCAGGCAAAGCTGCGCGCGCTCGATACCCTGACCACCGAGACCGAGTTTGCCCTCCTGATCTATAATAAAGCATGAAAAACGTTAGCACTCGTCGTAAAAGAGTGCTAACGTTTGCATTTTGTTCACGATATATACTTTATTTGTTCATAATTGTATAGTAATTTATATATCGTAAAGAGCAAGAGAAATAAATCGAACGCTCGATAAAATCATTACTTTGTATAGAATTCAAGGAGGAATATAAAATGTTTGAAATCATGCCTTTTGACCGCAGAACCTACCGTATGAGCTGCTACAATCCGCTGCGCGAGCTCGAACAGATGGAGAAGTCCTTCTGGGGCGAGCAGCAGGTCAACCCCTTCCGCACGGATATTTCCGAGACTGCCGACGGCTACAAGCTCGAGGCCGATCTGCCGGGCTTTTGCAAGGAAGATATCCGCATCGACATTGATGACGACATTCTGACCATCAAGGCCGAGCACACCGAGTCCAAGGATGAGGGCGGCGACAAGGACCGCTACATCCGCCGCGAGCGTTACTTCGGCGCTTACACCAGAAGCTTCAATGTCTCCGAGATCGACGTCGAGGGCATCAAGGCCGCTTATGACAATGGCGTCCTGACCCTGACCATGCCGAAGAAAGCCCCGGTCAAGCCGGAGGCAAAGCACCTCGAGATCGAGTAATGCGCGTACCTGATCTGTAAATCCTCTCTTCTCTCATGTTTCTTTCATCCCCCTGAAGGAAAGAGCGTCCGGCGTCCGGCCGGGCGCTCTTTTCGCTTTTTGCGGGGGAGAGCGGAAGCGGGGGACGGCGGAAACCGATGAAAACAGTCCTTGAAGCGGTCTGCGCGGTCTGCTATAATAGCGCGTATTCGGGTCAGAGAGGTTGGTGTTTGCAATGAGCAGACAATGCAAGGGCGCGCTGATGGCGGCGGCCGGCGGTGTGTGCTGGGGCATCTCCGGCACGATGGGACAGTATCTTTTCACGCACGAGGCTATGCAGACCACGTGGCTCATCCCGATCCGGCTGGCGCTGGCGGGGATGCTTCTGTTCGTGTATTGGCTGGTGAAGGATCGCAAGCTCCTCTTTGCACCGTGGCGGCAGCGCGGCAGCGCCGTGATGCTTGTGCTCTACGGTGTGCTCGGTGTGAGCATGAGCCAGTTTTTGTACTTTCTGACCATCCAGTTTTCCAATGCGGCCGTCGGCACGATCATGCAGGATCTGTCGCCGGTGATGGTGCTGCTGGTCGTCTGCGCGGCTGCGCGCAGAAAGCCGCGCCTGTATGAGCTCGTGAGCATCGTGCTCGCGCTGCTCGGCGTGACGCTGCTGACCACGCACGGAGACCTGACGACGTTTGCAGTGTCGCCGGTCGCGCTGATCGCGGGCGTCGGCAGCGCGGTGTGCGTGACGGTGTATAACTGTCTCGGTCCGCGGCAGGAGCTGCGCGCATATCCGGTCAGCCTGCTGCAGTCGTGGGCGTTTTTGATGGGCGCGGTGCTCTTTGAGCTCACGATGCACCCGTGGACGCTCGGCTATACGCCGACGCTGCGCGGTATGGGCGGCATTCTGTTCGTGGTGCTCTTTGGCAATCTGCTGGCCTTCAACCTGTATATGTCGGGCGTGAAGCTCATCGGACCGGAAAAGAGCGTTCTCTACGGCTTTTCCGAGCCGGTCACGGCGGCGATCCTGGCCGTGGCGCTGCTCAGCACACCCTTTACGCTGTGGGACGCGCTGGGCTTTGCGGCGGTCTTTGCGATGCTGGTGGTGCTGTCCTTTGGCGGCAAGCGGCACACAGAGCGGCTGCCGGAATGATTTAAAAAGAAAAACGGAGCAGATACGGGGGGATGTATCTGCTCCGTTCCTGTTTATGAGGGGGTGTCCTCTCATAACGGTTGTCCCACGCGGTGTACCCCACAGCACCGGATGTACCAACGTAGTACACTGTGATTATTTCATAAAATCGCCGCAATGTCAACCGAAAAGTGCTGCGATTTTGCACTTTCCCGTCACAATTGTGCTAAGAAAATGTGCATTTCTGCGCGGATCGCCCGACTGGTGCGGCGGCCTCCCGCATCTCTGCTTGTCTTGACGGCGCGCGTTCAGATCAGCAGACCGTACCGGTCGCACAGGGGCAGCAGCGCTGCCTCCGGGAGCGCACCCTCATACAGCGCGCGCCCCTGATAGACGCGCAGCGCGGCCTCGAGCAGATCCGCATCGTCGCAGACGAGGCACAGCGGCTTCGTGAGCAGGTACTGCACGTCGGTCAGAGCGTCAATATCCTCCCACGTGTCGATGCGCAGTGCGACCATGGGCGCGTCGCCGTCGAGCGCGTCTTCCAGCCGCTCTTCGAGATCGGCGCCGGCTGTCAGGATCGCGCCGTGTCCCGCGTCCACCGGCAGATAGCAGGGGAGCTTTTCCGTCGCGGCGGGAAGCAGGTCGGTGTGCTGCGGGGCGGGCGGGACGAACTTTGCGTCCCGGAGCGCATCGCGCAGTGCTTGGATGTGCGCCGCCGTCGTGCCGCAGCAGCCGCCGAAGACGGCCACGCCGGCCTCAAGCATCGCGGGCACATAGGCCGTGAAATCCTCCGGTGTGCAGTCATACACGGTCTTGCCGCCGACGGTGATGGGCATACCGGCGTTGGGCTTTGCGATCAGCGGCACGCGGGCATATTCATGCAGGCGGCGCAGCTGCACGAGCATCTGTTCCGGACCGGTCGAGCAGTTGAGCCCGAAGGCGCTGATGCCCATGCCCTGCAGCACGGTCAGCGCGGCGGTCACATCCGTGCCGGAGAGGCTTCTGCCGCTCTCGTCACAGGTGAAGGACACAAAGATGGGCTTGTCGCTCACGCTGCGCACGGCCAGCACCGCGGCGCGCGCATCCGAGAGCGTCATCATCGTCTCGATGACGAACAGGTCGACCCCGGCCGCCTCGAGACCGGCAGCCTGCTCGGTGTAGATGTCGACCAGATCCTCGAACGACGCCTCGCCGAGCGGGGCGAGAAAAAGCCCTGTCGGTGCGAGATCGCCTGCGATCCATGCCTTGCCGTCTGCCGCTTCGCGCGAGAGCGCGGCAAGGCGGCGGTTAAAATCCGCCGTGCGGTTGAAGATGCCGCGCTCTTCAAGCTTCTGGCGGTTTGCGCCGAAGGTCGGCGTGTAGAGCACCTGGCTTCCGGCGGCGACATAGCCGCGCTGGATCTCACGCATGATGTCCGGATGTGCGAGCGTCCACTGCTCGGCACTCACATCGCCGGCGTAGCCGTGCTTTTGCAGTTCGGTGCCGGTCGCACCGTCAAGAATGAGGGGAAAACGGATCTCCATGGTCGTAACCTCCGTGAAATGTTATGGCTGCGGAAACGAAAGATTTTCGGTAAAGGCCGCGGCAAAGTCCGCGCGGCCGGAGAGCTCAAGGTAGCTGCATGCCCGGGAAATGCTGCGGATGCGCTGCTGCTGTGCGCCGTCAAGCGCGAGTGCGGCAGCCCCGGCGAGCGCGGTGTTGCCGAGCGTGCGCAGTTTTCCTGCGCAGGTGCGCGGGAGCATCCCGATCGCCGCGGCGCTCTCCGGGTCGAGATAACTGCCGAAGCCGCCGGCGAGGTACACGCCGTCGAGCTGCTCGGGCGTCAGACCGCGCTGCTGCAGCAGTACCCGGATGCCCGCTGCAACGGCGGCCTTGGCGAGCTGCAGATTGCGCACATCCGCCGCCGTGAGCGATACCTCCGGCGTCAGGTGAAAGCAGCCGTTGCCATCAGCGTCGCGTGTGAGGCGGCGGCGCAGCGCAGCCGGCGCTTGCTCCGGCGGCAGCAGCCGCCCGCCCGGGGCGATCGCGCCGAGGCGCAGCAGCACCGCCGTCAGGTCGAGCAGCCCGGAGCCGCACAGTCCCTTCGGCACGCCGCCGCCGATCACGTCATATACAAAGCCGCGCTCATACTGCACGCGGCTGACCGCGCCGTCCACGCCGGGCATTCCGCACGAGATGCCCGCGCCCTCAAATGCAGGGCCGGAGGCCACGGCGCAGCAGGTGAAGCCGCCGCGCCCGCCGAGCGCCATCTCGCCGTTTGTGCCGATGTCGAGAAACAGATGCTCGCCCGGCAGCTCCGCAAGGCCTGCAGCCAGCAGACCGGCCGTGATATCCCCGCCGACATAGCCCGCCACGCAGGGAGCAAAGCGCACCGGCACGCCGTGCAGCGAGCCGGCTTCGGGCGCGTCAAAGAGCGTCTCCGGCTGAAACGGCGCGGCGGCGATGCCGCGCACGCTGTACCCGGCGAAGAGATGCTGCATGACGGTGTTGCCGGCGAGCGTGATCTCGCGCAGCGTGTCCGTGTCACGGCCGCAGCGCACGAGCGCGCGCTCGATCAGTGCCCAGACCTGTTCGCGGCTGCGCTGCGAGAGTTCTTGCAGCCCGTCCGGCTGCTCGAGCGTATATTGGATGCGGCTGATGACGTCCGCCCCGTAGGGCGCCTGTGCGTTCCAGCCGCTCTCGGTGGCGAGCTCCGCGCCGGATGCGAGATCATACAGCCGCGCGACGACGGTCGTCGTGCCGAGGTCGACGGCGGCGGCGCAGCCCGTGCGCCCCGGCTGACAGGCAGGCAGCGGCAGCGTGCGTGTGAGGATCGCGCCGCCAGCGCTCTCAGGCAGCGTGACGGTGTCGCCGTCCGCGGGGTAGACCCGGCACGCGAGGCGCGGCACACCGTTGACCGGCACACGGCACTTGCCGCAGCGCCCTTTTCCGCCGCAGGCGGCGGGGATGGAATAGCCCGCGCGCCGCAAAGCGGACAGCAGCGTCTCGTCCGCCGGAACAGACAGGGTGCGCGTCACGCCGTTTTGTTCAATATGGATGCTTGACATGGCCGCCGCCCCCTTATAAGATAAGATACACACATTCTAAGCAGCGAAACTTTGCTTTGTCAAGAGGCTTTGCGTATGATCGATCCGGAGACGCTCGCGGCCGAAAACGGCTTTTCCCACTGGGCACAGATGAATATGGCGGCGGCAGTACCGCTGGCGGAGGTGCGCGATATGTGCGCGGCCGACCGCTGCGGCCGCTATGGGCACAACTGGGCGTGTCCGCCCGGCTGCGGCAGCCTTGAGACGGCTGCGCGCCGCATCGCGGGCTATGCCTTCGGCATCCTCGTGCAGACGACCGGGACGCTGCAGGACGATTTTGACTATGCGACCATCGAGGCTGTCGGCGCGGCGCACAAGCGGCGCTTTGCCGACTTTGCCCGCCAGATGCGGCGCACCTGTCCGGGCTGCCTGCCGCTGACGGCGGGGTCGTGCACGCTCTGCGCGCGCTGCACGTATCCCGACCGGCCGTGCCGCTATCCGACCAAGCGCCTGTCGTCCATGGAGGCGTATGGCCTGCTTGTGAGCGATGTGTGCACGCGATCGGGGCTCGCCTACAACTACGGGGCGCGCACCATGACGTATACATCCTGTGTTTTGTACAACAAGGAGTGAAAACCATGTCCACACCGAAAGAGATCTTCCTCGAGCTCATCCGCCCCGACGGTCAGCCCGAGCGCCAGCTGCGCCAGTATGAGGCGCTGTATATGTGCCTGAACGATCCGTGCAACACGTATCTGCGCGGCAACCGCAAGCGCGGCACGACGAGCCAGGACCGCTGGGGCACGACGATCCTGTTCCCGGCGGATGCCCCCGGTCCAATGCCAGACACGCGCGAGGGGCTTGCCGTATGCCCGGACATCACGCGCTGGCGCGAGACGGTCCATGCCCCCGATCTCGAGTCCGCCTGCGCGGAGGGATGGGATGCCTGCCGCTTGCAGGCACGCGCCGCCTGCGGGTCGGAGCGGCTGCTGGCGGGCTTTATGGGCACGGGCATCTTTGAGCAGTGCCACTTTCTCATGGGCTTTGAGGATACGCTCACGAACCTCTATGCGCATCCGGACGAGATGCACGCGCTCATCGACTACATCACCGAGTATCGCCTGACGTATGTGCGCATGCTGATCGACAATCTGCAGCCGGATGTCATCTTCTCGCACGACGACTGGGGCACGAAAAACGCCATGTTCATGAAGCCGGAGATGTGGCGGGAATTCTTCAAAGAGCCGTACCGCCGCTTTTACGGCTATATCCGCTCGCGCGGCGTCATCGCCATCCACCATGCAGACTCCTATCTCGTGCCGATCGTGGATGATATGGCCGAGATCGGCATTCAGGTCTGGCAGGGTGTCCTGCCGGAAAACGACATCCCCGCGCTGCAGCGGCATCTCAACGGCCGGCTCACGCTCATGGGCGGCTTCGGCGCGGCCATCGACCGCAAGGACGCAGCGCCTGAGGAGATCCTGACCTATGCGCGTGACGTGCTGCGGCGTGACTGCCCGGGCGGGCACTTCATCCCGTCGATCACCTACGGGCTTGCGGGCACGGTCTATCCGCACGTGGACACCTATCTGGATCAGGCGGTCGATGAATACAATGCGGCGCTGCATGTGCCGGATATGCATCTGCCGCCCGTGCCGCGCCGGAGCGTACACGCAGCGGCGGCGCAGTCCGCGCCCGCGTCCGAGCCGGAGCAGCCGCAGGGCGATGTGTTCGCGCGCATCGCGGCGGCACTCGTGCGCGGACAGCAAAAGCGCGTGCTGCAGCTGTGCACCGAGGCGCTCGACGCGGGGCACGACGCACAGCAGATCCTCACCGACGGGCTCGTGCGCGGCATGAACATACTCGGCGAGGACTTTTCGGCCAACCGCGCCTTTGTGCCGGAAATGCTCATCGCGGCGCGCTGCATGGCGGCGGCGACGGAGCTGCTCAAGCCGTATATGGCGGGGGAGAGCGGCGAGACGGTCGGCCGTGTCTGCCTTGGCACGGTGCGCGGCGATATGCATGACATCGGCAAAAACCTCGTCAAGATCATGATGGAGGGCAGCGGGCTCGAGGTCGTGGATCTCGGCGTGGACGTCTCGGCCGAGCAGTTCGTGGATGCGGCCGTCGCGCAGCACTGCGACATCATCGCCTGCTCATCGCTGCTGACGACGACGATGCAGGAGATGCGTGCGGTCGTGGAGCTGGCCAAGGCGCGCGGCATCCGCGACCGGGTGAAGATCTTTGTCGGCGGCGCGCCCATCACGCAGGGCTACAGCGACGAGATCGGCGCGGACGCCTATTGCCCCGACGCTGCGTCGGCGGCGCGCATGGCGGTCGCGATGCTGCGCGGCGCATGCGCATGAAAAAGCGCCCGCGGATGCACAGCTGTGCATCCGCGGGCGCTTTTTCCTGCCTGCGGGCATCGATTCGGCGAAATGGATAGAGAAAAAACGAAAGTGCCGGTATGTTTCAGATTCTTGAATAATTGCTTTTTGATGCCGCGAGATTTATAATCAGGGCGTTCCAATAAGTGCACACAGATACTTTCAGGTATAGGCGGGGAAGTCACATGGGCCCCGCGTCTCTACCGGGCGGCCCTTGAATTGCCCGACTACCGGAATGCAGCACACACAGCGAATAATCGCTGTGTGAGTTTTGCCGTTTCGGTGGAGTGTTAAAGACGCTCCGCCGTTTTTTGTGCGCAGAGCGGCAGCGCTCTGCGGTGATGATTTAAGGAGGAAGTTTGATGCGTACTCGCAAGGCAAAGGATCGTGCGCGCCTCATGCAGGCGGCTCTGGGTCAGATCCCGTGTGACCTGACGATCGGCAACGTACAGTTTTTCAATGTCATTACGGGAGAAATCTATCCGGCCAGCGTCGACGTGCTGGACGGATTTGTCGTTTTGGTGCGTGAGGAAGGGCAGGAGGCAATCCTTCCGTCCAAGACCTGCTACGATGGTCAGGGACGCTATCTGATCCCCGGCTACATCGACACGCATATGCACGTCGAGAGCACGATGATGATCCCCGAGAATCTCGCCCGCGCCATCCTGCCGTGGGGCACGACGACCATCTGCACCGACCCGCATGAGATCGGCAACGTCATGGGGCTCGACGGCGTGCGCTTCATGCTCGAAAACGCCAGAAAGTCCAAGCTGCGCCAGTATGTGCTCGCCCCGTCGTGCGTCCCGTCCCTGCCCGGCATGGAAAACGCCGGCGCGGAGTTTCATGCCGAGGAGGTCGGCAAACTGCTCGACATGGACGATGTCGTCGGCATCGCCGAGATCATGGACTATGTCGGCGTCATGCACGACAGCGAGCGTATGCACACCATCATTGACGAGGGGCTGCGCCGCGGCGCATTCCTGCAGGGACACGCGCCCTACTGCTTCGGCCGTGAGCTTGCGGCCTACCGCATCGGCGGTCCGGTGTCCGACCATGAGAGCGTGAACGCCGACGAGGTGCGCGCAAAGCTCCGCGCCGGTATGCACATCAACCTCCGCGCAAGCTCGCTCATCGATAACCTCTCCTTCCTGATCGACGGCTGCAAGGATCAGCCGTGGCGTGATTTCGTGTCCGTCTGCACGGACGACGTGCACGCCAAGGATCTGCTCACCGTCGGTCATATCAACAACGTCGTGCGCAAGGCGGTCGCCTCCGGGCTCGACGGCCGCGAGGTCGTCAAGATGGCGACGCTCAACGCCGCGCGCGAATACGGCTTTGACGATCTCGGCGCGATCGCACCGGGCTACATCGCCGATATGCAGCTGGTCGACGCGCTCGACGGCAGCCGCCCGAAGGCCGTGTTCACCGAGGGCGTGCTCGTCGCGGAGGACGGAAAGTACCTCGGCGGCGACTGCATGACGGGCGGCTATGACCTGCCGAACACGGTCAATATGCCGCAGATCACCGAGCCGGAATCCTTCGTGCTGCGCGTGCCTGAGGGCTACACCGGCGACACGATCCGCGTCAACGTCATGGTGTCCGAGGACGGCAACCGCATCCTGCGCCATGTCGAGCCGACGGAGCTGCCGGTGCGTGACGGCGCGGTCGACATCAGCGGCGATGCGTCGCTCGTGTTCGTCTGCTGCGCCAACCGCTACGGGCGCGGCGGCAAGACGATCGCCGTCTACCGTGACTTCGGGCTCGAGCGCGGCGCACTTGCGTCCACCGTCTCGCACGACAGCCACAATTTCACCGTCAGCTACCGCGATCCGAAGGATGCCTTCCGCACCGCTGAGATCCTGCGCGCGTGCGGCGGCGGTGTCTGCGTGATCGACGGGGCGGAGGAGACGCACATCGCCCTCCCGGCCGCCGGTCTCATGAGCCAGAAGCCCTGCGCCGAGGTCGCGGACGAGATCGCGGCCGTGCAGGCTGCGCTCGATGCCATCAGCGGCGGACGGCTCACCCTGCTGGCGACTGCCGTCATGGCGCTGCCGGTGCTGCCGAGCGTGGTCATTACGGATATGGGTCTTGTCAACGGCGCTACACAGACGTTTGTACCCGTGTTTGCGGATGCGGAAGCATAAACGAATCAGAGATAGAGAAAGGATAAGGAGTATTTGATGGAGAAATTCTTCCACCTCAGCCTGCGCGGTACGGATAAGAAAACCGAGATCATCGCGGGGCTGACCACGTTCATGACCATGGCGTATGTGCTGGCTGTTCAGCCGGCTGCGATCTGCGGCGGCGAGGCGTACATCACGGATGTCAACGGTGTCGTCATCACCAAGTCCGCCATCATGGTCACCTGTGCGCTCGTGTCCGGGCTCATCACGCTGCTGATGGCCTTTTACACGAACTTCCCCTTTGCGCTCTCGACCGGCATGGGCTCGAACTTCATTCTCGGCGCGCTCATCCAGTCGCAGGCGCTGAGCTTCGGCGCGGCCATGGCGATCACGCTCATCTCCGGCATCGTGTTTCTCCTGCTGACGGTCTTCGGCTTGCGCGACCTGATCGTGCGCGTCATCCCGAAGAACATCAAGATCGCGATCTCTGCGTCCATCGGCTTTTTCATTGCTTATCTCGGCTTCCAGAACTGCGGCATCGGCTCGTTTGAAAACGGCGTTGCCCTCGGCAATCTCGCCGATCCCGCCGTGCTGCTGGCCATCGGCGGCCTGCTGCTCATCATCGTGCTCAACGCCCTGAACGTCAAGGGCGCGATCCTCATCAGCATCATCGCCACCACGCTCATCGGCATCCCACTCGGCGTGACGACCATCAACGGCGTTGCCGCCATGCCGAACTTCGGCGACATCGGCAATATCATGTTCAACCTCGATTTCAAGGGCGTGTTCACCGCGAGCGGCCTGATCCTCGTGTTTGTGTGCTTCTTCGGTGATTTCTTCTCCACGCTCGGCACGGTGCTCGCCGTTGCCAACCGCGCCAATATGCTCGATGAACACGGCAATCTGCCCGGCATCGAGCGCCCCTTCCTCGTCGACGCCGTCGGCACGTGCTTCGGCGCACTGACCGGCAACACCACCATCACGACCTTTGTTGAGTCCACCTCCGGCGTGGAGGCCGGCGGCCGCACCGGTCTGACCGCGCTCGTCGCAGGCATCATGTTCCTGCTGACCATCTTCCTCGCGCCGCTGTTCGTCGCCATCCCGTATGCCGCGACCGGTCCGGCGCTGATCTATGTCGGCTTCCTCATGCTCAAGGGCTTCACGGAGATCGACTTCACGGATTACGATGAGTCCATCGGTCCTTGCGTCATGATGATGTTCACGGCCTTCACCGGCACCATCACCAACGGCCTCGGTGCCGGCATCATCGTGCACGTGCTCGTCAAGCTCGTGCGCGGCAAGGCCAAGGAGATCCACCCGATCATGTACCTGCTGTGCGCGCTCATGGTCCTGTACTTCATCGTTGGGTAACCTGCGCCGCTCTTCATAACTGCAGAAGGCCTCCGGCGGATCTTCCGCCGGAGGCCTGTTCACGCGCTCGGGAAAAACAAAAACGCCAAGGTACGATGTACCTTGGCAATTTTGGTGCGGGAGATGGGACTTGAACCCACACGTCTATGGTTGGACACAGGCACCTCAAGCCTGCCTGTCTACCGATTCCAGCACTCCCGCATACGCATATGCACTTGTCAAACGCATGAGTTATTATAACAGATACGCGCGGAATGTCAACCACAAATTTTCGACTCAGGTTGATTTTTTCATTTTTCTCTCTGCAGCGGCGGTTTGGCGCGTCTCCGTCACCAGAGCGGCAGTCAGAACGACCAGCACTGCGATGAGCGCGAGCGCACCGTCGGCCATCGGCAGCAGGTAGCGCATACGCAGGTAGGCATGGTAGCCGAGCAGGGAGGCAAACTCGCACAGCAGCGCCGGGAGCGCGAGCTGCGGCCACGCGGCTGCAAGGGCGAGCGTGAGCGCATCGGCGGCGAAAAAATAACGGTCGTGCATGTGCGGCAGGAAAAACGGGATCGCAGCGGCGAGCACCGCCGCCGCCAGCAGCAGCGCACGGTCGGAGCAATCGTCCCGATGCAGCCAGAACCAGACGGCGAGCGCCGCGATCACGAGCGCGGCCGCACCGATGCCGAGCCTGGCTGCGGTGTCGGGGTTTGCCACATCCCGAAAGAGCGCAAAGACGGATGGGGAATTGTAGTTGAGCCCCGTGCCGATGCTGCCCGTCTGCTGAAACGGGATCGTCAGTGCGTCCCACAGTCCGCGCCCTGCAATGACGGCCGGGAGCACCATGACCACGCACACGGCGGGAAAGGCGAGCGCGTGGCGGAGCTTGACGCGCCGCGTGAGCCAGAAGAGCAGAAAGACCGGCATGACGAACACCGCCTGCAGCTTGAAGGCAAACGACGCGCCGATGCTGACCACGCCGAGCAGCGGATGCCCGGACAGGACAAGATAGACACTCAGCACGGCGAGGGCTGCATACACGCTGTCGCACTGTCCCCAGAGCGCGCCGTTGAGCACGACGGTCGGCCAGAAGAGCACAAGGAAAAACACCGCGAGCTTCCACGCCGCGCCGCGCCGAAACAGCCCCACGAGCTGCATGACGGACCACGCGAGCACAACGTCAAACAGAATGCTGAAGAGTTTGATGAGGTGCAGATCCGGCAGGGAGCTGCCGCTGATGAGCGCCAGCACCGTCAGATACGGTACATTATAATTTCCGACCGGCGCGCGCAGCGCGGCGAGACCGCCATGCGCTCGGAAGAAATCGACCCACGCGCTCAGAAAATTCCGGTAGTCGTCCGTGACGTAGTTCAGGCATGCGCCGCGCAGCGCAAACGCCGCCGTCAGCAGCAGCGCCGCGCACAGCACGTGCACCGGCTTCGGCAGTGCGCCGGAGCGCCGCAGCAGCACCAGTGCCGCGCCGGCCTCAGCGGCGAGGAGCAGACAGATGCGGATATCCATGGCCATCCCTCCAAAAATATAAAAAAGCGGCAGGGCGATATGCTCCTGCCGGCGGAAAATTCACAAAATAACACTTGACAACCTACGCGTGAAAATGGTAAAATATCACGCTATGTGTCTCGAGGCGGGAGAAACTACTTCCGCAACTTACAAGATTATTTTAGCGGATTGACCGTAAAAATGCAACAGGTCAAAAAAGTATTTCACAACCCTACCGGGTGTTCACAATCTCAAAAGAAGGAGTGTTCGCCATGCCAAAGGCAGTCACCTACGGAAAAACCGAACGAATGAGCTTTGCCCGTCACGAGGAAATCCAGAGCATGCCGAATCTTCTGGAGATCCAGAAGAATTCGTACAAATGGTTCCTCGAAGAGGGCCTGCGTGATGTGTTCAAGGATGTGGACGTCATCACCGACTACTCCGGCAACCTCGAGCTGCGCTTCGTGGATTACGCCATGGACGAGAAGCCGAAGTACACCGAGGAGGAGTGCAAAGCCCGCGACGCCACGTATGCGGCCCCGCTGAAGGTCAGCGTCCGCCTGCGCAACAAGGAGACCGAGGAGATCAAGGAGCAGGAGATCTTCATGGGCGATTTCCCGATCATGACGCCCAGCGGCACCTTCGTCATCAACGGCGCGGAGCGTGTCATCGTCTCGCAGATCGTGCGTTCCCCCGGCGTGTACTATGACAAGAAGACCGACAAGGCCTACAACTCTACCTACGGCACGACCGTCATCCCGTACCACGGCGCATGGCTCGAGTACGAGACTGACCTCAACGACATCTTCAACTGCCGCATTGATAAAAACCGCAAGCTGCCGGTGACCTGGTTCATCAAGGCCATGGGCGCGTACAAAGCGGATAACCCGAACACCTGGCTGTCCTGCATCCCGGATATGACGACAGGCGTCGTCACCAACGAGCAGATCAAGGAAGTGTTCGATAACGATGCGCGCATCGTCGCCACCCTCGACAAGGACACCTGCAACTCCCGCGAGGAGGCGCTTGTTGAGATCTACCGCAAGCTCCGTCCGGGCGATCCCCCGACGGTGGAGAGCTCTGAGTCCCTGCTTGAGGGCCTGTTCTACGACCGCCGCCGCTACGATATTTCCAATGTCGGCCGCTATAAGTTCAATAAAAAGCTCGGCCTGCGCAGCCGCATCGCCGGCCATATGCTGGCCGCTCCGGTCGTCGACCCGATGACCGGCGAGATCATCGCCGAGGCGGGCGAGGTGCTCACGCGCGAGCGTGCCGAGGAGATCGCCGAGGCCGGCGTCAACGACGTCTATCTGGACGTCGACGGCAAGCCCGTGCGCGTGTTCGGCAACGGCATGGTCGACATGAAGCACTATGTTGACTTTGATCCGGCCGAGCTCGGCATCAAAGAGCTCGTGCGCGGCATCATCCTGCGCCAGCTCATGGAGCAGTACGAGGGCGACGCGCTCAAGGAAGCCATTGAGGAGAACATCGACCTGCTCATCCCGAAGCACATCATCGCCGACGATATGTTTGCGTCCGTCAACTATCTGTGCTGCCTGGCGCACGGCATCGGCGAGCCGGATGACATCGACCACCTCGGCAACCGCCGCGTGCGCAGCGTGGGCGAGCTGCTGCAGAATCAGTTCCGCATCGGCTTCAGCCGCATGGAGCGCGTGATCCGCGAGCGTATGACGCTGCAGGATCTCGACGTGGTCACCCCGCAGTCGCTCATCAACATCCGTCCCGTGACGGCCTCCATCAAGGAGTTTTTCGGCAGCAGCCCGCTGTCCCAGTTCATGGACCAGACCAACCCGCTGGCAGAGCTGACGCACAAGCGCCGCATCTCCGCGCTCGGCCCCGGCGGCCTGTCGCGTGAGCGCGCGAGCTTCGACGTGCGTGACGTGCACTACAGCCACTACGGCCGTATGTGCCCGATCGAGACGCCCGAAGGTCCGAACATCGGTCTGATCAGCTACCTCGCGTCCTACGCCCGCGTGAACGAGTACGGCTTCCTTGTGACGCCGTTCCGCCGCGTGGAAAAGGGCACCTGCCGCGTGACCGACGACGTCGAGTACATGACGGCGGACGTCGAGGACCGCTACATCGTCGCGCAGGCGAGCGAGCCTGTCGATGAAAACGGCTGCCTCATCAATGACCGTATCACCTGCCGCCACCGCGACGAGATCGTCGAGGTCGACCGCGACCGCGTCGACTACATCGACATCTCCCCGCGCATGATGGTCTCCATCGCGACGGCCATGATCCCGTTCCTGGAAAACGACGACGCGAACCGTGCCCTCATGGGCGCGAACATGCAGCGTCAGGCCGTGCCGCTGATGGTCACGCAGGCGCCGATCGTTGCCACCGGCATCGAGCACAAGCTGTGCGTGGACTCCGGCGTGGTCGTGCTCGCCGAGGGCGACGGCGTTGTGCTGTCCGTGTCGGCCGACAACGTCAAGGTGCGCTACGACAGCGGCGAGATCAAGGACTACAAGCTCATCAAGTTTGCCCGTTCCAACCAGGGCACGTGCATCAACCAGCGCCCGATCGTCGCCGTCGGCGACCGTCTGAGCGAGGGTGACGTCATTGCCGACGGTCCGGCCACCTCGCAGGGCGAGATCGCGCTCGGCAAGAACCTGCTGGTCGGCTTCATGACCTGGGAAGGCTACAACTACGAGGACGCCGTTCTCATCAACGAGCGTCTAGTCATGGAGGATGTCTACACCTCCATTCATATTGAAGAGTTCGAGTGCGATGCGCGCGACACGAAGCTCGGCCCCGAGGAGATCACCCGTGACATCCCCGGCGTCGGCGACGATGCGCTCAAGTATCTCGACGACCGCGGCATCATCTGCGTCGGTGCAGAGGTGCGCAGCGGTGATATTCTGGTCGGCAAGGTCACGCCGAAGGGCGAGACCGATCTGACTGCCGAGGAGCGCCTGCTGCGCGCCATCTTCGGCGAGAAGGCGAGAGAAGTCCGCGACACCTCGCTCAAGGTCCCGCACGGCGAGGCTGGCATCGTGGTCGACGTCAAGCGCTTCACCCGCGAAAACGGCGACGAGATGTCCCCCGGTGTCAACGAGGTCGTGCGCGTGTACATCGCGCAGAAGCGTAAGATCTCCGTCGGCGACAAGATGGCAGGCCGCCACGGCAACAAGGGCGTCGTGTCCCGCATCCTCCCGCGTGAGGATATGCCGTACCTGCCGGACGGCACGCCGCTCGACATCGTGCTCAACCCGCTGGGCGTGCCTTCCCGTATGAACATCGGTCAGATGCTCGAGGTGCACCTCGGCTATGCGGCGCAGGCGCTCGGCTGGAAGGTCGCTACGCCGGTCTTTAACGGCGCGAACGAGGAAACAATCCGCGAGACGCTCGTCAAGGCCGGTCTGCGTGAGGACGGCAAGAGCGAGCTCTATGACGGCCGCACCGGTCAGAAATTCGATAACGACGTCACGGTCGGCTGGGTCTACTTCCTCAAGCTCCACCACCTCGTCGATGATAAGATCCACGCCCGCAGCACCGGTCCGTACAGCCTCGTCACGCAGCAGCCGCTCGGCGGCAAGGCGCAGTTCGGCGGCCAGCGCTTCGGCGAAATGGAAGTCTGGGCGCTCGAGGCCTACGGCGCGGCTTACACCCTGCAGGAGATCCTGACGGTGAAGTCCGACGACGTGACCGGCCGCGTGCGCACCTACGAAGCCATCGTCAAGGGCGAGAACATCCCGCAGCCGGGCGTGCCCGAGTCGTTCAAGGTGCTCATCAAGGAGCTGCAGTCCCTGTGTCTGGATGTGCGCATCCTCGACGAGAACGGCGACGAGATCGAGCTCAAGGACGATGAGGATGATTTCATCCCCGGTATGCGTGACGAGATGTCCTACAAGTCCGACGATGACGAGATCACCGGCAGCGGCTTCACGATCGAGGACGTGCCGGTCGATGAGGACGACCTCGGCGCATTTGCTGCCGATGACGGTGACGACTACACGGACGATGCTGATAAGGAGGAGGAATAAAACATGAGCTATACCCCGTTTGATGCAATTCAGATCGGCATTGCCTCCCCTGAGATGATCCTTTCCTGGTCCTCCGGCGAAGTGAAAAAGCCCGAGACCATCAACTACCGCACGCTCAAGCCTGAGCGTGACGGCCTGTTCTGCGAGCGCATTTTCGGACCCACGAAGGACTGGGAGTGCCACTGCGGAAAGTATAAGAAGATCCGCTACAAGGGCAAGATCTGCGACCGCTGCGGCGTGGAAGTCACGCGCGCAAAAGTCCGCCGCGAGCGCATGGGCCACATCGAGCTGGCCGCGCCCGTGAGCCACATCTGGTACTTCAAGGGCATTCCGTCGCGCATGGGTCTGATCCTCGATCTGACCCCGCGCATTCTGGAGAAGGTGCTGTACTTCGGTGCGTACATCGTCACCGATCCCGGCATGACGCCGCTGCAGCGCTGCCAGATCCTGTCCGAAAAAGAGTACCGCGATATGCGCGAGAAGTATGAGGACGATTTTGAGGCCGGCATGGGTGCCGAGGCCATCAAGAAGCTCCTGCAGCAGATCGACTGCGCCAAGCTCTCCGAGCAGCTGCGTGCCGAGCTTGAGGAGGCCAGCGGTCAGAAGAAGGCCAAGATCGTCAAGCGTCTGGAGGTCGTCGAGGCCTTCCACCGCAGCGGCAACCGCCCTGAGTGGATGATCATCGACGTGCTGCCGGTCATCCCGCCCGAGATCCGCCCCATGGTGCAGCTCGACGGCGGCCGCTTTGCCACGTCCGACCTCAATGACCTGTACCGCCGCGTCATTAACCGCAACAACCGTCTCAAGCGCCTCATGCAGCTCAACGCGCCGGACATCATCGTCCGCAACGAGAAGCGTATGCTGCAGGAAGCCGTGGACGCCCTGATCGACAACGGCCGGCGCGGCCGCGCCGTCACCGGCGCCAACTCCCGCGCGCTCAAGTCCCTGTCCGATATGCTCAAGGGCAAGCAGGGCCGCTTCCGCCAGAACCTGCTCGGCAAGCGTGTCGACTACTCCGGCCGAAGCGTTATCGTCGTCGGCCCGGATCTGAAGCTCTATCAGTGCGGCGTGCCGAAGGAAATGGCCATTGAGCTCTTCCGCCCGTTCGTCATGAAAAAGCTCGTCGAGGACGGCGTTGCCAACAACATCAAGTCCGCCAAGAAGATGGTCGACAAGCAGCGTACCGAGGTCTGGGACGCGCTCGAGGTCGTCATCAAGGATCACCCGGTCATGCTCAACCGCGCGCCGACGCTCCACCGTCTGGGCATCCAGGCGTTCGAGCCGGTGCTCGTCGAGGGCCGTGCGCTCAAGCTGCACCCCCTGTGCTGCACCGCGTTCAACGCCGACTTTGACGGCGACCAGATGGCGATCCACGTCCCGCTGTCTGCGGAGGCGCAGGCTGAGGCGCGCATCCTCATGCTCTCGGCCAACAACCTCCTCCGCCCGCAGGACGGTCACCCCGTCACTGTGCCGACGCAGGATATGATCCTCGGCGCGTACTACCTGACCTACGTCCGCCTCGGCAAGGCCGAGAAGGGCGCGGAGCAGGTGTTCGTGACCGATGCCGGCGACACCGATCTGCCGGTGAACGAGATCGTGGATGCCGACGACTTTGTCGCCGCACGCAAGCAGGCTGAGGCCGATGGCAAGACGCCGCCGAGCTACAAGCCGCTCAAGGTGTACCGCGATCCGAATGAGGCCATCATGGCCTATAACTACGGCGATGTCGGCCTGCACGCGCCGATCCTTGTGCGCGTTGCGCGCGAGGTTGACGGCGAGCTGCTGCACCGCACGATCGAGACGACCGTCGGCCGCATCATCTACAACGAGCCCATCCCGCAGGATCTCGGCTACGTTGACCGCACCGATCCCGAGCACATGTTCGATCTTGAGGTCAGCTTCAAGGTCGGCAAGAAGCAGCTCGGCAAGATCATTGACCGCTGCATCGAGAAGCACGGCTTCACCGTTGCGACCGAGGTGCTCGATAACGTCAAGGCGCTCGGCTACAAGTACTCCACCATCGGCGCCATCACGATCTCCATCGCGGACATGACCGTCCCGGACGAGAAGAAGACCCTCATCGCTGCCACGGAGAAGAAAGTCATCAGCATTGAAAAGCAGTATAAGCGCGGCTTCATTACGGAAGACGAGCGCTACCGTCTGGCCGTGTCCGAGTGGGAAAAGACCACCAAGGACGTCACCACGGCGCTGCAGGACTGCCTCGATGAGTTCAACCCCATCTATATGATGGCCGACTCCGGCGCCCGTGGCTCCATGGCTCAGATCCGTCAGCTTGCCGGTATGCGCGGCCTGATCGCGAACACCGCCGGTAAGACCATCGAGATCCCGATCAAGGCAAACTACCGCGAAGGTCTGTCTGTCCTCGAGTACTTCATCTCGTCCCGTGGCGCACGTAAGGGCCTGGCCGATACCGCTCTGCGTACTGCCGACTCCGGTTACCTGACGCGCCGTCTGGTCGACGTTTCGCAGGATGTCATCATCCGCGAGCCCGACTGCGGCACGACCGACGGCATCATGGCGCGCGCCGTGTTCGATAAGGGACAGGAGGTCCAGAGCCTCGGCGAGAGCATCCACGGCCGTTACCCGGCCGAGCCCGTCGTGTCGCCCAAGACCGGCGAGGTGCTCTTTGATACCGATCATATGCTCATGCCCGACGATGCCAAGCTGCTCGGCGAGCACGGCATTGAGGAAGTCAAGATCCGCAGCGTCATGACCTGTGAGGCGCGCAGCGGCGTCTGCGCCAAGTGCTACGGCATCAACCTGGCCATCGGCCAGCCGGTCAACGCCGGTGAGGCGGTCGGCGTCATCGCCGCCCAGTCCATCGGCGAGCCTGGCACGCAGCTGACCATGCGTACGTTCCACACGGGCGGCGTCGCCGGCGACGATATCACGCAGGGTCTTCCCCGTGTTGAGGAGCTGTTCGAGGCGCGCAAGCCGAAGAAGATGGCGACCCTCGCCGAGATCCCCGGTGTCGTCAGCATCGAGGAGACGAAAAAGACGTCTATCTACGCCGTCACGATCACGAACCCGGTCGATGGCGAGACCGTCACTTACAACCTGCCGTACTCCGCCGGTATCCTGGTTGCCAACGGCGACACGGTCACCAAGGGTCAGCCGCTCTCGAGCGGCGCGTACAGCCCGCATGACGTGCTGCGCATCTGCGGCGTGGACGCCTGCCAGCAGTATATCATTCAGGAAGTCCAGAAGGTCTACCGTCAGCAGGGCGTTGACATCAACGACAAGCACATCGAGATTATCGTCCGTCAGATGATGCGTAAGGTCCGCGTCGAGGATTCCGGCAGCACCAACCTGCTGTCCGGTGCGATCGTGGATCTGCATGAGTTCCGCGCGGCCAACCGCGCCATCGCCGAGCGTGTTGCGGCGGGGGAGACCGATCTCGTGCCCGCAACGGCCGAGCACGTGCTCATGGGCATTACCAAGGCCTCGCTTGCGACCGAGAGCTTCCTGTCGGCGGCCTCCTTCCAGGAGACGACGAAGGTGCTCACCGATGCCGCCATCAAGGGCAAGATCGATCATCTGGTCGGCCTGAAGGAGAACGTCATCATCGGCAAGCTCATCCCCGCCGGCAGCGGCCTTGCCTGCTACCGCAACTTTGAGACGAACGAGGAGCCGGTCGCTCCCGCCGAGCCCGAGGACGACGGTGTGGATCTGTCCGATCTCGCCAACATCTCCAACGCGCTCTGATCGCCCAATACCAACCGTTTCACCGGGATATGCAAGCATATCCCGGTGAAATTTTCGCTCTCGACTTGAATAAAAATGCTTGACGAATCTTGTGCAATATGCTAAAATCCTATTTTGCGTGGGCGTGCGCCTATCGGTTCGCCGCGCCTGTATAAAAAGCACAAAAAAGCCCGGAGTTTCCTGAAAAAATTCCGGCAGAATCACGGTTTATCCGGTGCTGATTTTTGGCATCGTATAAATAAATCATTTTTCGAGGAAAGGAGGAAAACCATGCCTACTTTTAACCAGTTGGTGAGAAAGGGCAGAGAGAAGGTCACCTACAAGTCCGCGTCTCCCGCCATGCAGAAGGGCCTCAACACCCTGAAGAACCGCGAGACCGATCTGAGCGCTCCTCAGAAGAGAGGCGTTTGCACTGCCGTGCGTACCTCTACCCCCAAGAAGCCGAACTCCGCGCTTCGTAAGATCGCCCGTGTGCGTCTGACCAACGGCTACGAGGTAACCGCCTACATCCCGGGCATCGGTCACAACCTGCAGGAGCATAGCGTCGTTATGATCCGCGGCGGCCGTGTCAAGGACCTTCCTGGCGTTCGTTACCACATCATCCGCGGCACCCTCGATACGCAGGGCGTTTCCGGACGTATGCAGGCCCGTTCCAAGTACGGTGCCAAGCGGCCGAAGGCAGGAAAGAAGTAAGTTCCAACAGCATTTTTTGCCCTGTTGTTAACTGATATATATTATCGTTGACCTCGGGGCGCAGACGGAGATGCGCTGCATCTTCGAGTACCTGTGAAGTCATTTTTTAATGAAGGAGGGAAGTATAGTGCCCAGAAGAGGTAACGTTCCCAAAAGAGAAGTTTTGCCGGATCCGATGTACAACAGCGTTCTGGTGACGAAGCTCGTCAACAGCGTGATGCTCGACGGCAAAAAGGGTGTTGCTCAGAAGGTCGTGTACGATGCTTTTGACATCATCAAGGAAAAGACCGGCAAGGAACCGCTTGACGCGTTTACCGAAGCCCTGAACAACATCATGCCGAGCCTCGAAGTCAAGGCTCGCCGTGTCGGCGGCGCAACCTACCAGGTTCCTATGGAAGTGCGTCCTGAGAGACGCCAGACGCTCGGCCTGCGCTGGCTGACGGGCTATGCCCGCAAGCGCAGTGAAAAGACCATGAAGGAGCGCCTCGCAGGCGAGATCATGGATGCCTGCAACAACACCGGCGCTGCTGTGAAGAAGCGCGAAGACACGCACAAGATGGCCGAGTCCAACAAGGCGTTCGCACACTTCCGCTGGTAATCTTCCGACTAGGAGCTATCAATTATGCCCAGACAATATTCCCTTGAAAACACAAGAAACATTGGCATCATGGCGCACATCGACGCCGGTAAGACGACCACGACGGAACGCATTTTGTTCTACACGGGCGTCAACCACAAGCTCGGTGAGACCCATGAAGGCACCGCCACCATGGACTGGATGGCGCAGGAGCAGGAGCGCGGCATCACGATCACGAGCGCTGCGACCACTTGCTTCTGGAAGGGCAACCGCATCAACATCATCGACACTCCGGGCCACGTCGACTTCACCGTTGAGGTCGAGCGCAGCCTGCGCGTGCTCGATGGCTGCGTGACGGTCCTCTGTGCCAAGGGCGGCGTTGAGCCGCAGTCCGAGACGGTCTGGAGACAGGCTGACCATTACAATGTTCCCCGCATGATCTACATCAACAAGATGGACATCATGGGCGCGAACTTCTACAACGTTGTGGACATGGTGCATGATCGCCTGCGCTGCAACGCTGTTCCGATCCAGCTGCCGATCGGCGCTGAGGCAGATTTCCGCGGCATCATCGACCTGATCGATATGAAGGCGGACGTCTACTACGACGATCTCGGCAAGGATATGCGCGTCGAGGAGATCCCCGAGGATATGCGCGACGAGGCTGAAGAGTACCGCACGCAGCTGATTGAGGCGGTCGCCGATTTCGACGACGAGATCATGGAGCTGTATCTGGAGGGTGAGCAGGTGCCCACCGACAAGATCAGAGCGGCCATTCGCAAGGCTACGACGCAGGTCAAGTTCGTCCCGATCGTGTGCGGCACGTCCTATAAGAATAAGGGTGTGCAGAAGCTGCTGGACGCCATCGTCGATTATATGCCGTCCCCGCTGGACATCCCGCCGATTACCGGCACCGTGCCCAAGACGGACGAGGTCGAGCACCGCGCCGCGGACGATTCCGCGCCGTTCTCCGCTCTGGCCTTCAAGATCATGACCGACCCCTACGTCGGCCGTCTGGCATTCTTCCGTGTCTATTCCGGCACGATCGAAGCCGGCAAATCCGTCCTGAACTCCACGAAGGGCCAGCGTGAGCGTCTGGGCCGCATCCTTTTGATGCACGCCAACCACCGCGAGGATATCACGCAGGTCTATTCCGGTGATATCGCGGCGGCGGTCGGCCTGAAGAACACCACGACCGGCGACACGCTCTGCGACGAGAAGAACCCGATCGTTCTCGAGTCGATGGAGTTCCCGGAGCCGGTTATCCGCGTAGCTATCGAGCCCAAGACCAAGGCCGGACAGGAGAAGATGGACATCGCTCTGGCGAAGCTCGCCGAGGAGGATCCCACCTTCAAAGCCTACACGGACGAGGAGACGGGCCAGACCATTATCGCCGGCATGGGCGAGCTCCATCTGGAGATCATCGTCGATCGCCTTCTGCGCGAGTTCCGCGTCGAGGCGAATGTCGGCAGACCTCAGGTTTCCTATAAGGAGACCATCACCAAGGCCGCTACGGTGGACACGCGCTACGCGCGCCAGACCGGCGGCAAAGGCCAGTTTGCACACGTCAAGCTCACGATCGAGCCCAATGAGCCCGGAAAGGGTTACGAGTTCGTCAACGCGATCACCGGCGGTGCAATCCCGAAAGAGTTTATCCCCTGTGTGGATCAGGGCATCCAGGGCGCGATGCAGGCCGGCGTGCTTGCGGGCTATGAGGTCGTGGACGTGAAGGTCACGCTCATCGACGGCTCGTATCACGAGGTCGACTCGTCCGAGATGGCGTTTAAGATCTGCGGCAGTATGGCATTCAAGGAAGCCTGCCAGAAGGCGGGCCCCACGCTCCTCGAGCCCATCATGAAGGTCGTCGTTACGGCGCCGGAAAGCTACATGGGCGACGTCATGGGCGATATCAATGCCCGCCGCGGACAGATCGCCGGCACGGACATCCGCAACGGTGCGGCGATCGTCACTGCAAACGTGCCGCTGGCATCCATGTTCGGCTACGCGACCGACCTGCGCAGCAAGACGCAGGGTCGTGCAACCTACAGCATGGAGCCCAGTCATTTCGTAGAGCTGCCGAAGTCTCTTCAGGAGAAGATCATCCACGGCGGCAACTGACCTGCGCAACCGGCACAATGTGCCTTATAAGAAGTAAGTCACAACATTATTTTAGAATTAGGAGGATATTCTAATGGCAAAGCAGATGTTCAATAGAAGCAAGCCCCATGTCAATATCGGCACCATCGGCCATATCGACCACGGCAAGACCACCCTGACCGCTGCGATCACGAAGGTTCTGTCCCTGTCCGACCCGAACAGCGCCGAGTTCGCCGCCTACGACCAGATCGATAAGGCTCCGGAGGAGAAGGCTCGTGGTATCACGATCAACACCGCTCACGTTGAGTACCAGACCGACGACCGCATTGGTCCCGACGGCACCGAGATCAAGGGCCGCCACTATGCGCACGTTGACTGCCCGGGCCACGCCGACTATATCAAGAACATGATCACCGGCGCTGCTCAGATGGACGGCGCGATCCTCGTCATTGCCGCTTCCGACGGCCCGATGGCTCAGACCCGTGAGCACCTGCTGCTCGCCCGTCAGGTCAACGTTCCGTACGTGCTCGTCTTCCTGAACAAGGTCGACCAGGTCGACGATCCCGAGCTGCTCGAGCTCGTCGAGATGGAAGTCCGTGAGCTGCTCGACAAGTACGATTTCCCGGGCGACGACACCCCGATCATCAAGGGCTCCGCTCTGAACGCCCTGATCTCCGAGTCCACCGATCCGAAGGCCCCCGAGTATGCCTGCATCTGGGAGCTCATGGACGCTGTTGACACCTGGATCAAGACCCCGGAGCGTGCCGCTGACAAGCCGTTCCTGATGCCCATCGAGGACGTGTTCACCATCTCCGGCCGTGGCACCGTCGTTACCGGCCGTGTCGAGCGTGGCGTCGTCAAGGTTGGCGATAAGGTTGAGATCGTCGGCATCAAGGACACCCAGGAGACCACCGTCACCGGCACCGAGATGTTCCACAAGACCCTCGAGTTCGCCGAGGCTGGCGACAACGTCGGCTGCCTGCTCCGCGGCATCGACAAGAAGGGCGTTGAGCGTGGCCAGGTTCTCGCTGCTCCGAAGTCCATCCACCCCCACACCAAGTTCAAGGGCCAGGTTTACGTCCTGTCCAAGGAAGAGGGCGGCCGTCACACCCCGTTCTTCAACAACTACCGTCCGCAGTTCTACTTCCGTACCACCGACGTGACCGGCGTCATCAGCCTCCCCGAGGGTGTTGAGATGTGCATGCCCGGCGACAACGTCGACATGGACGTCGAGCTGATCACCCCGATCGCCATCGAGCCCGGCCTGCGTTTCGCTATCCGTGAAGGCGGCCGTACCGTTGGTTCCGGTGTTGTCATCGCCATCAACGAGTAATTCATCGCTTTGAAATTCTCCTCCGGCTTTGCCGGGGGAGAATTTTTTTGGATGCCTGATGAGACAAAGCGGCGGGCTGCCCATCTCGGACAGCCCGCCGTTTGTTATCCGGTTTCGGTTAGCTGCGCTTTGCGTTGTCTGCGCGCAGCTGCGCATATGCGATCGCGGCGACGATGCAGTACCCGGTAAGTGAGATCACAGACGCCTCAATGCCGAATTGCCCGCCCGTGACGGCGAAGCTGTCTGACTCGAGCACATAGCTCACAACGGCGTGCGCATCTGCTGCCTCGCCGATCGAGAGCCCGCCGCCGAGCGTTTTGCGTGTGCGCATGATTGTCCTCCGAGATAAAAAATAGAAGGATAGAGACATTTGATCTCTATCTTTCCAATTTTTCATATTATCAGGATTTGTCTGCGTTTATAAGAAAAATGATCGCGTATCGGCGTTTTCGCTTGTTCCGCTTCGTATAAACTCCACAATTTTCAGGCGACGCGCTCACAAATCTGCGCTGTGCGCCACCGATCGGAAAGACTGAGCAGACGAAAAACGCGTTGATTTGCGCCGCAAAATGTGGTACGCTGTCAGCGCGAAAAAGTCCGGCCTCAGCCGGGAAATATACGCGAATGGAAAGACGACTATGGATTATTATCTTTTGGCAGATATGACGGTGCAGATCGGCTATGAGCTTGCGATCGCCGGTGCGGAGACGTACCGTGTCGAGGAGACGATGCGCCGCGTGATCGAGGCGTATGGCACGGAGGGGCAGGCGTTTGCCATCCCGAACTGTGTCGCCGTGAGCTTCGTGGCGCAAAATACAAAGCCGCTGACGATCATGAAACGTGTCGGCTACCATGGCAACGACCTTGAGCGCATCGAAAAGCTCAACGCGCTCAGCCGGCGCATCTGCGCCGAGGTACCGGAACTGGCCGAGGCGCAGCGCTGGCTTAAGGAGACAGTGGCGGGCGTGCGCAGCTACGCCACGGGTGTCTACTATCTCGGCAACTTCATTGCCGCAGCGGGCTTTTGCTGCGTCTTTGGCGGCACGGTGCGCGACTGGCTGTGGGCGGGGCTGAGCGGTCTGATCATCGGCTTTGTTACGCGCTGGCTCGACCGACTCGAGGTCAACCCGTTTTTCAGCACCATTGCGGCGTCATTTCTCATGGCCCTGCCGGCGTATATCGCGGCCGGGCTGGGCTGGCTCGACTGCGTGGC
Organism: uncultured bacterium; assembly: GCA_905215475.1. Lineage (GTDB taxonomy): Bacteria > Bacillota > Clostridia > Oscillospirales > Oscillospiraceae > CAG-103. Next base: position 486,655 of record CAJMPW010000001.1, read on the forward strand.
CGTGGTCATCATTGGCGCGCTGATGCTGCTTGTGCCGGGGCTATTGATTACAAACTCCATGCGCGACATCATCTACGGCGACACGAGCTCCGGCGTCAGCCGCATCGTGCAGGTGCTGCTCTCGGCGTTTGCCATTGCGCTCGGTACGGCGGCCGCATGGCACGTCACCGCGCCGCTCTATGGTCATGCGGAGACGGCAGCGGCGCTGACCTATCCGCTCTGGGTGCAGGCGCTCGCGACGTTTGCCGCCTGCTTCGGCTTCGTGATCCTGTTTAATGTCCACGACTGGGGGCGCGTTTTGTGTGCGCTCGGCAGCGCGCTGACGTGGATCGTGTATCTCCTGTGCATTCGTGCGGGGCACACGGTCTACAGCGCCAACTTCTTTTCCGAGGTCGTGGCTGCGTTTTATTCCGAGGCCATGGGACGCTGGCGTAAGTGTCCGGTTACGTCCTACCTCGTCATTTCAAGCATTCCGCTGCTGCCCGGCGCGGGCATTTATTACACGATGAGCATCGGGCTTTCGGGCGCGGTGCAGGAGGCGCTGCAAAAGGGATTGGAGACGGCCGGCATCGCCGGCAGCCTTGCAGTCGGCATTCTGCTGGTGTCGACGGTGTTTCGCGTTGTGAACGCGCGCAAGCGCCGCCGGATCTCCGGCCGATGAATCGGGAGGAAGCTGTCATGGACGCATACCGCGTGCTTTTGTTCGATATCGACAACACACTGCTGGACTTTACTGCCGGGGCAATGCAGTCCATGGAGGCCATTTTCCTCGAGGCCGGTCTTGCGTATACCCTGGAGATGTTTGGCGTGTTCCAGACGGAAAACGACAAGCTCTGGGCGCGCATTGAGCGCGGGGAGCTGACGATTGCGGGGCTGCGTGATGTGCGCTGGCAGACGATCCTTGCTTGCCTCGGTCTTGAGGCGGACGGCGCAGCGATGGAGGACGCGTTTCGCATCCGGCTGCACGAGAGTGCCGTGCCGGTCGCGGGCGCACGGGAGGTGCTGGAGCATCTGCACGGAACATATCGCCTGTGCGCTGCAAGCAACGGCCCCTATGCGCAGCAGGTGAACCGGCTGCGCCGCGCTGGGATGTACGATTTCTTTGAGACGCTCTTTATTTCCGGGCAGATCGGCGCGGAAAAGCCGAGCGCGGTGTTTTTTGACCGCTGCATGGAGCACCTGCCCGGGGTGCGGCCGGAGCAGTGCCTGATGATCGGCGACTCGCTCACGGCGGATATTGCGGGCGGCAGAGCAGCGGGGATGCACACCTGCTGGTTCGACCCCGATGACCGTGGCAGCGCCATGCCGCCGCAGGCGGATCTGCGCATCACGCGGCTGGAACAGCTGACGGATATTCTGTTATGACGGCTATTTTATCAAGACGCAAAGGAGCGCCCGCCAGGATGTGCGAGCGCTCCTTCGCATATGTGCGCATAAAAACGCGGGTGCAGCCACTCTGCATCCGCGTCAGCCTGTCAAAGAACCTCGTAGAGTTTCGCCGCCGGAGCTGCGAAAAAAGTCAAACCCTTCTGTCAAAAAAGGAAACTTTTTTGACAGCAACAAACGCGGGTGCAGAATGTTCTGCACCCGCGCGGGTTATGCGGTTTTGGCGTCAGCCGAAAATCAGATCTTCATGCAGACGTCCCATGCACGCCAGATGACGGTGCGCAGGTTGCCGATGGCAACGCAGTCACCGACGCGGTGCACGTGACGACCCTTTTCACCAACCGGAGCCGGCACGAAGCCGATGCCGTTGACGACGTTGTCGCACTCGACGTCGAAGGTCTTGCCGTCCGGACCCTTGACGGTCACGCTGCCGTCGCGGATGGCGGTGATGGTGGAGTGCAGGTAGGTCGGAACCTTGTGGTACTCCATCGCGTCACGCAGGAAGGAGGTGTTGGCAAGGCAGGTGGCCTGAGCCGCGACCAGGTCGCCGGCGTACTCGACGATGATGGGGTGCTTGCCCTGAAGGATCAGGTCGTAAGCCGCCTCGCAGGAGGACTGGCCGCCGCCGAAGAACAGGACCTTGTCGCCGACTTCCTTCTTCTCCTTGAGCAGCTCGGTGAAGCTCAGGGTCTTCTCGAAGCCCGGGATCATGGGCATGGTTCTCGGCACGGAGCCGGTGGCCACGATGATCTCGTCAAAGCCGCGCATGGTGCCAAGGTCGGTGACCTCGGTGTTGAAGCGGATGTCGATGCCCTGCTTCTCGACTTCCTTCTTGTACCACTCAATGAGTTCCTTATCGTTCTCCTTGAAGCTCATCGCGGAAGCGGTGAGGAACAGGCCGCCGAGCTCATTGGTCTTTTCGAAGATGACCGGCTTGTGGCCGCGCTGCTTGAGCACGAGCGCGCACTCCATGCCGCCGATGCCGGCGCCGATGATGGCGACCTTCTTCGGGCTCTTGGTCGGAACGATCTTATACTTGTTGTGCTGCATCGTGGTCGGGTTCAGCGCGCAGCGGCCCAGATGCAGGGAGTCCTGCGTGCTCTGGATGTTCGCGGTGCCCTTGAACTTCGCAAAGTTGAAGCAGCCGTTGTGGCAGCGGATGCAGGGCTTGATCTCGTCCTGACGGCCCTGGCGGATCTTGGTGACCCAGTCGGGATCGACGAGGTTCTGACGCGCGATGGCAACTGCGTCAAGACGGCCGGCAGCGATCTCTTCCGCGGCCTTGACCGGATCCATACGGCCGGCGCAGGCGACGGGCTTGTCGGTGAAGTTCTTGATGTGCTCGACGTACTCGAGGTTGCAGTTGTCGGGCATATACTGAGGCGGATGTGCCCAGTACCATGCGTCGTAAGTACCGTTGTCGCAGTTGAACATGTCGTAGCCGGCATCGCCCAGGTACTTGATGGCCTTCTCGGACTCGGCCATGTCGCGGCCGAACTCTTCGAAGTCGGTCTCGTACGGCATCGCGCCCTTGCCCCAGGCCTTGGTCTTGGAGACGACGGAGTAACGCAGGGACACCGGGAAGTCGGCGCCGGCCTGACGCTTGATGGACTGCACGACCTCGACCGGGAAACGGAAACGGTTCTCGAACGAGCCGCCGTACTCGTCGGTACGATGGTTCCAGTTGGCGATGGTGAACTGGTCAAGCAGATAGCCCTCGTGGACAGCGTGGATCTCAACGCCGTCGACGCCGGCTTCACGCAGCAGCTTCGCGGTCTTGCCGAACGCATCGACCATCTCATGGATCTCTTCCACGGTCATCGGACGGGAGAGCATATCCTCCTGCCAACGGTTCGGGGTGGCGGAAGCGGACGCGCAGCAGTAGCTGACGTCGATCACGGGTCTGGCGAGCGCGCCGAGGACCTTATTGTTGTTCAGGGTGACCATCCAGGGGGCAACGGCCATGGAACGGCCGAAGCCGGCGGCGAGCTGAATGAACAGCTTCGAACCGGTCTTGTGGTACTCGACCATGTACTCGGCGAGCTCCTTGAACATCTTCTTGTTCTGATAGAGCCATCTGCGGCCCATGGTGTCGCGGACACACTGCATGCCCGGGAGCACGAGACCGACGCCGTCCTTGGCGCGGGTCAGCAGGAAGTTCGCAGCTTCCTTATCGAAGTGGCACGGCTCCAGCCAGCCAAACAGAGAGGTGCCGCCCATGGAGCACTGGACAATGCGGTTCGGGATCTCGACATTGCCAATTTTCCACGGAGTAAACAGCGCGCTATACTTTTCGTCCATGAAATACATCCTTCCTTTTTCTTTGATTACGAAGATGATCTGCCGTTGCTCCCGACAGGTCATCGGACGCTTCTGTAAGCACACATCACACGGGATGCATACATACTGTACATATCATAGCATACATTTTGACAAAAAGCAATGGAATTCCATCGACTGCCTCGTCTATTTTGCTCACAAAAAGCGCAAAAGCGTGACAAATGCGGCAAAAATCGGCCGAAATTTTTGCGCCGGAAACCTGCGGTGCGCGTTGTATTTGCGCAAGAAAATGACGAGGATTCCTGAAATTTTTGCTTGATATCTGTCTGCGTGTGTGCTATCTTAATACCATTCTTTCTTACACCTACAAAAACGATATGCATTAAGGAGGCTTTCACGATGAGCGAACAGCTGGATCGCGCACAGGCTTGGGCGCTGCTGACGGAATTCAATCACGACCCGTTTCATCTGCATCATGCCAGAACGGTCGAGGGCGTCATGCGCTATTTCGCGCAGGAGCTCGGCTATGGCGACGAGGTGGACTTTTGGGGCATTGTCGGTCTGCTGCATGATCTGGACTTTGAGCGCTACCCCGATCAGCACTGCATCCGCTCGCAGGAGATCATGCGCGAGCGCGGTCTGGATGAGCGCCTCATCCATGCCACGGCGAGCCACGGCTACGGCATCACGGTCGACATCGTGCCGGAGCACGAGATGGAAAAGGTGCTCTTTGCGACCGATGAGCTGACCGGTCTGATCGGCGCGGCGGCGCTGATGCGCCCGTCCAGGAGCGTGCAGGACATGGAGCTCAAGTCCCTCAAGAAGAAGTATAAGAGCAGCGGCTTTGCCGCCGGCTGCTCGCGCGAGGTCATTCAGCGCGGCGCAGACCTGCTCGGCTGGAGTCTGGACGAGCTGCTGACGCGCACGCTCGACGCCATGCGTGCGGTCGAGCCGGTCGTGGCGGCGCAGGAGGCCTGAACGCATCAGACGCCGGAGAGCGTATCTCCGGCGTTTTGCGCAAGCCGGAAAGAACCGACTTGAATTCCTTGCAATTTGATAGTATATTATGTATAACACCTGTATGCAAGGAGGCAACAGACCATGGTGATCTCAACGAAGGGACGCTACGCGCTGCGCCTGATGACCGACCTGGCGCAGCACTGCGATGAGGGCTTCATCTCGCTCAAGACCGTGGCACAGCGGCAAAACGTGTCCCTGAAATATATGGAGGCGATCGCGGCGGCGCTCAACCGCGCAGGCCTTGTCCTCAGCCAGCGCGGCAAGGAGGGCGGCTATTGCCTGAGCCGTCCGGCGTGCGACATCACGGTCGCGCAGGTGCTGCACAGCACCGAGGGCAGTATGGCTGCCGTGGCGTGCCTCGAATCCGGGGAGAGCTGCTGCGAGCGTGCGCAGCAGTGCCTGACGCTGCCGATGTGGAAAAAGCTCGATGCCGTCATGGATAACTACCTGTCCGGCGTTTCCGTGCAGGATCTGCTCGACGGCAAGGTGTGACCGGTACGGTCGGGGAAGGAGAGACGCATTCTCTTTCCCCGATTTTTCTTTTTCACAAATTCCTATTGACAATATGGGAAATGCGTGGTACTATTTACCCACAAAGCAAATGGGAATTAAAAATTTATTTGCAAGGAGGACAGGCTCATGCGCGTTTATGCAGACAATGCGGCGACCACGAAGCTTTCTGCCGCCGCCAAGGAAGCCATGCTTCCGTACTTTGATGAGATATACGGCAATCCCAGCACGCTCTACACCCTCGGGCAGGAGGCGGCGGAGCATCTGCTGACCTGCCGCACCGAGATCGCGCGGCTGATCGGCGCGGCTGACCCGCGGGAGATCGTGTTCACCTCCGGCGGCAGCGAGGCCGACAATCAGGCCATCATCTCCGCCGCCATGAATGGTGCGCGCAAGGGGAAAAAGCACCTCATCTCCACAAAATTTGAGCACCATGCGGTGCTGCACACGCTTGATAAGCTGCGCCGGCAGGGCTTTGAGGTGACGCTGTTGGACGTGCACGAAAACGGCGTCGTCCGCGTCGAGGACGTGGCGGCGGCCATTCGGGACGACACGGCGCTCGTGTCGATCATGTTCGCCAACAACGAGATCGGCACGCTCCAGCCCATTCAGGCCATCGGCGCGCTCTGCCGCGAGCGGGGCATCCCGTTTCACACGGACGCGGTGCAAGCGCTCGGCCATGTACCCGTGAACGTGCAGGAGATGAACATCGATATGCTCTCATGCTCGGCGCACAAATTCCACGGACCACGCGGCGTCGGCTTTCTGTACGCCAAGCGCGGCATCCCGCTCACGAGTATCATCGAGGGCGGCGCGCAGGAGCGCGGCAAGCGCGGCGGCACGGAAAACACGCCGGGCATCGCCGGCATGACGGCGGCGCTGCGCGAGGCGGTCGAGCATATGGATGAAAATATGCGCAAGGTCACGCGCCTGCGCGAGACGCTCATCACAGGGCTCTCGTCCATCCCGCACGCGCGGCTCAACGGCGACCGCACGCAGCGCGTGCCCGGCACGGTGAACTTCTGCTTCGAGGGCATCGAGGGCGAGTCGCTGCTGCTCCTGCTCGACCGCAAGGGCATCGCCGCCTCCTCCGGCAGCGCCTGCACCTCCGGCTCGCTCGATCCCAGCCATGTGCTGCTGGCGCTCGGGCTGCCGCACGAGGTCGCGCACGGCTCGCTGCGCCTGTCCGTGGGCGAATACAACACGGATGAAGAGATGGCGTACATCGTCGAAAACGTCCGTCAGGTGGTCGACTACCTGCGCGGCATCTCCCCGGTGTGGGACGAGCTGGAGACCGGCGTGCGCCGGCACCAGATCTAACAGACAGACTGCGAATTTGCATAAAGGAGGCATTCTTATGGCATTGTACAGTGAAAAGGTCATGGACCATTTTGAGCATCCGCGCAACGTCGGCAAAATGCCCGACGCCGACGGTGTCGGCGAGGTCGGCAACGCCAAGTGCGGCGACATCATGCGTATGTATATCAAGGTCAGGGACGGCATCATCACGGACGTGAAGTTCAACACCTTCGGCTGCGGCAGCGCGATCGCGTCCTCGTCGATGGCGACCGAGATGATCAAGGGCAAGCCGGTCTCTGAGGCGCTGGAGCTGTCCAACAAGGCGGTCATTGAAGCGCTCGACGGACTCCCGGCGCAGAAGATCCACTGCTCCGTGCTCGCCGAGGAGGCGGTCAAGGCGGCCGTGAAGGACTACTACGATAAAAACGGCATCGCCTACGACGCGGATCTGTTCTCGACGCACGACTGCGCCGCCTGTCAGGGCGGCTGAGGCAGCCAACCTGCTTTTTCTCTCTCCCCCTTCTATGTTTTTGCGGAAAGCACCCGACCGTTAGGCCGGGTGCTTTCTGTCTCTCGGCAGAAAAAAGCCCCGGCAGGCCTGTCGGAAGCCTGCCGGGGAAGCGGGTCAGTAATAGATGCTGTTGCGCTTTGGCTTTGGCCGGAAGTGGATGCCGGAAACCATGCCGAGCGCGGCAAAGGATGTGAACAGCGATGAGCCGCCGTAGCTGAAAAACGGCAGCGTGATGCCGATGACGGGTGTGATGCCGATGCACATGCCGATGTTCTCAAACGTCTGGAACGTCAAAAATGCGGCCACACCGAAGCACACGAGCGAGCCCATGTTGCTGCCCGAGCGGATGCCGACCATGACGCAGCGGATGATGATGATCAGCAGCAGCACGATGACGAGGATGCAGGCGATCATGCCGAGCTCCTCGCCGATGACGGCGTAGATGAAGTCGGTGTGCTTGCCAGCGAGGGCATTGGACTGACTCTGCGTGCCGTTGCCGAGTCCTGCGCCGGTCCACTGGCCGGAGGCGAGGGCGATCTTGCTCTGGTGCGGCTGCCAGTTGATGCCGGTGTTGGTCGGGTCGACGCTCGGCACATACGGCGCGAGGATGCGTTTTTTCTGATAGTCATGCAGCACGAAGTTCCACAGCAGCGGGATCATCGCGGCGATGGCCGCAAAGCCGATGGCGAACCAGTGCAGCGCAAAACCGGCGGCAAAGAGCATCACGAGGAAGATGGAAAAGAAGATCAGTGCCGAGCCGAGGTCGGACGACACGAGGAGGATCAGCCCGAACAGCAGCGCGAAGTGGGCGGCCAGCTGCGCGACCGACCACACGGAGTTGAGATCGTGGTATTCCTTCAGGTAACTGATCTGCTTTGCCAGCACGATGATGAACGTGAGCTTGACGACCTCCGTCGGCTGGATGCCGATGCCGAAAAAGCGCAGCCAGCCGGTGTTGCCGGTATTGTCGCTCACACCGAAGGGGATCAGCAGCAGCAAAAACAACACGTTGAATGCGCTCAGGATCTGCCACTTGTCGGCCAGAACGTCCACATCCAGCACGGTCATGGCGACAAACGCGACCACACCGAGGATGAGCGACGCGCTCTGCACGATGACATACTTGGCCGAGTGATACGATGCCGTGGCGCTCGAGATGACGATGATGCCGAACGTGGCGCAGATGAGACCCATCACGAGCAGGAAAATATCCGCTCGGTGAAAAAACTCCTTTGCGTAGGACAGTGCTTTTTTCAAGATGGCCTCCTTTCCGCCAAACCGGCGTTTTGAAATCGGCAATGATTATATCACAGAAAACCGCTTTACGCAACGGGCGAAACCGTGCTATAATACTTCTTCAGAATCGGAGGGATACCATGCAGGAATATCTGACCCACAGTGAAGCGGAGACCGAGCAGGCCGGCGCAGACTTTGCGCGCGCCCTGCCGGACGGCAAGGTCGTGGCCATGTACGGTGAGCTCGGCAGCGGCAAGACCGCCTTCGTGCGCGGGATGGCGCGCGGCATGGGGCTGACGTGCCGCGTCTCGAGCCCCACGTTCACGATCGTGAACGAATATGAGGGGCCGCGCGAGCTGATCCATTTTGATATGTATCGCCTCGGCAGCGCCGACGAGCTGTTTGACATCGGCTGGGAGGATTATGTCAACCGCGGCTCGGTCTGCGCCGTCGAATGGAGCGAGAACGTGGAGGACGCCTTTTACGGCGACGAGGTCGTTGTCCGCTTTGAAAAGCTCGGACCGACGACCCGACGCATCATCATCACGGAAGGGAGCGGGAAATCATGCTGATCCTCGCATTGGAGTCGTCTGCAAAGGCGGCATCGGCGGCGCTGTGCCGCGACGGTGTGCTCATCGCCCAGAGTCAGCAGTGCAGCGGTCTGACGCATAGCTGCACGCTGCTGCCGATGGCAGAGCAGATGCTCAAGGACACCAATATTGCGCTTTCGGACGTTGACGCCATCGCCGTCGCGCGCGGACCGGGCTCGTTCACCGGCATCCGCATCGGCGTGTCCACGGCAAAAGGTCTCGCCTGGGGCGCGCAGAAGCCCGCCATCGGCGTGTCGACGCTCGAGGCCATGGCGTATCACGGCATCGCGGCAGGGGAGGGCGCGCTCGTGTGCGCGGCTATGGACGCCCGCCGCAGCCAGATCTACAACGCGCTCTTTGAGATCCGGGACGGAAAACCGCAGCGTCTTTGTCAGGACCGTGCGATTTCGCTCGCGGAGCTGGGCGCGGAATTGAAAAAAATGCAGAAATCCGTTTTTCTGGTTGGCGACGGCGCGCAGCTGTGCTATAATACGTGTTTGGACATGGGCATCCCCGCGGTGCTTGCACCGGGCAATCTGGTTGTGCAGAGTGCGTGGGGCGTGGCCATGGCCGCCTTCGGGCAGACACCTGCCCCGGCGGAGGAGCTGCTCCCGGTCTATCTGCGCCTGTCGCAGGCCGAGCGGGAACGTCAGGCGCGGCTCGCGGCCGAGGCGGAAAAAGATTGAAAGTAGAAATACGGATGCAACAAAGGAGACGACGAGATGAGTAAAGTTCACGTTTTTGACCACCCGCTGATCCAGCACAAGCTCTCGATCCTGCGCGACAAGAACACCAGCGTCAAGGAGTTCCGGGAACTGATTTCCGAGATCGCCATGCTGATGTGCTTCGAGGCCACGCGCGATCTCCCGCTTGAGGAGATCGACGTGGAGACCCCGGTCGCCACGGCACACTGCAAGCACATCGCCGGCAAGAAGCTGGCCATCGTGCCGATCCTCCGCGCCGGTCTCGGCATGGTCGACGGCATGGTCACCATGATGCCGAACGTCAAGGTCGGTCACGTCGGCCTGTTCCGCGACCCGCAGACGCTCGAGCCGGTGAAGTATTACTTCAAGATGCCGCCCGACATCGCCGAGCGCGACGTCATCATCGTCGACCCCATGCTCGCCACCGGCGGCAGCGCGTCTGCTGCGGTGAAGTTCATGAAGGAAGTCGGCTGCAAGCACATCAAGCTCATGTGCATCATTGGTGCGCCCGAGGGCGTGCAGGTGATGCAGACCGAGCACCCGGATGTGGACATCTACGTTGCGGCGCTTGACGATCACCTCAACGAGCACGGCTACATCGTCCCCGGTCTCGGTGACGCGGGCGACCGTATCTTCGGTACGAAGTGATCCGCTCCTGTTGATCCCATAAGCAAACACCCGGTATTGGAACGCCAATACCGGGTGCTTTTTTGCTTTGTTACTGCAGGTTCAGGTGCTTGCGCAGCATGCCGTGCGTGAGGAAGAAAAAGCCCGCGCAAAACGCCAGCGCGCCCACACACGCGCAGCCGAGCAGGATGTATATGCTCTTGAGCAGCGGCATCGCAGTCATGGCCGGGAGCGGCTGTGCGCCGAGCCCGAAGATGAGCCCGAAGATCAGCGTCAGCAGCATCCGCGTGCCGATCCAGAGCACGAAGAAGAACACGACGGACATGAGCCCCTTGTTCTTTTTGAAGCTCTGCCCGATCGCCATGGCGGCATACGTCATCAGGCACAGCGCGACGCTGCACAGCAGCAGGAACGCGACGAACTCGATGATAAGCCCCGCGCTCTGTGCGCCGGTCATGGGCATACCGAACGTGTAGGTGACCTGAAAGCGGACCGCATTCTGATACGAGCCGAAGCGGCCCGTCGCCAGCAGACCGAGCGCATCGACGGCGAGCGCGCCGAGAAACCACACGACCGAGACGATCAGCTTCGAGCAGATCAGCTCCGTCGTCGAGACCGGCAGCGTGAACATCAGGTATCCCTCATCGGTCATGAGGTTGCGGTAAAAGCGCAGGATCATCAGCACGACTGTCGTCACGACGGCGGCGATGAGCGCCAGCGAGAACACAAACGACACGAGCGAGCCGAGGATGCTGATCCAGATATTCGACTGGCTTTCACACAGGCGGGTGATCAGCCCCGTGAACAGGCCGAGCACCGGCACGGCCGCATAGACCGGCAGGATGATGCGCGCCGTGGCGCGAAAGTCCTGCTTCAACAGTTTTCCTAACATCTGAATACCTCCCGGAACACAGCGTCCACCGATTTGCCCTCCTTGGCGCGCAGGTCATCCGCCGACGACTGCAGCAGCAGATGCCCACGGCTGAGAAACGCCACGTCGTCGAGGATGTTTTCCACGTCCGCGATCAGGTGCGTGGAGATGACGACGGCAGCCTCGGGGTTGTAGTTGGAGATGATGGTGCTGAGAATGTAGTCGCGTGTCGCGGGGTCGACGCCGCCGATCGGCTCGTCGAGCAGGTAGAGCTTTGCCTTGCGGCTCATGACGAGGATGAGCTGCACCTTTTCGCGCGTGCCCTTGGACATCTGCTTGATCTGCTGCTTGGGCTGGATGCCGAGCCGCTGCATCATCTGCACAGCGGCGTCACGGTCGAAGTCGTCATAGAAGTCGCCGAAAAAGTCCAGCAGCTGCAGCGCCGTCATCCAGTCGGCGAAATAGGTGCGCTCCGGCAGGTAGGAGACGATCTTCTTCGTGTCCTTGCCCGGCGCCATGCCGTCGATGAGGATTTCCCCGGCATCCGGCGTCAGCAGACCGTTTGCCAGCTTGATGAGCGTGCTCTTGCCGCTCCCGTTCGGGCCGAGCAGACCGACGATGCGCCCTGGCTCGACCGCGAGATCCACGCGGTCGAGTGCCGGCTCTGCGCCGTAGCTCTTGCACAGCCCTCTGCATTCGAGAATTGCCATGTTTGTTAGTCCTCCTTTGCCTGCCGCAGATCCTGCCGCAGCAGCTCGAGCGCCTGCGCCCGGTCGTAGCCGAGCTGCGCCAGCGCCTGCCAGAATGCGTCGATGCCGGCCTGCGCCAGCCGACGCTTTTCCCGTTCGATGCGCGCGATGTCCTCCGTCACGGTGCGCCCGGCCGTGCGCTGCGTCCGGATGAGCTCCAGCCGCTCCAGCTCGGCGAGCGCGCGCTGCATCGTGTTCGGGTTCACGCCGGCGTCGGCCGCGAATTCCCGCACCGACGGCAGCCTGCCCCCCGGCGGAAACTGACCGAGTATGATCGCGCGGGCGATCTGATCCACGAGCTGCGTGTAGACAGGCGCGTCGTTGCGAATGTTCCAGTTCATGGTGCGCCTCCTGTCCGAAATGCGTATCACTGTATTAAGCAATTAAGACAATAGCACAACTGCATCGTGCAGTCAAGCAGAATTTTGTGAAGAAAATGTAAAAACGCCCGCAGCGGCTGCTGCGGGCGTGATATATGTCGTGAAAGGGCGGACTCAGCGTTCGGGCTCCTGCTCACAGACGGCGGCCGGAACGGCGCGCCTTTGCGCGAGCAGGCCGGGTAAGATGGAAGCCAGACTGCCGCAGAGGATGCACGCGATGCCGGCGAGCATATTGCCCGGGATGGCCTCGTGCAGGATGAGGAACGCCAGCAGCGGCGCGAGCGCAGGCTTAAAGAAGAACACGAGCGATGTCGTCTGCGCGCTCGTGACCTCCATCGACAGGAAGTAGCACGTAAAGCCGATGCCGGTCACGCCGATATAGATATAGAGGACGATCGGCAGATTTGCCGCCGTGTAGCCCGTGAAAAAGGGGATGCTCGCAAAGGTGTCCAATCCGGCGGCGGTCAGTGCGGCAGAGACGGAGGGGATGTGCGTCAGCGCGGCGAGCACCATCATTTCGGCCGCGCCGAGCAGAAAGCTGAAGCACGACACGACGAGACCGCCGAAGCGCGCGCACTGCCGCTTGCCGCACACGCCGTAGAGCGCGAACAGCAGCGTGCCCAGCAGGATATACGTCACGCCGAGCGCGTCGAGCTTCAGATGCCACGGCTGGATGATGAGCACGATGCCGACCACGTCGAGCGCGAGACCCAGGAGTTGATTTTTGGAGATGGACTCCCGCAGCAGCAAAAACGCAAACAGCGTCACGAACACGGGGTTGCTCGAAAACAGCACGCCGACGACCGACGCCTGTACGCGCGTGACGGCGAGCTGATACAGGGACATACTCACCGTGATGCCCATCAGCCCCAGCAGCGAAAACGTGCCGAGCGCTTTTCCGTCAACGGTCAGACCGCGCTTTTTGAGTTCACGCACGGCCAGCGGTACGAGCACCAGCCCTCCGACCAGAAAGCGGCTGAAGTTGAGTTGGATGGGGTTTAATTGTCCGGCAATGCACTTGAGCGCGACCTCCATGCTCGAAAACAGCAGCGTCGTGATCAGGATGTAAAGATATCCGCGTTTCATATCCGCACCTTCTTTTTGCTTCACAGATGCTTTTCGTTGTAACACCATTTTGACCGCTTGTCAAGCGGTATCAGCCCGAAAAATACGCCGCACCCCGCGTCCGCTTCTGCAGCGGGCACGGGGTGCGGAAGGCGCGGTGTCAGCGCGGCAGGCGGCCTGCGTTGCGCTCCCAGAACACACCGTCGGCATAGCCCTGAATGGCGGGGTTTTCAGCCGCCATCTCCAGACGCTTTTGCGCCCAGGCGCAGTATTGCTCGCTGCGCTCAATGGCGACGAAGCGGCGGCCGAGCTTTCGCGCCGTCACGGCCGTCGAGCCGGACCCGGCAAAGGGGTCGAGCACGATGCCGCCGGGGTCGGAGCTTGCGAGGATGAGCTTTGCCAGCAGCTTCTCGGGCTTTTGCGTCGGGTGGGCGGTGTTTTCCGGCATCGACCAGTAGGGTACGGAGATGTCGTCCCAGAAGTTTGACGGGTACGTGTTACGGAATTTTCCGTCGGGCGTATCCTCCCAGTCCTTCGGCTGCCCGTCGGCGCGATAGGGCGCGCGCACGCGCCGGCGCACCTTCACGGCATCGACGTGGAACGTGTAGTCGTCCGTGCGTGTGGCAAACCAGATGTCCTCCATGCCGTTTTTCCAGTTGTGCAGCGCACCGCGCCCCTTTTCCCGCTGCCATGTGATGCGGTTTTGCACCCGGAAATACTCCTTGAGCGTCAGGCCGATGATCGGGCTCGAGCGCCAGTCACAGCAGACGTAGATCGAGGCGTTCGGCTTGAGCAGCGGCAGCAGCAGCTCGATCCATGCGCGGGTGAAGGCGGCGTAGTTGGCGTCCGTCATGTGGCGGAAGCTGCCGCCGGCGAATTCCTTCGTGAGGTTGTACGGCGGGTCGACGATCAGCAGGTCTGCAAAGGCGCGCGGCAGGTGCGGCGCGACCTGAAACGTGTCGCCGCAGATGGTGCGGTCACACACGGCATCGAGCGGGACATCCTGCGCAACGCGCAGGCAGCGCGCGAGATATTCCGGCGCGTCCTGCGGCAGGAAGTCGATGGTCTTGTTGCGTTCGGCTTTCATGGCGTCACCTCACTGTAAAAAAAGAAAGGACCCAATCTGAAAAGATTGAGTCCTTTTTTGTGGCGGAGAAGGAGGGATTCGAACCCTCGATACCCTTGTGGGGTATACACGATTTCCAATCGTGCGCGCTCGACCAGGCTACGCGACTTCTCCACGTTCTGTTCGGGTTGCTTTCATTTCAAATTGTCAGCTTGCACATTATAATCAAAATTTCCCGTAAAGTCAAGTGCTAATTTGAAAGATTCTCATTTTGCGCGCATTTCCTTTGTTACAGCATCTCGGTGAGCAGCGTGCGCACGCGCTGCGCGTGGCGCGCGTCCTGCTGTGCCATGGCGTACAGCGTCTCTCTGAGCGGCATCGCCGCGGCATCGGCTGCCGCATCCAGCTGCGCGCTGAGCGCAAGCTCCTGCCAATAGATGCAGCGCAGATCCTGTATGGCTGTGCTCAGACGCGGACAGGCGGCAGGCGCAACGCAGAGCGCGCCCGTGCGCAGAAAATACTCTGTTTGCAGCGTCTTGAGCTGCGTGCGCTCCTGCGCGGCGAGTTGTGCGAGCGGCTGCCGCACGGCGCGTATACGCTGCGCGAGCGCGGCATAGAAGGCAGCGCCGGCTGCTTTGGCGCAGATGCAGTCGCGCAGCTGCACCGTGAGTGGGTCCGTCTCCGGCTGTACGGGCGCGGCTGTGATGCCTGCCGCGCCTGTCACGCGCTGCCAGACGCGCAAAAACGCGGCGCTGTCGAGAAAAACGGGGTCGTTCATCTTCCATCCCTCCGCTTCATGCTATGCCCGGCTTGCAAAAATGTGCGGGATGTGCCATAATCGCAGCAGAAATGTTTCATCGGAGGCGACCACCATGGCTCGATTTTTTATAGCAGGTACGAATTTCCCGAACGGCCGGGCAATCATCCGCGGCCGCGACGCAGACCATATCCGCGTGCTGCGTCTGCGCGCGGGCGACGACATCGTCATCTGTGACGGGGCAGGGCGCGACTATAAGTGCCGCTTGGTGCAGACGCTTGAGCATGAGGCCGAGGCCGAGGTCATCGAGGTCGTCCCGTGCAAGGCTGAGCCCACGGTGCACACGACGGTGTTTGCGGGCTTGCCCAAGGGCGAGCGCAGCGATTTTCTCGTGCAAAAGTGCACTGAGGCCGGCGCGTCCGAGATCGTGTTCTTCTCCTGCACACGCTGCGTGGCCAAGGCCGCCAATATCGAAAAGAAGGTCGAGCGCTGGCAGCGCATCGCCGAGGAGGCGGCCAAGCAGTCGGGGCGCGGCATCATCCCGCAGGTGCGCTACACGGCGGACTATGTCAGTGTGCTCAACGACGCGCTGCACACCGACCTGCCGCTGTTCATGTATGAGACCGGCGAGCGCGAGACCATCCGCGATGCCATCGAGCACGCGGCGCAGCCGGTCGCGTCCGCTGCCATCATTACAGGGCCGGAGGGCGGCTTTGCGGAGTTTGAGGCCGACATGGCGCGCAAGCTCGGCATGCACATCTGCTCCATGGGTGAGCGCATCCTGCGGTGCGAGACCGCGCCGGTCGTCGCGCTCACGGCGCTGATGTACGGCACGGGAAATCTGTGAACTTTTTTTGAATCGGGGCTTGACAAGCGCATATGGGTATGTAATAATACTCCACGCAATCAAATGAATATCCAAGGAAACCTCAAGGATCGGCGCGGCCGAGACTGGAGGCGGAGGAGACTCTGGAGAATCCCGTGCAGAGCGGGTGCCGAAGGTGTAAGGCGCAAGCCGAATCTCTCAGGCAAAAGGACAGAGCGAGTGCCCGACTTGTGCGGGTGTTCAGGCGCTGTTTGTTCTCTGGAGCTGCTGGTCAGATCGACCGGCAGCTTTTTGCTTTGCAAAAAATCAATGCAGAGGGAGAAACAACATGGAAACTTTACTCAAAATCGTGCAGACCGTCAACATGTACCTGTCAGACTATGTGCTGGTCATCCTGCTCATTGGTGCGGGTCTGTATTTCACGATCCGCACGAAGTTCGTGCAGGTGCGCTGCTTCGGCGAGGGCTGGCGGCGCTTTTTCGGCGAGTTCAGCCTCAATGGTGAAAAGCACAAGGCCGGCATGAGCTCGTTCCAGGCACTGGCGACGGCGGTCGCGGCGCAGGTCGGCACCGGCAACATCGTCGGCGCTTGCGGCGCGATCCTCATCGGCGGCCCCGGCGCAATCTTCTGGATGTGGTTCATCGCATTCTTCGGCATGGCGACGATCTATGCCGAGGCGGTGCTCGCGCAGGAGACCCGCGTGGTCGAGCCTGACGGCACGATCCTCGGTGGCCCGGTGTACTACATCAAGCACGCCTTCCCGAACGGCTTCGGCAAGTTCCTTGCGGGCTTCTTCGCGGTCGCGATCATCCTTGCGCTCGGCTTCATGGGCTCTATGGTGCAGTCCAACTCCATCGGCGAGGCGTGCCAGAACGCATTCCACATTCCGAGCTGGGTCATGGGCCTGATCGTCTGTGCCATCGCGGCCTTCATCTTCATCGGCGGCGTGCAGCGCATCGCCTCCGTCACGGAAAAGATCGTGCCGGTCATGGCCTGCCTGTATCTGCTCGGCGGCTTCATCGTGCTCATTGCCCGTATCCGCTACGTGCCGGAGACCTTCGGCATGATCTTCAAGTACGCTTTCATGCCGGATGCCATCATCGGCGGCGGCATCGGCTACGCGCTCAAGACGGCCATCAGTCAGGGCGCAAAGCGCGGCCTGTTCTCCAACGAGGCCGGCATGGGCTCGACCCCGCACGCGCACGCGCTGGCCAACGTCAAAAATCCGCACGAGCAAGGCACGGTCGCAATGATCGGCGTGTTCATCGACACGTTCGTCGTGCTGACGATGACGGCGCTCGTCGTCATCTCCACGCTTTACGCCGGCAACGGCCCGCTGGCGCACGGTGCGGTCGACGGCATTTCCAAGACGAACATGGCGCAGCTTGCGTTCTCGAGCGTGTTTGGCGAGACGCTCGGCAATGCCTTCGTGGCTGTCTGCCTGCTGTTTTTCGCGTTTTCGACCATCGTCGGCTGGAATCTCTTCGGCCGCATCAATGTCAACTATCTCTTCGGCAAGAAGGCGAACCTCCCGTACTCCATCATCGCCCTCGTCTTCATCTTCCTCGGCTCCTGCCTGTCCAATGATCTTGTCTGGGAGCTGACGGATATGTTCAACCAGCTCATGGTGCTGCCGAACGTCATCGCGCTCATGGCGCTCTCCGGCCTTGTGGCCGTGGCCGCGCGTAAGAGCGGTGACGTGCACGAGCGCGAGCTGCACAAGTAATTACACATATACGGCAAAACCGCCCTGTGCTATTTTGCACAGGGCGGTTTTGCGTTTTGCTCACTTGCAGCGGCGCAGCACCTCGAGCGTATAGCGCCAGACGCGCTGCACGGAGGCGATGTGCATCCGCTCGCGGCAGGTGTGGATCTCCGTCAGATCAGGGCCGAAGGATACGCAGTCGAGCCCCGGCAATTTCCCGGCGAACAGACCGCATTCCACGCCCGCGTGGATGGCCTCCACCTTCGGGTCATGACCGTACTGCTCGCGGAAGACATCGATCATCCGCTCACGCAGCGGCGAGTCCTTGCGAAATTCCCACGCAGGATAATCGCCTGAGACGTCAACGCTGCCGCCGAGCTGCGCCATCAGGCAGCGCAGACGCGCGACGAGCATCTCCTTTTGTGTGGCCACGCTGCTGCGCAAGCAAAACGACGCCTGCACGCACTGCTCGTCCGTGGTCAGGATGCCGAGGTTCAGCGACGTCTGCACCAGCCCTGGAATGTCCCGGCTCATGGCCTGTACGCCGTTCGGCAGGCAGCAGAGCATACATACGGCGCGCTGCGTGGACGCCGCGTCCATCGGCGGCATCTGCGGCTGCGCCGGATCGGCGCGCACGAACACGTCCGGGTCTGCGGCCGCATATTCGTGCCGGAACGCCGCGTCCATATCCGCGATCGCGGCCTGCGCCGCGTCAGGGTCGGCGACGGTGATGACGGCGCGGCTCTCGCGCGGGATGGCGTTGTCCTTCAGTCCGCCGTCCGCGCAGACGACGCGCAGCGCCGTGCGCGCACCGACGGCGCACAGCACACGCCCGAGAAGCTGGTTTGCGTTGCCGCGCCCCTTGTCGATCTCCGCACCCGAGTGCCCGCCGAGCAGACCGCCGACCGTGACGGTGAGCGCCGTGCCCGAAAACGCCCCGCGCGTGACCGGCAGCGTGCACACGGAGACGTTGCCGCCCGCGCAGCTGACGGTGAGGATGCCTTCGTCCTCGGAGTCGATGTTGAGCATCGTGCGCCCCTGGAGCACGGAGGCATCGAGCGCGTCCGCGCCGAGCATACCGGTCTCCTCATCGACCGTGAGCACCACCTCGAGCGGGGGATGCGGGATGTCGTCCGCATCCAGAATGGCAAGCGCCATCGCAACGGCGATGCCGTCGTCCCCACCGAGGGTCGTGCCGCGCGCGCCGATCGTGTCGCCGTCTATGAAGAGGTCAAGCCCTTCGCGGGTCAGGTCCTTCGTGCAGTCCGGCGCGGTCTCGCAGACCATGTCCATGTGCCCCTGCAAAATGACCGGCGCGGCGGTCTCATAGCCCGGCGTGCCGGGGCAGAAGATGATGACGTTGTTGTGTGCGTCCTGAATGTGGCGCAGACCGCGCGCGGCTGCAAAGCGCACAAGATAGTCGCTGATCGCCTTCGTGTTTCCCGAGCCGTGCGGGATGGCGCACAGCTGCTCGAAGTGCGCAAAGACGGCCTGCGGCTGCAGATGTTCCAAGATCGGCATGGTGTGTCTCCTTTCGTGATAAAAGCCGGCGGGCACGACCGTGTCCGCCGGTGAGTGATCAGACATCTTCCGGGATCTGTACCCGGGACAGGGAAGCGCGGATATTGCCCGTGAACAGCAGACTCAGGCGGCGGATCTGCGTCTCGAGATCCTCCTTCATGCCGTTTTCGAGCCACTCATAGAAAATGTCCGTGATGCCGAAGCGGTAGAGATCACACACGAGTTTTTTGTCCTGCTCGCTCACGCGCAGCCCCTTTGCCTGCTGTTCGACGTAGTTGCGCATCATTTCCTCGGACACGCGGTTGACGTGCCCCTCCAGCTCGAGCCGGTGCGAGGAGGTGTAGATGTGATAGACGGCGCGCTTGTGCTCGCGTGCAAAGCGGGACGCAGTGATCATGCACTCCTCCCAGCTGCCGGTCGCCTTAAACTCGGCGATCGCGCGGTCGGTCTCACGGCGCAGGATGATGTCGAGCAGCTCGAAGAGGTCGGAGTAGTGATAGTAGAACGTCCGGCGCGTGATCTGACATTCTTCTACGAGCTGTGTCACGGTGATCTTATCAAACGGCTGCTCGGACAGCAGTTTCAGGAACGTGTCCTGAATGGCGGCTTCGGTCAAGTGTGCCAAGCGGGATTCCACCTTTCTGGGCGTGCGGCGCGGTCATCGCGCGGCTGGATTTTGGTCCTGTGCGGGTAGATATTCAATGTGCGCATAGCTGTTGCGCTCAGAAACGGTGTCGCACAGGAAGGTATAGACTTTCTTATGCAGATCCCGCCGGGCGCTGCGCGGCGGCAGGGCGGCGTCGGGATAAAACGGGTCGCTTACGACGACCGTGATGCGCGGCGGCAGCGCGCGCAGCAGCTTTCTCTGCCGGTAGACGACGGCTGCGGCGACGGCGGGCAGCCGTTCGCGCACGGGGTAGGAAAACGCCGTGTCCGGGAACGGCCGGATGCCGTTGTAGTACGGCCAGATGTGCGCCTCGGGGTAGATCATCACGGCCTGACCGCGTTCGAGCCGGCGGTGCATGGCGGCCAGAAACTGCCGCGTGCCGTCGATGGTGTTCGCCAGCGGGATCGCGCCGAGCATCTGCACGATGTTGCGCACGCCCGGGATCGAGACGGTGTCGGCGGAGGTGATGATGTTCGCGCGCCGCGGAAACGCCAGCAGCGTCGGGATGAAGGCATCAGCCAGTGTGTTCGTGTGGTTGCCGTAGAGAAAGTATCCGCCCGGCAGTGCGCGCAGCGCCTTGCGGTTTTCGATGCGCAGACCGAACACGAGCTTGCAGTATAAAAACAGAAACGGCGTCATCACCATCCGGTATACGACGAAGGCGAGCGCGTTCCAGAGCGGTCCTTCGTGCTCATACGGGAAATCCGCGCCGATCTGCTTCGGGCGGATGCGCCCGTTGGTCGGCGCAAAGTCGTCGTGCAGCGGATCGTGATAGTAGACGGTCTTGCGGCTCATGCCGGATCACTGACCAGTGCGGCGGCGTCAAAGAGCATCTGCTCCATCTGGCGCATACAGTTCTGCTGCTCAAACTGCGTGCCGCTGTCGAGATATCTGCGGCTGTAGTCGGCGCGCTCGTCCGGGTGGCTCACCCAGTAGTCGATCTTGCGCGCCATGTCCTCCGCGTCCTTATTTTTAAATAGAGACTTCTCGTCGAGCGCGAAGGCCTTGGCCGCGCTCTTGGGCGAGTCGGCGATGACCGGCACCAGCCCGCAGGCGATGGCCTCCAGACAGGCGATCGACTCGATCTCCACCTCGGCGGGGTGGCAGTAGAGGTCGGCGCAGCGCAGCAGATTCAGCAGCTCCTGCCGCGTGAAGAACGAGATCTCCATGTCCACGCCGCACCGTTCGGCAAGGTGGCGGTAGTGCGCCTCGCGCGGACCTTCACCGGCGAGGATGAGATGGATCTGCTCACGGTAGGCCGAGCGGCCGATGGCCTCGATGAGGATCTCCTGATTTTTTTCGCTCGACAGGCGGCCGGTCGAGACGATGAGGAACTTATCCTCAAGCCCCTCCGGACGCGTGGCCGGGCCGGGCGTGAACATACTGTTGACGCCGTTGGAGATCACGCGGCCGTTCGTCGGACCGACGACGGCCTCAAATGTGTCGCGGATAAACTGCGTGGGGTAGTGGATGATGTCCGAATACTGGTACACCATCTGGTAGCACGCGCGGTACACGCCGCGGTTGATGGCGGCCGAGTCCTTGCACAGAAAGTGCGCCGTGACGTTTTCCGCCTGACAGTGGAAGCTCGACGTGATGGGCTTGTTGTATGCCTTGGCGATCTTTACCGCCGTGTGTGACAGGCGCAGCACGAACGTCGTGTGCACGACGTCACAGTCGCGGATCGCCTCCTCGAGGATGGAGCGGTCCACGCGCGGCAGCGTCACGCCGTTGCGCTCCACGATCGGGTTGAGCAGATAGAGATTGCGCTCCGGCACGACGTAGAAGCACTCGTTTCCGGCCTTGTCCTGATCGGCGCAGACCACACGCACGGTGTGCCCCTGCGCACGCAGATACCGGATGAGATTCATGCAGGCGATGGTGGTGCCGTTGTTCTCTTCACCCAGGATGTCGCAGACAATCGTAATCGTCATTGTGTCGTATCATTCCTTGCATTTAGAATTGACAGGGGATGCCTGCCGCAAGACGCGACGCTCATCATTGTAACCGGCAAAAATGAGAGCCGCATTAGAAAACGGTTTTTTCGGCAAATCGTTCGTCATATCCAAAAAACCTCACCCTATCATAACATATTTGTGCGTGTGAGAAAACTACCCACGTGACCAAAATTGTGACATGAACAGGCGAAAAATTGCAAAAATCTGCGCCCCCTTGAATTTGACGGACGAATCATGTATGATAATAAGTACCCAATCGTACACATTTTTTGTTTGAGGAGAGCAAATATATTATGACAGATTTTCAGAAGATGTATCAGGACAAACTGACGACGCCGGAGCGCATTGCGCAGCAGGTGCAGTCCGGCTGGGTCATCGGTATGGACACGGCGACCTCCCAGACCCCGGCCATCATGGCTGCGATGGCGGAGCACATCCGCAATACCGACATCACCGGCGTGAAGGTGCAGACCCTGCTCGACGGCTATCCGTTCGACTTCTATACCGACCCGACGCTGGCCGGCAAGATGACGGGCTACAGCTGGTTTTCCAGCAGCGCGGCGCGCAAGGCGGTCAATGCCGGCTATGCCGACATCATCCCCGCGTACTACCGCGACTTCCCGACCCGCATCCGCACCGAGTATGACTACGACGCCGTGTGCGTCGAGGTCTCGCCCATGGACAGCCACGGCTACTTCAGCCTCGCGCTCAACGGCTCTTATATCGACGCCATGCTCGATAAGACCAAGCGCATTTATCTCGAGGTCAACAATCGCCAGCCCCGCGCGCTGTGTGGCTCGCTGATCCACATCTCGCAGGTCGACGCGCTTGTGGAGTATCACCATGACCTGCCGGTGCTGCCGCCGGTGCAGCTTGACGACGTGAGCAAGACGATCGGCGGTCTCATCGCCGACCTCATCCCGGACGGCGCGTGCCTGCAGCTCGGCATCGGTGCGATCCCGGATGCGACCGGCATGGCGCTCAAGAGCAAGCACGACCTCGGCATCCACACCGAGATGTTCACCGACTCCATGGTCGAGCTGATCGAGTGCGGCGCGGTCAACAACAGCAAAAAGCAGATCCACCGCGGCAAGACCGTCACGACGTTTGCCTTCGGCTCGCAGCGCATCTATGATTTCGTCGACGACAACCCGTCGGTCGAGATCCTGCCGGTCGACTATGTCAACGACCCGAACGTTATCTGCCAGAACGACAATATGATCTCCATCAACGCGGCGGTCGAGGTCGACCTCTTCGGTCAGGTCTGCGCCGAGTCGGTCGGCACGAAGCATATGTCCGGCTCCGGCGGTCAGATCGACTACGTCCGCGGCGCCTGCCAGTCCCGCGGCGGCAAGAGCTTCATCGCCTTCACCTCTACGGCCAAGGGCGGCACGATCAGCAAGATCAAGTCCATCCTCACGCCGGGCGCCGTCGTCACGACGAGCAAGAACGATGTTGACTACATCGTCACCGAGTACGGCGTGGCGCACCTGCGCGGCCGCAGCCTCGGTGAGCGTGCCCGCCAGCTCATCGCCATCGCGCACCCCGACTTCCGCGACGAGCTGACCTTTGAGGCCAAAAAGCGCGGCATGATGATCTGATCTCATACCCGGTCTTACAATGTAGATCCCGCTGTCCGCAACGCGCGGACAGCGGGATCCTTTTGTCTTTTCCGCCGTAGGCGCGTTCTGTATCCCGACGCACACAATGGTGACGCGTGTTTCATCAAGAAATGCAATGTGTGCAAAAAGGTTACACTCGTCCTGCGCTGGTGCTTGTTCTGTTTTCGCAGCGAGACTATAGTGTAACCATAAAAAGGGGACAGACATTCCACACTGCCCCAAAATCTATTGGAGGGATTTTCATGAAGAAAACGTGGAGCAGAGTGCTCGCCACCGTTCTGGTGCTGGCTATGGTGCTTTGCATGCCCGGCTTCGCAGCAAGTGCTGACACGGTCGATTATGGCGCCGACCATGCGACCTCCGCTGCGGAACTGACAGACGCGGATCTGCCAGAGCTGCTGTCTTCCGACGGCAACCACTATCCGATCGTGATGGTGCACGGCCTGTTCGGCTGGGGCGGCACGGAAGTGCTCGGCCTGAACTACTGGGGCGGCTTCAGCAGCCTGCGCGACATCCTCAACAACGCCGGCTATCAGGTCTACACCCCGTCGATCGGCCCCGTCGCCAGCAACTGGGACCGCGCCTGCGAGCTGTACGCCTACCTCGTCGGCGGCACGGTCGACTACGGTGCGTATCACTCTGCCACGAACGGCCATGCCCGTTACGGCCGCACGTTCCCGGGCGTCCTGCCGGAGCTGAACAATCCGGACAGCGAGCTCAAGGTGCACCTGATCGGCCACAGCATGGGCGGCGAGACGATCCGCATGCTTGCGCAGCTGCTTGAAAACGGCGACGCCGACGAGCGCAACGCCAGCCGCGGCGGCGATATCAGCCCGCTGTTCACCGGCGAGTGCCGCCACTGGATCGAGAGCATCACGACGCTGTGCACGCCGCACGACGGCAGCCAGTATGACACCAAGGTCTATCAGAACATCGGCGATCTGGCGCAGTATGCCATGGGCATCATCGGCGCGGTCACCGGCTCGAACGTCAACGAGAACAACTTCGGTCTGGACTTCAAGCTGGACCAGTGGGGTCTGGTGCGCCAGCCCAACGAGTCCTACGCGAGCTACTTCAACCGCGTGGTCAACAGCAAGATCTGGACGCAGCACACCAATGACCTGAGCGTCTATGACCTCGACGTCGATGGTGCGGCCGTGCTCAACGGCTATGCCAAGACGCAGGATGATATCTACTACTTCTCCATCGCCTGCTCGAACACCCACCGCGATCCGCTGACCGGCCACTACCTGCCGAATGCCAGCATGAACCCGATGATGATCAAGAGCGGCACGTACATGGGCAGACACGTCAACTACGCGGTCGGCCATGTGAACATCACCCCCGAGTGGTGGGAGAATGACGGCATCGTCTCCGTCCGTTCTGCCATCCGCCCGCACGAGAACTCCACGGATAAGTACAACGAGAACTACGGCGTCGGCACTGACGGCAAGATGACCTTCAAGGCCGGCACCAAGAAGGGTGTCTGGAACTACATCGAGAAGATTGACAACACCGACCACATCAATATGGTCGGTCAGACGCAGAAATCCACCCACGCCATGCTGCAGGCGAAGTTCTTTGAACTCGCCAAGATGCTCAACAGCATCCCGGTCAGCAGCACGTCCGGCATCCATGCCTGCCCGGGCGCGCGCTTTACGGATATGCCGGCTTACGGCACGTGGGCGCATGATGGCCTGGATTACTGCATCCAGAACCGCATCATGAACGGCACGAGTGCGACCACCATCTCCCCGGACGGCATGACCACGCGTGCGCAGCTGGTCACGATGCTCTACGCTCAGGCCGGCTGCCCGAAGACCACAAAGACCGGCCGCTTCACGGATCTGCGCGAGGGCTGGTATGTCGATGCGGTCAACTGGGCCGCGGAGCAGGGCATCGTGTGCGGCACGAGCGCTGCCACGTTCTCCCCGGACGCGACGATCACGCGTCAGGATATGGCGACCATTCTCTATGGCTATGCTAAGAATGTTCTGGATCTGAACGTGTTCCGGACTGCGGATCTGACCGGCTACCCGGACTACAGCAGCATCGCCGGCTACGCCCGCACGCCGATGTCCTGGGCGGTCGAACAGGGTCTGATCTCCGGCTCCGGCCATAGCGACGGCAGCGTTACCCTCGAGCCGAACGGCGCTGCGACCCGTGCGCAGACCGCTACGATCCTCATGCGTTTCTGCCAGAACGTCCTCTGAGACTTTGTTTCAACACACAAGCCCGACGGAATGACCGTCGGGCTTGTCCTGTTTTGTGCGCGAGCGCTTACCGCGCCTTTTCCCAGCCGTCGAGCGGCGCACGCTGGATCGCGCCGAACACCTTGCTGCGCAGATCGGGGTAGGTGAGGCTCATGGTGCGGATGAGCTCCTTGACCTCGCGCCGCTTGCTGCCGCGGTCCTCCGGGCAGGGGTTTTCGACGACCGGAAGCGCGAGCACCTTTGCGAGATTTGCGATGCGTCCCTCGCCGGCATAGAGCATCGGGCGGATCTGGTCCACGCCCGTGCGCGTCATGTGCGTCACCGGCTGAAAGCAGCTGATGCGCCCCTCGTACACGAGTGAGAGCAGGAAGGTCTCGACCGCGTCGTCAAAGTGATGACCGAGCGCGAGCTTCGTGATGCCGCGCTCGCTGAGTGCGGTGCACAGCGCGCCGCGGCGCATCTTGGCGCACAGGGAGCAGGGGTTATCTTCCTTGCGCACGTCGAACACGACCTCCTTGATGTCGGTCTTCAGGCGCGTATACGGCACATCCAGCGACGCGCACAGCTCCGCCACCGGCGTGAAGTCCATGCCATCGAAGCCGAGCTCGACCGTGATCGCCTCGAGCGAAAACGGCTTCGGATAATACCGCCGCAGCTCATTGAGGGCGAGCAGCAGCACGAGCGAATCCTTGCCGCCCGAGACGCCGACGGCGACGGTGTCGCCCGGCGCGATCATGTCATAATCCTCCACACACCGGCGCACCAGGCCGGTGAAAGCATTCAGGTCATTCATGGCAGACCTCCGAAAATGAAAATAGAAAATGCGAAATCGAGAGCAAAACGGAGTAAAACGGAGATTTTTAAAGCAAAGCAATATCTAAATGAAAATTCCGTTGACAGACTCCGGCGGTTGTGGTATAAAAGTAAGGCGCGAATGCGAGACCTATTCTACGTTCGCGCCTGAAAAATGTCAAAATGTTTTTCAACACATTCTAATTGGAGGCACGAATATGTCCACTACTTTGCTGAACAAGGACACCGTCACCCGCAAGTGGTACGTTCTGGATGCAGCCGGCAAGCCGATGGGCAAGACCGCAGCGCTCGCTGCCGATCTGCTGCGCGGTAAGCTCAAGACCGACTACACCCCGCACGTTGACTGCGGCGACTTTGTCGTCATCATCAACGCCGAGCAGGCTGTGCTCACCGGCAAGAAGCTCGAGCAGAAGTACTACCGCACGCATTCCGGCTACCCCGGCGGCCTGCACGAGACGCAGTACAAGAAGCTCATGAAGGATAAGCCGGAGCTGGCTATGCGTCTGGCTGTTCGCGGCATGCTGCAGAAGAACACCATCGCCCAGTGGCAGCTCAAGCGCCTGAAGATCTATCGCGGCGCCGAGCATCCCCATGCGGCACAGAAGCCCGAAGTCTGGGATCGCTGAGAAGGAGGAAATAGAACATGGCAACTTATACGAGCAAAAAAGCCTATATGTACGGCACCGGCCGCAGAAAGTCCTCCGTCGCGCGTGTGCACCTGTTCCCGAACGGCACCGGCAGCATCACCGTCAACGGCCGTCCCCTCGATGACTACTTTGGTCTCGAGACCCTGAAGCTCATCGTTCGTCAGCCCTTCGCTGCGACCGACACCATGGGCAAGTTCGACGTCGAAGCCACCGTCACCGGCGGCGGCGTGACCGGTCAGGCCGGCGCGATCCGTCACGGCATCGCCCGTGCGCTGCTGCAGGTCGAGGACAGCTACCGTGCGCCCCTGAAGGCCGCCGGTCTGCTGACCCGTGACCCGAGAATGAAAGAGCGTAAGAAGTACGGTCTCAAAGCCGCCCGCCGCGCTCCGCAGTTCAGCAAGCGATAATCTACAGCTTAAAAATGCTAAAAAAGCCCGGAATACGCTATTTTCCGGGCTTTTTCTATACCCAAAATTCTGCCTGGACTGTTCGGTTTTGATGGAACTTGAACGGGAATTTATGGGTTTATCGTGGTCAAATTACTGGTGGACAATAGGAGCAAATGAAGTCCAATTTTGCCATCGACGGACGAACACATACTTGACTGATTTACATAGAGCCTTGGCTCATTCTTTGAAAACGAGAATGGGTCGAGGCTCTATTTTTTTCGCCCGAAATCCGGCGAGACAAATTTGAGCAGGAGGTAACAGGTATGACGGATTTCAATCAGAAGACCCATGACACCGATTCGGGCAGTCATAGCGGACAGTCGAGGTAGATGATGGATGTGTTTGAGAACCAGGAGTTTGGTTCGATCCGCGGGTTACAGGAGGCAGGCAAGACCTTCTTCTGTGCAAGCGATGTGGCGAAAGCGTCGGGTGTTTGATGAAGTTCTCCCTTCCATTCGCAAGCATGGTGTGTATATGCATGATACCGCACTTCTTCCGATTTTACAACAGGTGGTGGAAAACGGCAGCGGCTGCTTGACAAACCGGAAAAGGTGTGGCACAGTATATGGAGTTAAGCGAGTCTAACTGCGCTGCGGGTCATAGATCCCTCATGAAGTGCGCCGGAAAAGGAGACAGGTTGTATATGTCAGAATTGCTGGATGTTTTGAAGCTTCGGGTCTTGCTCTGCTTTCTCAATGAAGAGCAGAAAACCTGCACGGTCACGGGCCTTGCCGGTGTGCTCGGTGAGGGGAAGCAGAAGGTCAGCCGTATGCTCATGGCGCTCGAGCGCGAGGGGCTGCTCGACCGGAGCGATCCGCGCCGCCCATACCTGACCGAGGCAGGTCGTGCACGCGCGGCCTATTATGAGGAGCGCACGAATGTCGTGCTCAACCACCTGCTCTATGAGGGGCTGGACATTGACAGCGCTCTGCACGACGCCTATGCATGGGCGCTCATGAGCAGCGACGAGGGCATGGCGCTCATCCGCAGCTCGGAGCAGCGCTACCGCGCCAAGTATGAGCTGCGCCGCCAGAGCGAGTTTGGCGGGGCGGAGCTCTGCCGTCGACTGGGGGACGGGGAGTACTGCTTCCCGTTTCTGATCTACAGGGAGTATGTCTCCGGCGGCACGAACCTGTCCATGGCCAACGAGGCCTTCTCGCACCCGTGCACACTCGCCGTGGCGAATGGCGTTGGTATGGTGCGCCTGCATCCGGTGGATCTGTCCGCGCGCTCGCAGATGACCGGGCGGGAGATGAACGGCCGTGTCCGCCGCCTCATGTATCTCGACGGGAGCACGTTTGCGCCGGCATATGACGACGGCAGGGCGATCTCGTTCCCCGCGCGCACGCTGCATTTTCTCAACATCGGCTCCGGCGTGGGGCAGATCCTGCACGGCAGCGTCTGTCTGCGTATGCAGTGTTCCGTCGGTACGAAGCATATGCCGGAATCCACAGCCATCTTCACTATCCTGATCTGAGGGCGGCGCCCGTGCGCGCGGAGAAGTTTTTTGTCACGCCCGCGTGACAGAAAAACGGCGGCTTCACCGCGGATTCGGCCGCTTTTTGCGGCGGAGCGGCCATTTTTGTAACGCACGCGGGACAAACGGCCGCTTGCACGAAAAATCCGAATTTGCTATAGTACAACCGCTGAAAGATCGAGGATCCGGACGCGCCGGCTGAGCAGCCGGCAGAATACCGCTTCCCGGACGGTGTCCCCTTCGGGAAAACCAGCCCTGAAAGGGGCGTTTTTCTGCCGCGTGAGTTAGTCTGGTCTAACGCAAATTAGCTGGAACTAACCGGAAGCGTCTGTATCAGACCGCGTATTTCTGGCTGGCTGCCCGCAGATTACACACGAATTTTCCGCATCGTTCGGAACCAAAGGAGAATATGGACGATCGTTATGGTTCTGCCTGACATCGGATGGTCGACCATGCGGTGCGCCTGATGGATTCCGGACAGGAAATTGCGGAGACGACATACGCGCGCAACCGGTTTTTCCGCACGATGCCTGCGAGACGGAGCATGCGGTCAGCCCGGAAAGCTCTGCCGCGCAGCAGCGGCTCTCGCCCGAAAACAAACACGAAGGAGAACAAACCTATGAAGCTTGACCAGATGCCGGCGCGCACCTGCCGTATTGCCGCACCCGACGGGAGGCGCTGCCGATGATGATCGACAAGCGCCTGATCAGCACGGTGCCGGAGAGCAAAAAATACATTGCCGCGAACGTGGCGCTGCAGTGGTGCGGCCTCGTAGCGAATGTCGCCATGATGATGAGCGTTGCGTCGCTGCTTGCCTCACTGCTGACAGCTCCCGCCGCGACGGCACGGCTGCTGATGACGGCGGCAGTTGCGGCCGCGGCCGTGCTCATTCGCTGCCTGTGCACGACCGGCGCCGCGCGCATGAGCGACCTGTCGTCGCGCGCGGTGAAAAAAACGCTGCGCACGCAGATCTACGAAAAGCTGCTGCGCCTTGGCGCGTCTTATTCCGAGCAGGTCTCCACGGCGGAGGTCGTGCAGGTCGCAGTCGAGGGCGTGGATCAGCTCGAGACGTATTTCGGCGCTTATCTGCCGCAGTTTTTCTACGCCATGCTCGCACCGCTGACGCTCTTTGCCGTACTGTGTTTTGTCAATATGCCGGCTGCGTTTGCGCTGCTCGTGTGCGTTCCGCTGATCCCGGTCGCCATTGCGGCGGTGCAGACGTGGGCAAAAAAGCTCCTGTCGCGCTATTGGGGGCAGTATACAAAGCTCGGCGATACCTTTCTGGAGAATCTGCAGGGGTTGACCACGCTGAAAATCTATCAGGCGGACGGCCTGCGCAACGACGTCATGAATGAGGAAGCGGAAAAATTCCGCAAGATCACCATGAAGGTCCTGACCATGCAGCTCAATTCCGTCACGATCATGGATGTCATCGCCTATGGCGGTGCAGCGCTGGGCGTGATCCTCGCAGCGACACAGTACCGTACGGGGCATGTCGCGCTCTCCGGCGCGCTGCTGATCATCCTGCTGTCGGCAGACTTTTTCATTCCCATGCGGCAGCTCGGCTCGTTTTTCCACATTGCCATGAACGGCATGGCAGCAAGCGAAAAGATCTTTCGCCTGCTCGATCTGCCGGAGCCGCCGGCGCGCACGCAGACCTGCCCGGACGGGGACATCGTCTGTCGGGGGCTGCATTTTTCCTACACTCCGGAGCGGGAGATCCTGCATGGGCTCGATCTCGCGTTCCCGGCTGGTTCGTTCACATCGATCGTCGGCGCGTCCGGCTGCGGCAAGTCCACGATCGCGTCCATCCTTATGGGACGCAGCCGCGGCTATACCGGCGCGGTCACGGTCGGCGGTGTGCCGCTCGCGGATATTTCCGAGGACAGCCTCATGCGGCACATCACCTACGTCAGCCACCAGAGCTATCTGTTCAAGGGCACCGTGCGCGAAAATCTGCGCATGGCACGGCCGGATGCGCCGGACGACGCGCTCTGGGCCGTGCTGCGGCAGGTGAAGCTCGCAGAGTTTCTCGAGCAGGAGCAGGGGCTGGATACACCGCTGACCGAGCAGGGGAGCAACCTCTCCGGCGGCCAGCGCCAGCGGCTGGCACTGGCCCGCGCGCTGCTGCATGACACACCGGTGTATCTCTTCGACGAGGCTACATCGAACATTGATGTCGAGAGCGAAAACGACATCATGGCGGAGATCCATGCGCTTGCAGGGCGCAAGACTGTGATCCTCATTTCGCACAGGCTCGCGAATGTCACGGTGTCGGACAATATTTACGTTCTTGACGGCGGCGCGCTCGCCGGGCAGGGCACGCATGATGCGCTGCTGCGCGCGGGCGGGGTTTACGCCCGGCTGTGGGACGCGCAGCAGGCGCTGGAAAACTACGCAAAGGAGGGCGCTGCGCTATGAAGCAGAGAAGCGGTTTTGCCGTTATGGCCCGGCTCGTCGGACTGGTCCGTCCGCTGGTAGGATATATGCTCCTTGCCATCGCGATGGGGCTGCTCGGGCATGCCTGCGCGGCGCTGATCACGGTCTTTGGCGGTTATGCACTGCTGGAGCTGCTGCATTTTCCGATACCGCTGGGACTGGGGGCGCTGTTTGCGTGTGTGCTCGTATTTGCGGTGCTGCGCGGAGCTTTTCGCTATGCGGAGCAGACGTGCAACCATTTCATCGCCTTCAAGCTCCTCGCGCGCATCCGCGATCAGGTGTTCCGCGCGCTGCGCCGGCTCTGTCCGGCCAAGCTTGAGGGACGCGATAAGGGCGATCTCATTTCGGTTATCACGTCGGACATCGAGCTGCTTGAGGTGTTCTACGCGCACACGATCTCTCCGGCGGCCATCGCGCTGCTGTTCAGTGTCGGCATGAGTCTGCTCATCGGGCATTATCATTGGGCGCTTGGGCTGCTGGCACTGGCGGCGTATGTGGCGGTCGGCATCATTGTCCCGCTTGTCACGTCGCGCTGCAGCAAGGACACCGGGCTGCGCTGCCGCACAAAAGCGGGCGAGCTCTCGGCGTTTGTGCTCGACAGTCTGCGCGGCCTGCCGGAGACGGTACAGTACGGGCAGGGGACACAGCGGCTGGCGCAGATGAATGCGCAGACCGACGCGCTTGCGCAGGACGCCGCACGTCTCAAACGCATCTCCGGCCGCAATGCCGCAGCCGCGAACACGGTCATTTTGCTGTTTGATCTGGCGATGCTCTTCACCGCGGCGGCGCTCTGCCGCACCGGGCGAGTTGGGTTCGACGGTGTGCTCATCCCGACGCTTGCGCTCTTCTCGTCCTTCGGGCCGGTGGTCGCACTGGCGAATCTCGGCAGTACGCTTCAGAGCACGTTTGCCGCCGGGAACCGTGTGCTGGACATCCTCGACGAGACGCCTGCCGTCGCCGAAGTGACGGGGCGGCCGGACATTGCATTTACCGGCGCGGATGCACAGCACGTTACATTCTCGTATGGCGGGGAAACTGTGCTCTCCGACGTGTCGGTCACGGTGCCGGAGCATGCGATCGTCGGCATTGTCGGGCGCAGCGGCAGCGGCAAATCCACACTGCTGAAGCTGCTCATGCGCTTCTGGGTCGTGCAGCAGGGGAGCGTACATATTTCGGATACGGACATTTCGGCCGTCAACACCGCAAATCTGCGCGCGCTCGAGGGCTTTGTCACACAGGACACGCATCTGTTCCACGACAGCATTCGCAGCAATCTGCGCATTGCGCGCCCCGACGCGACCGATGCTGAGATCGAGGCGGCCTGCCGCAAGGCAGCGGTGCATGATTTCATCTGCACGCTGCCGCAGGGGTATGATACCCCGGTCGGCGAGTTGGGGGACACGCTCTCCGGCGGCGAACGGCAGCGGCTGGGGCTAGCACGTGCGTTTTTGCACGACGCGCCCTTCCTGCTGCTCGACGAGCCGACGAGCAATCTCGACAGCCTCAACGAGGCGGTCATCCTGCGTGCTCTTCGTGAGGAGCGCGCGGGCAGGACGGTCGTGCTCGTGTCGCACCGCGCTTCGACAATGCGCATCGCCGACACGGTCTATTCGGTCGAAAACGGCCGCATGAGCTGATTCCAAGGAGGTAGAAATTGAAACTCAAACAACTGATTTTTCTTATCATCGGCTGCCTGAGTCTTGCGCTCGGCTGCGTGGGCATCGTGCTGCCGATCTTACCGACGGTGCCGTTTTTTCTCGTGACGGTGTTCTGCTTCGCCAACTCATCGCAGCGGCTGCACGACTGGTTCATCGGCACGCAGATGTACAAAAAGCACCTTGACTCCTTCGTGAAGAAAAAAGGCATGACGGTGCGTACCAAGGCCGGTATCCTCTTGCCGGTAACGCTGCTGATGGCGGTCGGCTTTTTCCTCATGCTGCGCAAGGGGCTTTTGGTGCCGTGTGTGATTCTTGCGATCATCTGGGCGTTTCATGTCGTTTATTTTGCCTTTGGTGTCAAGACGATCACAGAGGCAGAGTCGACCGCACTGCGCGCCGACGCACAGCCGCCGCAGGCATGACCGCGCTGAGGCAAATTGCGAAACGAGCAGCCGGGCGACGGCTGCTCGTTTTGACGCACAAAAGAAAACCGCCGCTTCCGGATGGAAGCGGCGGTTCTTATTGGTTGTAACTCAGAACTTGATGTCGACGGGTTTGCGGTCGAACATGGTGTTGACCTGCTTGTAAACCCAGCCCATCAGCTTCTGGTCCAGATTCCAGAAGTACACCACGAACAGCGCACCGACGACGGTGGCGGAGGTGGCGAACGTCTTCTTCAGGACTTTTGCAAGTACAGGATTCATAGTTTGCTCCTTTCAGGCCGGGGTGGCTTACTTCTTGGCAAGACCCTTCTGACGGGCATACTCGGCAGCGCCCAGAGCGCCCATGAGCTGCGGGTCGGTCTTCAGATCGACGACTTTGAACTTCAGCACGTGCTCGATGGCCTGCTTCAGACCGGCGTTCTTCGCGCAGCCGCCCGTCAGCGTGATGCTGTCGGTGGCGCCGGCCTTCTTGGCCATGACGAAGCAGCGCTTGGCAACCGCCATCTCGATGCCGGCAGCGATCTCGTCGGTCGGCTTGCCTTCGCCCACGAGGGTGATGACTTCGGACTCAGCGAAAACGGTGCACTGTGCGGTGATGGGGATGACGTTCTTCGCAGACAGGGACAGGTTCGAGAACTCAGGCAGGCTCAGCTCGAAGGAGCGGGCCATGGCCTCGAAGAAACGGCCGGTACCGGCGGAGCACTTATCGTTCATAGCGAAGCTCTTGACCGTGCCGTCGGTGTCGATGCTGATGCCCTTAACGTCCTGGCCGCCGATGTCGATGATGGCGCGGACTTCGGGGTTGGTGACGTGAACGCCCATGGCGTGGCAGGAGATCTCGGAGATGTTCTCGTCAGCGAACGGGACCTTGTTACGGCCGTAACCGGTACCGATCAGGTAAGCGAGATCCTTGGAGTCCTTCAGGCCAACCTTGCCGCAGACTTCTTCCATCGCCGCGATCGCAGACTGCTCAGCGTTGATCTTGCTGCGAATCGTGGTGTCGGCGCACATTTTGCCGTTCTCGTCCAGAATGACTGCCTTCGTGTAGGTGGAACCTACGTCGCATCCGCCAAAGTATTTCATAGTTATCTAAATCCTTTCCTTCAATTCAAAAAACGTTTAACGCTTACATGCAGACGTCGTCCGCGAAGTCAAGCAGGGTCTCGTCGACCGGCGTGGCGTGCATGACGGTGTCCATATAGCTCGAGACCGTGTCACGCATGGTGCGGCGCGAAACAGTACGCGGATCCATCAGGTCGTGCGGGATCCAGATCAGGTGCAGACCCAGATCGCGGCCCTGCTCGTCGAGCAGGCCCTGAACGGTAGCCATGTTCTTGCACGCGACGTGCTGCCACATGATGACGATGCCCGTGTTCCAAGCCTCGCACTGACGCCACAGCTCGGTGACGACGTTGTGGTAACCGCCGTTGGTGTGGCGGCGCATGACCATGCGCTCGTACAGACGAGCCATGTCGCGCAGCGCCTCGGTCTCATCGGAGGTGTTGAGGTGCTTGGTGAAGTTGAGGGACTCCATCTCAACGACGACGTTGATGCCCCAGCTGTTGGCCAGCCAGTTGGAGAAGTTGGCGTAGTAGTGCGGGGGGCAGCTCCAGGTGATGGCACGATAGCGCATCTTGTTGTGCCAGGCCTGCTCCTTGTTCTTGTAGCCCTTGAGGAGGATCTTGTTGACCTTCTCGCAGGACTTGATGGTACGCGGATCGAGACCGCCGTCCATCTCGTAGCACCACTTGCGGAACAGCTCGTAGCTCGGGCCGATCAGCTGCGGGTAAGCGGTCTTGTTGATCTCCCACTTCTGCAGCTCGTAGTCGGTCTCGGTGTTGAAGCGCTTCATTGCGGTGAAGTAAGAATCCCAGTTCCACTTCTCGCCGGTCTGCTTCTCGATGAAGCGGATGCACTCCTTGACGTCTTCCACAGCGGCGTCGAGCGTCAGCTCGTCCTCGTAGCGGACGGGGAAGCACAGGTGATGCACCGGGATATCGGGGAAGCGGCGGGAGAAGTAGCTGGATGCCATGACGGAACCGTCACACGGCATGGAGCTGGAGATGTAGCAGCTGCCCAGATGCGGCAGGGCGTCGATGACGAGCGCGCCGCACTCGGACGTCGGAACCGGGCAGGTATCGGCCGGGAGACCGAAGGACTCGACGGCGTCGATGTACGGGATGCAGGTGAGCTGGTCGATCTCGGAGACCAGGAACACCGGCAGCAGCTGATGCGGGATGCCGTACAGGGTCGGGAAGCCGGCCATGATCTGCGCCATGGTCATCTCGTCGATCAGAACGAGCTTGCTGTTGAGCTCTTCGCTGTTGCCGTTGCGTCTGTCGCCCTTGGCAAGAATGACAAGGTTCTCAGCGACGTAGCGGTAGATGCAGTAGGTGAGCTCGTGGCTCATGCGCAGGTTGGAGCCGCGCAGGCCGAGGATGTTCTTGTCCATGAAGCTGTGGCAGCAGAAGTAAGACACCATCCAGCGATAGTACAGCGTCTGGTTCATAGCCGGGATCAGGTCCTTGGAGAAGGACATGAGCAGCATGACCCACAGACGAGCCCATTCATAGAAGTCATAGACCGTGTCCTTGATGCCGCGCCACTCACGACGCACGGTGCACATGGCGCCGTCGCGATACAGGCGGCCGAGGTGACGCTCACCGTTGAGGATGAGGTCGATCTTATCCTTCATAGAGGCAGCCGCGAAGGACTTGTACTCTTCTTTGATACGGTCACGGTCGGAAATGAGGATGTTCTTCCAGCCCTCACCGAACTTTTTCCAGTCGGTCTCCTTGAACATGTCCCAGAAGATGCCGCCGACCAGTTTCAGGTTCTCTGCCTGAGCAGCCCAGTCCATATTGTCTTTCGCTTTGAAGAATTTCGGATTGGGAAATTTCACCTTGCCCATTACTTGGCACCCCTTTCTCTCTGGATCTTCTTGATCTCCAGGCTCTCCACAAACGCCTGAACGCGCGTGCGGAGCTGACCCGAGTAGCCGTTGTTATACACACGGTCGATACTCAGGACCGGCCAGCCGTACTCGGTGTTGAGCACGTAGCTCGCCAGGGCACGCTCGAAGCCCCAGTAGTCGCAGTACTTCATCTGCTCATAGATGATGCCGTCCGCCTTGTACTCGCGCGCCAGACGGTCAGCCGTCTCGCGGCGCTGGTGCACCTTCTCGTCGGAGATGTAACGAGCGCACTCGCTGGTCTGCATGTAGTGGCGGCAGATCTGACGCAGGACGTCTTCCTCGTCGTTGAGCTTGATGACCTCGCGGCCCGGCGTGCTGCCGAAGCAGAAACGGTCGGACACGATCAGCGCGCCGCAGCCCTCGATGAGCTTCGTCAGGCTGGGATCGTCGATCTCGCTGCCGACGATGGCAACGCGGGCACGGTACGGGCTCTTGGCGTCCGGCTTGCGCTTTTTGAGCTCAGCGAGCGTCTCGCGCAGGTAGGGCAGGATGAGCGCCTTCGGGCAGGCGTAGCTCACGAGGTTGAGGATGTGGAACTCATAGCCCGTGATGATCGGGTTATCGAGCTTGCGCATCTCAGCGATCTCGCTGATGATCTCGCAGACCTCGTTGTGCTCGGCGACCGCCTTGCGCAGCGCCTCGTCGGAGGTGTCAACGCCGAAGGTCTCGGTCAGACGGTTGAGCACGTGCTCGCGCATCTGCGTGGTGTAGGCGTCGATGTAGTAATCGGTCACCTTGAGCGGCATGTCGGTGTGCGTGACAAAGAACTTCTCCTTGCTGTTGACCTTCAGGACCTCAAAGTGCTCCATGGAGCGGTTCATGGCCGAGCAGGCGTCCACACCGATCAGCGCATCCAGGAACTGATAGCCACCCTCGATCGCACGCTCGACGAGCGCACGTGCGTAGTCACAGGTATAGTTGGACATGTAGTACGTCGAGATATCCAGCGAACCGGTTTTGGGAGCTCTGAGTCGCACAGAGATGCAGTTGTCTACGTTGAGGAGGACCTCCGGAATGTGATAGCAGGTGTAGCCGAGGACGATGTTGCCGTCCGCCTGAGCCTGCCGAACCAACTCGTTGTTGGCGTCTTCCAGAAGGTTTTCAAAGTAGATCAGATGCTTCAGATCTTTCAAATGTTTCCCCTTCCTTCCTGATGTTTGTGTTTCTGGACGTGGTATTACCAGATTTCAGTATTATCATATAGCAGTAGCCATGAAAAATCAACGATATGTGTTTCAATTTTAACATTTTCGGAAAAATGCCGACTTTCTTCCTTGACAGTTCGTCAAAATGATGATATTTTCATACCAAAGGGCACGTGGTAATACCAAGCACGTTCCAGTCCATTCAGAGGTGAATATGATGGGATTCGATAGGATCGAGGCGGTATCACTCACGGATCAATTCGTGCAGAAGATCGAGGCCATGATCATTTCCGGGGAGCTTGTTCCCGGTGACCAGCTGCCGCCGGCGCGCGAGATGAGCGCGCGCATGGGCGTGAGCCGTCCGGTGATCTCGGCCGGCCTGGTCGAGCTTGAAAAAATGGGGTTTGTAGAGATCGTCACGCGGCAGGGCGTCTACGTCAGCGACTACCGCAAGAACGGCTCGCTCGACACGCTCACGGCGCTTTTGAACTATAACGGCGGCGTCATGCGCGACGACGAGGTGCGCTCCCTGCTGGAGGTGCGCGGCGCCAACGAATGCCTGTGCGTGAAGCTTGTGGTCGAGCGCGCCAC
This sequence comes from uncultured bacterium, assembly GCA_905215475.1. Taxonomy (GTDB): domain Bacteria; phylum Bacillota; class Clostridia; order Oscillospirales; family Oscillospiraceae; genus CAG-103. The sequence goes on from CAJMPW010000001.1 coordinate 524,854, forward strand.
GCAGGAGGAGCTCGATGGGCTTGCGCCGCTGCTCGATGCGATCAAGAGCGGAAAGACAGATGAGGAGCGCGCTGAGGCGACGTTTCAGTTCCACCATACGCTGAGCGTGCTGTCGCGCAACGCATTTTTGCCGCTGCTGTATAACTCCATCCATACCTACGGGCTGCATTTCTGGAGTCTGTACAGCCGGCGCTACGGCGGCAATCGCCTGTACCAGAATAAGCTCGAGCTCTACTGTGCGCTGCTCGACCGGGATGCCGAGCGTGCGCAGGCGTTCACCGTCGATATGCTCGACAGTGTCGCAAACGGGGCATTTTCGCTCTACAGTGACACCACGCCGCAGTGAAGCGCAGCACAAAATAAACAGCCTCCGGCAGTTTCGCGCTGCCGGAGGCTTTTATGTGCAAAGTGCCATTTTTTCCGGATGGCGCGGCCGGGCGCAAAATGGCGCCTTGCGGCGCAAGTCAACGCTTGACAGACGCTTGGCGAATCAGTATGATGTGCGCAAGGGCGCGTTTTTTCGGCGGCCTGTACCGTGCGGCCGCGCGCGCATATCAGGCGGAGATCCGCGTATCCGGAGGCGCTATGAACATCCGAACGAAAAAGCTTACGCAGTACGTTGTGCCGACGATCCTCTGCAACTGCGCATATTTTCTCTTTACGATCATCGACGGCATCTTCGTCGGGCAGGGCATCGGCACGAACGCGCTCGGCGCGATCAATCTGGTGTGGCCGTATGTGATGGTGCTCAATGCGTTTGTCATGCTCGTGGTCGTCGGCGGCGTGACGGTCTCGGCCGTGCGCATCGGCCGCGGGGACATCGCGGGCGCGAATCAGGCGTTCATGCACTCGCTTGCCGGCACGCTGACGGTCGCGCTCGTCATGATGCTGGTCGGCGTCTGCCTGACGTCGGAGATTGCGACCCTGCTCGGTGCGAACGAGACCTATCACCGGCTCGTGTGCGATTATCTGTTCTGGTATTCGCTCTTTACCGTGCCGTCGGCCATGATGACATTTATGAATAACTACTGCCGCAACGACGGCTCGCCCGTACTCGTGAGCGTCGGCTCGACGATCGCCACGGTCATCAACATTTTTCTGGACTGGCTGTTTGTGTTCCCGCTGCAAAAGGGGCTGATGGGTGCGGCCGTTGCGACCGGCATCTCGCAGACCTGCGGTATGCTGATCGTATCGTCGCACTTTTTCCTGCGGCGCGGCCGGCTGCGTGTGGGTCGGTTTCAGTTTTCCGGTGCGCTTGCGCGCAAGCTCCTGCTGCGCGGCACGCCGGAGGCGATCGCGCAGTTTGCCGTCCCGGTGGCGACGCTGTGCACGAACTACGTGCTCCTTGCCCGCCTCGGCAATATGGCTGTGAACGCGTATTCGATCATCTGCTATGTGGCGTCGTTTTCCGCGGCGGTCTTTCTCGGCGTCTCGTGCGGGCTGCAGCCGCTGTTCGGGCAATGCTACGGCGCGCGCGATGCGCAGGATCTCAAGTGGTATTTTCGCGCGGGTGTGATCATCGACCTCGTCGGCAGCTCGCTCATCAACCTCGTGCTGCTGCTTGTCGGCGGACCGATCTGCAGGATGTTCGGCGCGGACGAGCAGACGCTTGCGTGCACCGTGGCATATATGCCGCGCTATGCGTGGGGCTTTATCGTCATGAGCGTCAATACGCTCATCTCGGCCTATCTCTATTCGACCAAGCGCACGAAGCACGCGCTCGTTTTGAATCTGTGCCGCAGCTTCCTGTTTGACAGCGCGGTCATCTTTGCCGTGCCGGCCGTTTTCGGCGGCAACGCCGTCTGGCTGACGATGGGCATCTATGAGGCGCTGGCGCTGCTGCTCGGCGTCGTGCTCGTGCGCACATCGGAGCGTGGCGGCATTGTGTTTCGCTGAAATTGGATAACAAAAGGCCGCCGGTCGAAAAACCGGCGGCCTTTTGCTGTCTGCGGTCATTTGCCCACGCAAAAGCGCGCGAAGATGCGGTTAGTGATGTCCTCGCGGATGGAGGCGCCGGTCAGCTCGCCGATGGCAGACATGGCTTCCTCGGCCTCGGTGAGCACGGCGTCGGGCGTCACGCCCAGCAGCATCGCCTCGCGCGCGGCGCGCAGCGATTCCAGCGCCCGGCTGATCGCCTCGGCGTGGCGGGCATTGGTGAGGATCTCACCGGCCGGCGCGTCCGGAGCGGGGAAGTGCTCCGCCACGGCGCGCTCGAGCGCTTCGAGCCCCGTACGCTCCTTCGCCGAGAGTACGCACACGGCGTCAAACTGCGCCGAGAGCGCCTCCGGCTGTACCGCAGCGGGCAGATCCGACTTGTTGAGCACCGCGATGCGCACCTGCGCCGCTTGCGCCGCGTCGATGACCTGCCGGTCATCCTCGTCGAGCGGGTGCGCCGCGTCAAACACCGCGATGGCGAGCGCCGCGTCCGCCGCCGCGTCCAGCGCCCGGTTGACGCCGATGGCCTCGACGGGGTCGAGCGTGTCGCGCAGACCGGCGGTGTCGGTCAGGCGCAGGAGCACGCCGCCGAGCGTGACGCGCGCGTCGATCGTGTCGCGGGTCGTTCCGGGCACGTCGGTCACGATCGCGCGCTCATAGCCGAGCAGAGCGTTGAGCAGGGAGGACTTGCCCGCGTTCGGACGGCCGAGGATCACGGCGGGCACGCCGCCGTGGAGCACGTTGGCCCGGGAAAACGTGTCCAGCAGGCGCTGCAGCTGCGTGATGCACTCGCGCAGCGTGTCCGCATAGGCACTGAGCTGAAAGTCCGGGATGTCCTCGTCCGGGTAGTCGATCACGGCGTGGTAATGGCTGGCGATGTCCTGCAGCGCGTCGTAGACGCTCTGCGCACGCCGCAGCACTGCGCCGCCGAGCTGACCGGCGGCATTTTTCGCATCGCGCGTGGTCTCAGCGTGGATGAGGTCGATGACCGCCTCCGCCTGCGTGAGGTCCATGCGCCCGTTGAGAAAGGCGCGCTTGGTAAACTCCCCGGCCAGCGCCTGCCGCGCGCCGGCGGCGAACAGCGCCTGCAGTCCTGCACGCAGCACGGCCGGTGAACCGTGGCACTGCAGCTCGGCCGTGTCCTCGCCGGTGTAGCTGTGCGGGCCGCGGCTGACGGTGCACAGGCAGAGGTCGAGCGTCTGCCCGTCGGTGTCGCAAAACGCGCCGTAGACGAGCTGGCGGTTCGGCGCCTCGGACATGGGGCGGCCGTTGGCCGGGCGGAACACGCGGTCGATGACGGCGAGCGTCCCGTCGCCGGACAGGCGCAGTATGCCGATCGCGGACAGGACGTTGCCGGTCGCGATGGCGGCGATCGTATCAGACATAAAAATCTCCTTTGCAAAGATCGGCGGAGCCGCAGGCTCCGCCGATCTGATCGGTGTTATGATGACGTTTCTGCGTGCAGGATCCCTTCCCGCAGGCGCATGAAAATGGTCGCGGCTTGTGCGCGTGTGCTCAGACTGCGCGGATTGAAGTTTCCCTTCTCGTCACCGGCGATGAGACCGGTCGTGCGCATGAGCTCAACACCCTCGTGCGCCCAGTAGGAGACTGCATCCATATCCTGCAGTATGGGCGGGTCTGCGATCGTCGGCAGCGTGATCCCCTCACTTTGGACGTAACGGACGATGATGGCCGCGATCTGCTCGCGCGTGATCGGTGCGTTGGGCGCAAAGCAGCCGTCACCGACGCCGCTGACGATCCCGTTTTTAGCGGCCCATTCCACAGGCGCCGCGTACCACACGCCGGCGGGAACATCGGTGAACGAAGTGTCCGGATAATCGGACTTATCGATCTGCGCGATCTGTCCCAGGATCGTGACGAACATACCGCGGGTGAGCTGGTCGTTCGGTGCAAAGCGCCGGTAGCCGACGCCGTTCATGAGTCCGTTGACGGCGGCATATTCCACAAAGTACGCATACCATGCGCTGCGCGGCACGTCCACATAGCGGGTGACGTATGCGCCCGCCGACAGCAGCAGCGAGACGGTCTGCGTGCAGGTGATCGTGGCCTGCACGTTTTCGCACGCAATGTAGCGGTGCGCGGTGCGCAGTGCGCCGGTGGTGACCTTTGTACCGTCGGTCGCATCGACGAGCACACCCGCCGAAACGGTCACGGCCGCGTCTCCGCTCAGGACGGTGAAGCAGTCACCGGTCTGGAGCTCGACCGTGTTCCCGGCAAAGAGCGTGCAGATGCGGCTCTTTCCGGCATCGGTGTTCAGGGCGGTATCATGCGTCTGCAGCGCCTTGTCGAGCGCTGTCTGTACGGCGGTGCGCGCAGTTTCCTCGACGCGGCTGAGCAGGGTGGACGACCACGTCTCCACGTAGCTGCGCGACAGCAGCGGATCCTGCCGGCTGCCGGCATTGGCCGCCAGTGCCGGCACAGAGCCGCCGAGCAGCGCCAGGATCAGCAGCAACGAGATCAGTCGCTTGATTTTCAAGGGGCAGACCTCCTTTGGCGGGCGTGTCAGGCCTTTTTGGTTTTTGCTGCGCGGGCTTCGGCCTCGTCCTGACTCTCGGCGATGTAGTATCCGAGTGCCAGCAGGCTGTCCGAGAAGTGGATGTTTTCGATGATGGGCTCGGCGTCCTTGACCTGCAGCTCGGTATTGGTGAAGTTCCAGATGGCCTTCACGCCGACGGAGCAGATCTCGTTGGCGACGTCGTTGGCCATGGCCTTCGGCACGCAGAGCACGGCGACGTCGGGCTGGATATCCGCGAGGATATCATCGAGGGTGGAGAAGTCGTGTACGGCGATGCCGTGCATCTCCTTGCCGATGAGGTCGGGGTTGATATCGAACGCGGCCTTGAGCGTGAAGCCGTACTGCTCGAAGCAGAAGTTCTCCACCAGTGCGCGGCCGATGTTGCCGACGCCGACCAGAACGGCCGTGTAGTTGCGGTCCATGCCGAGGATCTTGGCGACCTCACCGCGCAGCGCCACCACGTTGTAGCCGTAGCCCTGCTGGCCGAACTCGCCGAAGCAGCTGAAGTCCTGACGGATCTGAGAGGGAGTCAGCCCCATCTGGCGGCCAAGCTCGCCGGAAGAGATGCGCTCGATCCCGGCGGCGCTCAGATCGTCGAGCTTACGCAGATAGCGGGGCATTCTTCTGATCACATTGTTCGATACTTTGATACGTTTCACGAGTAATTATCCTCCTAAATGGCAAGAGCACCATATTGTTAAGAAATACATTAGCTTGTCATGAAAATGGCAAAGCCAATATAGACGTGATAAATTATAGCACACGTTTACAAGCGTTTCAAGTAAATGGTTTCCAAAGACGTTCAAAAATTGACAGTTTTTCTACGTCTTTTTGCAGCAATTTATTGAAAAAATGGCATATCAGCCCGACAAGCGGTCGCTTATCGGGCTGAACGATTCAATATGGTCTGGTGTTATGTGCCGCCTTCCGGCAGTCCGGTCAGACGGCAGAACTCCGCCGCTGCACCCGGCACGCGGTAGTGCTGCGCGTCCGTGCTGCTGGCAAAGATGATGTCCTTGCCGTCGAGCCAGACGGTCACTTGCGTGACCGAGCCGTCGGCGTTCGTCTCTTCAAGTGTGCACAGCGGTGCGTTTGCGGCGTCGGGCGGCTGCGTCGGCTGCGTGCGCACCAGCAGCGCCGAGAGCGCCTCGATGGTCTTGCGCTCGGAGATGTGCAGCGTGCTGCTGTCGGCACCGCTGCCCTTGGCGTTGTCGTTCGGGACGGAGAAGAGCAGACTGCTCACACTGTCGTCAAGCACCGGTGCAGTTTCCGGCGCGGGAGAGTGCTCAGGCTCGTTTTGCGCCGCGTCGTTGCCGGCGGGCGTCACGGTCTCGGTCTGTGTCCGGAGGTTGTCGAGCGCCGTACTGCCGCTGTCGGACGGATTTCGGTGCGGTGTGAACCACAGCGTCGCGCCGAGGATCAGCGCGAGGCACGCAGCCATGACCGAGATCGGCAGCAGGGGAGAGATGCGCCCGTCCGGGCGCTTTTTCGCCTTATCTTTGGGGTGCGGCGCGCTGCGCACCGGCGTCGGCTGCGCGGGACGCGCTGCCGGTGCGGGCTGCAGGCGCACCTGCTGCATGATGCGCGCCGTCAGTTCGGCGGGGGGCTCGGCGGCCGTGTCGCGCACGGCTGCCTGCAGCGTCAGAAAGTCGTCATAGACACGCTGACAGTCCGGGCAGGTGTGCAGATGTGTGCGCAGCGTCTGCTGCTGCGCCTCCGGCAGCTCGCCGTCAAGCAGTTGACTGATTTGCAGCCGGTAATGCTCACAGGTGTTCATGCATCTGCACCCCCCTTTGTCTGCTTTGACGCATAGCGGTCGGGAAGGTTCCCATCGTCGCGCAGAAATTCGCACAGCCTTCGCCGTGCGCGAAACAGGCGTGATTTCACCGTGCCCGGCTCAAGGCGCAGCACCTTGCCGATCTCGGCATAGGACAGCCCGTCAAGCTCGCGCAGGATGAGGATCCTGCGCGCATCGTCCGGCAGCTGGTCGAGCCCGCGCACGACGGCGCGGCGCAGCTCGCTGCGCGCAAGCTGCTGCTCGGGACAGGAGGCTTCGCCGGCAGGAATGTCGAACTGCGGCTGCTCGTCGTCCTCGTCTGCCGCCGTGAGCGACACGGTTGGATGCCGCCGGCGGCTGCGCAGAAAGTCGATGCACACGTTCGTCGTCAGCCGGTAGAGCCAGACGGAAAACTTGCTCTCGCCGCGGAAGCTGCCCAGCGCCCGATAGGCGCGCAGGAACACCTCCTGTGTCATGTCGGCGGCGTCCTCCTCGTTGCCGACGGTGCGCAGGGCGAGGTTATACACTTGTTTTTGGTAGGCGACGACCAGCGCCTCGAAGGCGTTGGCGTCCCCGGCGCATACCTGAGCGATGATGCGCCGTTCCTCGTCCCGGTCCATGGCTCACTTGCCTTTCTGCGGTCAATCCCGCAAGTCGCGCTGGATGGCGTGCGTGATGCGCCGCAGCTCGTCGAGCGTCTCCACGTGCACGACCTCCTGCTTGTATGTGTTGGCGTGCGGCACGCCGCGCAGATACCAGCAAAATTGGCTGCGCGCCTCAAGGCACGCCAGCCGTTCGCCCTTGATGTCGGCGGCAAATTCGATCTGATACAGTGCCGCCTCGATCCGCTCGCGCAGCGGCGGCAGCTCAGGCTCCGGCTCGCCCGCGATGGCGGCATTGCCGCGCGCGAACAGCCACGGATCACCGAAGCTGCCGCGGCCGATCATCGCAAGATCCGCGCCGGTGTAGCGCAGGATGTGTGCTGCGTCCGCACCGGAAAAGATGTCGCCGTTTGCGATGACGGGGATCGTCACGGCGCGTTTGACGTCGCGGATGATGTCCCAGTCGGCGCGGCCAGCGTACATCTGCACGCGCGTGCGTCCGTGCACGGCGATGGCGGACGCGCCCGCCTGCTGACACATCTGCGCAAAGGCCACGGCGTTGACATTGCCGCCGTCCCAACCCTTGCGGAATTTCACAGTCACGGGTGCGTCGACGGCCCTGACGACCGCCTCGATGACACGCCCGGCGAGTTCCGGGTCGCGCATGAGCGCCGAGCCGTCGCCGCTGCGGATGACCTTCCCGACCGGGCAGCCCATGTTGATGTCAAGAATGTCCGCGCCGGAGTATTCCAGCGCCATGGGCGCAGCCTCGGCCATGACCTCCGGCTCGTGACCGAAGATCTGTGCGGCGGCCGGATGCTCGTCCGCCGGCGACCAGAGCAGCTGCTTCGTCTTTTCGTCATGATAGACCAGCGCCTTGGCACTCACCATTTCCGTGCAGGTGAGGGCGGCACCCTGCGCGCGGCACAGCGCGCGAAACGGCGCATCGGTCACGCCTGCCATGGGCGCGAGGACGAGCGGGCCGTGAATGTCTACGTTTCCGATCTTCACCATGCGATCTCAAGCTCCACGGGGCAGTGGTCGCTGCCGTAAATGTCCGAGCGGATGCCGGCGTTCTCGATCTTCTCCGCCGCGCGGTCGGAGCACAGGAAGTAGTCGATGCGCCAGCCGGCGTTGTTCTCCCGCGCATGGAAGCGGTAGCTCCACCACGAGTAGGCGTCGCGCTCGTCCGGATGCAGGGCGCGGAACGTGTCGGTGAAGCCGGCGCGCAGCAGCTCCTGAAACTTTGCGCGCTCTTCCGGGCTGAAGCCGGGGTTGCCGACATTGCGCTTCGGATTTTTCAGGTCGATCTCGGTCGCTGCAACGTTCATGTCGCCGCAGATCACGACCGGCTTGTGCCGGTCGAGCGAGCAGACGAACTCGCGGAACGCATCGTCCCACTGCATCCGGTATTCCAGCCGGCGCAGACCGTCCTGCGCGTTCGGCGTGTAGACGCACACGAGATAAAACTCCGGGTATTCGGCCGTGATGACGCGGCCCTCCAGATCGTGCTGCGGCAGACCGAGGTTATATTGCACGTCGAGCGGCTCGGCCTTTGTGAAGAGAGCAGTGCCGGAGTAGCCCTTCTTCTCGGCGCTGCACCAGTACTGGTGATACCCCGGCAGCTCGAGCGTGATCTGACCGGGCTGGAGCTTCGTCTCCTGCAGGCAGAAGATGTCGGCGTCCAGCGCGCGGAACGTGTCCGCGAAGCCCTTGGTCACACAGGCGCGCAGTCCGTTGACATTCCAGGATACAAGTCGCATTTCGTGTCCTCCGTTTTCACCGCCACGCAGCGGTTGATCGTGATGCCCTGATCGTAGAATTTTGCCTCGTAGTCGGTCATGACGCCGACCGGGCCGTCGGCGTGCAGGTCGTGCGTGACCTCGTGCAGCTGCCAGCCCTCCTGCTCGAATTGCTCGAGCGAGAAGGCAAACAGCGGGTCGTTGTCGGTCTTGAACCAGATCTCGCCGCCGAGCGGCAGCACATTTGCGTACAGCGCCAGAAAGCCTGCATAGGTCAGGCGGCGCTTGTACTGGCGCGATTTTTTCCACGGGTCGGGGAAGTTGATGTAGATGCGCGAAACCTCGCCGGGGGCGAACATATCCAGCAGATTGACCGCGTCCCGATCCAGAAACCGTACGTTTTCAATCCCGCGCTCGGTCACGCGCTCCATGCCGACGACCATCGCGTCCGGCACTTTCTCAATTGCGGCGAGAAAAATGTCCGGGTTTTGTGCCGCGGTGTCGGCTGTGAAGCGGCCCTTGCCGCAGCCAAGCTCAAGCTGCAGCGCCTGATGACCGGGGAACTGCTCCAGCCAGCGGCCGCGCAGCGCCTCGGGCTCGGTGATCATGGTCGCGGCGCAGCGCTCCATGCGCGGGACGAGGTTGGGCTTTTTTCGCATTCTCATAAGTTGATGCTCCTGTCCTAACAGATCATAATTTTACTTGTAGAGCATACCACACCTGCCTCAAAACTGCAACGCAGAAAACCGTTGCGAATTTCTAAAGAATGTGTTAAACTTTATCTTACGCAAATTGCGAAATGTGCAGTTTTTCCGCCGCCGGTGCGGTCGGAAAATGCACGCGGCTGGAAGCGCCGCTACCTTGCTACCTTTTTAAATGTGCGCAAAATGTGTGCAAGCGCACGCGGCCGCTCAGCAAAGTCCATATCCGGGTGTAGCGCAGTTGGTAGCGCGCCTGCTTTGGGAGTGCCGTGGCTGTATCCGGGATAGGATGAGGCGAAACGTCGCAAAGCCTTGCGACACCTGCGTTTGCGGGATTTCTCCCGGTTGCAGAAAACGGCACAAAAGCGGTTTTGACCACAGGAATGACCACAGACAGAAAAATCTTTGATTTTCCTCTCCGTCGTGATATAATGGCAGGAACTGAATATCCGGGTGTAGCGAAGTTGGTATCGCGCTTGATTTGGGTTCAAGAGACCGGGCGTTCGAGTCGCCCCACTCGGACCAAAATCCCTCTGAAATCGTTGATTTCAGAGGGATTTTCTTATTCTTTGTCTATTGCGGCGCAAAATTTGAGAAAGCGGAAAAACACTCTGCAATAGCATTGATTTGTACGTGATTCTCATGTATAATATTTTAATTCTAAGATTTTTGGAGGTTAGGAATGAAATACTATGCTGTAAAAGTCGGAAACAATCCTGGCCTTTTTGATAACTGGGCCGAATGTCAAGAGTCTATAAAAGGCTTTTCTGGCGCTGTTTATAAGTCGTTTAACTCTAAAGAAGAGGCAGAGGCTTTTTTAAGTGATAGAGATATTTGGGGCGAACAGATTGCAGCAGATATTGAACAGGGCTATTTAGTAGCGTTTTGCGACGGTAGTTTTGATAAAGAGCTTAATCGATACTCTTATGGCGTAATAATTATAGGCGGCGACCATACAGAAACTCCGCTCTGTGGCTATGGATCAAATCCCAAATATATCGTGAGCAATAATATTATTGGTGAAATATTTGGTGTAATCAACGCTCTGGATTGGGCTGTATCGAACGGCTATGAAAAGATAAAGATTTGCCATGACTACGAAGGATTGAGCAAATGGTTGTCCGGGGAATGGAATGCTGGAACTGATGCTTCTAAAATGTATACTTCACTTTACCACACCAAATTTGAGGGTGTAATAGATGTAGTCTTTGAAAAAGTAAAAGGCCATAGTAATAATCCTTACAATGACAAAGCTGATGCTCTGGCTAAATCTGCATTGGTTGACAGAACACGAATGGCTATCCAGGGGGACCATTGGTTTGTCCTTCCTTATTTTAAGGAGAGCGACTTCAAGGCTTTAACAGAGTTGGTGAGCGAGGCAATTCCTGGAGTGTCCATTGACAAAAAAGAATACGGAACAAAATTTGTCTATAGATTAGAATATGAACACAAAAAAGTTGTTGTTTCACTTTTTAAATCCAAGAATCAAAAAGTCTTGATTCAAGGTGAAAATTCTCTTCTTTTCCAAATTGTCGTATCAATTGTAACCGAACTGGATGGCAATGCTAAAATTGAGCCGATTTTAAGTAGTGCATACAGAACCACCATCGATTCTAAAAAGATTGATACAGCTTTTGAAACTATTTATCCAAGCTTTCCTGCAGATTATCCAGATAATATCAAACGTCTTATCCGTCAGGCGCTTATTAATCTGAATTATTATGTGGAAAGTGAAGAATACTCACAGTATGCCTTCCCTGCGCTTCGTGCGTTAGAAGGACACATGAAGTATTTAATTACAAAGGCTGGTGGCACCGTAGGGCGGTGGTTCTCAGGTTTTAACAAAGATGCTGTTACTGGAGATTATATCTATACTGCTTCACTTACAGATACGCGACAGAAATCTCAAATCGAAAAGTGCTATAATTATTACAAAGCAGTCCGTGACACAGTTTTTCACTTTGGCGATATTATGGGAAGCACCGACTCTACCCGTATGTTAGAAACAAAAGCTGAAGCGGATGAAATTATCACAAAATGCTTTAGTCTGATTGGGGAACTATAACCAAGAAAGGAGGAGTCCTCATGAAAGAATATGCGCTTAGCACATCATGTGGCAAGGATTATGACGGATTCCTTCTGTGCTTAACTTTTGAAAGTGTTCTCAATTACTTGGATAGTATCAAGGCCGAACCACTGATTTCAAGTAGCAAGGGAATTTTATTAATTGATCAATTATTAGTAAGTGGCAATGGTAAAAACAGATTTTTCTCTTGTCTATTTGACCATGGTGAAATTAATCTATCAACCGCACAGACTGTTCTTCCAGCTGATTATTACAGGAAACTGGCAACACAATTATTACGAGATAATATCCCTCGACTAAAATACTCTATATTAACAGACCAGCAAAAGGAATCCATTAGAAAGGGCATTTCTTTATAGCTCCCAAAGTCTATTCCGTTTTCAAAGAACACACAACTTCATATATGCAAAGACTTTCGCATACAGGGGTACCGCTTCCGCAGTACCCCTATTAGTGATTCTTTTTATCTACTTCCCTTATCCTTCTTTATTTTCCCCCTTCTTCCCATCCGTGGGCTGCGGCGGCAGCGTCCCCTCCGCCTTTCGCTTCTTCAGCTCCGCCAGTTCAGCTTTCATCTGCACGATCAGCACCTTCAGTTTCTCCTCGCACTCCTCGCGGGTGTGTGCATAGACATTGCGGGCGTGCTTTTTACCATCGGGCCACTTGGGGGAATAGCGGCCTTCAAACAGATGGTCGTTGATCTCGCTGATGCAACCGGTGCCGGATCTGCGCTTGCGGCCCACATAGGGCTTGAAATCGGTCATTTTCGGCTTCTCCGTCGTGGCCGGGGCAGTTTCCTGCCCCGGCTCTGAAGCGTCCTCCTGCGGCGCTGCTTTGCCGATGCCGCGGTCAATGTTGGCGGCGGCTGTGAGTCGCATGTCATCGGTGATGTGAGTATAGATGTCCAGCGTGGTGGCCGCCGACACATGTCCCAGTATGGCGGAGAGCGTTTTCACATCCATGCCGTTCTCCAACGCCAGCGTTGCAAATGTATGACGCAGATCGTGAAAGCGTACATGCTTGCACCCTGCGTGTTCCAGAATGAGCTGCAGTCTGCGCCGCACCACGCCGGGCGTAATGGGGCAGTCCTCCTTCACCGGGGACGGGAACATCCAGCGGGAGTCTACTGTTTTCTTGTACTCCCGCAGCACTGCCACCACCGCAGGCGGCAGGACGATCTTTCGGACGGAGTTCTTTGTCTTGGGCGTGCTGATCTGAAGCTGGCCCCGCACATCGTAGACCTGCTTGTTCACATTCAGCACGCCGGTTTTGAAGTTCAGGTCATCCCACTGCAGCGCCATCAGCTCGCCCCGGCGCAGGCCGGTGGCCAAGTCCAGGAGGAACACTTCATAGTAGCCCTCAAACTTCGCTTGAATGAGGAATCGCTGCAGCTCTTCTCGTGTCAGCACCTGCATCTCCCGCGCCTTCTTCGGCGGCAGCTTGCAGCCGATGGCCGGGTTCACACGGATCAGTCCATCCTGCACCGCTTTTTCCAATGCGGAGCGGCAGGTGGCGTGGCACATGCGCACCATCCGGTCGGACAGCCCTTCGCCGTACTTGTCGGTGAAGCGCTTCCGGCCACTTTTCTTGAGCCGACCGTAGAACTGTTGTAGGTCATTCTGCGTCAGCTTGTTCAGCGGGATGTCTCCAATTTCCGGGATGATGTGCAGTCGGATACGGCTCTCGTAAGTCTCCTGCGTGGTGGGACGGATCTTGGGCTTGGAGTGATTCTCGTACCAGTATGTCAGCCAGTCCCCGAAGACCATCTCGGGCCGCACCTTCTCCGGCTTCAGCCCGCCGCATTCTTCCTTGAGCTTTTGGAGCTTCTCGACGCACTCCTTCTTGGTTTTGGCGAGAACATTTTTCGTCTTGGGATAGCCGTTATCGTCATAGCCGATGACGATGCGCCCCTCCCACCGACCATCCTTGCGCTGCCTTACTGTTCCGTCTCCGGCTTTTCGCTTTCTTGCCACGGTTTCAACTCCTTTCCGAAGATATCTTCCATGAAGCCGCCTACGATGCCGCAAGCCTGCTTTTGCATATCTGATGTGACATGGGTGTAGGTGTCCAGCGTGAACGACGCATTGGTGTGACCCAGGATGCTGGACAGCGTCTTGGCATCCACTCCGCTGGTAAGGGCGTGGGTGGCGAAGGTGTGACGCAGATCATGGAAGCGGATGCTGGGCAGCCCCGCCCGCTGAAGGAGCGTTTTCATGTGGCGATAGGCTGCGTTGGGGTCGACGGGATCTTCCGGCTTCACCGGATCAGGGAATATCCATTGGCTGATGGCATCCGCTTTTCGCCGCCGTAGGATTTCAGTCACGCTATGCGGCAGAATGATGGTACGCATACCTTGATTGGTCTTCGTCTCGCCGACGGTGTATTCGCCCTTCCGCTGGCTGTGGAGAGTGCGGCACACCTTCAGCGTCCCGGTGTCCCCATCGAAGTCGTTCCATTGTAGGCCGCAGATCTCGCCGCGGCGCAGGCCGGTCATCAGCTCCGTCTGGAAGAAGTCTCGCCACACCTCGTCCTGCTCCACCACTGTAAGGAAGTCGTCCAACTCCGCACGGGTGAGAATGCGCTTGGGCTTGTAGTTGGGCTTGGGCGCCGTTGTCCCCTCGGTGGGGTTTCTGGGAATGACATGCGCTTGCACCGCGTCTTTCAGTGCGGCGTGGAGGGTGGAGTGAATGTGGCGCACCATGGAGTCGGAGAGCTGATGCCCCATCTCGGGATGCTCGTGGATGCGCCCCTCCGTTTTCAGGCGGCGGTACATCCGCTGGATGTCCTGCTGGGAGAGGAGGGAGATTTGCTTGTCGCCCAGCTGCGGCTTGATGTAGTATTCGATGTAGCGGCGGTAGCCCTCGAGGGTACCGGGCCGCACCGTACCCGCCTTGTACTCCGTGAGCCAGCGATCCAGCCACTGGCCCAGCGTCATCCGGCTGTCCTCGGTCAGCTCCACATCGCGGTAGCACTCGATGTTCTGGTGCAGCTTGTCCAGCAGAGCTTTTTGGGTCTTGGCATACACATGACGGAACAGCGGCTCGCCGTTTTCCCGGTGCCCAATGACGATGCGGCCTTCCCAGCGCCCGTCGTCACGCCTTCGCACCATGCCGTCGCCAGCCGGTCTTCGTTTTGCCATGTATTTCACTTCCTTTGACTGAGATTTCTTTTTGCAACACAAACAACTACCATACTTTTCCGGAAATAGCTATCAAAACTTTGAAATGGTTTGCCATTACATCCGCATAGAAAACCCGTGGTACTGCTCGT
>CAJMPW010000002.1:0-253795 GCA_905215475.1 uncultured bacterium
GAAAGACCCCGGCGTCATGACCTACACCTGCGTCATCTGCGGCGCGATCAAGACCTCCCCGATCCCCGCGACCGGCGAGCACACCTTCGTGTTCACCAAGAACATCGCACCCGCCTGCACGACCGAGGGCTATGACCTCTATACCTGCAGCGACTGCGGCGCGACCGAAAAGCGCAACGTCAAGCCCGCGCTCGGTCACAAGTGGGACAGCGGCAAGGTGACCACCGAGCCGACCGAGAAAGACCCCGGCGTCATGACCTACACCTGCGTCATCTGCGGCGCGATCAAGACCGAGGTCATCCCCGCGACCGGACCGCACATCCACGACTGGGATGACGGCGTCGTGACCACCGAGCCAACCGAGACCACCCCCGGCATCCGCACCTACACCTGCAAGAGCTGCGGCAAGACCAAGACCGAGCTCATCCCCGCCACCGGACCTGTGGTCTGCCCGGGCGATGCCACCTGCCCGAGCCACCGCTTCACCGATGTCCCGGGCCCGTCCCGCTGGGAGCACAAGGGCATCGACTACTGCGTGGCCCGCGGTCTGATGGCCGGCGTCGGCGCTAAAACGTTCTCGCCCAATACGACCAGCACGCGCGCGCAGATCGTGCAGATCCTCTATAAGCTCTCCGGCGACACGACCGACTACAGCAAATACTACACCCCGTTCACGGACGTCAAGCGCGACGACTGGTTCTACAATGCCGTTGCCTGGGCCTATGATCACGACATCGTCAAAGGCACAGGCGAGCATACCTTCTCACCGGAAATGCCCATCCAGCGTGAGCAGATGGCGTTGATCCTCTATGGCTACACCGCCAAGTATGCGCCGTCCTGCCTCGGCGGTGCCGTGCCGATCGGCGGCTTCCCCGATGCCAGCAGCGTTTCCAACTGGGCATACGCCGCCATGAGCTGGGCCGTCGGCAACGGTCTCATCTCCGGCAGTGAGAGCAACGGTGTGAGCTATCTGATGCCGAAGAGCAGCGCCACTCGCGCGCAGGTCTCGGCCATCATGATGCGCTTCTGCCAGCTCACCGGTATGTGACCGGCGCACCATCCATCCGCAAACCATACACGCGCCCCGGGAGCACGATGCTCCCGGGGCTTTTTCGCGCCTGCAGGACGCTGAGCGGCCGACGGCAAGCTCCGGGGCGCGCACCGGACAAAAGCGGGACAGAATGCCGCTGTGCTGCACACTTGTGCGCATGGGAAGAACGGTATGAAAAACCGGGAAATTCAAGCAGTTGTTAACATAACATCGTTAATTGTGCCCTGTTTATGTTGAAAAGCCTGTTGATAATGTGGAGAATCGGTTTCCATAATGCCGTTTCACCCCGTGAAACCCGTCGACCAGTGGACAGTTATACGGCTGCGTGTCGGACTATGTGCGCTTGGTCGGAATATTTCAACCAGAAACAAATCAGTTCCAGAAAATGAAACGAAAATATCCGAATCGTTACACTATGTAAGAATTGTCACTTGTGTTTTGATGCTTTTGCCATTACAATATACCTGTAACCGGCAATACCAACCATCCGGCGTCGTCTATTGTGTGGGGCGGCGGCGGAAATCTATGAAAGGGGTAAAGGAAAATGACCGAATTTAGAGGACCTATCCATATCGGCCTCGATCTCGCCTCCGACATCCTTGAATATTGCGGCGAAGAAAAGGCAAAGGAAATCGTGGACGCGATCGCCAACGCGCTGCCCGGCTGGATGTCCGTGTAACCTGTAACCAAAGAAGCGCCCGAAGCTTTCGCTTCGGGCGCTTTGTGCCTGTCAGAGCGGACTCCCCTTTGGCAAAAGGGTTTGCGGCCTGACTGCAGCGCACGCGCTGTCTGCCTCGGGCGGCCAGCTCGCACGTTTGCAGGCCGAGCGGTATTTTCTCAGCCGCACATGTCGCCTGAGAAAATGATTGGATTTTCTTTCGCCGCACCGTTGGTGAAAGGCTACGAGGTTTTGACAAGCTGGACACCCGAGGCTGCGGCCTCGGGTGTTTTTTATAGTGTTTGCCCGCTCCCGGAAGCGCCGACAGCCTTACCGCTCTGCAACACCGGTGTATTGGAACACATAGTCCACAGCGCGGTTGCTCACGCGCTCGAGCGATTCGTATGTGCTGCCGCCGATGTGGAAAGTGGCAATGAAATTGTCCAGATGGATGAGCGGGTCATCGCTCGCCGGCGGCTCGTGCTCAAACACATCACTCGCCGCAGCGCGGATCTGCCCCGTTGTGAGGGCAACGTAGAGATCGTGCTCGTTGACGATGCCGCCGCGCGAGGTGTTGACGAGCAGCAGCTCCGGATTCGCCGCGGCAAACACCGGCGCGTTGATGAGGCCGCGTGTCTCGTCGCAGAGCGTGATGCTCACGTTCACGAAGTCGGAGCGGCGAAAGAGCTCCTGTAATGTTTCGACCTGCTCGTAGCCCCACGCGGCGCATTCAGCGGCCGTGCGGTGCGGATTCCAGCACAGGACGCGCACATCAAATGCTGCGCGCAGAATATCCGCCACCCGGTGGGCAATGTTGCCCGTGCCGACAAGGCCAAGCGTACGGCCGGTCATCTCATGGCAGACGAATTCCTCTGCGCCGAAATGGTCGAAACGCCCGGCACACAGACCGTTATTGACAAATTTCAGCTGCCGGTTGAGCGCCAGCAGTTCCGCCACGGCAAGCTCCGCGACCGCCGGTGCGCCAAGCCCCGGCACATTCGGAACCGGAACGCCGAACTCGGCGGCGGCAGCGGTGTCGATCGTGTCGCGGCTGACCCCGTGCATGGCGATGACCTTCAGATTCGGCGCATGCGCGATGACCGCCCGCGGCACAGGCGCGCGGCGGATGATCATGGCGGCAAGCCGCTCGGGGTGGTCGAAATTGTCCACGATCTCGAAATGGCGCGCCAGCCTTGCATACGCCGACGGCGCGATATGTTCACTCAGATAAACTTCCACAATGTATACCTCCCGGGTACAGATGGGAAACGGTCAGCCTCTGTGACCGCAGATCTGAACACGATCATACTACACCGACGTCAGCGCGGCAAGACGAAACCTCCGGAAATCGAGCGTATAAAGCGCAAAAAGCTCCTCCGTATGTCTGCATACGGAGGAGCTATCTAATTTCGTGTGCTGCCGCTCCGGCGCGGGATTTAACCGCGTCCGTTTCCGCCGCGGCGGCGGCCGCGCGAACGGTCGTTATAGAGGCGGTTTCCGGCCATGCGGCTGTCCGACTCCTGCATGAACTGCTTGAGCCGGTCTTCAAACGCGGCATCCCCGCTCGGACCGCTGACCTGCCCTGCCGGCTGCGCCGGATGGCTGGGACGCGCGGCACGCGGTGCGCCGCCGTTATTGGGGCGATTGCCGCCGGGACGGCCGCCGTTCATCGGGCGGTTGTTCGGACGGGCGGGCGCTTCCTCCGCCTTCTTGATGGACAGGTTAATCTTCCCGTCCGGCGTCACGGCCAGCACGCGCACCTTCACCTTGTCGCCCAGCTTCAAAAACGCATTGACGTCGCTGACGTAGGTGTTGGCGATCTCGGATATGTGCACCAGACCGCTCTTGCCGTCCGGCAGACTCACAAACGCGCCAAACTTCGTGATACCGGTAACGGTACCTTCCACAACTGCTCCGACTTCCACCTGCATACGGTTCGTTTCTCCTTGCTCAATCACTCGTGTCGTAAAAAATTTTCTCGCCGGGCTTGACCAGACCAAGTTTTTCCCGCGCGATCGATTCCCGCATATCATCGTCGTCGCTGTGGTCGATCTGATATTGCAGCTCGGCATTGGACTGGGTCATCTCGGACACCTGCTGCTGCAGTGCCGCTGCGCGGTCCTGAAGCTGTGCTGTGCGCTGATGCACCACGACCAGGCTGATGAGTGCGTACACCATCAGCGCCGCGATGACCAGTGTGGTAAATATGCTTGCCTTCTTGAATTTCACGGTCGGCAGTACCTCCCCCCGGATCGTATCTGCGTCCAGTAATACAGCTTATTCTAAAACATCTGCGGCAAGATTGGAAGTGTTTTTTTGCAAAAAAGCGAACTTTTTTTCTGAATTTTCTTCCCGGAGCCGTGATTTGGCGCATTTTCTGCGCCAGCAGGCGTCCAGATCGCTCCAGCGGCGGGAAAATGTGCCCGCTGAGCCAGAGAAAGTAGCACGTCCAGCCGGCGGCGATGGCCGCGAACAAAAACAGGCGCACCTGCCCGTTGCCGGCCGTCATGCCAAGCAGAAACACACTCCCGAGCGCAAGCAGGCAAAACGCGCCGTCGAGCAGCGTGCGCAAAACCGTGCTGCGCACATGGCGGCGCGGCACGCGCAGCACATCAAACGCCAGCCCGAGCACCGCGCCGAGCCCGAGCCCGAGCACGAGCTGCGCAAGCTGACGCAGCAGCGGCAGCTTCATCCGCCGAACAGGCGCGACCAGAAGCCGCCGCCGGACGCTGTCTCCTCCGTGTAGTCGAGCGCGTCAAACGCGCCGTCGATGGCAAGCTCCCCCGTGTCGATCGCAAGCCGGCCGACGCGCAGCCCCTCGCCGTGCACGGTGAGCATTCCGCGCGACGTGCGCATGGACACCTCCGTATCGTCAAAGCGCACGACCTCATCCACCCCTGTGACGGTCAGATGGCTGCGCTCGTCGAGCGTGACCGCGTGCGGCCGGCGCGGCGGCACGGCCTTTTTGTCCTCATATGGCATGGCGCTCCCCTCCTACTGCGTTTGCTATCACAGTATGCGCGCGCAGCCGGCGGTATGCAGGGAAAACCACCAACTATATTCGTTATGTAAACCATATTTAAACTGTATCCGCAGAAAATCAGGGCGTCCCGCGATGGGATGCCCTGATTTGCTCTCGTTATGTCAACCGAGCTCCGCACGCAGTGCATTGCTCAGCGCAGCAAACTGCGCCAGCCCGAGCGTCTCACCGCGCACGCGCGCATCGAAGCCGCAGGCGGCGACCGCCGCGGCGGCGCGCGCCTTGTCGCAGCCGGGGACGCCGGCCGCGAGCGCATTGATGAGCGTCTTGCGGCGCTGGCTGAACGCCGCGCGCACGATGGCGAACAGCAGCGCTTCATCCTGCACATCCGCAGGCGGTGCGCTGCGCATACGCAGCCGCACGACGGTGCTCGTGACCTTCGGCGCGGGGACGAAGCAGTGCGGCGGCACATCAAACAGCAGCTCAAGCTCCGCATACCACGCGGTCAGCACGGTCAGCAGACCGTAATCCGCCGTTCCCGGCCGGGCGCAGAGCCGATGTGCGGCCTCGCGCTGGATCATGACCGTGACGGAGTCGAAGCATCCGGCGGTGAGAAACGCCGTGATCAGCGGCGTCGTGACATTATACGGCAGGTTTGCGCACACGACCGGGCGCAGCCCCGGAAAACGCTCCGCCGCGAGCTGCCGCAGATCGAGCGCGAGCACGTCGCCAAAGACGATCTCCACATTCGGATAGGCGGCGAGCGTCTCGGCCAGCACGGGGCGCAGCCGCTCGTCAAGCTCGACCGAGACGACCTTGGCCGCGCGCTGCGCGAGCTGCTCGGTCAGGCAGCCGATGCCGGGACCGACCTCGAGCACGCCGGTGTGCTCGTCCGCGCCGGAGGCGTCGGCGATGTCGGACGGGACCCATGCAGCCGTCAGAAAATTCTGCCCCATGGACTTGGAAAAGCGGAAATCATGCCGCGCGAGCAGTGCGCGGATGTCCGCAGGATTCGTCAGCTCCATACGCACCTCACCTCAGCAGCTTCTCAAACGCCTGACGGCGCGGATCGTGTCCCGGCTCATCACACAGGATGTTGCCGCAGAAGCGGTAGCCGTGGCGCTCGAGGAGCTTTTTCTGCGCGCCGTTGTGCCGGTGCGTGTCGACGCGGATGGCGTGCGCCCCGCTTTCGCGCGCGAGCTGCTCCGCCGCCTGCATGAGGTGGTCGGCCATGCCCGTGCCGCGCCAATCGGCTGCAACGGCGTTGCGGTGCAGCACGGCGGCATGGTCACGGTCCGAGCGCCAGCGCCCGTCCGTGAGCGCGTCATAGGCGGGGTCAGGCGTGCGGCTGAGCGTGAACACGGCGGCGACAGTGCCCTGATACGTGAGCACATGGCACGCGCCGGCCGCGATGTCGGCGGAAAACGTGTCCGCGTTCGGGTAATCGCCCTGCCACTGGTCAACGCGGTGGCGGCGCAGGTAGTTGCGCGCCTGCTGCGCGATGGCGAGGATGGCCGGGAGGTCATCCGCCGCAGCCGGGCGGCAGACGGGCGGCTCTGTGAGCTGCGGGCGGCTGCGGTCGCGCCGGATCTTATCGAGCAGACGCTGCTCGGCCGGTGTCGGCGGTGTTTCCCGAAAGAGGTCCGGCCGCTTTACGAGCGTGCGCTCCAGACTCTGCCGCGTGCGCCACGCTTCAATTTCGGCGTGATTGCCGCCGCGCAGCACCTCGGGCACGGTGCGCCCCTCCCACGTCTCGGGGCGGGTATACTGCGGGTACTCGAGCCGGCCCGCCCAATGGCTCTCGCCGGTGTAGCACTCGGTGTCCGACAGCACGCCCGGCACCATGCGGCAGACGCAGTCCGTGACGACCATCGCGCCGAGCTCACCGCCTGTGAGCACAAAGTCGCCGATGGACAGCTCCTCGTCCACGCAGGCCTCGATGAAGCGCTCATCCACACCCTCATAGTGACCGCAGACGAGCACGAGCTGGTCATAGTCGGCCTTGAGCTGGCGCGCCTTCGCCTGCGTGAACGTCTGCCCCTGCGGGGAGAGGTAGATCACGCGGCGGCGCGGCGCGGGCACGGCGGAATCGGCAAGCGCCGCGTCGAGGCAGCTCTTGAGCGGCTGCGCCATCATGACCTGACCCCAGCCGCCGCCATAGGGGTAGTCGTCGACCTGCTTCTGGCGGTTTTCGGTATAGTCGCGGATCTGGTGGCAGCGGATGTCGAGCAGACCGCGCGCCTGCGCCCGGCCGAGAATGCTCTCGCCGAGCATGGCACGCATCGTGTCGGGAAAGAGCGTGAGAATGTCGATGCGCACGCGCTCACATCCCTTCGATCAGGTGCACGACCATACGCCCGCCCTCCGGGTCGATGCTGCACACGAACTCCGGCCGGTCGGGGATGAGCACCTCGCGCGCACCCTGCACGACATAGACGCTGCCGCGCGGCAGGTCGAGGATCTCGCGCAGCGTGCCGAGCGGCTCGCCCGCATCGGTCTCGACGGCGATGCCGATCAGATCCTGCTGAAAATACTGCCCGTCCGGCAGCGTGACATCCGCGCGCGCGATGGACACGACGCGGTTTTTGAGCGTCATGGCGGCGTTGACATCGTCATAATCCGCAAACTTGACGACGAGCATCCCCTTGTGCACGCGGCTGTGCGCGACGTGCACGGGCGCGCCGTCGATATAAAACGTCCGGAAGCCGAGCAGGAACGCCGCGTCATCCGCCCACGGCTGGATGCGCACCTCGCCGCGCACACCGTGCGTGTTGACGATCTTTCCTGCCTCCAGATACGGTTTTTGCATAGTTATTGCCCCCTTTTTGGGTGTAGGTGCAAAAAACGCACTGCACGGGTGCAGCGCGTTTCCTGCGTCAATCCATGATCTCCACGGAGACTTTCTTGCCCTTTCTCTGGGCGACAGCCTTCATCAGGATGCGGATCTCTTTGACGATCCGTCCCTGACGGCCGATGACCTTGCCCATATCGCCGTCGGCGACGCGCACTTCAAACACGGTCTCGCCGTTGGCCTCGCGCTCGGTCACAGAGACCTCGTCCGGTTTTTCCACGAGGTTCTGCACAATATAGGTCAGAAGTTCTTTCATCTTTGGGGTCTCTCCTTATTCGGCTGCGAGGGCCTTCTTGAGCAGCGCACGAACGGTATCCGTCGGCTGCGCACCGTTGGCGAGCCAGTAGTTGGCGCGCTCGGCGTCGACGACGATCTTCTTGTCTGCGCTCAGCGGATCGTAAGTGCCGATCTCCTCAATGCATCTGCCGTCACGTGCGAAACGGGAATCCGCCACCACGACGCGGTAAAAGGGAGCCTTCTTAGCGCCCATTCTGCGAAGTCTGATCTTGACCATGTATCTTCACCTCCATCAATAATCTCTGTATCTCCAGCTCCCCGCGGGAGCTTGGAACCTGTTTAGAATCCGAAGGGACGGCCACCGCCGCCGCCGAACAGATTGCCCAGACCGCCCAGTCCGCCGCGGCCGCCGCGCTTCATGCGCTTCATGGCCTTGCTGTTGCCGGACATCTGGCGCACCAGCTGCTGCATGAGATCAAACTGCTTGAGCAGCTTATTGATCTCGACCACGCTCGTACCCGCGCCCGCCGCGATGCGCTTTTTGCGGCTGGAGTTGAGGATGCCCGGGTTGTCGCGCTCGCCGGGGGTCATGGACTGGATGATCGCCTCGATGCGGCCCATGGCCTTCTCGTCGACGTTCGCGCCCGAGAGCGCCTTGGCGTCCATGCCGGGGATCATGCCGGCGATATCCTGCAAGGAACCCATGCCCTTGAGCTGCTGGAGCTGGTCATAGTAATCGGTGAGCGTGAAGCGGTTTTGCCGCAGACGCTCCGCCATCTCCTCGGCCTTTTTCTGGTCGAGGTTCTGCTCGGCCTTTTCGATGAGCGTGAGCACATCGCCCATGCCGAGGATGCGCCCGGCCATGCGGTCGGGGTGGAAGGGCTCGATCTGGTCGAGCTTCTCGCCGATGCCGGCGAACTTGATGGGCTTGCCGGTCAGCGCCTTGATCGACAGCGCCGCGCCGCCGCGGGCGTCACCGTCGAGCTTGGTGAGCATGACGCCGGTGATGTCGAGCGCATCGTCAAAGGCCTGTGCGGTCGCAACCGCGTCCTGACCGATCATTGCGTCGATGACGAGCAGGATCTCCGCCGGTTCGACGGCGGCCTTGATGTTCTGCAGCTCGGTCATGAGCGCCTCATCAATGTGCAGACGGCCGGCCGTGTCGAGAAAGACAAGGTCGTTGCCGTATTTTTTTGCGTGCTCGATGCCGGCCTTGGCGATCGCAACCGGATCGCCCTGCCCCATCTGGAACACGGGAATATCGAGCTGGCGGCCGACGGTCTCAAGCTGCTGGATGGCAGCCGGGCGGTACACGTCGCACGCGACGAGCAGCGGACGCTTGCCCTGCTTGCGCATGAGGCCGGCGAGCTTGGCGCCGTTGGTGGTCTTGCCCGCGCCCTGCAGGCCGACGAGCATGACGACG
The DNA here is from genome assembly GCA_905215475.1 of uncultured bacterium. Classification (GTDB taxonomy): domain Bacteria; phylum Bacillota; class Clostridia; order Oscillospirales; family Oscillospiraceae; genus CAG-103. The sequence continues at coordinate 9,201 of CAJMPW010000002.1, forward strand.
CTCGGCGAATGGGAGCTGATGTTCAGCTTCTGATTCTCGCTGCCCATGAGGGCGGTGAGCTCTTCGTTGACGATCTTGATGACCATCTGCGCGGGCGAGAGGCTCTCGAGCACATCCGCACCCGTCGCGCGCTCGGTCACCTTGCGCACAAAGTCCTTGACGACCTTGAAGTTCACGTCCGCCTCGAGCAGCGCGAGCTTGACCTCACGCATGGCCTCCTTGACGTCGGCCTCCGTGAGTCGACCCTTGCCGCGCAGGCGTTTGAACGCCTCGGTCAGCTTGTCCGACAGGGATTCAAATGCCATGGTATCTATCCTTTCAGATCCTGAAGCTGCCGCAGCGCCTGCTCGGCCAGCGGCCGGGCGTCGCCGCCGACACAGTCGCGCAGCTTCGTGAGCGTATCCTCCAGCGCGGCCGCGGCCGTGCGCTGCGCGGCAAAGCGCTGCACCAGACCGAGCCTGGACTCTGCATCGCGCAGCGCGGCGTCCGCACGGCGGATGTTGTCCCACACGCCCTGACGCGAAATGCCGCTGCTGGCGGCGATCTCCGCCAGAGAGAGGTCCTGATTATAATGGAGGTCATAATACTCGCGCTGCTTTTCCGTGAGCAGCTCGCCGTAAAAATCGAACAGCATCGTGCGCCACACGGTCTCGTCCGGCATCGCAAGTCCCTCCCCGCTGTAAACCGTTTTTCCTTTACAGCATGGGTAGTATACGCCACCGCCGCGCGGGTGTCAAGTATTTTTTCTTGTCACCGCATAGTTTCTTTTCCGCGCGGGCAACATTTTGGTACTGCAAACCGTTTTTGGAGGGATCTACATGGCCGATACCAACGCCGGCGCCCTGTGTGAGGCAGGGCGGCGCGATGCCCAAGCCCTGACCGTGACCGGCCGCCGCCGCGCGCACACCGGCAGCATCCGGCGCGCCGCGCGCACGCTCACACACGCGGCAAAAGCCGTCACGCCCGAGACGCCGAACGGCGCGTGGCTGCGCGATAACCAGACCCTTGCCCGCACCGCTGCAAACGACGCCGCAGCCGCGCTGCGCCATGCGCATACGCTGCGTGCATCCGGCACGCAGACCGTGCTGCACGTCTGCTGTGCGGGGCTGCTGCGCGCCTGCGGCAACGCGCTCACGCCCAAGGCTGCACAGGCATATCTCGCGGGCTTTCAGGACGTGCTGCCGCTTGAGACGGCGGAGCTTGCGCTGCTCGTGCCGGGGCTGCAGGCGGCGACAGTCTGCGCGCTGGCAGACACCTATGCACATGACGGAGCTGCCGCGCCCGCGCTCTTCACGTCGCTGCGTGCGCTCGGCACGGCCGCGTGGGCAGCACTCACCGAGCGGTGCGATCGCGTGGGGCGCATCCTCGCGCGCGATCCGGCGGGCGTCTACCCCGCGATGGACGCAGCCACACGCACCCGCTACCGGCAGACCGTGGCGCGGCTTGCGCGGCGCACGGGCCGCTCGGAGATTGACATTGCCGAGGACGTGCTCGCGCGCGCGCAAAGCGGCGAGGGGGCGCGGCGGCACGTGGGCTGGTTTTTGCTGCGCGAGGTGCTCGGCGCACCGGAAAAGCGCCGTGACGGTGCGTGGTACATCGCCGCCGTCATTATGGGGACGCTGGCTTTGTCGCTGCTGCTGGGCTTTGCGACCGGGAGCGTATCGGGCGCGGTGCTGCTGCTGATCCCGGTGTCGGAAGCCGTCAAGGGGCTGCTGGACGCGGTGCTGCTGCGCGTGACGAAGCCGCGCTTCGTGCCGCGGCTGGCGCTGCGGCGCGGTATCCCGCCGGAGGGCAAGACCCTGTGCGTGATCGCGGCGCTGCTCACCCGCCCCGGCGATGCGCACACGCTCGCCGCGCGTCTGGAGGAATACGCGCTGTGCAACCGCGATGCGGGTGAGCAGCTCCTGTTCGGGCTGCTGGCAGATCTTCCGGAGGCGGCACAGGCGCACAGGGCCGGCGACGAGGCGATCCTGCGCGCGGCGCGCACGGAGATCGAAGCGCTCAACGCACGCTATGGCGGGCGGTTTTACCTCTTCACGCGCGAGCGCACACGGACGCCCGACGGTCTCTGGCGTCCCTGGGAGCGAAAGCGCGGCGCGCTGCTCCGGCTCGCGCAGCTTCTGTGCGGTGAGGCGGATGCGATGCACTGTGCCGCCGGTGATGCGGCGGCGCTGCGCGGCACGGCATATCTGCTGACCCTCGACGCCGACACGCGCCTGACACCGGGCGCTGCACGCGCGCTCGTGGGCGCGATGCTCCATCCGCTCAACCGCCCGGTCGTGGACGCGCAGCGCGGCGTGGTCACGCACGGCTACGGTCTGCTGCACCCGCGCATGGCGACGGAGCTGCAGAGCGCACGCGCGAGCGACTGGGCGCGCGTATTCGCCGGTCCCGGCGGCAGCGACCCCTACGGCGGCGTATGCGGGGAGCTGTATATGGACTGCTTCGACCGCGGCGGCTTTTCGGGCAAGGGCATCCTCGACGTGCGCGCGCTGCTCGCCTGCTGCGGCGGCGATGCCCTGCCCGAGCAGCGCATCCTCAGCCACGATGCGCTCGAGGGCGCGTATCTGCACGGCGGCTTTCTCGGCGACGTGGAGCTCACGGACACCTTCCCCGCCGCACCGCTTGCATGGGGCGCGCGAGCGCACCGGTGGATCCGCGGCGACTGGCAAAACGCGCCGTGGATCTTCTCCCGGCGCGCACGGGCGCTGCACCCGATCGACCGGTTTCGGCTGGCGGACAGCCTGCGGCGCTCGCTCGTCGCCCCGGCGACGTGGGCAGCCGTCTTCCTCGGCTGCGTGCTGCGCTGGCCGGGGCTGCGGCTGGCGGCATATGCCGCGCTGCTGGCGCTGGCGCAGGGGCTCATCTTCTCGCTCGGTCACCCGATCGTGCACCCGGCGGACGCGCGCGTGCGCTATCACAGCAGCGTTCTGCCGGGGCTCGCCGCCGCCGTGGTGCAGACGGTGCTGCGGCTGATCCTGCTGCCGTGGGAAGCGGTCCTGAACGCCTCCGCCATCGTGACGGCGCTCTGGCGCATGACGGTCTCGCACCGGGATCTCCTGCAATGGCAGACGGCGGCGCAGCGAGCCGGAAAGCGCGACGGACCGGCGGCGTACCTGCGCGCGCTCTGGCCGGCAAGTGCGCTCGGGCTGCTCACGGCTGTGCTCACGCCGAGCCCGACGGGGCTGGCAGCCGGCATCGTGTGGACGCTCTCCCCGTTCGTGCTCGCGGCGCTCGGCGCGCCGAATGCAGACGCACCGGCACAGCTTTCACGCGCGGCACAGCGGGAGCTGCTGGGCTGGGCAAAGGCGACATGGCAGTATTTTGAGACGTTCTGCACTGTCGGGGAACACTATCTGCCGCCGGACAACGTGCAGACCCAGCCGCCGACCGGCACGGCGCACCGCACATCGCCGACGAACATGGGCTTTGCGCTCTTGTCCGCGCTCAGCGCACACGCGCTGGGCGTTGACAACGGGCGCGGGTTGGCTTTGGCGGAGCGGATGCTCACGACCATGGAGCAGCTCCCGCGCTGGAACGGGCACTTTTACAACTGGTATCACACGTGCACGCTGCGGCCGATGCCGCCGCTGTATGTGTCCACGGTGGACAGCGGCAACTGTGCCGCCGCCCTGCTCGCGGCGGCAAACGCCCTGCGCGGCTGGGGACAGGACGCGCTTGCGGCGCGGGCACAGGCGCTGTGCGACGGTATGGACTTTGCCCTGCTCTACGACCCGCAGCGCCGCCTGATGCACATTGGCATCGACACCGGCAGCGGCAAGCGCTCCGAGGGGTATTACGACCTGCTCGAGAGTGAGGCGCGCCTGACATCATACTTTGCCGTGGCGCGCGGCGACGTGCCGCGTGAGCACTGGCGCGCCCTGTCGCGCGCACAGGTGCAGCACGAGCGCTACCGCGGCTGCGTATCGTGGTCGGGGTCGGTGTTCGAGTATCTGATGCCGGAGCTGTTTTTGCCGCCGCAGCGCGATTCGCTGCTGTGGGAGAGCGCAAAATTCTGCCTGCGCGTACAGCGGCGGCGCGTGCGCACGGGGCAGCCGTGGGGCGTGTCAGAGAGCGCGTACTTTGCGCTCGACAGCGCCCTGAGCTACCGCTACAAGGCGCACGGCTGCGCGGCGCTGGCCATGCAGCCGGACATGGATCGTGAGCTCGTGCTCTCGCCGTACAGCGCCTTTCTCGCACTGGCCGTCGCGCCGCGTGCGGCGGTGCGCGATCTGCGCAGATTCGCTGCGCGCGGTCTGCTGGGGCAGTACGGCTTCCGGGAGGCGCTCGACTGCACGCGCGCACGCACGGGCGGCGGCGGGCAGATCGTGCACTGCGTGATGGCGCATCATCAGGGCATGAGCCTGCTGTCAGCGTGCAACGCGCTGTGCGGCGGGCAGGTGCAGCGCTGGTTTCTGGCAGACCCCGCCATGCGCGCGCACATGAGCCTGCTGTCCGAGCGCCTGCCGCTCGGCGCACCGGCGCTGCGCCGGCGTCCGGAGGCGCAGCGCGGAAAGCCGCACCGCCGCGCGCTGCCGGAGCTCACGGTCGAGGGCACGGGCGCAGACGCAGAGGCGCCGCGCTGCACGCTGCTCTCCAACGGCACGTACTGTCTCGCCGTGACCGAGGCTGGGCAGAGCTTTGCACGCTGGCACGCGCTGAGCGTCTGCCGCCGGGGCACACGCAGCGACCCTGCCGCCGCGCCAGTGGTATCGCTTGAGACCGACGGCGTGTGCACGCCGCTGCTGCCGGGCACGGCCGATGCGGCGCGGTGGCGCTTTACGGTGCGCGCGGCGCAGTTTTCAACGCGCCACGGCAGCGTGACCGCCGTGCAGACCTTCACCGTACCGGAGCGTGTCAACGGCGAGGTGCGCGCGCTGACGCTCTCGTCCCCCGACGGGATCGACGGCACGGTACGGCTCACGTTCGAGGCCGTGCTCGCGCCGTGGGAGGATTATGTCAACCACCCGGCGTTCGCGCGGCTCGGCTTTCAGAGCGTGCTGCGGCGCAATGCGCTGCTGCTGCGCCGGCTCGGGCGCGGCGAGAAGCCGGAGACGTGGCTGTGCGCCGTATGCGACCGGCAGGCGGACTTTTACGCCGAAGGGGCGATCCCAGGCTGGCTGCGCGCAGGGTATGTGCAGGTGCGCGTTGCGGTGCACACGCCGCCGGACACGCCGTGGCGTGTGCGCTTTGCGCTCGGTGTGGGCGCACACGAGGACGATGCGTTCGCGGCGGCGCAGCGCGCGCTCGTGCTGCCGCCGGAATCGGCGGCGGCGCTGCCGGGGACGCTGGCGGCGCAATACGGCATGACGGACGCAGAGCTCGAGGGCGCGATGGCGCACATCTCACCGCTGCTGTTTGCGACCGCCGCGCCGGATGCATCGGCGCAGCAGCTGGAGCGCCCGGCACTCTGGGCACACGGCATCTCCGGCGATCTGCCTGTCTGGTGCGCGCGCCCGGAGGCGCACGTGCTGCGGCAGTGGGCGCTGCTGCGCGCGCTCGGCATCGGGTGCGATCTCGCGCTGTGCACCTCCGACGGCGGAGACTACCTCCAGCCAACGCGCACAAAGGTGCGCGGAGCGCTCGCGGCGCTCGATCTCACGCACTGTCTGGATGCGCCCGGCGGCGTACACCTCGTGCCGGAGGACGCCTTCGCAGACGTGGCGGCGGCCGCTGCCATCCGTCCCGGCATGGCGCACACGCGCTGCACGCTGCCGCTGCTGCCCCCGCCGGGCGACCGGCGGACAATGCCAACCGGCAGCGACGTGCACTGGGACGCCGACGGCACGGTCGCCTTCACCGGACTGCCGCCGCGCGCGTGGAGCAACGTGCTCACGAACGGGCGCTTCGGCTTTCTTGCGACCGACGCGGGTACGGGGCATCTGTGGTATCGCAACGCGCACACCGGGCGCATCAACCGCTGGCTGTGCGACCCGTGGGTGCTGCGCGGCACGGAGACGCTGCGCATGACAACACGCGCGGGCGCGGTATCGCTCTTTAACGACGACGGGCGCGCACGGGTGGAATACGGCTTCGGCTGGGCGGCGTGGGAGCGCACCGTGGACGGGATGTCCGTGCGCGTGACGGCGTTCGTACCCGAGGACGCAAACGCGCGCGTGCTGCTCATCGAGTGCGCGGGGCGTGCACGCATCACATGGCACACCGACCTTGTCTGTGCCGGGCGCAACGCGGACGCCCCCGCCGTGGTGACGGCGTATTCCGGCGGCGTGTTCACGGCCGAGAATGCACGCGCGCCCACGCCCCTGCGCGTTTGCGCGGCGGCAGGTATGCCGCTCACGGGGTGGACGTGCGACCGGTTTTCATTCCTGCGCGGGCAGATGGACCGGCGCGCGGGCGCAGGGCTGAGCCCCTGCTTTGCGCTCGAAGGCGTCGTCGAGCGGCAGGGCGTGCTCGTGTGCGGCTGCGATACGCGCGCAAACCTCCTGCGCCTGACGCAGCCGGACGAGGCCGTGCACGCGCTGCACCGGGTGCGCGAGCGGTGGCTGGGTGCGGTGTCGCGCCTGTGGATCACGACGCCGGACGAAAGCATGAACCGCTATCTCGGCGGCTGGGCGGCGTATCAGACGCTGTGCTGCCGACTGATGGCGCGCACGAGCCTGTACCAGAACGGCGGCGCGTTCGGCTTCCGCGACCAGCTTCAGGACGCGGTGAACCTGCTGCTGCTCGACAGTGAACCTGCGCGTGCGCAGATCGGGCGCGCGTGCGCGCACCAGTTTTCCGCCGGGGACGTGTGCCACTGGTGGCACGCAGGCGCAGGGGTCGAGCACGGCGTGCGCACGCGCATCTCGGACGACCTGCTGTGGCTGCCATGGGCGGTGTGCGAGTATGCGCAAAAGACCGGCGACACGCAGATCCTGAGCGCGGAGTATCCCTTCCTCACAGGTGAGGAGCTGGCGGAAAACGAGCATGACCGCTACCAGCCGCTCACGCCGGGGACGGAAACCGGCACGGTGCTCGAGCACTGCCGCCGCGCCTTTATGCGCGTGCTCGCGCGGGGCGTGGGCGCGCACGGTCTGCTGCGCATCGGCACCGGCGACTGGAACGACGCCTTCGACCGTGTGGGCGCTCAGGGGCGCGGCGAGAGCGTGTGGCTGACGTGGTTTTTTGCCATCACAGCGCGGAAATTTGCCGCCCTCATCGGCGGACACGCGGCCGGGCAGCTCACCCTTGCCGCCGACCGCTGCACGCGCGCGGCCGAGGCCGCGTGGGACGGCGCGTGGTATCGCCGCGGCTACTATGACGACGGGCAGCCGCTCGGCTCTGAAAAAAGCGCCGAGTGCCGCATCGACGCGATCGCGCAGGCGTTTTCAGCCTTTGACACACACGCCGACCCCGCGCACGTGCACTGTGCACTCACGAGCGCCGTGACGCAGCTCTTCGACCGGGAGCACAACGTCGTGCGGCTGTTCGACCCGCCCATCACGCGGCGCACGCCCGAGACGGGCTACGTGCGCAGCTACGGCGCGGGGCTGCGCGAAAACGGCGGACAGTACACCCACGGTGCGCTGTGGCTGGCCATGGCGCTGCTGCGCACGGGGCGCACGGACGAGGGCGCACAGATCCTGCGCGCGGTGCTGCCCGCAGCGCACGACCCGGCGCGCTACGAGGGCGAGCCGTATGTGCTCGCAGCCGATGTCGCCGCCGGGGACAACGCCGGTGTGGCCGGCTGGACATGGTATACCGGCGCGGCGGGCTGGTATCTGCGCATCACGGCGGAGGAGCTGCTGGGGCTGCACCTGCGCGGCGGTGTGCTCTACCCCGAGCTGCGGCTGCCGGACGGCTGGCCGGAGTGCACCGTGCGCTGGCGCGACGGCGCAGGGCTGCTGCACACGATCCGCCTGCGGCCGGACGGCGTGACCGTGGACGAAAAGCCCTATGACGGCGGCGGCATCGGCAAAAAACAGCCGAAACCCTATTCCCAAGATAGGTAACACATGATATAATAATGCATTCAGAAGAAACGGAAACACCCATCTGGGAAAGGAGCGCAATTATGCAACGCACCCGCACGGAGATCCTGCCCGGCGTGTGGCTGACCGCCCTGCGCACGGAGAAGTTCAAGACCGCGTGGCTGAGCGTGGATCTGCTGACACAGCTGCAGCGTGAAACGGCCGCCTGCACGGCCGTGCTGCCGTACGTGCTGCGGCACGGCTGCACGCGCCTGCCCGATCCGGAGGCGATCGCGGCCGAGCTTGACGCGCTCGGCGGCGCGCGCATCACGCCGGTCGTGCGCAAGCACGGTGAGATCCAGAGCATCGGCTTTGACGCCGAATTTCCCGACGATGCCGCGCTCGGTGCGGATGTGTTCCCCCGGCTTGCGGCCGACGTTGCCGACCTGCTGCTGCACCCGAACACGCGCGGCGGTCTGCTGCGGCCGGACATCGTCGGGTGCGAACGCGAGCAGCTGCTCGCGCGCATCCGCGCCGCCGCGCCCGACACGCGCACCTATGCCCGCGAGCGTCTGTACGCCCATATGTGCTGCTGTGAGGATTTTGCCGTGCCCCGCCTCGGCGAGGAGAGCGGCGCCGAGCGCATCCACTACCGCAAGCTGACGATGCGCTACCACGATGTGCTGGCGACGAGCCCGGTGGAGATCTTCTACTGCGGCTCTCTTGAGGGAAAGCGCGCTGCGCGCATCCTCACGGACGCGCTTGCCACGATGCCGCGCGCCGAGCTTGACGAGGACATCGGCACGGATATCCGCATGAACGCGCTCGAGGAGCAGACGCGCTATGTGACCGAGACGCTCCCGGGCGCGCAGACACAGCTCGCCGTGGGCTACCGCCTCGGCGCGTGCATGGAAGACCCCGACCTGCCGGCGCTGTTCGTTTTCAACGCGCTCTACGGCAGCTGCGCGACATCGAAGCTGTTTTTAAGCCTGCATGAGCGGCTCGGTCTGTGCAGCTGCATCGATTCGCAGCTGGACACGCACAAGGGGCTGCTGACCGTGACGGGCAGCATCGACGCGGATGATCACGAGCGCGTGCTCGCCGAGATCACCGCGCAGCTCGACGCCGTGCGCAGCGGTGCGTTCACGGATGAGGAGCTGCATTGCGCCATACGCAGCGCGGCCGGTGACCTGCGCGCCATGGCCGACGCGCCCGGGGCGCTTGCCGCCTACTGGTTCCAGCACACGATCCAGGGGCTGGACATCGACCCGTTCGAGATGGCCGCGCTCGTAGAGGAGGTCACGCGCGATGACGTGACGGCTGCCGCCGCCGACATCGTGTGCGACTGTGTATATCTGCTCAAGGGAACGGAGGAAAGCGCCGATGACGAATAAACACCCCGCAAACATCCGCCCGGTACGCTCGGGCTTGACACCGAAAGGAGGTGCCGGCGATGCCGACAATGATGCGTGACGCTTCCATCAGCTTTCCCCTGCTCGGCGACTGGAGCATCGACCCGAGCGCGTCGTTCACGCTCTTCGGTCACACGTTTTACTGGTACGGCGTGATCATCGCCGTGGGCTTTATCCTGGCGATGCTCTACTGCGCGCGGCACTGCCGCCGCTGCGGCATCGAGCCGGACACGCTCTACGATTTTCTCATCTGGATGATCCCGCTGGCCATCATCGGCGCGCGGCTGTACTACGTCATCTTCCAGTGGAGCGATTACCGCGAGCATCCGCTCAACGCGTTCAAGATCTGGGAGGGTGGGCTCGCCATCTACGGCGGCGTGATCGCCGGCATCCTGACCGGCGTCGTCTGGTGCCGGAAGAGAAAGATCCCCCTCGGCGCGGTCGCCGATGCGTGCGCGCCCGGTCTGCTCATCGGGCAGTGCATCGGGCGCTGGGGCAACTTCATCAACCGCGAGGCCTTCGGCCGCGAGACGGCGGCCTTCTCCCGCATGGGGCTGACGCTGCCCGGCCGGGAGACCGTGTACGTACATCCGACGTTTCTCTATGAGAGTCTGTGGAACTTTGCGGGCTTTCTGATGCTGCACTTCTGGTTCCGAAAGCACGAGCGCAAGTTCGACGGTGAATGCATCCTGCTCTACGCCGTGTGGTACGGCATCGGCCGCGCACTCATCGAGGGGCTGCGCACCGACAGCCTCTATATCACCGGCACGGACATCCGTGTCAGCCAGCTGCTGGCCGGTGTGTCGGCGGCGGTCGCTGCCGTCCTGCTCGCGCTGCTCTACACCGGAAAGCTCCGGCATCCGCCGCGCTACGTCGACCGCGAGCGCGGTGAGACGCAGCAGGACACCTGATCTTCCCGACCCGTTTTCACGCATATCTATTAGGAGGTTTTGACCCATGAAAGACTACCGTGACATCCTCAGCACGCTCAAAGACAAGGTCACCGATGTGGCCGGCAAGGCCGTCAGCGACGAGATGCGCGACAAGGTCGCCGGTGCTGCACAGGCCGTGGGCGAGCGCGCCAAGTACGCCTCGCGCATGACGCGCCTGACCGTGGACTGCAACGCCGAGCTCGAGCGCGTCAAGCGCACCTACGCCGAGATCGGCCGCCTGTACTACGAAAACTACCGCGACACGGCCGACGCCTTCCTCGCCGAGCTCTGCCAGCAGGTAACGGACGCCAACGCCCACGTCGCCGAGATGGAGGCGCAGATGGACGAGCTGCGCGCCGCCGCGCGGGAATACCGCCCCGCGCCGGAGCTGTACACCATCGACGCAGAGGAGGCCGATGACGCGCAGGGCATCGAGGTTGAAGTGATCGAAGAGCCCGCACCGGAGAAATGAGCCAAACGCAAACACCCCCGCCGCAGCTTTGTGAGCTGCGGCGGGGGTGTTTTTATACCGTGTATTATTTCTTTTCGCAGTAGGCCATGAGAATGGTCGCAATCTGCGCGCGGCTGGCGTAGCCGCGCGGCATGAGCAGCACGCCGTCCTTCGTGCCGACACCGCTGATCAGCCCCTGCTCGACCGCCCACGTGAGCGCAGCATAAGCATAGCCCGCAACATCTGCCACATCCGAGAAGCCCTTGAGCGTACTGCCGGCCATCACGGGGCTGCCGGACTGCTTATAGAGGATCAGCGCAAAATCCTGCCGCGCGATCGGTGCCTCGGGGTCAAAGGTGGTCTCCGACGTGCCGGACACGAGCCCCGTGCGATGCGCCCAGCGCACCGCCGAATAGTACCACGCACCGGGCGCGACATCGGTAAACGGCAGCGTGCCCGCAGTCTCCGGTCTGCCGGCCGCCGCCCAGAGCAGCTGCACGATCTGCGCGCGCGTGGCACGCATATCCGGTGAGACGGTGGCCGTCGCCGTGCCGGACATCAGCCCCGCGGCAATGCAGTAGTCGAGCCCCGCATGCGCCCAGTTGTCCGGCGCGGGCATATCCCGAAAGCGCTGCCCCGGGCACAGCCGGTCGTGAAAATACTGCGTGAGCACCGGCAGACCGTAGCCATACGCATCGTCCCGGCCGGGATCGCCGAGATCGTCGGCGTAGCGGTAGAGCATCCGGCGCACGCCCGCAGCGCTCAGCCCCGGCTGCGCGATCTGGACGCAGGCCGACGCCGCCGCGATATGGGGCGCGGCAAACGACGTGCCGCTGCGCACGGATGTGCCGCCGCCCGGCGCCGCAACGATGACGCTCGAGCCCGGCGCACACAGATCCACCGATGCGCCGGCCGAGGAATAGCTGCCGTCAAACTTGCGGCTGCGATCCACGCCCGAGACCGAGATCACCGCCTCCTGATTGGCCGGGTAGACATCGTCGGCGTTGCCGGTGGGGTTGCTCTGGCTGCGGTTGCCCGCCGCCGCGACCACGACCGTACCGGAGGCATACGCCTGCGCGAGGACGCTATTTAAAAAGGTGTAGCCCTTTTCGATGGCATTGGTCCAGCCGAGGCTGAGGTTGACGACGGACGCGCCGTTTTCCAGCGCATACTCGAGCGCCGTGAGCACGCGCGACGCTTTCGACATATTGTCGTCATCATACACACGCAGCACCATCACGCGCACCGCGTCGGGCGTGAGGTCGGCAATGAGTCCGGCCGTGGCCGTGCCGTGACCGTTGATGTCTGTGACGTCTGCCGTGGCGTTGGCAAAGTCATAGCTGGAGGGCGACACGCGTCCCCGGAGCATTGCGTGCGTGCAGTCCGCGCCCGTATCGATGACGGCGACCGTGACGCTGCTGCCGGCCGGCAGCAGCAGCTGCGCCTGATGACGCAGCGTCGTAAAGCCCATGGCGCGGCCGCCCCAAGAATAGCTGGGCGTCTCGTCCCAGAGACCGGACAGCGTCTCCTCCGCCGAGAACGTCTCATCGAGGAAGCAGTCCGTCACGTTGGGGTCTGCGCGCAGCTGCGCCAGCGCGCGCTGCGCGGCCGCCTCATCGGAAAACTCCAGCACATATTCCCGCCACGCCGCCAGATGCAGCACACGGTCGGCGCCGTACCCGTCGGTGAGCGTGCTTGCAAAGGCGATCACGCGCATGGGCTCAGCCGCCGCAGTGCGCGCGCGAAACAGGCCGCGGCGCGGCGTCGCCGGTGCGGACATCGCCTGCGCCAGCTCCAGCGCACTGCCGACCTCAACGGGCTGCGTCTGCAGCGCAGCCGCCGGCAGCGCCAGCGAGTACAAAAGCGTGAACGCAAGCAGCAGGGTCAAAAACCGTCTCTTCATGCAGCGCCTCCTCACGTTGCGATCGGTACAAACCACAGGTCGCGGTCAACATTGCCGGTGATGCCCGGCACCGTGCCCTGATAGCTGTACTGCCAGAAATCATGCGCGTAGTAAAAATCGTCCGCCGTGCCCGGCGCGCTCACCCAGAAGGCATAGTCCTTGAGCTGTGTGAAGTCATAGTCATAGTACCCCTGCCAGCGGTTGCCGTAGACGGCGGCATCGTAGCCCGCGGCCTCGACCGCGGCGCAAAACGCGACGGCGCAGGCCGTGACGTCCTCACCGGTCATCTCCGCCGTGCGCACCGTGTCACCGGATGCGACCGAGCTCGGGTCGATGTTCTCCCAGTCGAACACGAGCGGCATATCGATCTGAAAATCACGCGCCGCATCGACCAGCCACTGCGCCTCCTCGGCCGCTTCCTCGGGCGAGATCGCCTGCGAGAAGAAGTACAGCCCCACGCGCAGCCCGGCGGCACGCGCCCCGGCGACGTTCTGGCGGAAGCGGTCGTCCTCGACGATGCCGCCCTTGCCGTAGCCGCGGTAGCCCGCGCGGATGAAGGCGAAGTCGATGCCGGAGTCCGCGACGGCCTGCCAGTCGATCTCCTGCTGGAAGGTGGACACGTCGATGCCCTGCAGCGCACGGTAAGCCGTGCCGGTATAGGTCACGGTGCCGTCATCGCGGACGGAGAAGTCCCCCGCCGCGATTGCAAATTTGTCCACACCCTTTGCCGGGGTGATCCACGCGGTGGTGACGCCGGTGTTGACCTCTACCTGACCGATGTGCAGCTCGCGCACGGAGCAGCCCGTCAGCGAGCAGAGCAGCAGCGCACTGAGCAAAACGGGCAGCGCACGGTGCAGGAAGGCGCCGATATTCTTTCTGTTTCTATCTGTGTGTTTCATGCCGCCAGTATAGCACACCCGGCGCCGGAACGCAATCCGCGCACGGTGCGCGGCTGTCGGGATCATAATAATGTGCGAGATAGCCCGCCGTGCGCAGCGTCTCGCCCGCCATCTCTTCCAGCCGCGCGATCCGCTCGCACAGCTCTCGCCGGGCGCGTCCGGAGCGCGGCATCGCCGCCAGCTCCAGCCGCAGTTCGGCCGCACGCGCACGCAGCGCGCAGCCCGTGGCGCGGTATTGCGCCGCAAGTTCGTTCAGTTGCATCCGTTTCCTCCAAAAACATTTGATTTTCCGAAAATTTTTGTTGACAAACATAGTCCGGTTTGCTATGATACATAAGCCGGTGTTGTGCTGGTATAGCTCAGTTGGTAGAGCAGCTGATTTGTAATCAGCAGGTCGGGGGTTCGAGTCCGTCTACCAGCTCCACCTACTGACGAATTGCATATGGGGGAATTCCCGAGTGGCCAAAGGGGACAGACTGTAAATCTGCTGGCAATGCCTTCGATGGTTCGAATCCATCTTCCCCCACCAAAAATACCGATTGTCCTTCTGGACGGTCGGTATTTTTCTTTGCCAGGAAGATGGAGTCGAAGTTGATCCCCGTCAGGGGAAATCCATCTTCCCCCACCAAAAATACCGATTGTCCTTCTGGACGGTCGGTATTTTTCTTTGCCAGGAAGATGGAGTCGAAGTTGATCCCCGTCAGGGGAAATCCATCTTCCCCCACCAAAAATACCGATCGTTCGCCCGTCCGCTCAGCGGACGGGTTTTTCGTCCGCCTCCGCTCACGGCTGCACCTCGGCGCTCAGCCGCTGCGCCAGCTCCCGGCGCGACAGCCCGCTCACCAGCGCGTCAAAGCAGTCGGCGCACACCGTCAGCCCGCCGCGCGCACACGGCCACAAATACGCCTCCGCCCACTCCGGCAGCGGCGCAAAGCACACCTCACATCGCCGCATCCACATCACCCCTTTCCGGTTGAAAAATTATTATGCGTTTGAATAACTTCGCCCTTAGATTATACTCATTAGGATAATTTGTCAAGCAGTATTTTTGCACTTGCATAAAAATTGCTATAACAGACTGTCGAGCTCGTGGAATGTCGTTTTTTTGACGAAAACAGCATGATAAAATGTTCACTTTCTGACTTTTTGCACAAAAAAAGAAAGAAATTATATGGAAAACGGATATTGCAATCTTTCTCCGTTTGCGTTACCATGATGAAGGAAATTGGCCACTCAGGCCATTTATGAGAGCAAAGTGAATAACAAGAAAGAGGTAAGAAAATGATTAACAACGCCTATCTGAACCGCGTCTTCGCAGACCTTCAGAAGAATCATCCCAACGAGCCCGAGTTCCTTCAGGCCGTTGATGAAGTCTTTGAGAGCCTCCAGTATGTCGTCGACAAGCACCCCGAGTGGGAAGAAGCCGGCCTCATGGAGCGCTTCGTCGAGCCCGAGCGCATCATCATCTTCCGCGTTCCCTGGGTCGATGACAACGGCAAGGTCCAGGTCAACCGCGGCTACCGTGTGCAGTTCAACTCCGCGATCGGCCCCTACAAGGGCGGTCTGCGCTTCCACCCGTCGGTCAACCTGTCCGTCGTCAAGTTCCTCGGCTTCGAGCAGATCCTCAAAAACTCCCTGACCACCCTGCCCATGGGCGGCGGCAAGGGCGGCTCCGACTTTGACCCCCACGGCAAGTCCGACGGCGAGGTCATGCGCTTCTGCCAGAGCTTCATCACCGAGCTCTACCGTCACATCGGCCAGTTCACCGACACTCCGGCGGGCGACATCGGCGTCGGCGCGCGCGAGATCGGCTACATGTACGGCCAGTACAAGAAGATCGTCGACCGCTTTGAGGGCGGCGTCCTCACCGGTAAGGGCCTGACCTACGGCGGCTCTCTCGCCCGCACGCAGGCCACCGGCTACGGCATCTGCTACTTCTCCGACGAAGTGCTCAAGCACCTGAGAAACGACAGCTTCGAGGGCAAGAAGGTCATCGTGTCCGGCTCCGGCAACGTCGCGCAGTACTGCGCGCAGAAGTGCACCGAGCTCGGCGGCAAGGTCATCGCGATGAGCGACTCCAAGGGCTACATCTACGATCCCAACGGCGTCAACCTTGACGTGCTGTTCGACATCAAGCAGAAGCGCCGCGCACGCATCAGCGTCTACGCCGACGAAGTCCCCGGCAGCGAGTATCACGAGGGCTGCAAGGACATCTGGACCGTGCCGTGCGACATCGCCATGCCGTGCGCATCCCAGAACGAGATGGACGTTGAGGGCGCGAAGGCCGTCATCGCCAACGGCGCTATGGCCGTGTTCGAAGGCGCCAATATGCCGCTGACCCCCGAGGCCATCAGCGCGGTCATCGAGGCCGGCCTGCTCTACACGCCGGGCAAGGCTTCCAACGCGGGCGGCGTCGCCACCTCCGGTCTGGAAATGAGCCAGAACTCCCTGCGCATGAGCTGGAGCTTCGAGGAAGTTGACGAGAAGCTGCACGGCATCATGAAGAGCATCTTCAAAGCCTGCTACGACGCTTCCGTCGAGTGCGGCCAGCCGGGCAACATGATGCTCGGTGCGAACGTTGCCGGCTTCCTGAAGGTCGCCGACGCCATGATGGCTCAGGGCATCGTGTAAGCTCTGAAGCATCCCGAAAAAACGAACGAAGGTCCCCGAAGCAGCCGCTTCGGGGACCTTTTTGTCTGCGCAGCGCACGCAAAACAAGCCCTTTGCGCAGCGAGGCAAACCGTGCTATAATGGGCGCAGATTTTTTTCGGGAGGTGCAGCCATGGACACGCAGAGACTATCCCAGACAGTGCAGCCGCTGCTCGACTGGTTTCGGACGCACGCACGCACACTGCCGTGGCGCGCCGACCGCGAGCCGTACCACGTGTGGCTCTCGGAGATCATGCTGCAGCAGACGCGCGTCGAGGCCGTGCGCGGGTATTACGCGCGCTTTCTTGCGGCCGCGCCGGATGTATTCGCGCTCGCGGCGCTGCCGGAGGCGCAGCTGCTCAAGCTCTGGGAAGGGCTGGGGTACTACAACCGCGCGCGCAAGGCGCAGGAATGCGCCCGCGTGATCGCGGCGCGCGGCGGCGTCTGGCCGGACACGGTCGAGGCGCTGCGCGCGCTGCCGGGCATCGGACCGTACACCGCCGGGGCGATCGCCTCGATCTGCTTCGAGCGCCCGGCCGCCGCCGTGGACGGCAACGTGCTGCGCGTGTGTGCGCGCGTGCTCGACGATGCGACACCCATCGACAACGCCGCGCACAAGGCGGCGCTCACCGCAGCGCTGAGCGCGTGCTACCCCGCCGGGCACTGCGGCGATTTTACACAGGCGCTCATGGAGCTCGGTGCGACCGTCTGCGGTCCGAACCGCGCGCCGCAGTGTGCAGACTGCCCGCTCGCGCAGCTGTGTCTCGCGCGCGCACACGGCACGGCCTCCGCCCTGCCGGTCAAAGCGCCGAAGCGCGCCAAGCGCCCGGAGGAGCACACCGTATTCTGCCTGCGCTGCGGCGACCGGCTTGCCGTCCAGCGGCGGCCGGACAGCGGACTGCTTGCCGGGCTCTGGCAGCTGCCGAACACGCCGGGGCTGCTCGACGAGCAGCAGGCGGGCGCATTTGCCAGCGGTCAGGGGCTCGGCGATGTGCGGTTGCGCAGCGCGCGCGACGGCAAGCACATCTTCACGCACATCGTCTGGACGATGCGCTGCTACACGCTCGAGTGCTCGGCCATGCCGCCGCAATACCGCTGGGCAGCGCCGGATGAGCTGCGCACGGAGATCTCCCTGCCGACCGCGTTCCGGCAGTTTCTGGATGACGAATGACAAAAAACCGACCCTGTCCGCAGCGGACAGGGTCGGTTCGTTTTTGTGTTTTCAGCGCCAGAAATCGTCGTTCCGGTCGCGGTATTGCGGCGGCACCGGATACTGCATACGCCGGAAGTAGTCAAACACCGTCTCACGCGAGACGCGGCGGTCGGCGCGCGCCGAGCGGTTCACGCGCAGGATGCCGAACACATACAGCGCGATCAGGTAGGCATAAAACAGCAGCGTGAAGCGCTCGTCGCTTTCCTGCGCAAACGCCAGAAAGTCATAACAGCCGTGCATCAGCACCGGAACGACCACGCTCAGCGCAAGGTAAGCCTTGCGATCCTCGTCACGCCCCCAATAGTCGGAGAGCTTGGCGTAGCCGTAGAAATAGCCCATGAACACGCCGAAGATCGCGTGGCCGGGTACGGCCGTGACCGCGCGCACAAGCCCAGTCGCAAAGCCGTAGCTGTAGACATACTTCACGTTCTCAAACACGGCAAAGCCGAGCGCGACCATGACGGCGTAGACGATCGCGTCAAACTGAAAGTCAAACGCCGGATTGCGCCACGTCGTGCGCAAAAACAGGTACTTGCACGTCTCCTCCGTGAGCCCTGCGACGACGAACGCCTCGAGAAAATAGCCGAGGTACGCGTTGCGCACGTTCAGCCGCTCGATGATGGCGCTGAGGATGAGCTCGACCACGATGGCGGGCAGGCACGAGAGCGCGCCGAAGCCCAGCAGCTTCGCCAGCAGCGCCGTCGGCTCTTTGTCCGTGCGGTCCTTTCGGTAGATGTACACCACCAGCACGACGGCCGGCAGCAGCGCGATGAAGGTCAAGGGATCGATCATGCAAATAACCTCCTGTTTCAGAATATATCACGGCATGGCGCTCCCGCTCAGAACAGCAACCAGATCAGCAGCGGGATCGTCACGGCGGACAGGATCGTATTGAGGAAGATGCACTTGGACGCGAATGCCTCCGAGCGTTCATATTGCAGGCACAGCGCCGTGATGACCATAGCCGTCGGGCACGCCGCGAGCAGCACCGGGATGCCGAGCAGGTCGCCGCTGACAAACGGACGCAGCACGACCCACGTCAGCAGCGGGCACACAAGCAGACGCACCGCCGCAATGGCGTAGACGCGCCAATCCGTCAGCGCCGCGCGCACGGAGACCGCGCCGAGCGACGTGCCGATGATGAGCATCGACAGCGGGATCGTCGCCCCGGAGAGCGTGGAGATCGTATCGGCAATGACGGCGGGCACATGGATGCGTGAGAGCAGCAGCACGACCGACAGCAGCGTGGCGATGACGGGCATATTGAGCACCTCGCGCCAGTCAAAGCGCGCCCCGCTGCCGCCCGCAAGCTGCGCCGCGCCGATGGAATAGAGCGCGAGGTTGAACGGAACATTGCACAGGGAGGCAAAAAAGACCATCTCGTCGCCGAAGATCGCCGCGACGACCGGCAGCCCCACAAAGCCGACGTTGCCGAACGCCGCGGAAAGCCGCGTCGTGGCCACGTCCTCGCCGTGCGTGCGCAGCAGCCGCGGCAAAAACCACGCGACCGCGATCTGGATCACGACCATGACCGTCATGACAAGGATATAATCAACGACCTCCATCCCGCTGAACTCCGGCACACCGAGCACGGAATTGAGGATCGTCGCCGTGAGCAGAACGTTGATCACAAGCGGCGTCACGCGTCGGTTAAACTCCGGCCCCGTGATGCCGATGCGCGCACAAAGGTAGCCAAGCAGCATGATGAGGATCAGCATGGCCATCTTGGCAAAAACAGTGGACAGATTCATATCGATTCTTTTCTCTTTCTCTCGTTTGCGGTCGTGCAGCACACCCCGCCTATAATGTTTTAGTATATGCCAGACGCACACTCTTGTAAAGGAGAATTCGCGCGCAGCACTTGCCAAACGGCGTCCGTCCTGTTACACTGAGCCCAAAGGGGGTGTGCGCATGAAGAAAACTGTCATGACCGTCATTCGCGTGATCGTGATCGTCGCTGTGCTGGGTCTGCTGACCTACGGCGGCTTTCTCGGCATGAACCGTGTGTCCGGCAACGGCGACTACACCATCGACGCCTACGCCGCGACGGACGACGGCGGTCAGCTGACCGTGACGAAGGCCGGCACTGTCATCCACGTCGATTGCTCGGCCGAGCAGCTCGCCACCGTCGCCGCAGAGCCGGACGCAACGTTCCACCTGACGTTCTCCTACAGCCAGATCACGAACAGCGGCAAGCTCAAATCCATCACGCCCGCCGGGTGACCTCCGACCGGGCGCATCGCGCGGATACACACACATCACAGCGCCCGTCCGACACCCGTGCCGAAGCTCTGAGCTGACGACCGGCAGCAAAACAGCACAAAACAAGAACCCCTGACCATGCGGTCAGGGGTTCTTGCTTGGATGGAGAAAAAGGTAAGGGGAGGATGTATCGTGCGATCAGTCCTTGCGCTCGTCGCCCCAGAAGAACAGGGCCACGGTGCCCGGACCGGTGTGGCTGCCGATGGTCGTGCCGACGCTGAAGATCTCGACCTTGCCGTTGAGCTTCGGGAACTTCTGCTCGATCTCGTCGGCCACGGCGCGCGCATCGTCATAGCACGCGGAGTTGGAGATGAAGCACTTGCCGGAGTAGTCGTGACCGTCCTGCGCGTGCTCCTCCATGCGCATGACGATCTCCTTCATGACGCGCTTTTTGCTGCGGATCTTGGCGCGCGGGATGAGCCGGCCGAGGTTATCCATGTTCAGCAGCGGGCAGATATCCAGCAGGCCGCCGAAGACGCCGGCCACCTTGGAAATACGGCCGCCCTTGACATAGAACGTCAGGTCGGTGGAGAAGAACCAGTGGTGCAGCTCGAGCTTGTGCGCCTCTGCCCAGTCGCGCACGGCGTCGATGCCCATGCCCTCATCGCGCAGGTCGGCGAGCTTATCCATCAGCAGGCCGTAGCCCGAGGAGGCGCCGAGCGAGTCGACGATGTAGATCTTGCGCTCCGGGTAGCGCTCGCGCACGATGCGCGCGGCGTTCTCGGCCGAGTTCGACACGCCCGACAGACCCGAGGACAGGCAGACGTGCAAAATGTCCTTGCCCTGCTCGAGAAACGGGGTGAAATAATCCACGAACTCCGAGATGTTCACCTGAGAGGTGCGCGTGTCCGCACCGTTTGCCATGGCGGCATAGAATTTATCAAACGGCATCGACTCGCCCAGATCGTCCGGGTAGTCCACGCCGTCGAGCGCATAGTGAAAGCAGACATAAGAAATGTCACGCTGCCGGAAATGCTCCTTCGTCAGGTCGGCGGTGGAGCAGCAGCTCAGTACGAAATCAGCCATATTGTCGGTCTCCTTTACATCCTTCGATTTGCCCGCCGGGCGGGCCGTCTTATTCCTGTCAATGCACGCATAGCATACCTGCAAAGCAGGCGTTAGGCAAGCTACAAAACGGAATCGGGGCGTAGAACATGGATTCCCCCTGTTCTACGCCCCGAACGGTACGCTCTACAAATCATAGAACGCCTGATTTTTCAATGCTTTGCGCGGATATGAAAGCTGAAGTAAACGACAGCCTCTGCCGGGATGAGGATCAAAAACAGCTGCCAGAAATTCATCCCGAAACGCAGCAGCACAAGGTAGCCCACGGCAAAAACACTCGCCACGAGACCGAGCACCACGTACAAATTGCCCCGCCCGCCGAAAAACACGCTGTTGAGCACGAGGAAGGTGATGACCGCCGCCGGCACGAAGCAGGCGAACACGATCCACTCCACCGCGCCCAGCCACAGCCACAGCACCACGAACACCAGCACCGCCAGCGTCACGATGCCCATGAGGGCGACGAGGATGATGGCGTGATGGCTGCGGTCGCGCACGCCGGGCTCGGGTCCGGGCTGCCACGCGTCATGCTCGTTGAGCAGGTAATCAACGGTGACGCCGAAGATCTCGCTCATGCGCTTGAGCACCGCGGCATCGGGAATGGCCTCGCCGCGCTCCCACTTGGAGATCGACTTATCCGAATAATTCAATTGTTCGCCAAGCTCTGCCTGCGTCATGCCCGCGGCCGTGCGCAGGCGGATGAGGTTGCTGGCAAAGATGAGTTTCAGTTCGTCCATGGTGGGTCCTCACGAAGATGATATGCTGTCCATTTTACGCATTCGCGCGCGCGTTGTCAACCGTCACATACCGCCCGGGTGTCACGTCCGGTAGACGATCTCCTCCGCCGTGCGTGCGGCGGTCTGCTCATCGGTGAGCAGGCGCACGAGCTCGAGCGCGAACGGGATCGCAGCGCCGAGCGCGCGGCCGGTCGTGATCGCCCCGTCGGTGACAACGTCGGCATCGACCATCTGCGCACCGGGGCATTTTTCCTCAAAGCCGGGGTAGCAGGTGGCGCGGCGTCCGGCAAGCAGACCGTACTGCGCAAGCACGCTCGGCGCGGCGCAGATGGCGGCGGCGCGGCCGCCATGCTCAAGCGTGCGGCGCACGAGCGTCTCCACGGCCGGGCTCTTGGCCAGATTCGTCGTGCCGGGCATACCGCCCGGGAGCACGACCAGCTCCGGAGGCGCTGCCAGCAGCTCCGGCAGCGTGCGGTCGCACGTGACGGGCACGCCGTGCGCACCGACGACGGTGTGCGCGTCCTCAATGGAGACCGTATACGTCTCCAGACCGGCGCGGCGGAGAATGTCGAGCGTGATCAGACCCTCGCACTCCTCCAGACCTTCGGCAAACAGCAGATAACATTTGGACATAACAGGTTCCCCTTTCTTTCGTAATCTGTTTACATGAGCGGCGCTACCAGCTTGAGCAGCGCGGAAGTGATGCGCGTGTGCAGCGGGATGCGCGCAAGGTCGCCGTGCGTGACGATCTGCGACTGGGCGCGCGTGGCGTCAAAGTCGGCCACAATGTCCGCGATGCACGGACAGTCATAGAGGTACACCGCATTTTCAAAGTGCAGGTACAGGCTGCGGTAATCAAGGTTGATCGTGCCGACGACGGCCTTGCAGTCATCGCTGACGAACACCTTCGCGTGCACGAAGCCGGGCGTGTACTCGTAGATCTTGACGCCGGCGTCGAGCAGCTCGCGGTAGTGCCCCTTGGCCAGCGCAAAGGCAAACTTTTTATCCGGCACGTGCGGCAAAATGAGCTCCACGTCCACGCCGCGCTTGGCCGCGAACGTGAGCGCCATGACCATCGTCTCATCGAGGATGAGGTACGGCGTGAAAATGCGCACATAGCGCTCGGCGTGGTTGAGGATGTCGAGATACACGCTCTCGCCGACGCGCTCCTCGTCGAGCGGACTGTCGGCATACGGCAGGACATAGCCCCCCGCCTCCGGCAGCGGCGGCAGCGGCACGTTGAGATACCGCCCGTAGGAATCCGTATCCGGCTCGCGCTCATCCATGCCCCACATCTGCAGGAACATGAGCGTGAGCGAGCGCACGGCCTCGCCCTCGAGCCGCACGGCAGTGTCCTTCCAGACACCGTAGACGCTGACGAGGTTTGCATACTCGTCGGCAAGGTTCACGCCGCCGGTGAAGCCGATGTGCCCGTCGATGACGGCGATCTTGCGGTGGTCGCGGTTATTATAGTAGGTGCTGACAAATGGGCGCAGCGGCGCGAACATCTTGCAGCGGATGCCGAGCGCCTCCATGCGCTTGGGATAGCCGTAGGGCAGGCGGTAGAACGTGCACGTGCCGTCATAGAGCACACGCACCTCGACGCCGGCACGCACCTTTTCCTCCAGGATCTTGAGGATGCGCCCCCAGACATCGCCCTCCTCAATGATGAAGTATTCGAGGAAGATGAACCGCTCCGCCGACTGCAGCGCGTCGAGCAGGGCGCCGATCTTATCCTGCCCCATGGGGTAGTAGGTGACGGCGGTGTTTTCATACACCGGGTAGTCGCCGGAGCGCAGCGTGTACTCGGCGAGGTTGTGCACCTCGGGCAGCTCGGTACGCAGGCGCGCCATGAGCTCGGTCTGCCGCGGCACATACTGCACAGTGCTCACGATGCTCTCCTGCACGCGGCGGTTTGCGTAGCGGTGGCCGACATCGAGCTGCACGAACAGGTACAGCAGCACGCCGAACGCGGGCAGCGCCATGACGAGCACGATCCATGTGACCTTCGTCGTCGCGCTGCCGGGCTTGTTGACCAGATAGATGATGAGCACGACCGCCAGCACGTGCATGACGCCGGACAGCGCGGGGTAAAAGCGGCCGAGATAGTGCGCGCCGAGCGCCATGATGGCGACCTGAAGCAGCAGCAGCACAACGATGACCATCGTGCGGCCGAACACGATGTCCAGCAGGCGGCGCTTGCCGCGGCGCAGCAGACGGATCTCGTAGTCGTCCTCAAACCAAACCTTGCGCACAAGCGCACCTCCCTTACACAGCATTCCGGCACAGGCGCACCGGTCAGGATATTTTTATATTATAGCGGAAATCCGGAAAACGTTCAAGGCATTCCGGCAGTTTTCAAGCCGCGGCGCGCAAAAAAGAAACCCGGCTGCGGAGAGATCCTCCACAGCCGGGGGAGTCTGTCAAAAAGTAATACTTTTTGACAAGTGGGGCTGCGGCCTGACTGCAGCGCACGCGCCGTCCGCCAAAAGCGAACGGCGCGCACGTTTGCAGGCCGAGAAGTATTTTCTTCGCCGCACATGTCGCCGAAGAAAATGATCGGACTTTCTTTCGCCGCTGCGGCGGCGAAACTCTACGAGGTTTTTGACAAGCAGCCGGCGGCGGGTCCTGTTTCAGGTCTCGCTCTGCGGCGCATCCGGCGGCGTGACCGGCAGGATGAACTCCGCCGTGAAATCATTGCCGTCGCTGTGCGTGATGAATTCGCCGCCGAGCAGCTTCAGGATCGCCGCACAGGTGCGCAGGCCGATGTGGTTGCTCTCGACGCGCGCAAGCTCGCGCCGGGCGCGGTTGGCAAAGCAGACGTGCAGCCGCTCGCCCTCGCACTCGGCCAGAATGGTCAGGCGGGAGGCAGGGTCGGCGTACTTTTCCATGTTCGACAGGAGGTTATCCGTCACGCGCTTGAGCATCTGCGCATCGGTCGTGACGGTGCAGGGTGTGCCGAGCGGCAGAAGATTGACGTCAAAGCCGCGGCTGCGCAGCTCCTCCGCGCACTCGCCGAGCAGCTGCGCACAGAGGATCTGCGCGTCATACGGCTCGGGGTGCGTCTCCTGTTCGCCGCGGCTGAAGACGAGAAAGTACCGGAACATCTCCCCCGTCAGATCCTTGAGCTGATAGGCCTTGTCGCGGCTTGCAAGCACGTAGCGCCGCAGATCCTCCGGAAGCTGCGCCTGCTGCATCTCGAGCAGGTCGAGATAGCCGACGAGCGATGTGAGCGGGTTGCGGATGTCGTGCGACATGGCGGTGATGAGGTCGCTGTTGGCCTGCCACGCGGTCTGCTCGTTGCGCGTGCGCTCGACGATCATCTCACGCATGGTGTTGACGTTCTGCGCGAGGCGCGCGAGCTCGTCCGTGCCCGTGACGGGGATCGTCTGGTTGAGCGCGCCGGCTGCGCTCACAGCCTCCGACAGGCGCGTGACGCGCCGCGTGAGCCACCGCGTGAAGCCAAAGGCAATGCACGAATAGGCCGCGAACGCCACCACGAGCGCGCCGATCTGCACGTAGCCGAACAGCCGCGACTCCGAGTAATCGCACACGGCGACGCGGTACTCCCCGTCGGCAAACTGCATGGAATAAAAGCTGTAGCCGAGCGATGCAAGGTCGTTTTGCGTCGTGTCGTCGAGCAGCAGGTTCGTACCCCACGTGCCAGCCTCATACGGGTCGCCCTCGGCCTGATAGACGATGACGCTGGCGTTTTTCTCTCTGCGCAGCCACTGCTCGATGGCCACCGTGTCGCGCGAGGAGACATCGTTGCTCTCCACATACTGCTGCAGGCTGCGCTCATGCCGCTGGTTGCGCAGCTCGACCGCCTCGTCGGCCATATACCAGCGGTTGATCGACCACACGCCGAGCCGGTAACAGCCGAAATAGCACCCGGCACCCACGGCCAGCGACAGGATGAGCGCAAGGATCATGCGCGCACTGATCGAGGCGCGCCACTTCTTAATCAATCTGATACCCCTTTCCCCAGACGGTGCGGATCAGCGTCGGGTTGGACGGATCGTCCTCGAGTTTTTTGCGCAGCTTGAGAATGTGCACCATGACGGTGTTGGCCGAGCTCGGCAGGAATTTCTCATGCCAGACGTCCTCATAGAGCTTGCGCGCGGACACCGACGTGCCGCGGTTGGCGATGAGGTATTGCAGCAGCTCAAACTCCGTCTTGGTCATCTCGACGGCGTGACCGTTTTTGCACACGGTACCCTTGTCGCGGTTGATCTCGAGCGCGTCGATGACGGTCGGCGCGTCGCCCTTGCCGTGGTAGACACGGTAGCGCCGGATGAGCGAATCCACGCGCAGGAAGAGCTCGTGGTTGGAAAAGGGCTTGACGAGATAGTCGTCGCCGCCGCTGCCGTAGGCGTCGCTCATGTCGCCGGGCTGCGCCTTCGCCGTCAGAAACAGGATCGGCGCGACGCTGTAGCGCCGGATCTCGCCGCAGGCGGCGACGCCGTCCATGCCGGGCATCATGATGTCCATAATAATGAGGTCATAGTCCGGCTGTGCGCGCACGCACTCCAAGGCGCGCAGGCCATTTTCGGCCTCGTCGACCTCGTAGCCGCGCGACGAGAGCAGAATATGCAGAATGTTGCGAATGTCCGGCTCGTCATCCACGACGAGGATGCGAGCGGGGAACTGGGGGTTTTCCATCGTATCACCTCTGAGCTCTATCCTAACACATCCGCCCTGCGTGCGCACAGGGGCAAATGGCAGCTTTAAGAAAAATTAAGTGAAAAAGCCCGCCGGAGATAAACTCCGGCGGGCAAAGCAATTCATTTCAGGCTCTATGCAGCACATTGCGGCTAAACGCCATGAGGATCGTCGCAACCTGCTCGCGCGCGGCGCTGCCCTGCGGGCTCAGGTAGACGGTGCTGCCGTCCCCCACACCGCTGATCAGACCCAGCGCGACCGCGGCGGACAGATCCGTGCGCGCCCACGACGAGACCCGCGCTCCGTCCGGGAACTTGGTGAGGTCAGCCTTTGCGCCGGACAGATCGACCTGCGCGATCCTCCGGGCGTAGCTCATGAGCATCACCGCGACCTGCTCACGCGTCACGGGGGCGTCCGGTGAGAAGGTCGTCGCGCCCGTGCCGGTGGAGACGCCGGTCTGGTAGGCCCAGAGCACCGCGTTCTGATACCAAGCCTGCGTGAGGTCGGTAAACGGCGTCTTGCCGCTGACCGCCGGCGCGCCCGCAAGCTGATAGAGCATCTGCGCCATCTGCGCGCGCGTGGTCGTCATCTTCGGCGCAAACCGTCCGTTGCCGACGCCGGACATCAGACCGTTTTGCACACAGTAGCGGATGCCGGGATACGCCCAGCTGCCGGTATCGACATCGGTGAACTGCGTCATGGGGTCGCTCACCGTCAGGCTCGTGCGCCAGAGCTGCGTGCCCATGAAGGGGTTGGCCGTGCCGATGACCATCCAGCCCTGCTCGTCATTCGAGGCGAAGGCGCGCAGACCGTGGTTGAACGGATCGCCGAAGCCGTTGCGCGTGAGCGTTTCGAGCGTGAGCTTGCCGCCTTCCGACGAGATGGCATACAGACCGAAGCCGCGCGTGGCGGTCGAGAGCTTGCCGAGGCAGATGCACAGATCCTTCATGTTCTCCAGCTCCGTGATGCGCACGAGCGCGTCATAGAGCTTCTTGAGCGCCTCGGGCAGCTTGCCGCTGAGGCTTGCATAGAGGTCGTTCGCCTTCTGGTAGAGCGCAACGAAGCCCTCGATGTCGTTCGTCTCGACGAGGTCGGTCAGCTCGGTGAGCAGCTCGTTGAGCTCCCGGAGCTGGCGCAGCGTGCTCACGCTGTAGCGGGCGTTGTAAATGCCGTCCTTGAGCGCCTGACGCAGGGTGTCATGCTGTGCGTCGGTGAAGGAGAAGAGCTCAGGGCTCTCGTCATTGACCGCGTCGACCGCGGCGTCAATGGCGGCATCGGGATCGGCATCCGCCGCCATGAGCGTGCCGTCGCCGTTCTTATCCTGATTCAGCAGCAGCTTGAGCAGCACCCGCAGGTAGCCGATCTGGCTGGCCCATTCCTCGCGCGACATCTTGAGCAGGTCGCCGTTGGTGAACTGACCGAGCGGCTCAAGCAGAGAGCTGGTGTCGAACGTGCCGAGAAAGAGCTTGCCGTCAAAGACCTTCGACTGCCAGAAATACTGGTTTTCATAGTCGCCGAAGCCGGAGCGCTTGCACAGGATGCCGCCGGCCGGGAACATCTTCGTCCGCTCGCCGACGACGAGCTCCATCTGCTCGCTGCCGTCGCTGCCGATGGACATCCGGTAGAGGTTCACCGACTGCTCCAGGTTGCGCGCGAGGAAGCCGAAGTCCTGCTCGAACATGAGCTCCTCGAGCGGGATCTCCTCGTCGTTGTATTCGCCGATGTAGAGATAGCCGTCATAAATGCACAGATTGCAGGCCGCGGCGCGCGTACGCGCGGGGTCGATGCCGAAGGTGTACTTCGCACCGTCGGCCTTGTCGCCGACGACCGGCGTCCACGTCCACGCGTTGGGGTCGCTCCAGTCGCCGGAACAGTTGCCGCGCACGATGGCGAACGAGCGCATATTGTCGCCCACGCGCGTGGCAGGCGTGCCGGTGCACATGGCGACGTAGAGACTGCCGTTATACTCGACCATCTCCCAGATGCCGCCGCCGTAGACGCTGTCGACAAAGTGCACGGCGGGATAGTTAAAGAGATCGGACTGCGTGGCGATCTTCGTGAAGCCCTCGGACGGGTTGTCGCTGATGAGCAGGTAGCCGCCGTCGACGCCGACGTTGCTGATGACGAGCTTGCCGTCATAGACCGCCATGCCGCGGATGCCGGTGCAGACACCCTCTTTGTACGCCTGTACGTACTCCTGCATATTGGAAAGCCCCGTATAGACGCACTGGAAGCTGTCGTCCTTCGGGTCGACCTCATAGATGCTCGGCAGGCCGACGCGGCCGTTGGCGGTCACGCTGCCGCAGAAATAGATCTTATCCTTATAGAGAATGGCGTTGCGGAACAGCGGCGTGACGCTGTTGAGGGAGTTGGCCATGATCAGCTTGACCTCCCCGGTGTGGACGTTGATCTTGACAAGGATGCCGTCGGAAACACCGCCGTCCTCCTCACCGTAGAAAAACGTGCCGTTAAAGACGGCGTTGAGCTCGGCGCGCATGACCTCCTCGTCAAACTTGTGCCCCATGACGCTGTCCATGGCCGAGAGGGTCTTGCCCATGGCGGCGTAGCACGTGCCGACATAGACATAGTCGCCGTAGGCCATGGCTGCCCAGGAGTAGCTTTGTCCACGGTCGCCCTGACCGTCCGCTCCCGTGACCGTTCCGGTCACGGCAACCGTGCCGTCGCCGGTATAGTCCACGATGCCGTCCGGCGTGCCGGGCGCTTTGTCCGCGTGCGAGATCTTGCCGAATGTGTAGTCTCCGGCGCCGTAGGTATACGGCGTCGCAGAGTAGCCGCCGTCGGCAGCAAATGCCGGTACTGCCAGACTTACCACCATGGCAGCCACCAGCAGCAGGGTCAACACCTTGCGCGTTCTCAGTTTCATCTCTGCACTCCTTTCCAAATGTTACAAATACTCAAAATTGCAATACCAGCCTGTAACTTTATTGTAACATCCGTGCAGAAGATATCAATGCATTTTTCCCGTTTTTCTGTATCAATTCCGCGCGCCTGTGCAAGTATTTTCCTTTTTTCTTCCATTAGCGTCCTTTTATTTCCTTCTTTGTTGCAAAATTATGGAGCACACACGCAAGCAATAACAAAACCGGCGTCCAAAAACAGGACGCCGGTTCGGTATCAGGGAGCAATGCACGCACGCGCGCTCCAGCCGTTTGCTCAAAGCTCCGGCATGGGCTCGTTCCAGACATTCAGTTTGCGGCAGAACTGTGCGATCATGACCGCCATCTGCTCGCGCGTGGCGCTGCTCTGCGGCTCAAGGCGCAGGCCGCCCGGGGCCGGAATGCCTTTGATCAGCCCCCGATCGCACGCCCAGTTCATGGCCGTGCGCGCATAGTAGGAGATGCTCTCACGATCCTGAAACGGGAAGAGCGCATCCCACATATAGGGGGTGTATCTGTCGAGCACCCGATCCGCAAACCCGGCCAGGAACACCGCGACCTGCTCGCGCGTGACGGGCGTGTCCGGTGCGAAGGTCGTCTCGCTCACGCCGGACGTCACGCCGGTCTGGTACGCCCAGAGCACCGCGGTCTTGTACCAGTCGGCCGTGAGATCGGTAAACGGCGTCTCGCCGCTGACCTCCGGCGCGCCCGCAATCCGATAGAGGATCTGCACGAGCTGTGCGCGCGTGGTCAGCGTCTTCGGTTCAAACCGGCCGCCGCCGACACCGGCCATGAGCTCATAGTCGACGCAGTACTGGATGTCCTCATACGCCCAGCTGTTGGGGGCAACGTCGTCAAAGCGCTCGCTCACGGGCACCCGCGGGGGAAGCTTGGGGATCTCCTCAGTACGCGTGGCATTGCAGACGTAGTTCCTGCAGGTATAGGTGCGCACGCCGGTCGTGGTCTCCGTCGGCAGCGTCGTCACACGGCCGATGCCCCAGTAGTGGCCGCAGGCGGGGAGTGTCATTTCCTCCGTGTGACCGCAGCCGTCGTCGGTGCAGGCGCGGGTGCGCTTGCCCTCGGTCGTGCAGTTCGGGTCCGTGCCCGTCCAGGAACCGTAGTGGTGGATGGGCGCGTTGCAGTTCACGCTCACGCCCTCCGGCAGCGCGTTCTCGCCCTTGGTCAGCTGGGCCCACTCGGCCTCGGTTCCGCTGTAGTCGATGGCCGTGAGCGCGGTGCAGCCGGTGAAGGCGCCCGCGCCGATGCTCGTGACGCTCTTCGGGATGAGCACGCTCGTCAGCGCGGCGCAGCCGGCGAAAGCAAAGTCGCCGATCGTCTTCAGGCCGTCCGGCAGCGCGGCCGCCGTCAGGCTCAGGCAGCTGGTGAAGGCCTGCGCCTCAATGGTAACGAGGCTTGCCGGGAACGTGATCGCCGTCAGGCCCTGACAGTAACGGAACGCGCCCGTCTTGACGGTCTGCACCAGGTCGGGAATTTCATAAGCCGTGCACCTGTTCGGCGCGGCCAGCATCTGCCTGCCGTCCACGGAGATGAGGCCGCCGTTGTAGGTCTGGAGATACAAGCCCTTGCTGGTCTCAAAGGACACGAGGTTGACGCAGCGGGCCAGCACATCCTCGGCGACGCCGCGGATCTTATACCCGAGGTCAATGTGCGTGACGGCGGTCCAGTCACCGTTCCAGCAGTCGGCCGTGGCAACGCCGCTGCCGTAGAAGGCGAGCGTTGTGCCGTCGATTTCCAGCTCGGCGCGCACAGCGTCTGCCGCGAAGGCCGCCGGCACAAGCGCGAGCATCAGGCTCAGGACAAGCAGGATGCTCAGAAGCTTCTTTCTCATACCATTTCTCCTTTTCAGTAAAGTGGGTCTCAGACAGCGTGCCGCTTTTGAAACGGCAGGCTGTTTGGGCTGTGTTTATCTGCCCGTGTCCCTCACCGCGGGTCATTGTTTGAGATAGTCCTCCACGCGCAGCGCCGTGTCGATGCCGGAGTAAAACCCCATCAGGATGGTTGCGATCTGCTCGCGTGTCGCGCTGCTCTGCGGGCACAGGAACGTGCCGTCATCCGTCCGCACGCCGGAGATGAGACCGAGCGAGACGGCATCCGCCATTGCGTCCCGCGCCCAGGAGGAAACGCGGCCGCCGTCCGGAAACGCCGCGAGATCCGCCGCTTCGCCGCTGTTGCGCATATTGAGGACTTTGTTGGCAAACGCCAGGAACATGACCGCGATCTGCTCGCGCGTGACGGATGCGTCCGGCGCGAAGGCCGTCTCGCTCACGCCGGATGTCACACCGGTCTGGTACGCCCAGAGCACCGCGTCCTTGTACCAGTCGGCCGTGAGGTCGGTAAACGGCGTCTCGCCGCTGACCTCCGGCTCACCGATAAAGTGATAGAAAATCCGCACGATCTGTGCGCGCGTGGTCGGCGTCTGCGGTTCAAACCGGCCGCCGCCGACGCCGGCCATATAGTCCATCGTATAGCAGAAGTCGATGCCCGGGAACGACCAGCTGCTCTCGCTGACATCCGCAAAGGCGTCGGCAGCCGTGACGACATCCATCTGTGTCTCATAATAAACGGTAGCGCCCGCCGGCAGCAGACGGAAGCACGGCTGGGTCATGCGCTGCCACTGCTCCCACGTTCCGGTGTAGTAGACCTCCTGAAGCTGATCGTCGCCCGCAAACACGCCCCAGTCGCCCATGTAATTCATCTCGGCCGGGATGCCGATGTACATCAGGCGCGTACAGTTGGAAAAGGCGTAATTTTCAATGCTGTGCATGCTCACCGGCAGGGAAACGACCATCAGGCCACTGCCCGAGAATGCGTACTCGCAGATGCACCGCACACCGTCGGGCACAGCATAGCAGACGCCGGGACGCGCCGCCGGGTAGGTGACGAGCACTGTGCCGTCGGCGGTCATGAGTACACCGTCGCGCACGGTAAATTCCCGGTTGCCGCCTCCGGCCATCGAGATGCTGCGCAGGCGCAGGCAGTCGGCAAACGGGCCGCCATACGCCGACGTCAGCGCCTGGGGCAGCTCGACGGACGTCAGGCTGATGCAGCCGGCAAAGCACCGATCGCCGAGCGTGGTCAGCGTAGACGGCAGCTGCACGTCTGCGATCTCCGTGCAGCCGGCGAACGCATACGCGCCGACGGACGTGACCCCCTCGCGGATGACGACCTCCTTGACGGCCGCGCCCTTCCACGGGGCCGGATCGGTCTCGGAATAATCACGGATCTGCCCGCTGCCGTCGATGGTGAGTCTGCCGTCAGTGCCGAGCGTCCAGGTGACCCCGCTGCCGCAGGCGCCGCTGCCGACGGCGTCCGCCGCGAAGGCGGCCGGCACGAGCGCGAGCATCAGGCTCAGCACAAGCAGGATGCTCAGAAGCTTCTTTCTCATACCATTTCTCCTTTTTTCAACAAATTGGGTATTAAAAAGGATACCACCCCCCGGAAATGGCAAGCCTTTTTGCACAACTTTTTGTTTATTGTACAGGATTTTTTTGTGCAATGCAAGACCGGCGCCCCCGTTCGGGAGCGCCGGTCATCAGCTTGTCCAAAAACCTCGTAGAGTTTGCGCCCGCAGGCGCAAAGAAAGTCCAATCATTTTCTTCGGCGACATGTGCGGCGAAGAAAATACTTCTCGGCCTGCAAACGTGCGCGCCGTCCGCCTTGGGCGGACGGCGCGTGCGCTGCAGTCAGGCCGTAAACCCCTTTGTCAAAAAGTATTACTTTTTGACAGCCTCAAGACCGGCGCCCCCGTTCGGGAGCGCCGGTCCTGTAAAAAAATGCGTATGTGCTTATGCCTCGAGCTGCTGCGTGGCCCATGCGATCTGCGCCTCGACGCTCGGCACGGACGTGCCGCCGTAGGATACGCGCCGCGTGACGCAGTTTTTGAGGTCGATGGCGGCATACACGCCGTCGTCAAAGAGCGCGCTGAAGGTCTGAAACGTCTCGAGCGGCAGTTTTTCGAGCACGGTGTCATGCGCGATGCAGTACGCCACGAGCTCGCCGGAGATCTTGTACGCGCTGCGGAAAGGCAGTCCCTTTGTGACGAGGTAGTCGGCGAGGTCGGTCGCGTTGAGGAAGCCCGTCTGCGCCGCGTGGAGCATCTTGTCGGCGCGCACGGTCATGGTCGCGAGCATCGGCGCCATGACGCGCAGGCACATTTTCACGGTGTCGACCGCGTCGAACACGGCCTCCTTGTCCTCCTGCATATCCTTATTATATGCCAGCGGCAGCCCCTTGAGCGCCGTGAGCATGGCGATGAGGTCGCCATAGACGCGGCCGGTCTTGCCGCGCACGAGCTCGGCCATGTCGGGGTTTTTCTTCTGCGGCATGATCGACGAGCCGGTCGTGTAGCCGTCCGAGAGCTGCACGAACTGAAACTCCCAGCTCGACCAGAGCACGAGCTCCTCGCTCAGGCGCGAGAGGTGCATCATCTCGATCGCGCAGGCATCGAGCAGCTCGACGCAGAAGTCCCGGTCGGACACGCCGTCAAGACTGTTGCGCGCCACGTCGTCAAAGCCGAGCTGCTTGGCCTCAAAAAACCGGTCGGTGTCATACGTCGTACCGGCAAGGGCGCAGCAGCCGATGGGCGAGACGTTCATGCGCCTGACCGCGTCGCGCAGGCGGTCAATGTCACGCAGGAGCATCATGGCATAGGCCATCAGGTGGTGGCCGAAGGTGATCGGCTGCGCGCGCTGCAGGTGCGTGTAGCCGGGCAGGATGTCGCCCTTGTGCGCCTCAGACTGCTCCACGAGCGCCGCGAGCACGTCCTTCGTCAGCGCGATGATCTCCTGCGTCTCGCGGCGCAGGTACATGCGCAGGTCGAGCGCGACCTGATCGTTGCGCGAGCGGGCGGTGTGCAGCTTCTTGCCGAGGTCGCCGATGCGCGCGGTGAGCACCTGCTCGACAAACATATGGATGTCCTCGCACGCGGGATCAACGGCAAGTGCGCCGCTGTCCAGATCGTCGAGGATGCCCTGCAGCGCGTCAATGATCGCGTCAGCATCCGCAGAAGGCAGGATGTGCTGCGCACCGAGCATCGCCGCGTGCGCCATGCTGCCCGTGATGTCCTCGCGGTACATACGGCTGTCGAAGCGGATGGAGGAATTGAAATCGTCCGCGACCGGGTCGGTCACGCCGGCCGTGCGGCCTGCCCACATTTTTGCCATGGTCTGGTCTCCCTTCATGCGTTGTCTCCACAGAGAACCGCTTCGCTGGGTTCTCTGTGGAAAAGCTGCGGCTCGCTGCAGCGCACGCGCCATGCGCGCACGTTTGCGAGCCGAACGGTATTTTCTCCGCCGTACACGCCGCCGGAGAAAATGATCGGAATTTCTTTGCGCCTGCGGGCGCAAACTCTGCGAGGCTTTTGGAACGATCTTCCCGCGCCGGGAGGCCCGGCGCGGGGAGAAAATCTTACGATATATTTATTGTACCGCTTACATGCTCTTGCCGTCCACCTTCGCCTGCACGGCGATCGGCAGGCCGTAGAGCTGGATGAATCCGGCGGCGTCCGCCTGATTGTAGTCGCTCGCGCCGAAGGTGGCGATCTCCTCGGAGTAGAGCGAGTACGGGCTCCAGACGCCGGCATTGATGATGTTGCCCTTATAGAGCTTGAGCCGCACCGTGCCGGTGACGTGCTCCTGCGTCTTGGTCACGAACGCGCTGAGCGCCTCGCGCAGCGGCGTGAACCACTGACCGTTATACACCAGCTCGCCGAAGGTCACGGCAAGCTTCTGCTTTTCGTGCATGGTCATCTTGTCGAGACAGAGCGTCTCGAGCACGCTGTGCGCCTTGTAGAGGATCGTGCCGCCCGGCGTCTCATACACGCCGCGGCACTTCATGCCGACGAGCCGGTTTTCCACAATATCCAGAATGCCGATGCCGTTGGCGCCGCCGATGGCGTTGAGCTTGAGGATGATGTCCTTGGCGCTCATCTGCTTGCCGTCGAGCGCGACGGGCTTGCCCTGCTCGAAGTCGAGCGTGATGTAGGTCGGGGCGTCCGGCGCGTCGATCGGGCTCACGCCCAGCTCGAGGAAGCCCGGCTTCTCATACTGCGGCTCGTTGCCCGGATCCTCCAGGTCGAGCCCCTCATGGCTCAGATGCCAGAGGTTTTTGTCCTTGGAGTAGTTGGTCTCGCGGTTGATCTTCAGGGGCACGTTGTGCGCCTCGGCGTAGGCGATCTCCTCCTCACGCGACTGGATGTCCCACTCACGCCACGGGGCGATGATCGGCATATCGGGCGCGAAGTGCTTGATGGCCAGCTCAAAACGCACCTGATCGTTGCCCTTGCCGGTGCAGCCGTGGGCGATGGCATCCGCGCCCTCCTTCTGGGCGATCTCGACCAGCCCCTTGGCGATGCACGGGCGCGCGTGGCTCGTGCCGAGCAGGTACTCCTCGTAGATCGCGCCGGCCTGCATGGTCGGGATGATGTAATCGTCGACGTATTCGTCCGTCAGGTCGAGCACGTAGAGCTTCGACGCGCCGGTCTTGATGGCCTTTTCCTCCAGACCGTCGAGCTCGTCCGCCTGACCGACGTTGCCGGACACGGCAATGACCTCGCAGTTGTTGTAGTGCTCCTTGAGCCACGGGATGATGATGGACGTATCCAGCCCGCCGGAGTAAGCGAGGACGACTTTTTTGATATCTTCTTTTTTCATAATGGGTACCTCCATTGATTATTCATTCATGATATGTGCATATTATTCATCTTTTTC
This sequence comes from uncultured bacterium, assembly GCA_905215475.1. GTDB lineage: Bacteria > Bacillota > Clostridia > Oscillospirales > Oscillospiraceae > CAG-103. The sequence goes on from CAJMPW010000002.1 coordinate 44,921, forward strand.
GTGCAAATGTCAACCCTCCATCTGCATAAAATTCGCCGAAAAAATCATATTCTTTCCGTGATATTCACAAAAACGGGGTGTTTATACGCACTTTTCCGCACTGCGTCGCCTGTAAACGGCAGTGAAATATGCATTCGCGCGAATATTTTCGCAGCCGCCGCCCGATGTACGCTCCGCTCGAACGGGCCGTTTTTTGCCCGCATGCCAAAAAATGTGTAAAAAGCCGCCGCGCCCACTTTTCAAGCGCCGCGCCACGCGGTATAATGAGAAAATACCATATAATAATAATTGCCTGCCGCCCTGCGCGGGGCGGCAAATCATGCACAAAGGAGCAGCACATATGCAATGGATCGAAGTGTCCGTCCCCACCCGCAGCGATGAGATCGACGACGTCTGCGCACAGCTGGCCGAGCTGGGCGCCGGCGGCATGGTCGTGGAGGACGAGGCGGATTTTCAGGACTTTCTCGAACACAACCATCAGTATTGGGACTATGTGGACGACGCGCTCGAGGCGCAGTTTCGCGGCGTGTCGCGCATCAAGTTCTACCTCTCGGACGATGACGACGGCCGCGCACAGCTTGAGACCATCCGCACCGGCATCGGCCGCGAGCTGACGACCGCGACCGTGCGCGACAGCGACTGGGAGAATAACTGGCGGCAGTACTATCAGCCGATCGAAGTCGGTGAAAAGCTCGTCGTCGTGCCCGAATGGCTCGATGCGCCGGCGGACGGACGCGTTGCGCTGCGGCTCGATCCGGGGCTCATCTTCGGCACGGGCAGCCACCCCACAACGCGTATGTGCCTCGCCGCGCTCGAGCAGCACGCCGGTCCGGGCAAGACCGCGCTCGACCTCGGCTGCGGCAGCGGCATTCTCGGCATCGGGGCGCTGCTGCTCGGCTGCGCACACGTCACCGGCTGCGACATCGACCCCAAAGCGCCCGAGGTCGCGGCGGGCAACGCCGCGCTCAACGGCTTCGCGGGCGACCGGTTCACCGTCTGCGCGGGCGACATCCTCGCCGATGCCGGACTGCGCCGGGATCTCGGCACGGGGTATGATCTCGTGCTGGCGAACATCGTGTCCGACGTCATCATCCCGCTGGCCGCGCACGCCCCGGCATTTCTCGCCCCGGGCGGCACGTTCATCTGCTCGGGCATCATCGACGGGCGCGAGGATGAGGTGCGCGCCGCCATCGAGCGCGCGGGCTTCACGGTCACGGCGCACGACAGCCTTGAGGAATGGCACTGCTTCACGGCCACGCTTGCATGACGGCGCGGCTGGCAGCCTGACCAAACACGAAGCCACTTTTTTATGCACTTTGACCGGCGCAGCGCGCCCGTCCGGAAAGAGAGAACTGCGATGAAATACGCCTTTGATAACGCCTATCTGATCGACGGCACACAGGATATGCGTGTGCAGCCGGGGCTGTGTGTGCTCACGAACGGCGAGACGATCACGGACATCGTGCCCGCCGGCACCGCGCCGGCGGGGTACGCGCGCATCGACCTGCACGGGCGCTACCTGCTGCCGGGTCTGATCAATATGCACGTGCATCTGGCCGGCAGCGGCAAGATCCAGAAAAAGCAGCGCGACCTGGAGACGCTCGTGCGCCGCATCCTCGCAAACCCCGTCGCGCGCGCGGTGGCCTACCGCATGGTGTGCTCCTTTGCGCGCACAGAGCTGCTCGGCGGCGTGACGACGATCCGCACCGTCGGCGGGTTGGACACGTTCGACACGCGCCTGCGCGACGAGATCCACGCCGGACGCCGCATCGGACCGCGCGTGCTCGCGGCAAATGAGGGCATTTCCGTTCCCGGCGGGCACATGGCGGGCTCGGTCGCCATCGCGGCCAAGACCGTTGACGAGGCGCTCGCGCAGGTCGACGCCGTGCACGCGCAGGGCGCAGACCTCGTCAAGCTCATGATCACCGGCGGCGTCATGGACGCGACCGAGCGCGGTATGCCCGGCGAGGTGAAAATGCCGGCCGAGATGGTGCGCGCCGTGTGCGAGCGCGCGCACGCGCTCGGCTACACCGTGGCGGCGCACACCGAGTCCACGGAGGGCGTGCGCATCGCGCTGCAAAACGGCGTCGACTCCATCGAGCACGGCGCAAAGCCGGACGCGGAGATCCTGCGCCTGTTTCAGGAGCGGGGCGCATTTTTGTGCGCGACGTTCTCGCCCGCGCTGCCGTATGCGCGCTTTGACCGCGCGGTCACACACCTGACCGAGGACGAGCAGTTCAACGGCAACGTCGTCTTTGACGGCATGATCGCCTGCGCGAAAGCCGCGCTCGAGCACGGCATCCCCGTCGTGCTCGGCAACGACGCGAGCTGTCAATGGGTCGCGCAGTATGATTTCTGGCGCGAGCTGTGCTATTTCCACGAATATGCCGGCGCTTCCAACGCCTGCACGCTCTACTGCGCCACCGGTCAGAGCGCACGCATGGCAGGTCTCGGCGACGTGACCGGCACGCTCCGCCCCGGCCTGTGCGCCGATATGCTCGTCACGAGCGAAAACCCGCTCGAGGATCTGCGCGCGCTGCGCACGCTCGACATGGTCGTCGCACGCGGCCGGATCATCGACCGCCCGCGCCCGAAACGCAACGCCCGGCTCGACGCCGGACTCGACACCCTGCTCACCTGAGTGGGGATCCCATACCTTATATAATTCAGGTGATGTTATGAAAGCGCTCTCACAACCGCTGTTTGCCTCCCTGCAGGGCTATGACCGGCAGCAGCTCGGACCGGATGTGTTTTCCGGCGTGCTCATTGCGCTGCTGTCCATCCCGATCTCCATGGGCTATGCCCAGTTGGCGGGTCTGCCGCCGGTCTACGGTCTGTACGGGTCGCTGATCCCGATCCTGCTCTTTGCGATGCTCAGCACGACGCGGGAATTCATCTTCGGCGTGGATGCCGCGCCCGCCGCCATGATCGGCGCGGTGCTCGCCTCGCTCGGCGCTGCGCCCGGCGGCACGGAGGCCATGCGCATCGTGCCGGTGCTGACGCTCTACGTCGCGCTGTGGCTGGCGGTGTTTGCGCTCGTGCGCGCGGACAAGGCCGTCGACTACATCTCCGAACCCGTCATGGGCGGGTTCATCAGCGGCGTCTGCTGCGAGATCATCCTCATGCAGGTGCCGAAGCTGCTCGGCTCGGGCACGGGCACGGGCGAGCTGTTTGAGCTGCTGGGGCATATTTTTGCCGCGGCAAAGACCGTCAACCTGCCGACCGCCGCGCTCGGCTTTGCAACGCTTGCGATCCTGCTGCTTGCGCCGCGCAAGTGGCCGAAGGTGCCGTGGGTGCTGGTGATGATGGTGCTCGGCGGGCTGCTCGGCGCGTTTGCGCCGCTGGATACATGGGGCGTGGCGCTGCTGGCCGCCGTGCCGCGCGGATTGCCGAAAATCGCGCTGCCGGATCTCACGGCGCTGCCGTTTACCAAGGCGCTCGTGGCGACGCTGCCGGTCGCGGCCGTGATTCTGGCCGAGACGCTGCTGGCCTCGTCCGGCACGGCGCAGAAAAACGGCTACCGCCTCAACGGCCGCCGCGAGATCGCGACCTACGCCGTCTGCAACGTCGCCGCCGGGCTCGTCGGCTGCTGCGTCGTGTCGGGCAGCGTGTCGCGCACGGCGGTCAACGAGCGCAATGGCGGAAAAACGCAGCTCGTGTCCGTCACGGCGAGCGTGACCATGCTGCTCGTGCTGCTCTTCGCCACGCCGCTCATCCGCTTTCTGCCCGTGCCGGTGCTGACGGCCATCGTCGTCAACGCGCTCATCGGGGCGACGGAGTTCGGCATCGCGCGGCGGCTCTGGCGCGTCAACCGCGTGGAGCTCGGCATCTTCGCCGGAGCGTTTCTCGGCGTGCTGCTGCTCGGCGCGATCAAGGGCGTGCTCGTGGGCATGGTGCTGTCGTTTGTCGACGTGCTCATGCGCGCCGCAGCGCCGCAGCGCACGTTTCTCGGCACCCTGCCGGGCAAGTCCGGCTTCTTCCCGATCGACCGCGTCAGCGGGGTGCAGCCGCTGCCGCACATTGTGCTCTACCGCTTCAGCGGCAGCTTGTTCTTTGCAAACATCCGCCGCTTTCAGGAGGACATCGAGGGCGCGGTGCAGCCCGACACGCAGGCCGTCATCGTCGACGGCAGCGCCGTCGTGAGCGTGGACATCACCGCCTGCGACCGGCTCGTCGCGCTCAACCGCAAGCTGCGCGCGCAGGGCGTGCGCTTTTATCTGACCGAGCACATCGGTGAGGTCAACGACCAGCTGCGCCACTTTGAGGCCGGCGAGCTCATTGAGACCGGCGCCGTGCGCCGCACGATCCGCGGCGCGCTGCGCGACGCCGGTGTGACGCTCGACCCAGGCAGCTCATATCAGCAGATCCCCGGCAACATGGACGACATCCGCCAGTTGCAGGAGCTGGAGTGGCTCTACGGTGCGGACGCGGAGGTGCAGATCGAGCGCAACGTCCAGCTCATGCTCGCGCGTATGCGCACAACGGACGACGTGCGCGCGCGCCGCGCCATGCTTGAGCACTTCCTCAACGAGGACTTCCACTTCGGCAGCATCGACGCCGACGAGGTGCTGCTGCATCTCGAGGGACACACGGACGAGCTGGCCGAGCTGCTCGAAAACTCCGAGGACGACGTGTTCACCGACCTCGAGGTCGAGCGCGACAGCCTCATCGACCGCGTCGAGCAGGACTACCCCGAGCTGGTCGAGCACGTGCGCGAGCGCCGCGACCACCTCGACCACGACTTCCACGCCAACCATCCCACGAGTGCCGCGCGCATCGACGCCCGCCGGCAGCAGCTGCGCGCCCGCATCGAGCGCGAGCGCGCCGAACGCGGCGAGCGCCGCGCCCAGCATCAGGCAGAGCTGCTCGAGCGGCATGAGCAGCACGCCGCCGCGCATCAGGAGCGGCACGAGCAGCACGCCACAGAGCAGCAGCTGCGCCATGAGCGGCAGCTTGAGGAGCGTCTGCGCCGCCAGGCGGAGGCGCAGGTCGCGCGTGAGCAGCGGCAGGCGGCCGAGCTGGCCAGGAAGGCGCAGCGCGCGGCCGAGCACGCCCGCCGCCACGCGGAGCACTCCGCCGAGCGCGCGCAAAAGCACGCCGAGGATCTCGCGCGCAAGATGCAGCGCCACGCAGACCGCAAGGCCGAGCGCCTCGAGCGGCACGCCGAGCATAAGGCAAAGCACGAACAAAAGCGCGGCAGTAAGGACTGAGCGCCGCACACGCAGGCGGCTTTCGTCAAGGAAACGCGGCGCGCGTCGAAAAATAGGTTTACATAATCCTGATACCCGTTCGACGCATTCCACCTGTCGAAGGCAGGCGAGAAAATTTGGATTTTTCCGAATCTTTGTGCTTTTCGACGAAGCGTATCACATTATGTCAACGGAAACTCAGAGTTATTCGCCAAGAACCACACGATTCCAGCATCCCAAACATGGTAAAATATCCGCGCAAGACAGGGAAAACGAGCGGTTCATCAGACAGCTGACCGCAAGCCCGAAATTTTGCAGAGGAGAACGTTATGGAAACAAAAATCAGTGTACTGGTGGCAGAGCCCAGCGAAGAATACCGCGCAGCCTATGCCAAGGCCATCGCCCGGGAGACGGACATGGAGCTGGTCGCGCAGACGGACAACGGACTGCGCGCCGAGGCGCTCGTCGACGAATTCCAACCCGACGTGGTGGTGCTTGATCTCGTGCTGGCAAGCGTCGACGGTATGTCGCTGCTGGCGCGGCTGCAGGCCAAGGAGAAGCCGCCGCGCGTGATCGTTACATCCGCGATCTACAATGACGAGGTGCTCATGGAGTGTGCCGATCTCGGCACGATGTACTTCATGCAAAAGCCGGTCGACCCGCCGCTGCTCGTGTACCGCATCCGGCAGACCGCGCGTCCGCGCCGCCGCACCGGCAGCCTGTGTGCGCAGCTTGACGCACCTGAGCCCGCGCCCACGCTCGAGAGCGTCGTCACCGACGTCATCCACGAGATCGGCGTCCCGGCGCACATCAAGGGCTACCAGTACCTGCGCGAGGCGATCATGCTGGCCATCGACGACATGGACGTCATCAACTCCGTGACCAAGGTGCTCTACCCCGAGGTCGCGCGCAAGTTCAACACCACGCCCTCGCGCGTTGAGCGTGCCATTCGCCATGCGATCGAGGTCGCGTGGGATCGCGGCGACCTGGAGACGCTGCAAAAGTTTTTCGGCTACACGGTCTCGAACATCAAAGGCAAGCCGACGAATTCGGAGTTCATCGCCATGATCGCCGACTGCCTGAGTCTGCGGCAGAAGCAGGGCGCGTGCTGACGCGCGCACATATGGCAAGAGGATGTACAAAGCCCCCGAACCGCTTGGGTTCGGGGGCTTTGCTGTCTGTATTCCATTCTCAGGGTGTCCTGCCCGGGCTCAGCGGCTCGGGAACAGGGCGAGGAAATCGTCGAGGTTGCGGTAGCTGCCGCCCTGCGGCGCAAGATCCGGCGCGGCGGCATAGGCGCTGCCCGGCGCGGCCGTGACGGTGAGGTTGGCCGCATCGACCTGCGTGCGCAGCGTGATCCGGCTCGGCGTGAGCGAGATGTACAGCGGCGAGGCAGCGATATTTGCCGTGATGTTCAGCGCACCATCGGCATAACCGAAGTCCGAGATCGCGCCGACGACGCTCGCAAACGACAGGTGCTCGAAGAAGTAGGTGTACGCCTCGATGGCATTTTGCACCGTCTGGCGGTCGACGCCCGGCGTGACGGTGAGCACGGCGTAGAGCGCGCGCTCGAGCGAATCCATCGACGCCGTGACGTGGTGCCAGCCGTAGTCGATGTACACGCGGTCGTTCCAGAACGTGACGGTCAGGTCGCGGCCGAGGATCTTCGACACAGCGCGCGCCGCGACGGGCTTGCCGAACGAGAGCACGACATCGGTGTCAAGGCTGTAGCCGTTGACGCTCACCGTTGCGTCCATGCCCATGGCCTGCGCGCCGACATAGCGCTCAAGCACGGGGGCAAAAGGCTGCAGCTGCGAGAGCGTGACATACTTTCCGCTCGTGGGGCTGATGGCAGCGGCGCTGCCGGACGTCGAGGTGACGGTCACGCGCACCGTCCAGCCCGCGGCCGTAACGCTTACGCTGTCGGCCGAGAGGGCGGCAGACACATCCGTGCCCGCGATGTTCAGCTGTGCGTGCAGGGCATTGTTCGACCACGTCAGGCCGCGGATACTGTCGACGGCAGACTGCGGCGTGAGCTCGCGGAAAAACTGCGCATAGGCGCTGCCCGCGGCGTCCGCACCGCTCGCACCGGCGAGCTTGCCCGCCCACGCGACGAGGTCTTTGATCTCGCTGCCCGTGCCGCTGACGTGGATGTTGCCGGCGGAGACATAGACCGTGCCGCCGATGTATTCGGCGCGGATCGTCACACCGTCGACCGAGGTGGTGAGCGCAGCGTCATAGCCGCCGGAGGTCTTGGTCACGGTGGCCGTGCCGCTGAGACTCAGCGGGCCGCTGAGCGCGACGTTGAAGGTCGCGGTCTTGGCGGTGGCCGCGTCCATGATGGGGCTGACGAGACTCAGCGCGCCGGTCAGATCGGTGTAGCCGTCGAGCGACTGCACCCGGAAGCCGCCGTAGTACGGCGTGGCCGCGATGCGCATACGCGCGCCGCCGAGGTTGAGCGACACGTCCGCACGCGTCAGGCGCAGCGCATCTGGATCGGTCAGCTGCACCGTGCCGGAGATCATCGGGTCGTTGAGGCGGATGTTCATGCCGTTGGCGGTCTCCTGCATGGTGACGTTTTTCGTCAGCGCCGCCATGCCGGCGGAATCGAGCGAGATGTCCGGGATCTGCACGCCGAGATAGCCCGCCACCGTGCGCGCCGCGTCGAGCGTGTCGCTCGCGCGCAGGCTGATCTTCTGGCTGCCGAAGGCGATGTACACCCGCTCGTTGCTGTAGGCGGCAAAGAGATTGACGCCCGCGACATTGCCGCGCAGCTGGAAGGCGGTCTGGTCGATATCCATATGTGCCGTCAGGCCGTAGGACTGTCCGTTTGCGCTGACGGTGATGCTGTAGTTCGGGGTGCGGCGGAAGAAATCGCGCACCATGGCCTGCGTATCCTGCCCGTTATCGGACAGCTTGCCGAGCTTGTTCGGGTCATACTGCGTGGCGAGGTAGTGCTGGAACTCCGTCTGGTCGTCGGTCACGGCGCCGAAGTCCGTGAACGTCTCCGTGAGCGTGCTCGTGCAGTTGAGGCTGCCGAGGCCGGACATGGACACAGAGTAGCTCTCCACGGTGTCCATCTGCAGCAGATCCCAGTTGGCGTCGATCGTCCAGACCATGTGCACGGCCGTAAACTCGGGGTTTTTCGACGCACCGCTGTAGGTGCGCACCTGATGCTTATAGTATGCGCTCGCGCCCGCGGGCTCGAGGTCGAAGGTGACGGTGTACGTGCCGTCATCATTGGCGGTCATGGTCGGGTTTTGCACCGTGTCGCGGCTGATGACGTAGTTACTGAGGTTGCGCGGATCCTGCCCGTAGGCATCCTGATAGTCCTGCTGCGAGATGGCCACGATCTGGTCGCTCCAGGTCGCGCTGTCGGCGGAGACGGAGCTGGCCTTGCGCACGAGGATCGCACCGTCCTTAAAATACTTCTGCTCGCCGATCTTGACGAACATACTCGTGCTGATGGCCTCGGTAAAGACGCTGTCATCCGTCACGACGCGCACGTTGTGCACGTTCTGGTTGTAGTCGATGAAGCCGACCTTCGCCTTTGTCTGCCCGGTGGTCACGGAGCGGTAGGTCTCCTGATCCATGACGCCGGTCGTAATATAAATGTTGTCCTCGGCGCTCTGACCGGAGGGATCGCCGTCCGGCCGCGCGAGCGTGGTGCTCGACCCGCCGGCGCCGTCGTCGGAATCGATCGCACCGGGCAGTGCCACCGCCGCCGCGATCGCCAGTGCCAGCAGCACGCCGCCGATGACGTAGGTGCGCTTGCCGTGCTTGCGGCGCGTCGGCTGCGCGGCGCTCTCGGAGGGTACCAGCTCGCTGTCGGCGATGTCCGGCGCGGTTTCGCTCGCCGTCGGCTTGCGCCGCCATGACGGAAGACGGAAATTTTGTTTGCGCATGTATCTCAAACTCCTTGCGGGCTGCCCGGCGTGCACATCGTCGGTCAAATCCCGGTTTTTTCTTGTTTTCATTATACGTCAAGGGGTCTGAAAACGCATCCTCCCCGCTTTCGACCGGTAGAAACGTTGAGAGAAGGCAATTCTACCGGCAGGAGAATTCCGGTATCTGGGATTTTTGCCGGGCTTGCGGTGTGGCGCACGCTGTGGTATACTCATAGCATGGAAGATGTAAGAGGCGCGCTCGCCGCCAATTTAGCCGAGCTGAGAAAAGAAGAAAATCTGACGCAGGCCGAGTTTGCCGCACGGTTCAATTATTCCGACAAGGCCGTGTCCAAGTGGGAGCGGGGCGATTCGCTGCCCGACGTCGTCATGCTCAAGACCATCGCCGACCTCTACGGGCTGCGCGTGGACGATCTGCTGACCGAGGACGGCGTTGCCAACGCGCTCGCCGAGGCGGCCGGCCGCGAAAAAAAGCACGACGCATATCTGATGCAGAAGATGCTCATCGCCGCCATGTGGGTGACGATGGTGTGGGTCGTTGCGGTCGTCGTGTTTTTGTACTCGCAGTTCAGCATCGGCAAGATGTACTGGATGGCGTTCGTGTGGGCAGTGCCGGTGTCGTTCGGCGTGGCGTTCCTCTTCTCCCGCCACTGGAAGGGTGAGGCGGCGCTGCAGTGCGTGTTCGCGTCGCTGTTCGTGTGGAGCATAATCACCGCGTTTTATTTCCAGTACCTCGAATACAACATCTGGGCCGTGTTCTTCGTCGGCGTTCCGGTGCAGATCGCGCTCATCCTGGGTGCAAAGCTCCGCCGCGCCGGTGTGCATTGGCTGCGCCGGTAAAAAAATGAAACGACCGCTTGACGGCAGGCCGCGCCCGTGCTATACTCGCGTCTAATGACAGGCCGGAAACGGCCGGGCGGCACCATCGCCGCAGCAGACAGAAATCACCGCGTCTGTGGGACTTCACGCCCCGCAGACGCTTTTTTATTCGAAAGGAGTCTTTTATCATGCGTGAAACCGCTTCCGCACCCGATGATGCCAAGCGCGTGACCATGCAGGTATCCACCGTCGGCATCGTCTGCAACGCCGCACTGACGGTGTTCAAGCTCGTCGCCGGCATCGTGGCGCACTCGTCGGCCATAGTGGCCGACGCCGTACACTCGGCATCCGACATCCTCGGCTCGCTGATCGTGATGATCGGCGCAGTCTTTTCCAACAAGGCGGCCGACGCCAGCCACCCCTACGGTCACGAGAAGCTCGAGTGCATCGCCTCGATCCTGCTCGGCAACATTCTCGTGCTCGTCGGCGCGGCCATCGGCTACACAGGCATCACAAAGATCCTCCACGGCGAAACGCTCGCCGCCCCCGGTATGCTCGCGCTCATCGCGGCGGTGGTGTCCATCGCCGTCAAGGAGGCGCTGTACTGGTACACGATCGCGGCCGCCAAGCGCATCCGCTCCGTGTCGCTCAAGGCCGAGGCATGGCACCATCGCTCGGATGCGCTGTCGTCCATCGGCAGCTTTGCGGGCGTGCTCGGTGCGCGGCTCGGTATGCCGATCCTCGACCCCATCGCGTCGATCGTTATCTGCCTGTTCATCTTCAAGGTGGCCTTTGGCATCTTCCGCGAGAGCATCGACCGCCTCGTTGACCGTGCGGCCGACGCTGACACCATCGACGCCATGCGCCAGACGATGCTGCGCACCCCCGGCGTCGTGCGCGTGGACGATCTCAAGACGCGGCTGTTCGGCAGCCGGACATATGTGGACGCCGAGATTGCGGTCGACGGCACGCTGCCGCTGCGCGATGCGCACGCCATCGCCGAGCGCGTGCACAAGGCGCTTGAGCACGATTTCCCGGATGTCAAGCACTGCACCGTGCACGTCAACCCCGCGTGAGACGCGGTGATTTCGCCGAAACATACACGCCCGCAAAAAAGAGCTGTCCTCTCGGACAGCTCTTTTTGCGGGCGCTTTGTGCAACATGGCAAGAGAAAAATCGCAAAATGCGCGCAAACGGTGTGCTAAGAAGCCGCTAAGGATGTGCTTTGCACGCCGATTTGTCGAACAGCCGATCCCATTCGACAAAAATCGACGCCGGTTTCAGTGATCGGTTTACATAATGCAAAACGTGGGGCGTGCGGCGAAAAGAGTCCAATCATTTTCTCCGGCGAAATGTGCGGCAGAGAAAATACCGCGCAGCCTGCAAATGTGGAATTTGAGCGCCGCAGCCTGCACCCTCTTTGTCAAAAAGGAAGCCTTTTGACAAAGCGAACGACGCCGCGGAGTTTCTCCGCGGCGTCGCCATTCGGTGCGCAGGCTTCAGCGCTTGCGCTGATTCTTCTGATACAGTGCCCACAGCCCATTGAGCAGCAGGTTCTTTTCATAGATGATCTCGCGCCGGCAGTGCGGGATGACGACGCCGCCGAGGCCGCCGGTCGCAATGACGGTGGCAGGCTCGCCGAGCTCATCCTCCATGCGGCCGATCATGCCGTCGAGCATGGCGGCAGTGCCGTAGACGCTGCCGGAGCGCATGGCCTCGATCGTGTCGGTGCTGATGCACTTTTTCGGTGCATCGAGCGAGATGTGCGGCAGCTGCGACGTGCCGCTTGCGAGCGCCTCGAGCGAGATGCCCACGCCGGGGATGATCGCGCCGCCGAGGATACGCGCCTCACGGTCGATGACCGTCATGGTCGTGGCCGTGCCCATGTCGATGATGATCAGCGGGGGCGCGTGCATCGTGAGCGCCGCGGCCGCGCCGACGACAAGGTCACTGCCCATGGTGGCAGGGTTATCGAGCGCGATGTTCAGCCCGGTCTTCATGCCGGGACCCACGACGAGCGGGCGGATGCCCGTGATCATGCGCACGGCGGCGACGAGCGCGCCGTTGATCGGCGGCACGACGGACGACAGGATCGCCCCGTCGACCTGCTCCGGCGCGATGCCGGAAAACTCGATCACCTGCCGCAGCGAGATCGCATACTCGTGCGCGGTCTTATCGCGGTCGGTCTCCAGACGGGCAATGTTGCGGATGCCCGACTCATCGAGAAAACCGATCACAATGTTTGTATTGCCAACGTCCAGAGCCAGAAGCATATCAGTCCACCGGACCCTTCTTGCCGGCTGCGATCAGCCGGGTGATGGTCGAGCTCAGGACGAGGTTCACGCCCAGCTCGAGCAGGAAGTTCACGCCCACGAGACCCGTGACGATATAGGTCGCAACGGCGGTGTCGCCCGCCCACGCCTGAAGCTGCGGCTGGTAGAACAGCAGCATGGCGAGCACGAACAGACCGGTATTGACGACCGGCGCGGCAGCAGCAGCGACGATCGCACCGGCGAGAGAATTCTTTTTGCTGATGGCGCGGTAGACCAGACCCGCGACATAACCGGCTGCGGTGCCCTTGAGCAGGCAGACGATCACGGTCATGACCGGACGCGCGCTGAACATGATGTAGCCGCCCGCATCGGCGCCGGTGACGACGGCGATCGTGACGACGACGCCAAACACGAAGCCGAGCCAGGCGCCGGCGCTCACGCCGTAAACGGCCGCGCCGACCACGATCGGGATCAGCACGAGCGACACGGCAAACGGGCCGACCTTGATGAAGCTGCCGAGCAGCTGCAGCACGACGACGATGGCGGTGAAGAGTGCAAGCCCAGCCAGGCGCCGGGTCTTACCATTACTGTTGTTCATTTTTTATACCTCCTAAGCTGCTGTTCCCGCTCCGGGCGGGATATAGCGCACGAGTATGATACCCAATCCGGCGCAAAAAATCAAGAGCGGATGTACAAACTTTGCACATCCGCTCATGACAGTTTTTTATAACGGGCTTACTCCAGCGCATCCACGGTCGCCAGATACAGCGCATCCGAGCCGTCGGACGGCATGAGGAAGCCAGTGCGCGGCGAGAAGCTGAAGCCGTTGAGCGTCGGACCGTCCTGCAGGCAGGAGCGCTTGAACTGCTGGCTGAAGAGGCGGCGGCAGTAGCTGCGCAGCCACTTCTTGAGCGTCGCATGGTCAAACTCGTCCCCATAGGCGATGTCGGCCAGGCGCAGCACCTTCTCGGGCGCGAAGCCGTGATCGACCAGATAGTACAGGAAGAAGTCCTGGAGGTTGTACGGACCGACGGAGTCCTCGCTCTTCTGGGCGATCTCGCCGTTGCGCGTCGGCGGCAGCAGCTCGGGGCTGACCGGCGTGTCGAGCACGTCCAGCAGCGCCTTGGACAGCACATCGTTATCCGTGGTCTCGGCAACGTAGCGCACGACCATCTGCACCATGGTCTTGGTCGAGCCGACGTTGACATCATACATCGAGATGTGGTCGCCATTGTAGGTGCACCAGCCGTCGGCAAACTCGCTCATGTCCTCGGTGCCGACATGGATGCCGCCGTCGGCAAAGCTGTTGGCCACGTCCATGAGGATCTGGGTGCGCTCGCGCGCCTGCGCGTTTTCATACACGACGTTGCGGTTTTCAGGGTCGTGACCGATGTCCTTGAAGTGCTGCATGACGCTCTCGCCGATGTCGATCACGCGCACGGTCGCGCCGAGCTGCTCGGACACGATGATGGCGTTGGACTTCGTGCGGTCGGTCGTGCCGAAGCACGGCATGGTCACGGCGGTCACATAATTGGCCGGCAGGCCCATCATCTTCACGGCCTCAGCGCAGATGATGACGGCGAGCGTCGAGTCCACGCCGCCGGAGATGCCGACGACCGGGTGCTTGAGATTGGCGTACTGCATCCGGCGCACAAGGCTCGCCGCCTGCATGTGCAGCAGGCGCTTGGCAGCCGCGTGGTAATCCGCCGGATCGTCCGGGCGGTAGGGGTACTTGCCGAACGCGCGGGTGAGCACGGTCTGCTCCACGCCCTCGCCCCACTCGGTGACGACGTAGGACGCGGCGTCGCCGGTAAAGGCGGCATCCTTGCGGCGGGCGGCGATGAGCATCTGCACATCCAGCTCGGTCACGACGTCGGTGCAGCCGTCCTCGGCGCACTCGAGCAGCTTGCCGTCCTCGGCGATGAGGCACAGACCGGAATACGTCGCATCGGTGCTCGACTCGCCAAAGCCGGGCGCTGCGAGCACGACACCGGTGTGCAGCTTCGCGCTCTCGGCGCGCACGGCGGTGGTCACGCGGCAGACGGAGTCCGTCATCATCGGGAAGCCCGCCATCTCGACGAGCACGGTCGCCCCGGCGAGCGCGTGGCGCACGGCCGGAGACACCGGCGCGGTCACGTCCGCGCCGACGAGCACGGCGGCAGTCAGCTCACCGACCTCGCTGTGCTGGAACAGCTGCTGCGCGTGGAAATCGACCGGGCCGAGCGTGCCGACCGTGATGTCGTCGAGCAGCGCACCGGGCAGCGCAAAATGCTTGTCGCCCGGGCAGCTTGCCGGCACGACGCCGAGCAGCTCGCCGTTGCACACGACGGCCGCCGCGTCATACACCTTCGCGCCCTGCGCGACCGGCAGACCGACGAACACAAGCATGTCCTTGCCCGCAGACGCCTGAACGACCTTCTCGAGCGCGGCCGCCGCGCCCGCAAGCAGCGTGTTCTGGTAAAACAGATCGCCGCAGGTCGCACCTGTGAGCGTCAGCTCCGGGAACACGAGCACCTTCACGCCGAGGCGTGCGTGCTCGTCCATGGCGCGGATAACGGCATCCGCATTGAACATCGGGTCTGCTACCCGGATCTCGGGAGCAGCCGCTGCAACCTTGATAAATCCGTGTTTCATGTTGATTCTTCCTTTTCTTCTATTCTAATTTGCTTTCTCAAACGTAAAGAGCGCCGCGTCGTAAAACTTCAGCACCGCGCCGCGCACGGGCACATATTCCTTGGCCGACGCCGTCACGGTGACGGTGCCGCCGTCTGCCTCAGCGTGTGCGGTCTCGTCGAGCACGGGCAGGAAATTCGTGTTGAGCTCCTGCGCAAGCTCGTCGAGGTGTCCGGCGTAATACGCACTGTCGTGCGGCGGGACGTAGCCCGGCACGGGGTTTGCCCCCGCCGTGAAGCAATACACGACCATCAGCGCCGAGAGCAGCAGCACGAAGACGCCGCCCACCGGTCCGAGCCAGCGGGCGATCTGCGCGCCGGGCTCTTCCTTTGCGGTCGGGTCCGGCGGCGGAACGATCCTCGGCATGGCTTAAAACTGAATGCGCGCGGCGATGTAGTCGGCGAGCTGATCCATGGGGACGCGCTCCTGCTGCATACTGTCGCGGTCGCGCACGGTCACGCAGCCGTCCTCCGCCGAGTCAAAGTCGAACGTCACACAGTACGGCGTGCCGATCTCATCCTGCCGGCGGTAGCGCTTGCCGATCGAGCCGGCCTCGTCATAGTCGCACATGAAGCGCTTTTGCAGCTGGTGGTAGAGCTCGGTCGCAGGCTCGGAGAGCTTTTTCGACAGCGGCAGCACCGCGCACTTAAACGGCGCGAGCGCCGGGTGGAAGTGCATCACGACGCGGGTGTCGTTTTTGGCCTCGTCCACGACCTCCTCGTCATACGCCTCGCACAGGAAGGCCAGCGTCACGCGGTCCGCGCCGAGCGACGGCTCAATGACATAGGGGATGTAGTGCTCGTTTTTCTCCTGATCGAAGTAGTCCATGTCCTGACCGGAGAACTTCTGGTGCTGGCTCAGGTCGTAGTTCGTGCGGTCGGCGACGCCCCAGAGCTCGCCCCAGCCGAACGGGAACAGATACTCAAAGTCGGTCGTGGCCTTGGAGTAGAAGCTCAGCTCCTCCTTCTCATGGTCGCGCAGGCGGAGGTTCTCGTCCTGCATACGCAGACCCTTGAGCCACTCATGGCAGAAGCTGCGCCAGTAGTCGAACCACTCCAGATCCGTGTCCGGCTCGCAGAAGAACTCCAGCTCCATCTGCTCAAACTCGCGGATGCGGAAGATGAAGTTGCCCGGCGTGATCTCGTTGCGGAAGCTCTTGCCGATCTGGCAGACGCCGAACGGGATCTTGCGGCGCGTCGTGCGCTGGATGTTCTTGAAGTTGACGAAAATGCCCTGCGCGGTCTCAGGGCGCAGATACACCTCGGCGGCCGTGTCCTCGGTCACGCCCTGATGGGTCTTGAACATGAGGTTGAATTTGCGGATATCGGTAAAGTCGCTCTTGCCGCAGCCCGGGCAGGGGATCTGCTGGGCGCGGATGAAGGCGACCATCTCGTCATTGGTCATGGCCTCGACGTTCACGTCGGGCATGGGGTTCTCGGCCAGCCAGCCCTCGATGAGCTTGTCGGCGCGGTGGCGCATCTTGCAGGACTTGCAGTCAATGAGCGGATCGTTGAACGTCGTCACGTGACCGGAAGCCACCCAGACCTGCGGGTTCATGAGGATCGCGGAGTCGAGCCCGACGTTGTAGGGGTTTTCCTGCACGAACTTCTGCCACCATGCGCGCTTGACGTTGTTTTTCAGCTCCACGCCGAGCGGGCCGTAGTCCCAGGAGTTGGCGAGACCGCCGTAGATCTCAGAGCCGGGGTACACAAAGCCGCGGTTCTTGCACAGGGCAACGATCTTGTCCATTGTCTTTTCGGTATTTTTCATGATTTTCCTCCCTGCTCCGCCAATGGCGATGGCGGAAGCCAAATGTTCTCCGCCGATGGCTTCGGCGGGACGCGCCCGGGTGCAGATAACACGACCGGACAAATAAGTATTATAGCACTCAAATGCCCGCCCTGCAAGGACTGACACAACGTTAACACGGCCGCGCGCGCAGCGCGAAATTATGTTGCGTTCCCTATGAAATCATGTTAAACTAACCTTACCCCCGGTTGACAAACGCGCATACGTCGGGCGTCGCCGGTAGCTCACAAACGTAGTAAAGGAGACGATAACCATGTCCATTTCCGTTGGCGCCGTCGGTACCGCTTCCACCGTCGTGACGCCTGAAAATACCGCGGCCGCTGTCGGCTCCGGCTCCCTGCCGGTGTTCGCCACGCCGTATATGATCGCCCTGATGGAAAATGCCGCCTGCAACGCCATTGCAGACGCTCTGGAGGACGGCCAGAGCAGCGTCGGCACGAAGCTCGACGTCTCGCACGACGCGGCGACCCCCGTCGGTATGCACGTCACGGCCAAGGCCGAGCTCGTTGAGGTCGACCGCCGCCGCCTCGTGTTCCGCGTCACGGCGTCGGACGATGCCGGTCCGATCGGTCAGGGCACGCACGAGCGTTTTCTCATCATGGCCGAGAAGTTTCTCGCCAAGGCGGAGGCGAAAAAGGGCTGAGTCCCGCTCTTTCCGCCGGAAAAATTGCCGGTCGTGCGGCGATTGAGAAAAAATTCACAGAATCCGCTTCCCTTTTGCCGCAAAATCGGTTATCATGTATATAACGATCCGGGGTGACCCGGAGTGCAAACCTGAAAGGAGTGGCGTTTTATGAAGTTCACGTTCATCGAAAAGAAAATGGCCCCGTCCGGTTCCCTGCGCGCGTATGCGGAGAAGAAGGTCAGCAAGATCGACCGGCTCTTCCGCACGGAAAGCGAGGCAAACGTCACCTTCAGCACGGAGCGCGGCCGCTTCACGGCCGAGATCACGATCAAGAATAACGGCACGTTCTTCCGCGCCCACGAGACGACGAGCGACATGTACGCCTCCGTCGATTCCGCCGTGGCGACGATCGAGCGCCAGATCCGCAAGAACAAGACCCGCCTCGCCAAGAAGCTGCGCGACGGTGCGTTTGAGCGCGAGGTGCAGCCCGATTTCCTCCCCGCGGATGACGCGGCCGAGGCCGGCGCGTTCGAGATCGTGCGCCGCAAGCGCTTCCCCATCAAGCCCATGAGCGTCGAGGAGGCGATTTTGCAGATGGATCTGCTCGAGCACACGTTCTTCGTCTTCCGCGATGTCGCGGCCGACGGTGCGGTGTCGGTAGTCTATCGGCGCAAGGACGGCGGCTACGGTCTCATCTCCGACGCGACGGATTGACGCCGTTGCCCGCTCTGCCTGAGCAAACACCAAAACACGCAAAACCCCGCGCCATCCGGCGCGGGGTTTTCTGACGTTACGGACACCGGAGATTTTTTCACCTTTCCGCTCGACCGGAGGTACGCAGACGCTCCCTCGCCGCTCCGGCGGCAAGACTCCGCGAGGCTTTCCGACGTTACGGACACCGGAGATCTTCTCACCTTTCCGCTCGACCGGAGGTGCAGCACAGACCGCAAGCAAAAAACGTGCATGGAAGAATGCTTCCATGCACGTTTTCTATCTGTTTTGCCCGCGGCTCAGGCGTGGTCGCCGTGTGCCGGGTAGTGGATGTGCAGCAGCTCGTGGGCGCGGCCCTTGAGCAGATTGTCGTAGACATACGCCAGATCGGGGTTCTGCTGCGGGATGCGCAGAGCGCAGGCTTCGTCCGCCTTGAAGATGGCCTCGGCACGCTCGGCCTTGCGCTTGTTGCAGGCGGGGGGCTGACCGCCGCCGCCGATGCAGCCGTTCGGGCAGGCCATGACCTCGATGAAGTCAAACTGCTCCTCGCCGGACTCGACCTTGGCGATGAGCCGGTCGGCATTGGCCAGACCGTTGACGACCGCGATGCGGATGGTCAGGTCGCCGGCCGTGACGCTGAACGCCTTCGTGCCCTCAAGACCGCGCACGCCGCACTCGGCGATCGTCTGCAGGGTGTTCGGGCTGGCATCGTCGAGCACGCGGCGGATGACGGCCTCGGTCACGCCGCCGGTCACGCCGAAGATGACGCCGGCACCGGTGTAGTCGCCGAGCGGAGCGTCGGGCTCTTCATCCGGGAGCGCGGCGAAGTTGATGCCGGCCTCCTCGATCATGTCGCACAGCTCACTCGTCGTGATGACGAGGTCGATGAGCCGCTCGCCGTCCTTCTCAAGCTCGGGGCGCGCAGCCTCGAACTTCTTGCCGGTGCAGGGCATGATGGCCACGGAGTAGACGTTCTCGCCCGCGAACTGCTTGCGGATGAGCGAACCGAACATCGCCATCGGGCTGCCGCAAGTGCTCACCTGCGGCATGAGGTGCGGATGACGGTTCTCGACGTGCTGGATCCAGCCGGGGCAGCAGGAGGTGAACATCGGCAGCTTCGCGCCGGTCTTGACCTTCTCGAGGAATTCTGCCGACTCCTCCATGATCGTGAGGTCGGCGGTGAGGTTGGTGTCATACACCACGTCCGCACCGAGGCGGCGCAGCGCGGCGACGAGCTTGCCGGTGCAGGGCTCGTTTGCGGGCAGACCGAAGCGCTCGGCCATGCCGACACGCACGCTGGGCGCGTACTGCACGACGACCTTGCGGGTCTGATTCTGCAGCATCGACCAGAACTTTTCGGTCTCGTTGCGGATCGTGATCGCGCCGGTCGGGCACACGGCGGCACACTGGCCGCAGCCGACACAGTCGGTATCCTTGAGGGTCTTGCCGAAGTCGGCAGAGATGTGCGCCTTCTTGCCGCGGCCGCTGAAATCGACCGCGCCGATGTTCTGGATCTCAGCGCAGGTGCGCACACACAGACCACAGAGGATGCACTTGCTCGGATCACGCACGATGCTCGGCGACGAGAGATCCATTGGCTCGGTGCAATAGGTGTTGGGCTCGAAGCGGTGCTCATCCACATGGTAGCGGCGGGCATACTCCTGCAGCTTGCAGCGGCCGCTCTGATCGCAGGTCAGGCAGTCGGCGCGGTGGCTGCTCATGAGCAGCTGCAGCGTCGTGCGGCGGCTGTCGAGCACCTGCTTGGTGTGGGTGTTGACGACCATGCCGTCGCGCGGCTGCATGGAGCAGGCCGCGTCCATCTTGCCGCGGTCGTTCTCGACAAGGCACAGACGGCAGCCGCCGTAGATGGACAGGTTTTCACAGTAGCAAAGCGAGGGGATGTCGATGCCGTTGTTGCGGGCGACCTCGAGCACGTTGCGCTCGGTCGTGAACGGGCAGGACACGCCGTCGATGATCATTTTCTTTTCAGCCATGGTTCACGCCTCCTTGATCGCACCGAACGGGCAGCCGGCCTTGCAGGCGCCGCACTTGATGCATTTTTCCGGATCGATGTGGTGCGGCTTCTTCAGCTCGCCGGTGATGGCGCCGGCCGGGCAGTTGCGCGCGCACTTCGTGCAGCCCTTGCACACTGCCGGGTCGATGACATACGTCGTCAGGCTGCGGCAGCTGCCGGTGCGGCACTTTTTGTCGAAGATATGCTCGCGGTATTCATCCTCAAAGTTTGCGAGCGTGGACAGTACGGGGTTCGGCGCAGTCTTGCCGAGACCGCACAGGGAGGAATTCTGGATCATCTTGGCAAGGGAGCGCAGCTCCTCGATGTCGCCGGGGCGGCCGTTGCCCTTCGTGATCCGAGTGAGGATGTCGAGCATACGGGTCGTGCCCTCGCGGCACGGGGTGCACTTGCCGCACGACTCGTTGCAGATGAAGTTCATGAAAAACTGCGCGATGGACACCATGCACGTATCCTCGTCCATGACGACCAGACCGCCGGAGCCGATGATCGCGCCGGCCTTCTTGAGCGAGTCAAAGTCCATGGGCAGATCCATGTGCGCCTCCGTCAGGCAGCCGCCGGACGGGCCGCCGATCTGCACGGCCTTGAACGCCTTGCCGTTTTTGATGCCGCCGCCGATCTCATACACGACCTCGCGCATCGTCGTGCCCATGGGCACCTCGATCAGGCCGGTGTTGACGACGTTGCCCGTCAGGGCGAAGGCCTTCGTGCCGGAGCTGCCCTCCGTGCCGACGGACTTGAACCAGTCTGCGCCCTTCTTGATGATGTCGGGGACGTTGGCAAACGTCTCGACGTTGTTCAGGCAGGTGGGTTTGCCGTACAGGCCCTTGTCGACGGAGCGCGGGGGCTTCGTGCGCGGCATGCCGCGGTTGCCCTCGATGGACGCGGTCATAGCCGAGCCCTCGCCGCAGACGAACGCGCCTGCGCCGCAGTTGATGTGCATATGGAAGTTGAAGCCGCTGCCGAGGATGTTGTCACCCAGCAGCCCCAGCTCCTTCGCCTGTTCGATGGCAACGGTGAGCCGGTGCACGGCCATGGGATACTCGGCGCGGACGTAGATGTAGCCCTCGGTCGAGCCCGTGGCCACGCCCGCGACGATCATGCCCTCGATGACCTTGTGCGGATCGCCCTCCATGCAGGAGCGGTCCATGAAGGCGCCGGGGTCGCCCTCGTCGCCGTTGCAGACGATGTACTTCACGGGCTCTTCGGTGTGCGCAGCGACCTGTGCCCACTTTTTGCCCGTCGGGAAGCCCGCGCCGCCGCGGCCGCGCAGACCGGAATCGCTCACGACCTGCACGATCTCGTCCGGCTGCATCTCGAACAGCGCCTTGGCCAGCGCGCCGTAGCCGCCGATGGACAGATACTCCTCGATGGATTCCGCGTCGATGTGGCCGCAGTGCTCGAGCACGCGGCGGGTCTGACGCTTATAAAACGGGATGTCCTCCTGCCGCTCATAGAGCTCGCCGCCCTGGTTGTAGCCGAGGCGCTCGATGAACTGTCCGCCGAGGATGGTCTTCTGGATGATCTCCTCCACGTCGCTGACCTGGCACTTGGTGTACAGCCAGCCCTCGGGCTCGATGCGCACCAGCGGTCCCATCTCGCAAAAGCCGTGGCATCCGGACTTTTTCAGACCGACAGAATCGTCGTGATGCTCGGTCAGAGAGACCTCGCAGGGGACGCCCAGCTCATCCATGCGCTTTTTGAGCTCATGATAGACGTTCAGGTTGCCGCCGGCGACACAGCCCGTGCCGCAGCAGACAAGGATCTTACGCTTTTCCGCCTCGCGTGCGGCCATGTACTCGGCCTGCAGCGCGCGAAACTGCTCCAGGGATTCGATTCTCTGACGCATTACGCACCCTCCTTTTCACGCAGCTCCTGGATCAGGTCCATAGCCTTTTCAGGGGTCATGGACGGGTGGACCGTGTCGTTGACCATCACGACCGGGCTCAGGCCGCACGCGCCGAGGCACGAGACGATCTCGATCGTGAACAGGCCGTCATCCGTGGTCGGCTTGCTCTCGCTCAGACCGGTGGCGTCATACAGCGCCTGCAGGACGTTGCCGGATTTGCGGACATGGCACGCCGTGCCGCGGCAGACCTTGAGTACATACTTACCCTTGACGTCGAGCGAGAAGTTTTCGTAGAACGTCGCCACGCCGTAGATCTTCGACTCGCTGATGCCCACCTTGTCCGCGATGTAGCGCAGCGCGTCTTTCGGCAGATACCGATACTTGGCCTGAACATCCTGCATGATCGCAATGATCTGCGAGGCGTCGCAGGCGTGATCCGCGAGGACCTGGTCAATGAATTTGTAATCGATTTGTTCCATAATCTCGATTCCCTTTCCAACAAATTTGCACTTTGCCGGCTCCTACCCCGGCTGATGCAGGCTTTCTATATACAAATATACAGGATTTTTGCCGGAATTTCAATGCCCAGACCCGTCGTTTTGATAACGACAAACTGAGAGATTTTTTCACAATACGCCACACTTTTGCATCTCTGTGCATCTTTTGGAAAAATCGCCGCAAACGCTTGACACGCCTGTATTCCCGTGTCATAATCGAACCAAACTATGCGTCCGCGCCGCAAGCTCTGCTGCCGGCCCGGCCGCCGCCGATCCCGCACCGAATCTGACACCGAATCGCCCATGAGGTGGAAGGCTGCGTGCGTGCTTTGCTGCACCGCCATGCCTTTCGGGCATGGCATTTTTTGTCTCTCGGCGTGGGTGGCAACCATGAAAAGGAGAGATCTGTAATGAAACATCTGCGCAAATGCACGGCTCTGCTGCTGGCCGTCCTGATGGTATTCGCCCTCGCCGCCTGCGGTAAGAAAGACACGGGCAGCGCCGTTGACAAGGAGCTGACCGTCAACGTCGTCTCGCTCAACGGCACGACCGGCTTCGGCATGGCTAAGCTCATGGCCGACAGCAAGGCGGGCAATGCCGCGCTCAACTACAGCTTCACCGTCGAGACCGACCCGAGCAACGCCACCGCCGCGCTCGTCAACGGCACGGCCGACATCGCCGCCCTGCCGACGAACGCCGCCGCCGCGCTCTACAACAAAACCAATGGCGCCGTGCAGGTGCTCGCGCTCAACACGCGCGGCGTGCTCTACGTCGTGACCGACGGCACGGAGAACATCACTTCCTTCGCCGACCTGCGCGGCAAGACCGTCTATGTCCCCGTGCAGAACCCGACCTTCATCTTCCAGTACCTGTGTGAGCGCAACGGTCTGACCGTCGGCACGGACATCACCATCGACAACACCTATGCCCAGCCGGCCGAGCTCAACACGGCGCTCGCCTCCGGTGAGGTGCACATCGCCGTACTGCCCGAGCCGATGGTCACGATCGCCCGCGCAGCCAATCCGGAGCTCACCGCCGCGCTCGACCTGACCGCCGAGTGGGACAAGGTCTCCGAGGCCGGCAGTCTCGTGCAGGGCTGCGTCGTCGTGCGCAAGGCGTTTGCAGACGAGCACCCGAATGAGGTCAAGGCCTTTCTCGAGGAATACAAGGCGTCCATCGAATTCCTGACCGCCGAGCCCGAGCAGGCCGGTCAGATGATTCAGGACGCGGGCATCTTTGCCAAGGCCGCCGTGGCTGCCAAGGCCATCCCGAACTGCAACGTCTGCTTCGTGACCGGCGCGGAGATGCAGGCGCCGCTCACGGCGTTTCTCACCGCGCTGAGCACCGTCGCCCCGCAGAGCATCGGCGGCAGCGTACCGGGGGATGACTTCTACTGCGTGCTGAAATGAAGCGTTTTGCCCGCGGCGCGCTGACGCTTGCATTCTGGGTCACGGTGTGGGCGGCGCTCGCGCTGCTCGTGAACCGGGAACTGCTGCTGCCCGCGCCGTGGGTCGTCGTGCGCAGACTGTGCGAGCTTGCGGCGACGGCGGCATTCTGGCGCATCACGGCCGTATCCATCGGCCGCGTGCTGCTCGGCATCATGGCGGCGGTCGCGCTCGGCACGGGCATGGCCGTCGCGTGCGCCGCGTCCAGGACCGCCGATGCGCTGCTGCGCCCGCTCATGACGGTCGTCAAGTCCACGCCGGTGGCGTCGTTCGTCGTGCTCGCGCTCGTGTGGATTGCGCGCGACTGGCTGCCGGTGTTCATCTCGCTGCTCATGGTGCTGCCCGTCGTGTGGAGCAACGTCTGCACCGGCATCCGCTCGACCGATCCCGCCCTGCTCGAGCTGGCGCAGGTGTACGGCTGGCCGCGCGGACGCATCCTGCGGCGGATCTGTCTGCCGGGCGTGCGGCCGCACTTTCTCGCGGCGCTGCGCTCCGGCATCGGCTTCGGCTGGAAGTCCGCCATCGCCGCCGAGGTACTCACCGTGCCGCACAGCGCCATCGGCCGCATGATCTATGAATCGAAGCTGTATCTGCAGACCACCGACCTCTTCGCGTGGACGCTCGCGGTCATTCTGCTGAGCGTCGGGCTCGAGCGGCTGGTGCTGCGCGCGCTGACCCCGCGCGGGAAAGGAGGCGGCGGCACATGATCGAGGCGCATGACCTCACCGTGACCTATGACGGGCGCGACATGCTGCACAAGGTCACGCTCACCGTGCCCGACGGGGCGCACATCGCGCTCATGGGCCCGTCCGGCTGCGGCAAGACGACGCTGCTGCGTGTGCTCGCCGGGCTGCGCGCGCCGGACGGCGGCAGCGTGCGCGTTTCGCCCGGGCGCATCGCGTGCGTGTTTCAGGAGCCGCGGCTGCTGCCGTGGCGCACGGCGGCGGAAAATGTCAACGCCGTGCTCTCCGACCGGACGCAGACCATGCCGCAGGCGCGCGCATGGCTGGAGCGGCTGGAGCTCGGCGAGGCAGCGGAGCAATATCCCGCGGCGCTCTCCGGCGGTATGCAGCAGCGCGTGGCCATTGCGCGCGCGCTCGCGTATGATGCGCCGGTGCTGCTGCTCGACGAGCCGTTTCGCGGTCTGGACGCGGCGCTGCGTGCGCGCGTGATCGCGTGCATCGCCGCCGAAACGCAGGGCAGGACGCTCGTGCTCGCCACGCACGACCCTGCCGACGCCGACGCGCTCGGCTGCACGGTGTATGCGTATGCCGGCGGCGCATTTTGCACCGCCGTGCCGTGAAGTGCAAAACGCACCAAACGCACAAACAAAAACAGCCCGCTCCATCGGAGCGGGCTGTTTTGCGCATCCGCTGCGCAAGCGCGTGCCATCCAACCCGAGACGGGCCTTGCCCCCTCGGGCTCCCCTGCTGCTCAGTCATCCCACGCTCGCGCCGCATTTCCTGCCCGGACATAGAACAAACCCCAGATGGTGTTGCCCATCTGGGGTTCGTCGGCTTGCTGCGCAAGCGCGTGCCATCTCATCCGAGGCGGGCCTTGCCCCCTCGGGCTCCCCTGCTGCTCTATCGTCCCACGCTCGCGCCGCATTTCCTGCCCGGACATAGAACAAACCCCAGATGGTGTTGCCCATCTGGGGTTCGTCGGCTTGCTGCGCAAGCGCGTGCCATCTCATCCGAGGCGGGCCTTGCCCCCTCGGACTCCCCTGCTGCTCAGTCACATGACCTACCGCATCGTTTTTCACCCAAACGCAGAACAAACCCCAGATGGTGTTACCCATCTGGGGTTCGTTCAATAGAGAGGAGAATATGAGGAGGGAGAAACTATCAAATTAAGAGATGTCGTTCGTGTCGACGAGCTTGACTTTGACGTCGAACGTTTTGCCGTCGCGGTAGATGGTCAGGGTGACGGTGTCGCCCACCTGCAGGCCATCCTTGACGGCACTGACATCGTAGGTAGTGGTCACGGGCTTGCCGTTGACCGCCAGAAGCATATCGCCGGACTGGATGCCCTTCTTCTCGGCGTCCGAGCCCTCAGCGACGTCGCTGATATAAAGCCCCTCGGGCAGATCATAGTAGTCCGAAGCGGCGGAGGAGATCGCACCCACGGTGATGCCGATGCTCACGCGGCCGAAAACACGGCCGTCTGCCAGCAGGGCGTTGACGATCGGCCGGATGACCGCCGTCGGGATCGCAAAGCCGATGCCCTCCACGCCGGTGGACAGCGCCTTCATGTTTGTGATGCCGATCACCTGCCCATACATATTGATGAGCGGGCCGCCGGAGTTGCCCTCGTTGATGGCGGCGTTGGTCTGCAGGAGGGTCATGCTGTGCCCGTTGTAGACCATGTCGCGGTTGATGGCGGAGATGATGCCGTTGGTCATCGTCCAGCGCAGCTGCTCGCCGAGCGGGTTGCCGATGGACACGACGTCATCGCCGACCTGCAAGGAACTGGAGTCGCCGAACTCGGCGGGGGTGAGCCCCTGTGCGTCGATCTTGAGCACGGCAATGTCGCTCACGGCATCTGCGCCGACGAGCGCACCCGTATACTCGGTGCCGTCCGACGTGGTCACGGTGACGCTCTTCGCGCCGTCGAGCACGTGCGTGTTCGTGACGATATAGCCGTCGCTCGTGAGCACGATGCCCGTGCCGGTGCTGTATTCGCCGCGGCGGATGTCGGCATGGATGCCGACGACGGACGGCAGGCACTTGGCATACACGCTCTGCAGCGAGAGCGCGCTGCCGCCGGCGGGCTGGAGCGCCATGGTCACGCCGGAATTTGTCGGCGCGCCCGGCAGCTCGTTCTTGCCGGTGACGGTGGTGTCATCGTCCGGTTCGTCCTGTGGGATCGTCACGCTGCCGTGCTGTCCGGGGTCGACGGCGGGAACGGAAGTGCGTCCGCGCGCCGCGAACACATAGCACGAGGCGATGATCAGTACCAACACGCCGAGAATGATCATCGTGATCTTCAGTCCCTGATGGGACGCTTTCTTCGGTGCGGCGGTCTGCGACGGACTCCAGTAGGAATCGTAGGAACCGTAGCAGCCGTTTCCGGATGCTTCGCTGCGGGGCGCGGTGTAGCCGGCCTCATACCAGTCGGACTCCGGTTTGCGAACGTTGTCGTACATGTTGGTGTCCCTCCCAAGGAACGATGTGATGATAACACATGATTTTGTGCTGCTTATGAATGGAAAACGAACATTCTATGAATTCCGCGAACAATTCATGAACTCTTGCGCCCGCCCCGGCGGCCGGTGTTTTCGGGCTTGGCGGTGGGCTTGGGCGCGGGCTTTGCGAGCGTGAGCGTGAACACAAACTCCGTCTCCCCGTCGCGGCTCGTGACGGCGATGTCTTCGCCGTGCGCATCGAGGATGCTCTTGACCAGATACAGCCCGAGCCCCACGCCGTCACGGTCGAGGCTGCGGCTGCGGTCGGACTTGTGGAAGCGGTCGAAGATGAACGGCAGGTCGTCGGCGGGGATAGTCTCGCCGTGATCGCGCACGGAGACGTAGGCCTTCCCCTCCGACTTCCAGAGCGAGACGCACAGCGTGCTGCCGGGCGCGGCAAATTTGACGGCGTTGTCCATCAGATTATAGAGCACGCGCGTGATGGCGTCCGGGTCGCCGAGCACGAGCATCGGGTCCTCCGGAAGCTGGAGGTCGACGTCGAGCTGCTTGTCGTTGGCGCGCGCCTCAAAGCTGAGCATGGCGCTGACGATCTTGTCCGAGATGTCAAATTCGCGCCGGCGCGTCAGATCCTCGCCCGTGCTCTCCATGCGCGACATATCCAGCATGCTGCGCACAAGGCGCGAGAGGCGGCGCGTCTCGTCGGCGATGGTGACGAGGTATTTGTCCTCCTGATCCTTGGGGATCGTGCCGTCGAGAATGCCGTCGGCAAAGCCGGCGATGGTGGTCATGGGCGTCTTGAGCTCATGCGAGACGTTGGCGATGAAGGCGTTGCGGCGCTCCTCACTCGTCTCGAGCGAGTCCGCCATGGTGTTGAACGCCGAAATGAGCGCGCCGACCTCGTCGGTGCGTCCGTCATCCGTGACGCGGGCGGAAAAATCGCCGTGGGCGAATTTCTTGGCGGCGACGGCCATCTCATCGAGCGGCTGCGCCATGCGCTTGCTCGTCACGAGTGAGAGCAGCAGCGCGATCATCATCACGGCAGCGGACGCCGCGAGAAACACCCACAAAAACGTGCGCCAGCCGGAAATAATTGTGGCGCTGTTGGTCGTCACGAACACGTAGCCGATGATGCGCGCGGCCGAGCCGATGGTGATCGGCTGGGCGACGACGTAGTGCGCGGAGCTGTAAAACCCGCCGAGACTCGTGATGGAGTTGAGCCGTCCCTCGCTGCGCAGCTGGGTCACGGCGCTGCCGGTGAGCGTGCGGCCGAGGTGCTCGCAGGCGATGTTCCGGCACGAGCAGGACACGATCGTCCCGTCGGTGTCGGTGATGAAGATGTGGTTGCCGGTCGACTGCGCGAGCGTGCTGATGACCATGCGCAGGTCCCAGCTCGTGAGCTCGCCGCCGCGCACGAGCGCCTGCGCCGCATGGCTGACCTCCCCGGCGTTGGAGACCATATTGTCGCGGTATTCGCTGATGACATAGCTGCGGCCGAGGAACACGAACGCCGTGCCGAGGATCAGAAAGCTGAAGAGCACCATGGCGGCGGTCGCGGCGAAGTTTTTGAAATAGATACTCTTCACTTACGTCTCTTCCGCTTCGAACTTATAGCCCACGCCCCAGACGGTCTTGAGCGCCCACTTGTCGGACACGCCCTCTAACTTTTCGCGCAGGCGCTTGATGTGCACGTCCACGGTGCGGCTGTCGCCGAAGTAGTCAAAGCCCCACACCTCGTCGAGCAACTGGTTGCGGGTGTAGACGCGGTTGGGCGTGGCCGCAAGGTGGTACAAAAGCTCCATCTCCTTGGGCGGCGTGTCGACCTTTTTGCCGTCGACGATCAGCTCATAGGAGTCGAGGTTGATGACGAGCTTGTCGAAGGTGAGCTTCTTGCTCTGGGGCTTGCCGTCGTCGCCGGTGCGGCGCAGCACGGCGTGCACGCGCGCAAGCAGCTCCTTGACCTCAAAGGGCTTGACGATGTAGTCGTCGGCGCCCATCTCCAGACCGGAGACCTTGTCCTCGGTCTCGCCCTTGGCGGTGAGCATGATGATGGGCATCTTCATGCTCTTGCGCAGCTCGCGGCAGACCTGCCAGCCGTCCATCACGGGCAGCATGATATCGAGCAGCACAAGGTCGGGCTGGATCTCCTTGGCCATCTCGACGGCCTTGCCGCCGTCGGCCGCGTGCGACACCTCAAAGCCGTCCTTCTGCAGGTACAGACGCAGCAATTCCGCGATGTTGATATCGTCCTCCACGACGAGCACTTTCTGGCTCATGTGATGTTGCCTCCTTCACCGGCGCGGTGCGCCGGGCATAATGATCCAATGGTTCGTTCTATTATAAACAATCGGCGCGTATTTTTCATGTCCAATCTGTAAAATCCGCGCCCGCACGGCCGCGCGGCGCTCGCAGCGCGCAAAAGGCATTTACAAGACCGCGAAAATGTTGTATGGTTAACTGTAAACCTATTTTTGAACGAACAGCGAGGCAACCGCATGAACACCTATGGCGAACGCGTAAAAGTGACGATCTTCGGCGAGTCGCACGGCCCGGCGATCGGCGTCGTGCTCGACGGCGTCCCGGCCGGAGAGCGCATCGATATGGACGCCGTGCGCATTCAGATGCGCCGGCGCGCCCCCGGCTCGTCCGACCTGACGACCCACCGCTCCGAGACCGACGATCCGCTCGTGATGAGCGGCATTCTCAACGGCGTGACGACCGGCGCGCCCATCTCGGCCATCTTCCGCAACAAGGACCAGAACAGCGCGGCCTACCACCCGGAGATCCCGCGCCCGAGCCACGCGGACTATGCCGCGACCGTGCGCTTCGGCGGCCACGCCGACCTGCGCGGCGGCGGCCCGTTCAGCGGCCGGCTCACGGCGTGCCTCGTGTTTGCCGGGGCGGTCTGCCGCCAGATCCTCGAGCGGCGCGGCATCACGATCACCGCTAACGCCGTGCGCGTCGGCCAGGCGACGGGCAAGGAGCTCAACTTTGACATGAAGCGCGCCATCCTCGATGCGCGCAGCGCCGGTGACTCCGTCGGCAGCGAGCTTGAGTGCGTCGTCACGGGCGTGCCCGCCGGCGTCGGCGGACTGCTCTTCGGCGGCATGGAGAGCCACATCGCCGGTATGCTCTACGCCATCCCCGGCGTGAAGGGCGTGGAGTTTGGCCGCGGCTTTGCCCTTGCCGAAATGCGCGGCAGCGAGGCAAACGACCCCATCCGCCTGCAAAACGGACGCATCACCATGGCGTCCAACAACGCCGGCGGCATCAACGGCGGCATCACCAACGGCATGCCGCTCGTCGTGCGCATGGCCCTGCGGCCGACGCCGTCGATCGCGTGCGAGCAGCCGTCGGTCGACCTCGTGACCATGGAGGAGACGCCGCTGCGCATCACCGGCCGGCACGACCCGTGCCTTGCCCCGCGCGCGATCCCCGTCATGGAGGCCGCGCTCGCCTGCTGCGTGCTCGACGCCATGCTCGACAGCGCCGCCACGATCTGAGAAAGGAGCCCATCATGGACGAACACAAGACCCCCGAAGAAATCATCAACGACAACGCCGCGCCGGACGCGCCGGAGACCGACGCCCCCGAAGCGTGCGCGCAGCCGGAAGAAGTCACAGCCGGCGAGACCGCCGCTGCCGAGACCGACACCGCCGAAGTCCCCGCCGGCGAAGCCGATGCTGCCGAAGCCCCCGCGCCGGCGGAGAAAAAGCCCATGAGCGTCCGCGCGCGTCACGCGCTCCGGCGCGGTGTGGCCGGTCTGCTGGCGGCCATCGTGCTGCTGGCGGCGTCCGGCTTCGGCGTGTTCCGCATCGCCCGCGGCGCGCAGGAGATCGCTGGCACGTTCGATGCTGACCCCGGCTCATTCGTGCAGCATGACATTACTTTTATCCTCAACACGTTTTCCGACCCCAACGGCGGCAGCGCGCAGTACGGCGTTGTGCCCATCGGCGGCAAGCTCGTGGCCTTCCGCTTCCCCGCGCGCTGGAACGCCTCGGTCAAGACCATTTCCGATGCGACGACAAGCGTTCTCTCCGGCCAGAGCTACTCGGTCGACAGCTTCATCCGCGTCACCGGCACGGTCAAGACCATGCCGGACGCCGTCTCGTCCGCGCTCTACGACTGGTACACGGAAAACCACGCCTACCTGCAGCAGATCGGCGCGATCGGCGACAGTGAGGACGCGGCCGACTACCTGCCCGACGCGATCGTGCGCGTGGACACCGTCGGCAGCATCCCGCAGGGCTGGGTCGAGGGGCTGACGGTCGCCGCCGTCGCCTGCCTGATCTACGCCATCGTGGTGCTCATCCGCATCCTCTGCGGCAAGTATGAGCAGGAAAAGCTGCCGGACATCACCTTCGAGCTCGTGGACATGACGTCCGAGACGGAAGATGCCCCGGAGGCGGATGCTGCGCCGGAGACCGAACCGGAAGCCGAGCCGGAGACCGAGCCGGAAGCCGAACCGGAAGCCGAGACCGCGCAGCCCGAGAAAAACGAAGAAACCGAGGACACACCTGATGTCTGATCACAAACTTTGCGTGCCGTGCCTGTTCGGGCTCGAGGGTCCGCTCGGCAATGAGCTGCGCCACATGGGGCTGCGCGATGTCATGCCCGAAAACGGTCGCGTGCGCTGCACCGGAACGGATGCGGACATCGCGCGCATGAACATCCGCTGCCGCTTCGGCGAGCGCGTGCTGCTCGAGCTGGGCAGCTTCCCCGCGCCGACGTTTGACGCGCTCTTTGAGGGCGTCAAGGCGCTGCCGTGGGCGGACTATCTGCCGGCGGACGCGGCCTTCCCCGTCAAGGGCTACAGTCTGGAATCGGCGCTGCACTCCGTGCCCGGCTGCCAGAAGATCATCAAAAAAGCCGTCGTCGAGTCGCTCAAGCGGCGCTACCGCGTCGGCTGGTTCGCCGAGACCGGCGCCTTGTACCAGATCCAGTTCTCGCTCGTGCGCGACACGGCGACCGTCTACCTCGACACGACCGGCACACCGCTGCACAAGCGCGGCTACCGTCCGGCGCACGTGGCGGCGCCTCTGCGCGAGACGCTGGCCGCCGCGCTCGTGGACATCGCGGGCTACCGCGGCCGGGGTGACTTCTGCGACCCGTTTTGCGGCAGCGGCACCATCGCCATCGAGGCGGCGCTGGCCGCCAAGGGGCGCGCGCCCGGCATCCACCGCGACTTTGCCGCCATGCAGTGGGCATGGCTGCCGGCCGAGGTCTGGCCGCAGGCGCGCGAAGAAGCGCGCGCACGCGAGTTTCACGGCGACTACCACATCTTCGCCTCCGACATCGACCCGCGCGCCGTCGCCATGGCGCGCGACAATGCCCGCCGCGCCGGCGTGGACGACTGCATCACGTTCGCCGTCGCCGACGCGCGGGAATTTGACCGCACGACCGAGCGCGGCGTCATCGTCACGAACCCGCCCTACGGCGAGCGCCTGATGGAAAAGCGCGAGGCCGAGGCGCTCTACGCCGCCTTCGGCGCAGCCTACGCCAAGACCGCGCACTGGAAGCTCTACCTCCTGTCGTCGCACACGGAGTTTGAGCGCACGTTCGGCCGCCCGGCGGACAAGAAGCGCAAGCTCTACAACGGCACGCTCCGCTGCGACCTGTTCCAGTACACGAAGGACGTGTGAGGCGGCAGGCCGGTGCATATGCTCACACCGGTAGTTAAAAATCCGCAAATATTCACGATTTCCCCCTTGCGCGTCCGCGATGCGCGCGGTATAGTTGTTGTATTATTTTGTCGAAAGTGCAGGAATTTGCTATGAAACATCTGTTCATCGTCAATCCCGTCGCCGGCGGCAAGGACCGGCGCGAATACGTGGCCGAGCAGGCGCGTCTCGCACTCGAGGGCAGCGAGGACGCTTACGAGGTCTATGTCACGACCGCGCCCATGGACGCGTGTGCCAAGATCGCCGCTGAGGCGACCTCCGGCGAGGAGCTGCGGGTGTATGCCTGCGGCGGCGACGGCACGCTCAACGAGTGCGTCAACGGCGCCGTCGGCCACAGCAACGTCGCCGTGACGCATTTCCCCTGCGGCACGGGCAACGACTTCATCAAGATGTTCGGCGAGGAAAAGGCGCGCTTTTCCGACCTTGCCGATCTCGTGCACGGCGAGGTGCGCCCCTTTGACATCATCGAGTGCTGCGGGCGCTACGCGCTCAACATCTGCTCGGTCGGCATCGACGCGCGCATCGGCACCGAGGTGCACCAGTATCACGACAGCTACATTTTCTCCGCCGTGGCAAACCTCTTCAAGGGCATCGCCCAGCCGCTGACCGTGCGCGGCTGCGGCATGGAGTATTCCGGCGGCACGTCGCTCATCTGCGCGTGCAACGGCCGGTTCTACGGCGGCGGCTTCAACCCCATCCCCGACTCCATGCCCGACAACGGCAAGCTGGAGTTTCTCGTCGTGCGCGATGTCTCGCGCCTGCAGTTCATCCGGCTCGTCGGCAAATACGCCAAGGGGCGCTACCGTGAGCTGGAAAAGTACATCATGCACCTTGAGGGCGACCACCTTGAGATCGACAGCGAAAACGAGATCGTCGTCAACATCGACGGCGAGGCGCTCTACGGCAAGCACGTGAATTTCGACCTCATCCCCGGCGGCGTGAACTTCCTCGTGCCGGCGAATATGGCCTTCTTCCACCCCGAGACCGCGGGCGGCCACGAGACGCGCGAATTTGTCCATTCCTGACGAAAAACGCGGTCATAAAACGTTTACAAAAAAATTTCGTCAGGGGCTTGATAATCCGAAAATTTGTGGTATAGTATGATGCGTTAGCACTCCGGGGAATTGAGTGCTAACGCATCGCTTTTTTGTATTCATTTTTAGGAGGCATATAGATTATGAAACTCAAACCGTTGGCAGACCGTGTGATCCTCAAGCAGTTCAAGGCCGAGGAAAAGACCAAGAGCGGCCTGATCCTGGCAGCATCCGCGCAGGAGAAGCCCGAGATGTTCGAGGTCGTCGAAGTCGGCCCGGGCGGCATGGTGGACGGCAACGAAGTGAAGATGACCGTCGCTGCCGGTGACCGCGTGATCGTCGGCAAGTACTCCGGCACCACCGTGAAGGTGGACGGCGAGGAGTATTCCATCGTGCGCCAGAGCGACATTCTGGCCGTCGTCGAGTAAGACACTACTGCTTGGATTCATTAGGAGGCTTTCATTATGGCAAAACAGATCATTTATGGTGAAGAAGCACGCAAGGCGCTGCAGCGCGGCGTGGACCAGCTTGCAGATACCGTCAAGATCACCCTCGGCCCCAAGGGCCGCAACGTGGTGCTGGGCAAGAAGTTCGGCGCTCCGCTGATCACAAACGACGGTGTGACGATCGCAAAGGAGATCGAGCTTGAGGACGCGTTCGAGAACATGGGCGCGCAGCTCATCCGCGAAGTGAGCACCAAGACCAACGACGTCGCCGGTGACGGCACCACCTCTGCCACCGTGCTGGCGCAGGCGATGATCCGCGAGGGTCTGAAGAACCTCGCCGCCGGTGCAAACCCGATGGTCATGCGCCGCGGCATCCAGAAGGCGACCGAGGCGGCCGTCGATGCCATCCGCACCAACTCCCAGCCCGTGAGCGGCAGCGGCGACATCGCGCGTGTCGGCGCGATCTCGTCCGGTGACGAGCACATCGGCAAGCTCATTGCCGAAGCCATGGAGAAGGTCAGCCAGAACGGCGTCATCACCGTCGAGGAGAGCAAGACCGCCGAGACCTATTCCGAGGTCGTCGAGGGTATGCAGTTCGACCGCGGCTATGTCACCCCGTACATGGTCACCGACAACGACAAGATGGAGGCCGTCATCGACGACGCGCTCATCCTCATCACCGATAAGAAGATCTCCAACATTCAGGAGATCCTGCCGGTGCTCGAGGCCGTGCTGAATGCCGGCAAGAAGCTCGTCATCATCGCCGACGACATCGAGGGCGAGGCGCTGGCCACCATCATCCTCAACAAGCTGCGCGGCACGTTCACCTGCGTGTGCGTCAAGGCGCCCGGCTTCGGCGACCGCCGCAAGGAAATGCTGCAGGATATCGCCATCCTGACCGGCGGTCAGGTCATCTCGACCGACCTCGGCATGGAGCTCAAGGACACCACGCTGGCACAGCTTGGCCACGCGCGTCAGGTCAAGGTCACCAAGGAGACCACGACCATCGTCGAGGGTGCCGGCGCTAAGGACGACATCCAGAGCCGCATCGCGCAGATCCGCGCCCAGATCGAGACGACCACCTCCGAGTACGACAAGGAGAAGCTGCAGGAGCGTCTGGCAAAGCTCTCCGGCGGTGTTGCGGTCATCAAGGTCGGCGCTGCGACCGAGACCGAGATGAAGGAAAAAAAGCTGCGCATCGAGGACGCGCTCAACGCGACCCGCGCGGCTGTTGAAGAGGGCGTTGTCGCCGGCGGCGGCACGGCCTATGTCGTGGCCAGCAAGGCCGCACAGGCGACGGCTGCCAAGCTCTCCGGTGACGAGAAGACCGGTGCGAACATCATCGCCGCCGCGCTGCGTGCCCCGATCTGCCAGATCGCGGCCAACGCCGGTGTCGAGGGTGCGGTCATCCTCGATAAGGTCAGCAAGAGCAAGAGCGTCAATTACGGCTACGACGCCGCACACGACACCTTCGGCGACATGATCGACAACGGCATCGTCGACCCGACCAAGGTCTGCCGCAGCGCGCTCGAGAACGCCGCGTCCGTCTCCTCCATGGTCCTGACCACCGAGTCCCTCGTGGCCGACCTGCCCGAGAAGGCCGCTCCGGCCGCTCCGGCTGCCCCGGACATGGGCGGTATGTACTAAGAGATAGCCGCAAAGCCTTGAAATTGCTTGATTTTTTGGATGCGCAAAAGCGAATTTACGCCAAACTTACGCCACTTACGCCAAAAATTCAAGCGCATTATAGGGTAACAGAAATCGGCACCTGCCTCAGAAGCAGGTGCCGATTTTTCCTTATTTGCGTTTCTTTTTGCCCTTTCCGTGTGGTAGCTGCGGTCGTGCTTTTCCGCGCTGGTTGATGGGACTTTTCAGGTACTTGGACTTTTTAAGTCCGCTGATGATTGAGACAAACTCTTCCTTCGTAAGTGTGTCATAATCAAGTCCGATTGTTGCCATGAGCGCACGGACTTGCTTTTCCTTGGAACTGCCCTCAAAGTTCATCGCATCCTGCAACTGACCCTGCACGGTTGCAACAAGGGTTGTTTCATCCGCAGTCATGGTGTCAGGGCGATGCTGCTCTCGAATGTCATGGAGGATACCTTTCAGGTCATCTGCAATTAGGCTTCCGAAATACTCATCCTCCCGAATCTGTGCCACTTCTAACGTCCGCAGGTGCAGATCATTTTCAATGCCGCCGTTTTTTATCAGTGCCATCTGTCGGACGGCTTCCAGCACGGCGTTCATATCGTTGACCCGCATATCCGCGATCCGGTCAACGTAAATTTCTGTGTCCAGCATGAACCGTTGGAAATCTTTATGGCAGATCAACTCCGACAGCAGCCGGTGGTTGAACTTGCCCGTTCTCAATACTTCGATTGCATCATCACCCAAATGCAGAGCGTCCAGCTCTGTGTTTGGGTGATTTTTTTGTTCTGTCAGCCCCAGCAGATAATCGGTGGACACTCCGTAGAACTTTGCCAGCGCCACCATGCTGAACGGACTGATGTCCTTGAAATCGTCGGCTTCGTATTTTCCCAGCGCGGATTTTGAGATGCCTGTTTCCGCAGAAAGCTGTTCCAGTGTCAGACTGCGCTCTACGCGCAGGTCTTTGAGCCGTTCCTGAATGGTGAGTTTTGGCTCCATAGCGGCGTCCTCCCTCCAATTTTCTGCCCTTTCCGGTCTTGTCCATAAGCGTGGAAATCTGCGTTTTTCGGCGCGTTTTCCGACCTCTTGGATATACGGGAGAGGGCTATATTTTTCGCTAAAATGGTCTTGCAATCGCACCTGAACCTTGAAAATTGCATGACCGTCCGAACGGGATATGTCCTCTGGCGAAGTGCCGCATCCAGCGCACCAAGGAGAACGAAACGCCGGGAGCGATCCTCCGGGCAGGAACGACGTTCGGAAAGAGCGGCAAAATCAAACGTAAAAATCAAAGTAAGTGAAAACAGCGAAATAGTTTTCCGCTCTGTGCGGTTATCTGCACGGAATAGAGCGCTATTCAGCAGTGAATGACGCTTGTCGTTCAACATGATATTTCGCCGTTTCACGCAAAGACACATCAAACGGCAAAAGCGGAAGGTGCCGCCTGTGACCAACGCATCATCGACGGTATTTCCAGCGAAAAGCCGTACATCAAAAATCAGCGCCCTATGGCGAATGGGTGTCACGATTTGACAAACCCATTTTACCATAGAGCGCATCGAAAAAACAGGAGGAACATTCGAACATGAGAAAATCTGAAACCTATCGCAATGAGATCAAGTCATACATCGTCCGCACCGGCATGACCATGACCGAGGTGGTGGACTACCTCTCCGATGAATACGGCTGGAGCCGCAGCGTCCCCAACCTCTCCGGCAAACTCAAGCGTGGTTCGCTTCGCTACGGCGAAGCGGTGGAGCTGGCGGACGCGCTGGGGTATGACATTGTGTGGCAGAAACGGTAACAACTTCCGAAATGGTAGTTTCTGCTTTTTTATGCAGGAGGTTTTATGAGAACAGGGCTTACCAAAAAGCAAAAGACAACCGTGATCTATTTTGACGAGTATAGCCGCATCATTGAGGTGCAGACCCACAACACCGATCTCAAAAAGCGGCTGGCAGCATTTGCGGCAAAGTACCCGCAATGCTGCCGCCAGACCGACGATGATGAGCAAGGCGGGCTGACCTTTGAAATTGAGAAAGGGCGGTTGAGTTTTCGGCTGACCGCCCCATATAGCGAGGAACGCCGCAGGGCGGCAAGTGAGGCAGCAAAAAAGTGTGGCGTTCATAGATATGCTTTTTAAAGTTTTTGTTCGGACTCACATTTTCCCAATAAAGCTCTTTAATTTTCCGATTCTCTGATTGCGTCCACAAAAGCTGTGATTACATTGGAATACTGTCTTGCACTGGTAACACGCAGTATTCCATTATCATTTTTCAAAGCATCAACTAAAGCACATACGCTGTCATTCAACGTATTCAAAAATGAAACCTCGTCAGGAGTCAATGGTTCACCATTTTGATTTGCTTCAACCATTACGCGGATTCTCTCTTGGCAGTGCACTAAAATGGACTCGAAGTCCTCAAATCCCATAATTTCTGATTCTGCAATTCTCTTTGTCTCTAACGCCATATTTTTAAATGAAGCGAACTGCTTCTTTGCCATATCCAGTTCAATTTCAACATCAATGCTCTTTTTATCTGTAACATCTCGGATAGAAGATGAGAGCAGAGTTGCTTCTTTAATGAGCGGTGTCAAGTAAATGTCAATCTGCTCTTTCTGATTGTGAATATGGGATAAGTAAATTGTAGCGACTAATATACTAATTGCGACTACAATACTGCCAATTAGAACGCTGCGTTTGATTTTCATATTGTATCCTCGCTTCCTTAGAATTCAGAGTCCCCATGCTCTTTCCTCAAACAAATAATATCATAAGATCTGTGAGCAATTCCACTATAATTTTACTAAGATAGAAAAAGCACGAAATTCTCTGACATATCCACATAACCAGCACTTCGCATGAAGTTACTCGTTGAAATATAGGAAGGCCACATGATATAATTAAATAACTGACACAATAAATGGAGGAGGGTAATCAGATGAAAATCGCGTCTAAAGCAGCCTTAGGGCTTATCCTTGTAAGTATTTTATTTGTTGGCCTGCTTTATACTCATAATGATATTGGCATAACAGCAGCCAAAATAGAATCAGATATTCGCAGTTCACAAAAAATACAAGATGATTGGATAACTGATGGAACCGTATCCAACACAATGGCAGCCTACATTTCTTATCCTCAAGATATGACTAACCATACATTTTCCATCTATGTTAATCGCCCTGGACTCTCCTTTGGATATTTCTTTCGAGGTGGTGGAAATCTTTCAGGAGTTGCAAGTGAAATTACAGAGTTCACGGTAGAGGGGTATGAAGAACGAGCGTTTATTTCTATGAATCAAGAACAAGTGGCTCAATTAAAAATAGATGATGGGAACTCAGTTCGAACAATCGACGTTGATAGCAGCAGTCCCTTTGCAATTGTTCTGCCTACAGATGCCGGCAATATTGCTTTTTATGACGTGAACGGGAAAAATGTGAAATACCGGAATAACCCTCTTTGAAATCTCCCGATATATGGTTAATCATTGAACTAAACAATTTGCCCCCAGTCCGCTGGCTATGCCGTGTGCGCACAGTCAGCGGTCTTTTTTTACCCAAAATCAAGAAAGGAGCGACCACCCATGCCAAAGAAAAAACTACCGCAGACCATTGAGGAATGTAATGCCGAACTGGAACGCACACAGAAGCTATTACAGCAGTATGAAAACCGAAACAAGATGCTTAACCGCAAGCTGTCCGCCGAAAAACGCAAGGAGCGCAATCACCGTATTTTCCTGTTTGGCGGCTTTATGGAAAGCATCGTGCCGGAGCTGAAAACCATGACGGAGGACGAGGGAAAGGACTTTCTGTATCACATCGCAAAGAGTACGGAAGCACAGGAGTATTTGAAAAAACGCGCCGAGGGGGTGGGAGCCGGATAATACCCTTGGTAACAAGGGCGCACTTCTATACTCTCCTGATGGGAGTATGTGCGCTCTGCGAGGCAGGCAGCCCGGACAGTCAAATGTCCGGGCTGTTTTGCGTCGCGTTGCTCCGTACAAGGGAGTGCCTCCCTTGCGCTGCCATAGCAGCTATCCCAGCGCACTTTGCAGCGGAAACAATCTGCTGGCGCAGACCATTTCCGCCGCAAAGCCTGAAAATCCATATCGTTATCAAGACCGTCTACCGAAAACGTAGGCGGTCTTTTTGTATCTATCCATCCCATCATTTATCAGTCAGGAGGTTAAAATCATGCACGAAAAAGAAATTGAGAAGCTGCAAGTCGAGAAAGAAAAGGTCGAGCGTCAGCTTGCACAGGAGCAGCACAAAATTCAGCGCCTCGAAAACCGCGCCGCCTACTATGAAAAGGGAGATCGGCGCAAGCGGGCACACCGGCTCATCACCCGTGGCGCAGCCATCGAGAGTGTCGCACCGCAGACGAAGGATTTGAGTGAAAGCGCGTTTTACGCTTTTGCCGAGCAGGTCTTTGCTCTGCCGGACACACAAAGACTACTCACGGAAGCCGTCAGCAATCACGCAGGAGGTGACTGAGTATCGCGTTATTTCATTTTCATGTAACGCAGATCAAGCGCAGCGCGGGGCAGTCCGCCGTGGCTGCTGCCGCCTACCGTGCTGGGGAAAAGCTGCACAGTGAGTATTACGGCGAGGACAGCGACTACACCCGCAAGGGCGGCGTGATCTGCTCTGAAATCCTGCTCCCGTCCCACGCGCCACCAGAATACACAGATCGTGAAACGCTCTGGAACGCCGTAGAGAAAGCTGAGCGCGGCAAGAAAGCCCAGCTTGCATACAGCTTTGACATTGCCTTGCAGAATGAGTTTTCCATGGATGAGAACATCGGCCTTGCGAGGCAATTTTTATTGTACAATTTCGTGAGCCGGGGCATGGTGACAGACTTTGCCGTGCATCAGCCAGACAAGGAGGACGGCGGCATTTCCAACCCGCATTTTCACGTCATGTGTCCGATTCGTCCCATCGAACCGGACGGCAGGTGGGGAAACAAACAGCGCCGGGAATATGTGCTGGACGAGCATGGAGAGCGCGTTCTGGACGAGGCAGACAATTATGTGTTCAACGCTGTTCCCACGACAGATTGGGGAAAGCCCGAAACGCTGGAAGCATGGCGGCAGGCATGGGCTGACCTGTGCAACGCCAAGTTTGCCGAAAAAGGCTTAGACTGCCGCATCGACCATCGCAGCTTTGCCCGTCAGGGCGTGGAGCAGATCCCGACCCAGCACGAAGGTCCCACCGTCCGGGCGATGGAGGCAAAGGGTATCCGTACCGACAAGGGCGATCTCAACCGCTTCATTCGAAAAACCAACGCGCTGCTGCGGGAGGCGAAAGAGAAAATCGCCGCGCTGATCGGCTGGCTGAGGGATGTAAAAGCCGAGCTTGCCAAGCCCCAGCCGCCCATGCTGAACGATCTGCTGGCGCTGCATTGCGCCAATCGTAATAAGGGCGCGTACAGCAACAAGGCGAAGAACGCCAATTTGCAGCGCTATGCCGAGGTGTTCAGCTTTCTGCAATCCAAAAACCTTTACACTGTGGACGATCTGGATAACGCACTTCACGCCATGCAGGACAAAATCGACACGTTGAAAAATTCTGCGTCTGCAAAGCAAGTCCGCATCAAAGAATTAGACGGGCTGCTGCGTATGGTGGACTACTACAAATCCGGAAAGCCCGCTGCGGACAAGCTGAAATCCATCCGATTTGAGAAATCCAGGCAGAAATACAAATCCGAACACGATAACGAGTTGCGGACGTTCTACATGGCAGAGCGCAAGCTGAAACCGCACTTCAAGGACGGCAAGCTGCCCATCACCGCATGGCGCAGGGAACAGGAACAGTTGGAGCAGGAATATAGAGACATTCAGACGGAGCTTTCGCCGCTCCATGCCGACGCGAAAAAGCTCTGGGCAATCCATTACAACATCTACGAGGTGCAGCATGAGCAGGAGCGCCAGAACACCGCGACGCGGCAGAAAAGGCAGGAAATAGAACGCTAAGGAGGACATTGCCTATTGAGTATCTTTGAAGCCGTCAAGCAGTCTGTGACCACCCGGCAGGCTGCGGAGCGATACGGCATTCGGGTGGAGCGGAACGGAATGTGCCGCTGCCCGTTCCACGATGACAGCACACCCAGCATGAAGCTGGATCGCCGGTATTACTGCTTCGGCTGCGGTGCTACCGGGGACGTGATTGACTTCGTTTCCCGGCTTCACGGGATCGGCAGCAAGGAGACGGCAACTTTGCTGGCACAGGATTTTGCTATTCCGTATGAGGATGGCACGGGCAAAATGAGCAAGCCGCGACAACAAAATACCGACGAACAGAATTATCAGCACATGGAACGATACTGCTTCCGTGTGCTGTTGGACTATTACCGGCTGTTATGCCGCTGGAAGGAGGATTATGCCCCACGAACGCCGGAGGACGACTATCATCCGCGCTTTGTAGAAGCATTACAGAAGCTCTCGCTGGTTGAATATCTGCTGGACGAGCTGCTGTGCGGGGATATACAGGCGCGGGCATCCGTTGTGATCGAATATGGAGAGGAAGTGAGGAAAATTGAGCAGCGAATGGCAGAGCTTGCCGCCGCAGATGAGGCAGCAGCTCAAAATTCAGGCGGGCAGTATAGCGCCGCCGATGAGCATTGAAGAAGTAAAAGCCATGCTGGACACCACGGAAAAAGGCGGTGTCCGCAACAGTATCAAGAATTGCCTGACGGTATTTCAGCACGATCCGCTGCTCTCCGGCGCGATCGCCTACAATCTGCTGACCGACC
The DNA here is from genome assembly GCA_905215475.1 of uncultured bacterium. Classification (GTDB taxonomy): domain Bacteria; phylum Bacillota; class Clostridia; order Oscillospirales; family Oscillospiraceae; genus CAG-103. Next base: position 87,449 of record CAJMPW010000002.1, read on the forward strand.
GCACCGATATTGTGAAGCCCATCGGTTATGACCGAAGCCCCAGTAGCTCCATGACCGACACGGATATGAAGTACATCCGACTGTATTTGGAAGAGAATTACGATCTGACAAGCGAGAAGAAAATCATGGACGCTGCCGACCTTGCCGCCCATCAGAACAGCTACCATCCTGTCCGGGATTACCTGAACAGCCTCACTTGGGATGGCACGGAACGCATCCGCTACTGCCTGCATCATTTCCTCGGTGCGGAAGCGGATGAGTACACCTTTCAGGCGCTGCGGCTGTTCCTGCTTGGCGCGATCCATCGGGCATTTCGTCCGGGCTGCAAATTCGAGGTCATGCTCTGTCTGGTAGGAGGTCAGGGCGCGGGAAAGTCCACCTTTTTCCGCCTGCTGGCAGGCAAGGACGAGTGGTTTTCTGACGATCTGCGGAAGCTGGACGATGAAAACGTGTACCGCAAGCTGCAAGGTCACTGGATCATTGAGATGTCCGAGATGATTGCCACCGCCAGTGCCAAGAGTATTGAGGAAATCAAGTCGTTTCTGAGCCGCCAGAAGGAGGTCTACAAAATCCCGTATGAAACCCACCCGGCAGATCGATTGCGGCAATGTGTGTTCGGCGGCACGTCAAACGCAATGGACTTTCTGCCCCTCGACCGCTCCGGCAATCGTCGCTTTCTGCCGGTACAGGTCTGCCCAGAGCAGGCAGAGGTTCACATTCTGGAGGACGAGGCTGCATCCCGCGCGTACTTGCAGCAGGTATGGGCAGAGGCTATGACCATTTACCGGGCAGGCGGCTGGAAGCTGACGTTCAGCCCGGAGATGGTGCGCTACCTCAAAGAGCATCAGAAGGACTTCATGCCGGAGGACACGAAAGCTGGGATGATTCAGGCATTTTTAGACAGCTACGCGGGCGATACCGTCTGCTCCAAGCAGCTTTACAAGGAGGCGCTGAATCACGCCTTTGACGAGCCGAAGCAATGGGAGATCCGCGAGATCAACGAGATCATGAACCAGTGCGTGACCGGCTGGACGTATTTCTCCAATCCACGCAGTTTTGCCGGGTACGGCAGGCAAAAGGGCTGGGAGCGTAAAAAGGCTGCAACGGGCAGCGGCAACCAAAATACAGAAATCCCGGACGGCTTTGTGGAGATCACAGAGCAGATGGAGCTGCCGTTCTGAAAAGAGCTGCTGGTTGCAAAGCCTGTTGTTGCTCCGTTGTCGGGCTGGTTGCAAGGGAGAATCCCTGTCCTGTCAGGCGTTTTCTGCCTTTGACAACCAAAACAACAGAAAAGTAGAAGAAAAGGAAAATCGTAAATCAACCGTCAGACCGGGTATGTTTCGAGGTTTTTGGAAGTCCGTTGCCGGACTTCGTTGCCGCCTCACCCTGTCTGGCTATTTTTATAAGGAGGATAAACTGCCTATGAAGGAAATCCCGATTTGGGAAAAGAGTAATCTGAGCTTGGAGGAAGCTGCGGCTTACTCCGGCATTGGTATCAACAAACTGCGTGAGATCACCAACGAGGACCGATGCAAATTTGTCCTCTGGGTGGGCAACAAGCGCTTGATTAAACGCCGCCTGTTCGATCAGTTCATCGAGCAGGCGTATTCTATTTGAAAAAGTGATGTGAAGCCTATGATACAGCGACACTTTGAAAAAGTTGTCTGTTTCCGTTCAAGATCAGTGGAAATCGCATATTCGGTATGATATACTTATATTAATCCCTATAATCGCGCTTTTCACGGAAAGGAGTTTCTGGATTGTCTGAAAAGCGCAAAGATAGCAAGGGGCGTGTTCTGAAGGACGGCGAAAGCCAGCGAGCAAACGGCACCTATGACTATCGTTATACCGATATACACAAGAAACGGCGTTGTATTTACGCCAAATCTCTGACGGAGCTGCGGAAGAAAGAGGACGAGCTGCGGCGCGACATGGCAGACGGCATCGACTATGCCGCCGGTGAGATGACCGTGGCGGAGTTGGTTGACCGCTACATGAATCTGAAACGGGGCTTGAAGCAAAATTCGCTGCGGTCTTATGGCTCTGCGGTCAAACGGATTCACGCCGACCCATTTGGACAGAAGCCGATCAAAACCGTAAAGCTCTCCGACGCAAAGGGCTGGTTCGTGTTTCTGCACGACAGCGGCATCAAGCAAAACACCATCGGTGTCCTGCAAAGCGTTGTCAGACCGGCATTTGAAATGGCGGTAGATGATGACATCATCCGCAAGAATCCGTTCAAGTTCAAGCTGTCTGACGTGGTGCCAAAAGACGCCTATGTACGCGACGCGCTGACCAAGGAACAGCAAGAGAAGTATCTGCAATTCGTGCAGGACTGCGGCGGGAATTACTATGATGACATTGTGATCCTGCTGGGAACCGGCTTGCGCGTGAGCGAATTGTATGGGCTGACACGATCCGATATTGATTTTGACCGGCGCTGTATTCACGTTCGGCGGCAACTGTGCCGGACGGCAGAGAAGCCCTATTTCGTCACGCCGCCCAAAACCAAAAGCGGCATCCGAAACGTCCCAATGACGGATGCGGTTTACATGGCGCTGATGCGGGTGGTGAAAGGCAGAACATCTCCAAAGGTCGAACTGCTGGTGGACGGTCACAGCGGATTCCTCTTTCTGGACAAGTCCGGGATGCCGAAGGTTGCGATGCACTTGGAGAACTATATGCGAGGTCTGCAAGCACGATTTGAAAAGGCATACGGAAAGCCTGTCCCTCGGATCACGCCCCATGTGCTGCGGCATACGTTCTGCACCAACGTCCAACAGGCGGGGCTTGATGTGAAAAGCCTGCAATATCTGATGGGACATTCCAATGCCAGTGTGACGCTGGATGTCTACACCCACAGCAGCTTTGATTCTGTCGAGAGAGCCTTTGAACAAATCGCCAGCAGCCTGTAATTTTCATTGTACGAAGTTGGCTGGCTTACGCCACAACTTACGCCAATTCCCTGTCAAGTGGCGTAGATTTGCGTAGAAATGTGTGAATTTCATCAAAATCAAGGAAGCTGCAAAAAGCGGTTCAAAGCCTTGATAACTCTACGAAAATCTACATTTTGCGTTATATGCGTTTTGCTTCAAAAAGTTGCGGTTTTGAAGGGCGGCATGTACTGATCCTCCCCTGCCCCGCAAAACAACAGACAGCAAACCCCGGTACGCGATGCGTACCGGGGTTTTCAGTTTGTCAAAGAATCTCGTAGAGTTTGCGCCCGCAGGCGCAAAGAAAGTCCGATCATTTTCTCCGGCGACATGTGCGTCGGAGAAAATACTTCTCGGCCTGCAAACGTGCGCGCCGTCCGCCGGAGGCGGACGGCGCGTGCGCTGCAGTCAGGCCGCAAACCCCTCTGTCAAAAAGCAGTGCTTTTTGACAGCCTCAAAACGCCCGCCGGTTTTCCGGCGGGCGTTTTGTTTGTGCTTTGGTTTACTTCGCGTAATCGACGGCCTTGGTCTCGCGCAGGAGATTGACCTTGATCTGACCGGGATAGGTCAGCTCGTCCTCGATCTTCTTGGCGATGTCGCGCGCGAGCAGCACCATCTGATCCTCCGAGACCTCCTCGGGCTTGACCATGATGCGGATCTCGCGGCCGGCCTGAATGGCAAAGCAGTTGGCGATGCCGGGGAAGCTCTTGGTAACTTCCTCGAGCTTTTCCAGACGCTTGACATAGTTTTCAATGTTCTCGCGCCGTGCGCCGGGGCGGGCGGCGGAGATGGCGTCGGCCGCCTGAACCAGGCAGGCGACGACGGTGTGCGCCTCCACGTCGCCGTGGTGCGCCTCGATGGCGTGGATGACTTCCTCGGACTCCTTGTACTTACGGGCGATGTTCACGCCGATGGTCACATGGCTGCCCTCGACCTCGTGGTCGATGGCCTTGCCGATGTCATGCAGGAGACCGGCGCGCTTGGCGGTGGCCACATCGACGCCGAGCTCGGAAGCGAGCAGACCGGCAATGTGCGAAACCTCGATGGAGTGGTTGAGCACATTCTGGCCGTAGCTGGTGCGGTACTTCATGCGGCCGAGCAGCTTGATCAGCTCGGGATGCAGACCGTGGATGTTCGTCTCGAAAACGGCGCGCTCGCCCTCGGCCTTGATGGTGGCGTTGACCTCCTTCTGGGCCTTGGCGACCATTTCCTCGATGCGGGCGGGGTGGATGCGTCCGTCCTGAATGAGCTTTTCGAGCGCGATGCGCGCGACCTCGCGCCGCACGGGATCGAAGCTCGAGAGCGTGATGGCCTCGGGCGTGTCGTCGATGATGAGGTCGCAGCCGGTGAGCGTCTCGATGGCGCGGATGTTGCGGCCCTCGCGGCCGATGATGCGGCCCTTCATCTCATCGTTCGGCAGCGGCACGACCGACACGGTCACCTCGCTGGCATGATCGGCGGCGCAGCGCTGGATGGCGGTGGCGATGATCTCGCGGGCGCGGCTGTCGGCCTCGTCCTTGTACTGGTTCTCCAGCTCCTTGACCATGAGCGCCTGCTCATGCACCACATCGTCCTTCAGGCTGTTGATAAGGAAGGCCTTGGCCTCCTCGACCGTGTAGCCGGAGATCTTCTCGAGCAGCTCCATCTGGGTCTTTTTGAGCTGGTTGATCTCGTTCTGCTTGGTGTCGATCGCGGCGATCTTCTGGTTGAGGGCGTCGGTCTTTTTGTCGAGCGTGTCCGTCTTGCGGTCCAGCGTCTCCTCCTTCTGCTGAAGGCGGCGCTCCTGCTTCTGCAGCTCCGCGCGGCGCTCCTTGACCTCGCGCTCATACTCCGAACGGCTCTTGTGGATCTCTTCCTTGGCCTCGAGCAGGGTCTCACGCCGCTTGCTCTCGGCACTCTTATAGGCATCATTTATGATCTGCTTGGCCTTCTCCTCCGCACTGCCGATCTCGCGTTCCGAGACCTTTTTGCGGTAGAGCCCGCCAAGGATACAACCAACCACAAGCGCTGCGATGATACAACCGAGTGCTATTGGTAACGACATATGAAATTGTAATCCTCCGTTTCTTCAGATTTCTTCACGATATTTTTTCAAGTTGGAAAAGGCGGGCCATCAAGCGTACCCGCCGGGAACATAACGATATTTGTGGCGGTGCTCCATCCGCCGCCAAAAATATAATCACATTATTTTAACTTTATTCCGTACCGTTGTCAAGTGCCGGAAGCTGCCCGCCGGATTCTTTTCTGGACAGCGCCGCCGCGCTGTACTATAATATAGACCATCCGACAAAACCGGGCATCCAACGCTCCGGCGAAAGGAGGAACGGCGCATGGCGGCGCTTCGGATCATCTTGCCCGCGGCGGCCATCGCGCTGACGCTGGCGCTGTTTTTGCGGCTGGCGTGGCCTGCGCGCACCCCCATCCCCCGGCGCACGTCGCGCCGCGGCGGCATCGGCATCGCAGTGCTGACGGCGGTGTATGCCGTCGCCGCGTTCACGGGGCTCGGCTCTGCGCGCGACCCGCAGCGCTTTTGCACGCTCGAGGCCGGTGAGAGCGCCGTGCTCGCGCTCGACGGCGTGCACAGCATCGGCACCGTCTGGTACTATACCGGCCTGTACACGGGCGAATACACCCTCGCCTACTCCGACGACGGCATCACCTACACCGCCGCCGGCACGATGCCGCAGGGCTATGCCGACCTCTTCAAATGGCTGCAGCCGCAGCCGGCGGACGCCGCGCCCGCGTCGGCGGCCTATGTGCGCATCACGGCGAGCGCGCATCTGGAGCTCGGCGAGCTTGCGCTCTATGACGTGCAAGGTGAACGCATCGCCGTGCGCGAGATCACGGGTCCCGCGACCGCGGGCGCCCTCTGCGACGAGGCGGACACCGTGCCGGCGTCGTCCACGTACTACAACAGCTCGTATTTTGACGAGATCTACCACGCGCGCACGGCCTATGAGCATCTGCGCGGCGTGTACCCGTATGAGGTGTCGCACCCACCGCTCGGCAAGGTGATCCTCTCGCTCGGCATTCGGCTCTTCGGCATGACGCCGCTGGGCTGGCGCTGCATGGGCGCGCTGTTCGGTGTGGCCATGCTGCCGCTGATGTGGGATCTGCTGCGCCGGATGTTCCGCGACGACCGTGTGGCGCTGTGCGGCACGGCACTGCTGGCGTTTGACTTCATGCACCTGACGCAGACGCGCATTGCGACGATCGACAGCTTTGCAACGCTGTTCATCCTGCTCATGTACCTGTTTTTGTACCGGTACTTCACGCAGGGCAGGCTGCGCCATCTCGCCGCCTGCGGCGTTGCGTTCGGCGTGGGCGCGGCCACGAAGTGGACGTGCCTGTATGCCGGGGCGGGGCTCGGCGTGCTCTGGGCGCTGCACTGGGTGTTTCAGGGCGTGCAGGCGCACCGTGACGGAGACGGCCGCCGCTATGTGCGCAGGCTGGTCGCAAACATCGGCTTCTGCCTTGTGTTTTTCGTGCTCGTGCCGGGCATGATCTACTACGCGAGCTACTATCCCTACGGCGCGGCGCGCGGTCTGCACGGAGCGGGCATGTACTTCACGCGCGAATACGCCGCCATCGTGCTGGAAAACCAGCGCTTCATGTTCACCTACCACGCGGGGCTCGTCGCCACGCATCCGTATGCCTCACGCTGGTGGCAGTGGCTGCTCGACCTGCGGCCGATCCTCTACTACCTGTCGTATGGCGACGGGACGGTGTCGACCATCGGCGCGTTCGTCAATCCCCTGCTGTGCTGGGGCGGACTGCTGGCGCTGCCGGTGCTGGTGTATCACGCGGCCAAGCGCGACCGCACGGCGCTGTTTATCCTCGTCGGCTATCTCGCGCAGGTGCTGCCGTGGGTGTTCATCTCGCGCCTGACGTTTGAATACCACTACTTCGCGGCGACGCTCTTTCTCGTGCTCGCGCTCGGGTATGTGTTCGACCGGCTGCGGCAGCGGGGATCTTTCGGCATCGTGTACGTCTTTACCGCGGCAAGCGGTGCGCTGTTCGCGCTGTTTTACCCCGTGCTCACGGGCGTGACGATCTCGCGCAGCTACACATGGAATGTGCTCAAATGGCTCCCGGACTGGCCATTTTAACACCGGGAAATTTCAGAAATCGAGGTATCCTATATGATTGCAATCGGATGTGACCACGGCGGCTATGCCCTCAAGCAGGAGGTCATGCGCCATCTCGACGAGCTCGGGCTCGCCTACAAGGACTTTGGCACGTACAGCGAGGAGAGCTGCGACTACCCCGTCTACGGCGAGGCCGTCGCGCGCGCGGTCGCGGGCGGCGAATGCGAGCGCGGCATCCTCATCTGCGGCACGGGCATCGGCATCTCCATCTCCGCCAACAAGGTCAAGGGCATCCGCGCCGCCCTGTGCGGGGACTGCTACTCGGCAGAGATGACCCGCCGCCACAACGACGCGAACATCCTCGCCATGGGTGCACGCGTGCTCGGCACGGGGCTCGCGCTCAAGATCGTGGACACCTTCCTGACCACGGACTTTGAGGGCGGCCGCCATGCGCGCCGCGTCGCGCTCATCAGCGACATCGAAAACCGCGGCTGAGGCCGCCTGACCCAAAGGAGGTGTGCCGATGCGCGCCCATCGAAACGACGTCTACCGCGCCCGGCGCAGCCGGGGCAAGGTCTGGCCGGTCCTCTTGTGGATCCTCGCCGGACTGATCGTGCTGGCCGTGATCCTGTTCTATACCGGCCAAAAATACATCGTCTACGGCAGCGACGGCTCGCTGCACGTCGTCTTTCCCATCATGGAGACGCCCGCCCCCGTGACGGAGGACGGTCAGCCCGAGACGGTCGACACCGAGCTCGTGCTCGAAGATCCGGACTACTCCGGCATCATCTCCGACGTGGGCAAGGACCTCTCGGAGCTGCACGCGCAGTATCTGACCGCCGACAAGATCACGCCCGAAGGGCTCACGCGCGCCGCGGCATCCGTGAAGGCCGCCGGCGGCAACGCCCTCGTATTGCAGATGAAATCGCCCGGCGGCACGCTCAGCTGGAAGTCCGGCGTCTCGGAGGCATCGGCCTACGGCGTCAACGGCACGGCCGAGCTCGCCGATGCGATCCAGACCGTCAAGGGGCAGAACATCTACCTCGTCGCGGTCGTGAGCACGTGCGTGGACTCGCTCATGGCCGAGCGCTACGCCGCCACCGCCCAGCAGACCGCGTCCGGCAGCGCGTACACCGACAGCTCCGGCGGCTGGGTCGACCCGTACAACACCTTCACGCGCACGTACCTCGTCAGCCTCTGCAAGGAGCTGAGGGAGCTCGGCTTTGACGAGGTCGCGTTCTCGTACCTGCAGCAGCCGCTTGCGGCCGCAGAGCTCAAATATGCGGACCAGACGGGCGCGCCCTCGCGCACGGACGCGGTCGTCGCGCTGGCAAAGTACCTGCGCACGAGTCTGAGCGCAACGGGACTGCGCGTGAGCGCGATCGTGAGCGCGGATTCCATCCTGCAGGAAAAGGCCAAGCTCTCCGGTCAGGACATGACGGTGCTGCCGAAGCTGCTGGACCGCGTGTGCGTGTTCGCCACGGCGGACAACGTTGCTTCGCTCCGGAGTGTCATCGCCGCCGACAGCAGCTTTGACGCGGCGACGCGCTTCGTGCCGTTTCTCGCCAAAGCGCCGGAATCGGGCAGCTATGTCACCACCGGCTGAACCAAGGCGAATATCCAAAAAATAACCGGCGCGGCCACAAAGGCCGCGCCGGTTTCCATTTGTCAAATTCCGCGAGCGCCCGATGCAGCCGGGCTCGCCGGAGAGCCTCAGTGTCTCGGGCGCTTGACGCCGATCACGTGCGCGGCAATGCCGAGGCCGGTCATGGCGCAAAACACGCGGTGCAGCACACGCGCGCGCTTGACGCCGATCTTCTTCGCCTCAGCGTGCGTATAGTTCAGCCCGACGACGCCGGTGCCGATGACCGCGCCGGTCACGGCGGCGGGGACATTGACCATACCGGCGGCGGCCGCCTGCGCCGTGTGCACGCCCGCGCCGAGGCACAGCAGCCCTGCGCCCGCACCGTGCACGAGCATACGCGCCTTGTAGTTCATCTTGCCCCAGCGGGTGTGCTTGAGCACGAGCTCCGCGCCGTCGAGCGCGTAGCCCGCCACGCCGAGCCACGGCCACACCTTCGGGTACCTGCTGAGGGTGTTCATGATCTTGCAGTCACATTTTTTCATCCTTGAGTGCCTCCTAAGCCTCATAATTTTGCCGTATTTTGCAGCCCCGCGCGCAGCCGCGGCAGCGCCTCGGGGTCATTTTCCGTCTCGCGCATGACGCACACGACAAGCTGCGCATCCGTCCGCCCGCTCACAGCCGCAAGGCAGTCGAGCAGCCGCAGCGCCGCCGCGGCATACCGCACGGGGAAAATCACGTCGCGGTCGTCGAGCGCGTCCATACCGTGCCGCCAGACAATCGCCTGCGCAAGGCACATCTGCTGCGTCTGCGTCAGCCGGGGCGGCGGGCAGACCGGCAGCGCGGCCACGCGCCGCAGCAGCTCCGGCCACTGCGGATCGAGCGGTTCGGGCGATGCAAACGCCGCCGCCAGCGCTGCCGGCGTCAGGGGCGCGGCGCACGCATCCATGCCCCGCTGCGGCACGTTTCCGGCAGCCAGCGCCGCGAGCCGGTGTCCGTCGAGCAGACGCTGCGCCGCGCGGGCAAACGCCTCCGCCGCCGCGAGGTTCTCCCGCGCCGTATGCTCCGGGCGCGTCAGCAGCGCGAGCGTCCGGTCGCGCACCGCCATGAGCGCCTCCGTCAGCCGCCGCTCCCGCGCGCCGGGCACATAGCCGTCATCCGGTATCCGCACGGATTTCAGGCGCAGCGGCGCGGTGCGCGCGAGCAGCTGCCGCGCGGCCTCCGGGCACGCGAGGGACAGCCCCTGCTCCACCCGGTCGCACAACAGCACCTCCCAGCGCGGAAAATCGCGGCAGGTGCGGCACAGGCTCTGCTCGCCGAGCGTGCGCTGCAGCTCACACAGACCGTCGGCACACAAAAACGGGCAGCGCCCGTCCGCCTGCGCAAAGTAGGTGTCGCCGTCCGCGTCCACGCGCATCACGCGCCGGAGCTTTTCCGCCAGCGGATGCCGCAGGCGCAGATAGGCGTCCTGCGCGTCGGGATCGACAACGATCTCCCACGCGGCGCAGCACGTCTGCGGACACGCACCGGCGATGCACCGGAATGCGTCATAGTCGTCGGGTCTGGTCTGGTACATGGCGGCCTCCTCACGTTGATTTGATTATTGTAACACATTTTACCCTGCAGGGAAAGGGACGCTTTGCCGCTCGTGCGCAAAAAAACGCTTTGCCGCCGGTACGCAAAAAAACAGACGGACACCGGGATGTCCGTCTGTTTTTGGGTTTTGGCAGCTTACTGCTTGACCATGTCGAGCAGGTTGATGATGCCGCGCGGGCAGATATCGGCGCAGTGACCGCAGCCGACGCACTTGTCATAGTCGATCTTGGACACGAAGTTCTCGATCTTGATGGCGTCTGCCGGGCACTCACGCTGGCACTTCATGCAGCCGATGCAGCCGACGTCGCAGATCTTGCGCGTGACGGCACCCTTGTCCTGATTGCGGCAGGCAACGAGCACGGCCTGCTTGTACGGCACACGCTCGATGATCTTCTTCGGGCAGGCATCGGCGCAGGCCATGCAGCCGACGCACTTGTCGCGGTCGACCTTGGCGACACCGTTGACGATGTGCATCGCGCCGAACTTACAGGCTCTGGCGCAGTTGCCGAGACCGATGCAGGCGAAGCGGCACTCCTTATTGCTCTTACCGCCGAACAGCATGGCAGCCTGACAATCCTGCGGGCCGGAGTAGTTGAAGCGCTTGACGGCGACGCCCTCCGCACCGGAGCACGGCACGAACGCGACCATCTTCTCCTCCGCACCGGCGGAGACGCCCATGATCTCGGCGATCTGATCGGCAGCGGCCTGACCGCCGGCCACGCAGCAGTTGACCGGAGCCTTGCCGGCAGCGACCGCGGCGGCATAGCCGTCACAGCCGGGGTAGCCGCAGCCGCCGCAGTTGGCGCCGGCGAGGCACGCACGGACAGCTTCCTGCTTGGGGTCGACCTCCACATAGAAGATCTTCGCGGCGAAGGCCAGCAGCGCACCGAAGATAGCGCCCATGGCGCCGAGGACAGCAATGCCCTCGAGAATCAATTTAAAATCCATATTCATGCCCTCCTTAGCCGATCTTCATGCCGGAGAAGCCCATGAACGCAAGGGCGAGCAGACCGGCAGAGACAAGGCAGATCGGGAAGCCCTCGAAGCACTCCGGATAGTCGGCAAACTCGAGCTTCTCACGCACGCTTGCAAACAGGCAGATGGCGAGCATGAAGCCGAGACCGCCGAACACACCGTAGACCACGCTCTGCACAAAGCCGAAGGTGTACTGCGTGTTGAGCAGCACGACGCCGAGCACGGCGCAGTTTGTGGTGATCAGGGGCAGGTAGATGCCGAGCGCGGAGTACAGCGACGGGATGGACTTTTTAAGGAACATCTCGATGAACTGCACGAGCGCGGCGATGACGAGGATGTAAGCGATCGTCTGCAGGAACTGGAGACCGAGCTGCACGAGCAGCAGGTTGACCAGCCAGCAGATGGCGGACGCGAGACCCATGACGAACGTAACGGCCAGACCCATGCCGGCGGCGGTGTCGATCTTGCTCGAGCAGCCGAGGAACGGGCAGCAGCCGAGGAACTGCGAAAAGATGAAGTTATTCGTCAGGACGGCGCTGAGGATGATGGCAAAAATACCGGTCGATGAACTCATGTTATGCCGCCTCCTTTTCCTGCGCAGCGAGCGCTTTTTCCTTGGCTTCCTTCTTCTCGGCGGACTTGCGCAGCGCATACTGCATGAGCGCGATCAGGCAGCCGAGCGTAATGAAGCCGCCGATCGGGAGCGTGAGCACGAGCGCGCCGTACTCGGCCGGGAAGATCTGAATGCCGTTGCCGGTGCCGATGACACCGTCGATGGTGTTGAAGATGCCGGTGCCGAACGAGCCCTTGCCGAGCAGCTCACGGATGACGCACATGGCGATGAGCACGAGCGTGTAGCCGAGACCCTGGAAGATGCCGTCGAAGAACGACGGGCCGACAGGGTTTTTCTGGCAGAACGCTTCGGCGCGGCCGATGATGATGCAGTTGACGACGATCAGCGGGATGAACACGCCCAGAGACGCGCTCAGCGCGGGGACGTAGGCCTGCAGCAGCAGGTCGACGATCGTGACGAAGCTCGCGATGACCAGCACGAAGATGGCCAGACGGATGTCATTCGGAATGACCTTACGGATGAGAGAAATGACCACATTGCAGCACGTCAGGATGACGAGCACGGACAGGCCCATGCCGATGCCGTTGAAGAGGCTGGTCGTGATGGCCATGGTCGCGCACATGCCGATGAGCTGCACGAGAACCGGGTTGTTGGTAATGAGGCCTTCCTTGAACTGTTGTTTGATATTCATGCTTCAGCCCTCCTTAACCCAGCGACTTGGCCGCGTTGATGACGGTCTGCACTTCGGTGACGACGGCGCGGGACGTGATCGTCGCGCCGGAGATGGCCGCGACCGTGCCCTTGTCCTTCGTCAGCGCAAGGCCGTCGCCCTGGCCGACGAGATTGTCGCGCCAGGCACCGTCGGTGGTGTCGGCCGCCTTGGCGCCGAGGCCGGAGGTCTCGGAATGCTTGGTGATGTACACACCGGTGCAGTTATAGTCGCTGTCGAGACCGACGACCATGGTGATCATGCCCTGGGCGCCGGAGAACGTGGTCTCGGCGACGTAGCCGGTCTGCTCGCCGCCGGTGGTGGCGACGCTGAGCTTGGTGATGGTGCCGTCGTTCTCGAAATCGGTCTGCTCTGCGTAGTCATCGGCCGGGAGAACGTTGGCGTATGCGTTTTTGGTCGTCTCGGCTGCGCGCATGGCGATGGTGTCCTTCGTCACCTCATAGATGAGGCCGAGCGCGAGCGCCATGATCGCGGACACGGCAAAGAGCACGAGCGCGAGCTTGATGATCTGGCCGCCGCCGGATTTCTTTTCAGTCTTTTCAGGCATTTGCAGCAGCCTCCTTTGCTTCTTTCTTTGCAGCCTTTGCAGCGGCCTTCTTGGCCTTGACGTCCTCGCGGCTGACGCCGAACTGACGGCGCTGGGTGTGCTTATCGAACATCCACGCGCAGCAGTTCATGATGAGGATGGCAAAGGAAACGCCCTCCGGGAAGCCGCCGAACACGCGGATGAGCACGGTCAGCGCGCCGCAGCCGACGCCGTAGATGATGCGGCCGGGAGCGGTGACGGGGCTGGTGCTGTAGTCGGTCGCCATGAAGAACGCGCCGAGCAGCAGACCGCCGGACAGGAGGTTGTCGAGCATCCACTCGACGTGGGTGTAGCCGCCGTTGCGGCTGCCGAAGATGAGCGTCAGCAGGGCAACAGAGCCGATGAACGACACGGGGATGTGCCAGGTGATGACCTTGCGCGCCAGCAGATACACGCCGCCGATGAGCAGCGCAAGCGCGCTCACCTCACCGAGGCAGCCGGGCATCGTGCCGAGGAACATGGACTTGAAGGTGAAGTACTGCGGCAGCGCCTCGCCGGCCTTCATATAGCTCAGCGGGGTGGCCATGGTCTCGGCGTCCACAACGCCGGCGAGACTGCTGGGAACGACCCACGCGGTCATGAACAGCGCGTAGGACGCGAGCAGGAACGCACGGCCGGCGAGCGCCGGGTTGAGGAAGTTCTTGCCGATGCCGCCGTAGAGCTGCTTGACGACCACGATGGCGAAAAACGCGCCGATGATCGGCAGCCACCATTTGCAGTTGGCGGGCAGGGTGAACGCGAGCAGGATGCCGGTGACCACGGCGGACAGGTCGCCGATGGAGTCGGGCTTTTTCAGGAGCTTGCGGTAAGCCCACTCAAAAAACACGCACGACACGACCGACACGGCCAGCGGGATGAGCGCCTGAGCGCCGAACTGCCACACGCCGACGCACAGAGCCGGGAGCAGGGCGATGATCACATCGAGCATGATCTCGCGCGTGCCGCGCTTGGCGCGAACCTGAGGCTGATAGGCAGCGTCAAAGGTAAATTCTTTCGGTGTCATTTCGTTTCAGCCTCCTTTGCAGCGGCTTCCGCGCGGGCCTTTTCTTCCGCCGCGCGGGCGGCGAAGAGGAGCTTTGCGGTCTTAAAGGTGTGAGTCAGGGGCAGACGGCCCGGGCAGTTGTACGAGCAGCTGCCGCACTCGAAGCAGTCGAGGATGTGGTACTTCTGCATGTTCTCGAAGTCACGGTTCTGGAAGTACTTGTACATATACAGCGGCTCGAGCTTCATCGGGCAGACCGTCAGGCACTTGCCGCAGTGGATGCACGTCGGGTTTTCGACCGAGCGGTCTTCCTTTTCGGTGAAGAACAGGATGCCCGCGGTGCCCTTGATGTTGGGCGCCTCGAGATTCGTGGCGATCAGACCCATCATGGGGCCGCCGAGCACGATCTTCTTCGGCTCGACAACAAAGCCGCCGCACTGCTCGACGATGTAGCTGAACGGCGTGCCGAAGCGGCACTGCAGGTTGTAGGACTTATCGCCCATGGCGCTGCCGGCGACGGTGAGGACACGCTCAATGCTCGGCATGCCTTCGTAGCAGGCGCGGTAGATGGCGTAAGCCGTCTGGGTGCTGATGACGTTGCAGCCGACGCCGGACGGCAGACCGCCGGGCTTGACCTCACGGTTCGTGATGGCCTTGATCTGCATCTTCTCAGCGCCCTGCGGGTACTTGACGTTCTCCGGCACGATCTCCACGCCGTACTGCGCGGGGTTTTTCGACAGGAGCAGGTCGATGGCGTCCTGCTTGTTCTTCTCGATGCCGTAGTACGCCTTATCGAGACCGGACGCGATGCGTGCCAGCTCGATGCCCTTGAGCAGTTCCTCAGGGTGGTTCTTCATGGTCAGGTGGTCGCCGTTGAGGTACGGCTCGCACTCTGCACCGTTGATGATGAGCGTGTCGACCTTGCCAAGACCGCCGCGGATCTTAAACGCGGTCGGGAACATGGCGCCGCCGTGACCGACGATACCGGCCTCGCGGATGCGCTCGAGAATGGCCTCAGGATCCTTCATCTGCTCGGGCGTCAGCGGCGCGAGATCCGTGCAGGGGGTGTCCTGGAAGTCGTTTTCGATCACGATCGCGGGGACCATGTCGCCCAGCGGATGGGGTCTCGGCTCGATGGCAATCACCTTGCCGGAGACAGTCGCATGGATGGGGGCGGAGACGGGTGCGGGATTGTCAGCGATCTTCTGACCCATCTTCACATAGTCGCCCACTTCGACCAGCGGCTTGCAGGGTGCGCCGATATGCTGCATCACCGGGAGCACGACCTGCGGCGGAGGAGCAATGACGGTCACCGGAACATCCGGCGCCTTCATGTAGTTGGGATGAACTCCGCCATGAAACTTAAAGGGCATTTGCATCACCTCTCTATTTTTTGACCCACATATCTTAGCACACCAACCTATTTTCGTCCACCAAAAACGGCGGAAAAACATCAAATTGTACTAATTTAAATATTAACGAACCTGAAAAATTGCTGACAAAACCGATCTTTGCGAAAAATTTGCAACATTTTGTGCATTTTGGCGTCTTTTGTCCGTTTTGCCCGGCAGGGCGGCATTCCGGGGCGCGAAAAAAATCCGTGCGCGGGGGCTTAACAAGCGCGCAAAAATCCTGTAAAATAGATCACAACTGTTCTGCCGGCGCGCCGCCGGCGGGAAAAGGAGGCCACGTTATGCAGACACCCTGGGCGGACACGCTCGAGCGCGCGCAGCCGCTGCCGGAGTATCCCCGGCCGCAGATGGTGCGCGACAGCTACCTGAATCTCAACGGCCCGTGGAGCTACGCGATCACGACGAGTGCGCAAAAGCCCGCGCAGGCCGACGGCACGATCCTTGTGCCCTTCTCGCCCGAGAGCGAGCTGTCCGGCGTGGGACACATCCTGCAGCCGGAGGAATACCTGTGGTACATCCGCACGGTCACGCTGCCGGACGGGTTCAACATCGGCCGCGTGCTGCTGCACTTCGGCGCGGTCGATCAGACTGCAACCGTGTGGTGCAACGGTGTGGAGCTGGCCACGCACACGGGCGGCTACCTGCCGTTCACGGTGGACATCACCGAGGTGCTGGCCAAGGAAAACACGATCCTCGTGTGCGTGCGCGATGCAACCAACAAGTCCCAGCTCCCACGCGGCAAGCAGACGCTGCACCCGCACGGCATCTGGTACACACCGCAAAGCGGCATCTGGCAGACGGTCTGGCTCGAGAGCGTGCCGCAGAATTACATCCGCTCCCTGCGCGTGACGCCGCTGTTCGACGCGCATCAGGTGGAGATCACCGTCGAGGGCGAGGGGCAGTGCACGATCGACCTCGAGGGCCGCCGCTACACGTTCCCGGCGGGCGTTCCGGCGCACGTGCCGGTGCGCACCTTCCGCCCCTGGTCGCCGGAGCAGCCGACGCTCTACCCCTTCAGCGTGACGCTCGGCAGCGACACGGTCTACAGCTACTTTGCCATGCGCAAGTGCAGCGTCGAGACGGACAAGGACGGCGTGCGCCGCCTGTTTCTCAACGGCAAGCCGTATTTTCACAATGGTCTGCTCGATCAGGGCTACTGGCCGGACGGGCTCTATACCGCGCCGAGCGACGACGCGCTCATCTACGACATCCAGCTGGCCAAGGACATGGGCTTCAATATGCTGCGCAAGCACATCAAGGTCGAGTGCGACCGCTGGTATTACCACTGTGACCGGCTGGGTATGCTCGTCTGGCAGGATATGCCCTGCGGCGGCCGGCGCTATGACCCGCTCATCGTCTCGGCACCGCTCGTGACAGGCTGGCATCTGGACGACAGCCTGTATCCGCTCTTCGGCCGCCTGAACGTGACGGCGCGCAAGGCGTTTTTGAACGAGCTGCGCGACATGGTCACCGCGCTCTACAACCACCCGTGCATCGCCATGTGGGTGCCGTTCAACGAGGGCTGGGGGCAGTTTGACTGTCAGACGGCCGTGCAGGTCATCCAGTCCGTGGACAAGACGCGCACGATCGACCCCGCCAGCGGCTGGCACGATCAGGGCTTCGGCGATGTGCGCAGCCTGCACGTATATTTTCACAAGTACAAATTCCAGCCCGACAAGCTCGGGCGCGCCACGCTGCTGTCGGAGTTCGGCGGCTACGCCCACCGTGTCGAGGGGCACGCCATGGGCGGCAGGAGCGTCGGCTACAAGACGTGCGACGCGCCGCTCTCGCTCGAATACGCGCTGCAGGCGCTCTATGACGAGCAGATCCGCCCCGCCATCGCGCAGGGGCTCAGCGCCGCGGTGTACACGCAGCTGAGCGACGTGGAGCACGAGCTCAACGGTCTCGTGACCTATGACCGCAGCGTCGTCAAGCTCCCGGTGCAGACGCTGCGCAAGATCTTCTACATCGAAAACGAATAAACCAAAAACCCGCCCGCTGCGATCGCAGCGGGCGGGTTGCGTTTTGGGTTCGGGTGCGCTCAGTACGCCACGCCCCAGTAGATCATGCACTTGGCGGGCTTGCCGCACACGGGGCAGACATCGTCGATATGCTCCTGCTCAAACGGGATGCAGCGGCTGGACATACCGGCCTTTTCCTTCATCTCGAGCTCGCAGGCGAGGTCGCCGCACCACATGGTCTTGATGAAGCCGCCGTTTTTCTCCTGCAGCTCCTTGGCCTCGGCCAGCGAGTGCGCGGCGTAGGTGTGCTCGTCAAGGTTGCGCTTGGCCTTGTCGAACAGACCCTGCTGCACGTCCTCGAGCAGCGCGGGGATGCGCGCCTCGAGCTCATCGAGCGCGACGGTAATCTTCTCGCCGTTGTCGCGGCGGACGGCGACGCAGTGACCGGCCTCGATGTCCTTCGGACCGATCTCGACGCGCAGCGGCACGCCCTTCATCTCCCAGTTGGCGAACTTCCAGCCGGGGCTGTTGTCGCTGAAGTCGCCCTGCGCGCGCAGACCGGCGGCCTTCAGACGCGCGACGAGCTCCTCGGCCTTCTCGGTCACGCCGGGCTTGTGCGCCGCGATGGGCAGCACGATGACCTGGATCGGCGCGATGTGCGGCGGCAGCACGAGACCGCTGTTGTCGCCGTGGGTCATGATCAGACCGCCAATGACGCGCGTGGACATACCCCACGAGGTCTGGTGCGGATAGGCCTGCTGGTTGTTCTTGTCGGTGTAGGTGATGTCGAACGCGCGGGCAAAGCCGTCGCCGAAGTAGTGGCTCGTGCCGGACTGCAGCGCCTTGCGGTCGTGCATCATGCACTCGATGGTGTAGGTGTTCACCGCACCGGCGAACTTCTCCTTATCGGTCTTGTTGCCGCGGATGACGGGCATGGCCAGCTCCTGCTCACAGGTGTCGGCATAGATCTCGAGCATCTGCAGCGTCTCCTTGCGCGCCTCTTCCTCAGAGGTGTGCAGGGTGTGTCCCTCCTGCCAGAGGAACTCGCGGCCGCGCAAAAACGGGCGCGTGGTCTTTTCCCAGCGCATGACGCTGCACCACTGGTTATACAGGCACGGCAGGTCGCGCCAGCTGTGCACGATGTGGCTCCAGTGCTGGCAGAAGAGCGTCTCGGACGTCGGACGCACGCACAGGCGCTCCGGCAGCTCCTCGCTGCCGCCCATGGTGACCCACGCGCACTCGGGCGCGAAGCCCTCGACGTGGTCCTTCTCCTTCTGCAGCAGGCTCTCGGGGATCAGCATCGGCATGGACACGTTCTGGTGACCGGTCGCCTTGAACTTCCCGTCGAGCACCTTCTGGATGTTCTCCCAGATGGCGTAGCCATACGGACGCAGGACGAACAGACCCTTGACGTCGGAATAATCCACAAGCTCCGCCTTGGTGCACACGTCGGTGAACCACTGGGCAAAATCCACTTCCATATCGGTGATCTGCTCGACCTTTTTTTCTTTGGCCATAAGCGCAACTCTCCTCTGTATGACACGCGGGACACCCGCGCAGTCGTAATTTATAATGTATTGGGTAACTTTTATATTTTATGCAATCGCCCGCCGTTTGTCAAGCACGCACAGTGCTCAAAGCAGCTGCTCGGCGACAAAAATGCCGATGAGCACGGCGATCACACCGTAGAGCACGACGCTGGCGACAGAGTGCCGCTCCGGACGGCGGTCAAACAGCTGTCCCGCGCACAAAAGCGCAAGAAGCCCCGCACCGGCCCAGTAGATCGGGTTGGCGGCGATGGCCATGACCGCCGCCTCGACGATCATGAGCGCGAACACCGCGATCTGCCAGGTGCGGATGCGCCGCGCGCGGCTGTTGCAGTAAATTTCACGCCAGATGTCGGCAAGCTCGCGGCGCTGGCGGCGGAAAAATGACTCGCGCGGCTTTTTCGCCGCAGGCTCAGCCGCTGCGGTCTCAGGCGTTTGCGCCGCCGTCTCGGGCGCGGGCTCGGTGTAAGAATGCTCTTGCTGCATACGCGATCCTCCCTGCCGGTCAGGTGACAAACCGGCTCTTTTTTCACAGGATACCCCGCCGCAGACTGCCTGTCAAGAGCCGGTGCGCGGTCGAAAAGTGCATTTCGGGCTTGACCGCGCTCGATTCGTGCAATATAATATGTAAATTAGAATGCCATACAATGTGCAATCGAACCCCTTGGAGGTGACCATCTATCAACAGACAGAGTTACATGGCGGAGATCAGCAGCCTGCTCGGCCTGATCACCGACGACCAGACACGTCAGGCGCTCATCGCGCAGATGGAGAATATGTTTGACAACGCGCCCGATGAGGAGCGCCTCATTCAGGAGATCGGCAACCCGACCAAAGTCGCCGTTGCCCTCATCCGGTATGCTGACAGCGGCAAGATCACGCCGGCCGCAGCCCCCGTGGTCGCGCCCGCGCAGGTGGAGCCCAAGCGTGCGCCCCAGCCGCGTCCGCGCGCCGAGCAGTACCGCCCGATGACCGCGGCCGCGGCGCAAAAGCCCGCGTCGTCGTTCACGTTCCCGGAGCTGCCGGAGGATCCCGACGAGCCCGAAACGGACGAAGCGCCCGTGCTCGACGGTCAGTTCTCGTTCGACGAGCAGCCGGCGGACGATGACGGCTGCTTTGACCAGCAGCCCGCTGACGACGACGGCTACTATGACGAGCAGCCTGCCGAGGACGATGGCTACTATGACGAGCAGCCAGCGGACGACGACGGCTACTTTGAAGAGCAGCCTGCCGAGGACGACGGCTACTATGACGAGCAGCCCGCTGAGGAATACGACGAATACGACGAATACTACGACGACTACGAGCCGGAATACAAGACGAACGTCTTTCTGGCGATCCTGTACACGCTCGGCGCGATCATCGTCGGCGTGCCGGTGCTTGCCGTGCTGCTGGTGCTGGATCTGGCCGTGCTGGCCATCGGCGCCGCGTGCGGCGCAGCCGGTGTGAGCCTGATCATGACCGCGTTCATCGGTCTGCCCATGGTGGCGGATATGCTCATCCTGCTCGGCGGCGGTGCCGCTGTGCTTGCCATCGCGCTCGTGGTGGTGTGGCTGGCCGTCTGGCTGTTCATCCGCATGGTCATCGGCTGGATCAAGCTGCTGGTGCGGCTGGGTCAGCGCTGGTGCAGAAAGGAGATCGCCGCATGAAAAAAGCATGGAAAACCATTCTCATCATCGCGCTGTGCATCCTGATCGTCGGTGAGATCGTGCTCGGCGTCGGCCTTGTGACCGGCGGCAGCCCCGACCGCATCTGGGACGCGGCATATGAGCACTACGACATCGGTGCGATCTTCACGTTCATCAAGTCCTCGGGCATTGCGGACCTGCTGGAGAGCATGGGCCTGTAAACAAAGCGAAACAGGAGGCGGCGAGCTGCGCTCGCCGCCTCATTTTGATCTGTTTGGTCTGTAAAAAGCCTCGCAGAGTTTGCGCCCGCAGGCGCAAAGAAATTCCAATCATTTTCTCCGGCGACATGTGCGGCGGAAAAAATACCGCTCGGCTCGCAAACGTGCGCGCTCGGCGCGTGCGCTGCAGCGAGCCGCAGCTCTTCCAACGAGAGCCCAACGCAGTGGGTCTCGTTGGCCCGTCTCGCCGCCTCACTTCATTTTGAACAGCAGCATCCCGCCCGTCATGAGCGCGAGCCCCGCCCACTTGCCCCAGCCGAAGGCGAGCTTTTCCGTGCCCATGATGCCGAAGGCGTCGATGGCCGCGGCCGCAGAAAGCTGCGCGATGAGGATCACCGCCACGGCAAGCGTCGGACCGAGCTTGCCCATGCCGAGCATGACCGTGACCGTGATGGCCAGCGCCAGCACACCGCCGAACCAGCAGTATTTCGGCGCGGCGCTCAGCGCGGCAAAGCTGCCCGTGCGCCAAAACAGCAGTACGAGCAGCGACAGCACCGCCGCCGTGCACTGCACGAAGGCGTTGGTCTCGAGCGTGCCGATGTGTTCTCCAAGGCGCGTGTTCATCACGCCCTGAACGCTCATTGCCGCCCCGGCGAGGATGCACGCGAGAAATCCACCCAAAAACCATCGCTTCCCTTCAAAGAAATCCTTGCACTGCCGTTCGGAATATGTTACACTGTGTTGCATAGGCAAACATTTGCCCACAGAGCGCGCACATAAGGAGGCTTCCAGTATGGCAGCAGGCAACAAATCGAAATACTACCTCGTGGAGGCAAGCGTCCTGCCCGAGATCTTCGCCAAGGTGATCGAGGCCAAGGAGCTGCTCGAGACCGGTCAGGTGCGCACGGTGGCGGACGCCGTGGCGCGCGTGGACATCAGCCGTAGCGCATTTTATAAATACAAGGATTTCGTGTCCCCGTTTCAGGATATGTCGCGCGGTCATCTTGTGACGTTCAACCTCGAGCTGCTCGACCGGCAGGGTGTGCTGTCGTCCGTCCTTGCTATTTTTGCCGATAACGGCGCAAATATACTCACCATCAACCAGAGCATCCCGACCAGCGGCGTCGCCCCCGTGACGATCACGGCGGCGACCGAGAATATGCAGACGACGATGGAGCTGTTCATGGCGGCGCTCAAGTCCGCCGAGGGCGTCATCCGCGTGCACATCATGGCCGGCTGAATACCGATGCAAAAAGCAGCTCCGAACAACGGTTCGGAGCTGCTTTTTCTGTTTTGTTCACTCCAGGATCTGTGCGCGGCCGCCGTGCAGCCGGATCTTTCCGGCGCAAAAGCGCTTGACCGCCTCGGGCAGGAGCTTCCACTCGGCATCCGTGAGCACGCGGCGCTTGAGCGTCGTGAGATCGTCGTCGGCGAGCACGGGCACGGCCTTTTGCAGCAGCACCGGACCGATGCCGCCGTTTTCATCCGCGAGGTACGCCGTTGCCCCCGTGACCTTCAGACCGCGGGCGAGCACCGCCTCGTGCACCGCGTTGCCGCGCAGCGTCTCGAACGCCGGGACGAGCGACGGCTGCACCGCGATGATCTTGTTGCGAAAGCTCTTTGCCGTCTCGCAGCCGATGCCGGGGTAAAAGCCCGCATTGATCACAAGCTCGATGTCCATATCCTTGAGCTTGTTGCGGATGGCCATGTCATACGATGAGTCGTTCGGAAACACGCTCGGCTCGACGACGACAGTCTCGATGCCGGCGTTGCGTGCGCGCTTGAGCGCGTAGGCGCCTGCATCGGACGAGATGACGGCGACGAGCTGCAGCTCCGGGATCTCGCCGAAGAACACGGAATCGAGCAGGCTCTGCAATTTCGTTCCCTTGCCGGAAACCAGAACAGCACTGCGGATCATAAGCAGTTTACTCCTTCCCCAGCAGCCGGGCGGCTGTGGCGCGGTTATTATCCTCCTGCTGATTGAGCAGTTCGGTGCGGCGGCGCATCTCCTCGCCTCTGCCGGCGAGGGCAACGGCCGAGTCGATCATGTCCGACAGGTCCTTTTCGTTGAGTGCCGCAAGCTGGATGTAGTTATTTTGCTCCACATAATCGAGAAACGCCGTGACCTTCGGGTCATAGGCGACGCCGATGAGCGGCACGCCCTGTCCGGCGGCAAAGATGAGCCCGTGCAGACGCATGGACACGACCGTGGTCATGCGCGAGAGCACGCCGATCACCTCGCCCGAGGACATCTGCTCGTCGATCATATGAAACGGGATGCTCAGATGCTCCGTGACCATTTGGCTGGCCTCGCCGTCGGCACGGAAATTGATGCTCAGAAACACCGGCGTCAGACCGTATTTCAGATAGGCGTACACGGCGCCGGCGGCAAACACGGTGGCCTTTTCCTCCATGCCGGGCCACTTGCGCAGCACGAAGCCGATATATTTGCCGTCGAGCTCCATATCATGCGCGCGCAGGATGCTGTCGATGCGGCTGCGGCTGGCGGGCGGCAGCGTGAGCGCGGGGTCGGACGCGAGGATGACCTCCGGGTCCGTGACGCCAAAGTCCTTGAGCGTCTCCCGGCTGTCCGGCTCGCGCAGCGTGATTTTATCGACACAGGTGTTGATGATATGCGCGGCGAGCTTCTGGTCACGGTCATAGATGATCGGACCGATGCCGCAGCCGTACATCTGCACCTTGCAGCCGCAGCCATGCGCCATGCGGATCGTGCCGAGGTAGTACCACAGGCTCAGGCGGCTCGTGACGTCCTGCATGAGGCTGCCGCCGCCGCTGATGAACAGTTGGCTGCGGCGCAGAACGCGCCGGATGGCGTGCACGCCGAACCGGTGGCAGGCGTTGACGCCGAACGTGCGCTGGGTATCCTTCGGGCGGCGGGAGAGCACGGTCAGGGGCATATGCGGATCGATGCGGCGCATCTCGCCGATGATGGCCTGCAAAATGGCATCGTCGCCGGTGTTGCCGAAGCCGTAAGCGCCGCAGATGAGCACACCGTCGCGCACGCCGTCGCGGAGGTTTCGCTCCATGCGGAAGATGCTGTTGTAGATCTCCAGCTGGCGCAGACCGGTGTCCTCCTCGGAGAAGTCGGCTTTGCCGCGCTGATAGAGCGCCTCGCCCAGCGTATGGCGGTAGTCCGCGTCGAGCGCGCAGCGCGCGAGATAGGCCGCAAACAGCCGCACGTCGCCCGGCTCAAAGAGCAGACCGGTCACGCCGTGCTCGATGATGACCGGCACGCCGCCGACATTTGAGGCCACGGTCGCCAGATGCGCCCGCGCACCCTCCGTCAGCGCGTAGGGGAAGGTCTCCGACAGAGACGAGAGGGCGTTGATGTCGAGCGCACCGTAGAAGCTGTCCAGATCGTCGACCCAGCCGAGGAAGAAAACGCTGTCGGCAATGCCGAGCTCTGCCGCGAGCGCCCCGAGCTTTTTGCGCTCCATGCCCTCGCCGGCGATGGCAAGGCGCAGCTGCGGGCAGGCCTTTTGCGCCAGCGCCACGGCGCGGATGAGCGTTGCGATGTCCTTGACGGGGTCGAGGCGGGCGGCGATGCCCACGATGATGTCGTCCTCCCCGACGGTATAGCCGAACTGCGCGAAATACGCCGCGCGGTCGGTCTTGGGCACGACGTGCGAAAAGTCGAGCCCGTTGTAGATGGAAAAGAGCCGGTTCGGCTCGAAATCGCGGTCGATCAGCCGCTGGCGGATGGGATCGGACACGCACACGCGATAGTCCAGCCGGTGCAGCGCCCAGGTGTTGAGCGTGCCGTAGACGGCGCGGGCAAACGGCCGGCCGAGATAGTCCAGCCGGTAGTCGCTGTGCACGGTACTGATGACCGGCACGTGCAGGCTCCGGCGCAGCAGCGCCCCCGTGACGTTGGCGAGCGCGCCGTGACAGTGCACAAGGTCATACTCCCCGTCGCGGACCAGCTTTTTGACCGCGCGGAGATTGGAAAAGAAGTTCCCGCCGAGCACCATCGTCGGAATACCGAGCGCGGCCGCACCGTCGGCAAAATCACCGCCGCGAAAGCACACGAGCTGCACGTCGATGATCTGATTCAGATATTTCAGCAGAGAGTAGACGTGCGTCTTGGCGCCGCCGGTATCACCGCCGCTGATGAGGTGGATTACTTTCACTTTGCCCTCCAAAGCACTTGTGCGCACCGCAAAAACACGGTATAATGCGTGCGTACAGGCATTGACACATTCCCGCACAGATTACATATGCGGATTCAAATTATTATACTGTATGATTCCACTATGGTCAAGTTTTGGAGGCGCGCAATGACGAAAATTTATCTGATCCGGCACGCGGAGGCGGAGGGCAACCTCTACCGCCGCATTCAGGGACATTGGGACGGCAGCATCACCGCACTCGGTCTGCAGCAGATCGACGCGCTCGCGCAGCGATTCCGGCACGAGCACATCGATGCGCTCTACTGCAGCAACCTGTCGCGCGCGCGCGCGACAGCCGAGGCGATCACGCGCTATCACGACGTTCCGGCCGTGGCCACGCCGCGCCTGGCGGAGATCTGCATGGGCGTGTGGGAGGGGCGCGCCTGGGGCGACGTGGAGCACGAGTTCCCCGAGCAGATGCGCTGCTTCAACACCGACCCCGAAAAGTGGTCCGTGCCCGGGGGCGAGCCGATCCGCGAGGTGCAAAAGCGCATGACGCGCGCGATTGAGGACCTCGCCGCGCGGCACGACGGGCAGACCGTCGCCGTCGTGAGCCACGGCATGGCCATCCGTGCCTATCTGTGCACCGTGCTGGGCATCCCGAACAGCGAGATGTCCACCCTGCCCTACGGTGACAACACGTCCGTGAGTCTGCTGCTCGTTGACGGAGCGCACACGACCGTGGAATATTATAATGACAACCGCCACCTGCCGCCCGCGCTGAGCACGTTCGGCCGCCAGACCTGGTGGCGCGGCAGCGGCAGCGGCGCGGAAAACCTGCGCTACGAGCCGCTCACATTCCCGCACGACGAGGCGTTTTACCTGCAGTGCTACCGCGACGCGTGGTGCAACGTGCACGGCACGGACGAGGGCTTCGTGCCCGAGCTCTACGCCCGCAGCGCAGCCAAGCACGCGCAGGAGCATCCCGGCTCCGTCGTGCGCGTGCTCAGCGGAGACTCCACAGTCGGTCTGGTCGAGCTCGACCCCGCGCGCGATGAGCAGTCCGGCTGCGGCTGGATCAGTCTGCTGTATATGCTGCCGGAATACCGCGGCCGCGGCTGGGCGATCCAGCTGCTGGGCTACGCATTCTGGTTTTACGAGAATCACGACCGCAGCGCCGTGCGCCTGCACGTGTCGGAAAACAACGCCCGTGCCATCGACTTCTACCGGCGCAGCGGCTTCGTACAGCTCGGGCGCGATCCGGGCGTGCGCGCGCATCTGCTGCTCATGGGACGGCTCATTCACAGGACGGTGACGCATGGATCGGTGTGATTTTCTGCCCGTCTCCGCCGAGGAGATGCACGAGCGCGGCTGGTGGTGGTACGATGCGCTCGTTGTCGGCGGCGACGCCTATGTTGACCACCCGAGCTTCGGCACGGCGGTCATCAGCCGCGTGCTCGAGGCCGAGGGTCTGCGCGTAGCCGTGCTCGCGCAGCCGGACTGGCACGATGCGGAGGCCTTCCGCGCCATGGGCCGGCCGCGGCTGGGCGTGTTCATCGGCGCGGGCAATCTCGACTCCATGGTCGCGCACTACACGGCCGCCAAGCGCCGCCGCAGCGAGGATTTTTACTCCCCCGGCAAGCGCACCGGCTGCCGCCCCGACCGCGCCGCCATCGTCTACTGCAACCGTGCGCGCGAGGCCTTCGGCCCCGATGTGCCGATCATTCTTGGCTCGCTCGAGGCGAGCCTGCGCCGCTTTGCGCACTACGACTACTGGGACGATCAGGTGCGCCGCGCCATCCTCTTTGACGCCCCGGCCGACCTGCTGGTCTACGGTATGGGCGAGGCCGCGACGATCGAGATTGCCCACCGGCTCAAAAAAAAGCAGTCCGTGCGCACGATGACCGACATCCCCGGTACGGGCTACATCACGCGTGACCCTGCCGAGTGTAAGTTTGACCACGTCACGCTCCCGTCGTATGAGGACGTGCGCGACGATAAGCGCCTCTATGCCGAGGCCACGCGCACCGAATATGCCGAGCATGACCCCGTGCGCGGCCGCGCCATGATCCAGCCGTGCGAGGGGCGCTATCTCGTCATCAACCCGCCCGCCATGCCGCTCGACACCAGGGAGCTCGACCGCGTGGCCGACCTGCCCTACACCCGCGAGTGGCACCCGATGTATGAGCCGCTCGGCGGCGTGCCCGCGATCGAGGAGGTGCGCTTTAGCGTCATCCACAACCGCGGCTGCTTCGGCGGGTGCAATTTCTGCGCGCTGGCGTTCCATCAGGGACGCATGATCACGAGCCGCAGCCACGCGAGCGTCATCCGCGAGGTCGAGGCCATGACGCATCACCCGCTCTGGAAGGGCTACGTGTCCGATGTCGGCGGTCCGTCGGCGAATTTCCGCCACCCGTCGTGCAAGCAGCAGAAAGAGCGCGGTATGTGCCCGAACCGGCTGTGCCTTGCGCCGACGCCGTGCCCGAACATCGACGCCGACCACTCCGATTATCTTGCCCTGCTGCGCAAGCTGCGCCAGATCCCCGGCGTAAAGAAGGTGTTCGTGCGCAGCGGCATCCGCTACGACTATATGCTCTGCGACGACAACGACGCGTTCTTCCGCGAGCTTGTGCGCTACCACATCTCCGGTCAGCTCAAGGTCGCGCCCGAGCACTGCATCGACGCCGTGCTCGACTACATGGGCAAGCCCCACATCGGCACGTATGAGCGCTTTATGGACGAATACCGCCAGCTCAACAACAAGTACGATAAGGAACAGTACGTCGTGCCGTATCTCATGAGCTCGCACCCCGGCAGCACGCTCTCCGACGCCGTGGCGCTCGCGGAGTATCTCAACCGCCGCGGCCGCCAGCCCGAGCAGGTGCAGGATTTCTACCCCACGCCCGGCACGATCAGCACCTGCATGTACCACACCGGCATCGACCCGCGCACGATGAAGCCGGTCTACGTCGCCAAGACGCCGCACGAAAAGGATATGCAGCGCGCGCTGCTGCAGTGGCGCCGCCCGGATAAGCGCCGCCTCGTCATTCAGGCGCTGCACGAGGCCGGGCGCGAGGATCTGATCGGCTTCGGCAAGGATTGCCTCGTGCGCCCGATGACCGACCGGCGCAAGCAGCCCAAGCCCGCCGGGCAAGCCCCCGCCCCGCGCAAATACGGCAAGGTCTACGGCGGCGGCAAAAAGCCCGCAGCCGCACGCAGCGCGCAAAACGCAAAGCCCGGAAAGCCCGGCGGCAAGTCCGGCGGCAAGCCCGGAAGATCCGGTGCGAAAGGCGGCCGCCGATGAGCTATCTCTTCGTCTACCTTGCCGTCATCAACGTCATTGCCTTCGCCGCCATGGGCATCGACAAGGCGAAGGCGCGCGCAGGCAAGTGGCGCATCGCGGAGAGCACGCTCTTCGCCCTCGCCGCACTCGGCGGCGCGCTCGGCGGCACACTCGGTATGCGCGCCTTTCACCACAAGACGAAGCACAAGGAATTTCGCTTCGGCTTTCCCGCGCTGCTCGGCGTGCAGTGCGCGGCCGTGGTGTATCTCATTTTGATCTGGAAGCAGGTGATCTGATATGACGCCCACCCTACTCGCCTATCAAATCGAGCCCGGAAAGCTCGGTAAGATGCAGGTCGTGTGTCTGCGGCTCGGCATCCGGGTGCAGGCGGTCGACCCGGCCGATTTCGCCCAGCCGATCGGCGCGCTGGCCGGTGTACTGCCGCGCACAGCCGGCGCACCCGCCGCCCCGCTCCCGGGGGAGATGCTCGTCCTGGCGCACTTTCGCCCCGGTATGCTCGAGGGGCTGCTGCAGGGGCTTCGCGCCGCGCGCATCCCACCCGTTGCGCTCAAGGCCGTGCTGACGGACGCGAACGCCGTCTGGACAGCTCCGGCGCTCTACGCCGAGATCGCCAAGGAGCACGCCGCCATGCACGGCGGCGGCCGCGCACACAAGGCGTGAAATTTCACGATTTACAGCTAAAAACCGATTGACAAGCGCCCGTGCCTGTACTATCCTATGGGCACGGGTGCGCACCTACCGGCAGTCAGGCGAGGAGAGTCTGACTGCTTTTGTATTTGCCGCCGAAAGCCCAGAGGAGACCCCGTATATGAAACAAGATCCGATTCGTCAAGTTGTTTTCCCCATTCTCGCCGCGCTCATCTGGGGCACGGCCTTCGTCGCGCAGGATGTCTGCGCCGACACGATCGGCGCGTTCACCTTCAACGCCGCGCGCTATGCCATCGCCGTGCTGGCGCTGCTGGTGCTGATCGTGGTGCGCAGCACCGTGCATAAGGACGCCGCGCAGCCCACGGCGGAGGAAAAACGCGCCGCGCGCAGGCAGCTCTGGCTCGGCGGCTTTTGCTGCGGCACGGCGCTTGCCATCGCCTCGAACTTTCAGCAGGCCGGCATCGTCGCCGGGACGGACGCCGGAAAGGCGGGCTTCCTCACGGCGCTGTATGTGGTGCTCGTGCCGGTGTTCGGCCTGTTTTTCAAGCGCAAGGTCAGCCTGCCGGTGTGGGTCGCGGTCGCGCTGTCGGTCGCGGCGCTGTACCTGCTGTGCATCAAGGGCAGCTTCCGGCTCGCCGCGGGCGACCTGCTCGTGCTCGTGTGCGCG
The DNA here is from genome assembly GCA_905215475.1 of uncultured bacterium. Taxonomy (GTDB): domain Bacteria; phylum Bacillota; class Clostridia; order Oscillospirales; family Oscillospiraceae; genus CAG-103. Next base: position 117,010 of record CAJMPW010000002.1, read on the forward strand.
GTGTGCTTTGCCGTGCACATTCTGGTCATCAACCGCTTCAGCGCCACGTGCGACGGGGTGAAGCTCAGCTGCGTGCAGTTTCTGTTTGCGGCGCTGTGGTCGGGCGTGTGCATCCCGTTTTTCGAGCACGTCGACACCGCCGCCCTGCTCTCGTGCGCGCTGCCGCTGCTGTATGTGGGCGTGTTTTCGTGCGGCGTGGGCTACACGCTGCAGATCCTCGCGCAAAAGGGCTCGAACCCCACGGTCGTCACCATCCTGCTGAGTCTCGAGAGCGTGTTCGCCGTCATCGCGGGCGCGATCATCCTGCACCAGAGCATGACCCCGCGCGAATACCTCGGCTGCGTGCTGATGTTCCTCGCCGTGATCCTCGCGCAGATCCCGATCCCAGCCAAAACCGCCCGCGCGGAAAGCAAATAAGACCGCATTTCCCAGCTCGAAATCCCCGCCAAACGGCGGGGATTTTTTGCACAGATTTGCGAGCTTATCCCAATATCCCCTTGCATTTTTGCCCAAATGGGGCTATAATTCTTGTCAAGAAATTCACAGCAAATGTATGCACAAGGAGGTCGATTCCCATGAAACTGACACCCGAACAGCAGGCCGTGCTCGACGGCAGCAAGGGCGCGGTCATGGCCAAGGTCATGAAAACGCTCGTCATGTACGGCGATGCCTTCGGCGCGGAAAAAATGGTGCCCATCACGAGCACCTACGGACACACGGTCATCAGCTTCGGCATCAACGCCATGAAGCCGGTCTACGACCTGTACGACCAGCTCATCGAAGCCGGCGCGTTTTCCGAGCAGAAATTCACCGCCGACCCGCTCCCGCTCGACAAGAACGTCCCCTCGAATCCGCTGCAGGATCTGGTGTTCCGCAAGTTCATGTATAAGCAGCAGGCGCGCTACGAGCAGCAGCTGCGCAGGCTCGGCATCCTCAGCGATAAGGACTACACCTGCACCTGCTACCTCGACGAGGTGGGCAACAAGCCCAAGCAGGGCGAGGTGCTCTCGTGGGCGGAATCGTCCGCCGTGGTCTACGCCAACAGCGTGCTCGGCGCGCGCTGCAACCGCAACTCCGGCATGATCGAGCTCATGGGCTCGATCGCGGGCTGCGTGCCGTACTTCGGCTTTCTGACCGATGACGGGCGCCGCGCCGACTGGATCGTTGAGGTACGCACGACGAAAAAGCCCGAGCCGCAGCTGCTCGGCTCTGCCATCGGCATGAAGGTCATGGAAAAAGTGCCGTATGTCAAGGGACTGGACAAATGGCTCGGCACGGAGATCAATGACGATGCCATCGCCTATCTCAAGGACTTCGGCGCAGCCACCGCGTCCAACGGCGCGGTCGGCCTGTACCACATCGAGCACCTCACGCCCGAGGCCGTGCAGCAGGGCGAGGCGCTCATCCGCGACGGCGCGCCGGTGTACGTCATCGACGACGCGGAGCTGCAGCGCGTGCGCGAGAGCTACCCGTGCGTGTGGAAAAACCTCAACGCCAAGCCGAAGCTGTGCTTCATGGGCTGCCCGCACATGACGCTGCACCAGCTCATCGACACGACCGAGCGCGTCGAGGCGGGGCTGCGGGCGCACGGGCAGAAAAAGGTCTGCATCCCGACGGTGTTCACCGCCGCGCCCGGCGTCATCGAGGCGTTTGAAAAGACGCCCTACGCCGCCCGCCTGCGCAGCACCGGCGTCGTGCTCAGCTATATCTGCCCGCTCATGTACATGAACAATCCGCTCAGCAAGGCCATGCCCGTCATCACCTCGTCGAACAAGCTGCGCACGTATTCGACCGCGCGCTACTACACCGAGGACGAGATCATCACCATGATTACGAAGGGGGCGAAGTAAGATGAAACAGTTTCAGGGCCGCGTCATCTGCCCCGGCACGTGCGAGGCGGAAGCCCTCGTGTCGCACGGCGGCTTCAACACGCTCGCCAGCTACCAGATGGCCTTGATGTTCCACGACAAGCAGGTCAAATGCGGCGACCAGAACAACCCCGACCTGTACAAAAAGCCGATGATCGGCAAGGCGCTGTGCCTGCCGGAGACCATCGGCTCGACCACCGGCGGCATGGTGCTCTACACCGCCTGCGCCTCCGGGCAGCAGCCGGCGTGTATGCTCTTTTCCAAGCACATCGACTCGCTGGCGGCCTCGGGCGCGATCCTCGCGTCCGTGTGGACAGACGCAGATATGCCGGTCATCGACTGCCTGGGCGACGAATTTCTCGCCGCCGTGCAGACGGGGCAGACCGTGCGCATCCTCGACGGCGGTGTCGTCGAGATCGAGTAACCGCCTGCATAACGAAACGGGGCTGACCAACCGGTCAGCCCCGTTTTTGAGATCATCGGAAAACGCCCCGTGCGCCTGCGGCAAACGGCTCGGGCGCGCCGCAGCCCTCACGGCTTTTTCGCCGCCGGGTAGCGCGTGCGCACATCCGTCTCACCGAGCAGATAGTCCACGCTCACGCCGTAAAACCGCGCCAGCGCGCACAGCACCTGCGGCGGCAGCATCCGCTGCCCGCTCTCATAATAAGCATATGCCCGCTGCGTCAGGTGCAGCGCCTTGCCGACCTGCGCCTGTGTGAGGTCGGCGTCCTCGCGCAGATCGCGCAGCCGAGGATATTGCTCCATTTTGCATCACCGAAATCAGTATAAGAAAGAACAAACTGTTCTATTTACATTTAGACCATTTTGTTCTATCCTGAATTGGGAGGTGATGTTCATGCCGGACTATCAGGAACTGTACCGGATGCTGTTTCGGGCAACGGAAACGGCGATCGAGGTGCTGATCCGTGCGCAGCAAGCCTGCGAGGAAAAATATCTTCAGGAGACAGAGCAAGACGACGGCGCGGTGAAATGACCGCGCCGTTGTCTTTTCCCGCCGCACGTGCTACAATTTATCATCATCCGATCCACACAGGAGGTGCCGCCATGCAGCCGAAAACCCGCGCCGTCGCCGCGCTCGATGCGCTGGGACTCGCCGCAGTCGCGGCGCTGTTTATCCTCTGGTGCGTACACACGCCGGACCTCACCGCCGCGGGCGGCATCGCCGCCGGGTGCAGCGCAGCGCTGTTTGCCGCCGTGGGGCTGCGGTTCGTGCCCGCGTGGGTGCGCTTCTGGCAGCGGGAGGCGGCACCGCCCGCCATCCCCGCACAAGAGCCGGAGCACATGGCCGCGCGCATTTTCGCCGCGCTGCTCGCGCTTGATCTTGCGCTGCTGCTGCTCACATGGGGCGTCCGCGCCCTCGCCGGGCGGCCGGAGACGCTCGCGCAGGCGCTCGAATTCTGGCGCTGCCTCGACAGCCGCCACTATCTCGACATCGCGCGCGACGGCTACATCGCCGCCGGTGATCCCGACCGCGTCGTGCAGCTCGTGTTTCTGCCGGGTTACCCGCTCGTAGTGCGCGCGGTGATGCTGCTCGTCCCGTCGGACATCTGCGCGGGGCTGCTGACATCGGCCGTGTGCTTTGCAGGCGCGGGGTGCGTGGTCTACCGGCTGCTGCGGCTCGACCTGCCGCACCGGCAGGCGCTGCGCGCGCTGCGGTTTCTCGTGCTCGCACCGGGCTGCTTTTTCTTCGCCGCGCCCATGAGCGAGAGCCTGTTTCTGCTGCTGACGGCGGCGGCGCTCTATCTCGCGCGCACGCACAGACCCGTGCTCGGCGGGCTGTGCGGGGCATACGCCGCATTCACGCGCTCGCTCGGGCTGCTGCTGATCGTGCCGCTGCTGTGGGAGCTGGTGCACGACGCCGTGCAGCACCGGCGCATCAGCATCCGGCAGGTTGTCGGGCTGCTGCTCGTGCCGCTGGGCTTTGCGGCGTATTGCTGCATCAACCGGCGCGTATCGGGAAATCCGTTTCAGTTTCTCATCTACCAGCGCGAGCACTGGAACCAGCGCTCGGGGCTGTTTTTCAGCACCGCCGCGTACCAGACGGACTACCTGCTGCGCTGCCTGCGCAGCGGCAATTGGCGCGATGCGCTCGGTCTCTGGCTGCCGAACCTCATCGCGTGCTTTTCCGCCCTCATCCTGCTGGCGAAGGCCGCGCCGCGGCTGCGCGCAAGCCAGACGGCGTGGTTTCTCGCGTATTACACCATCGCCGTCGGCGCGACATGGCTGCTGAGCGCGCCGCGCTACCTGCTCGTGCTGCTGCCCGTGCCGCTGGCGCTGGCACAGTGCGCGCAAAAGCGCACCGCGAACATTGCCCTCACCGCTCTGAGCGCGCTTGCCGCGCTCGGCTATCTCGCCGCCTTCGCCCTGCGCTGGCAGGTGTGGTGAGCCGCGCCGCCGGGCACTGTCCTTTTATCGGGACACCAAATATGCTACACTTTAGAAAACACACAAGGAGGCAATGTTATGCTGCATCTGCTCTATGGTCCTGCCGCCAGCGGCAAGACCGATCTGCTCATGGGGCGCATCCGCGCAGCCGTCGCGGCGCGCACACCGGGGCAGGTGCTGCTCGTGCCGGAGCAATACAGCCACGAGGCCGAGCGCGCACTGTGTGCCGCCTGCGGCGACAGTCTGAGTCTGTACGCCGAGGTGCTGAGCTTCACGGGACTGGCGCGCCGCGTCGCGGCGGAGACCGGCGCGGGTGATGCGCCGCTGCTCGATCAGGGCGGACGGCTGCTGTGCATGGCACTGGCGCTCGATCAGGTCGCGCCGCGGCTGCGGCTGTTCGGTGCGGCTGCCCGCCGGGCGCAGATGCAGCAGACGCTGCTTGGCGCGGTCGACGAGCTCAAGACCGCGTGCGTCACGCCCGACGCGCTCGAGCAGACCGCCGCGCGCTGCCCCGGCTATCTGGGCGACAAGCTGCGCGATCTCGCGCTCGTGCTCGCGGCATATGATGCCGTGACCGCGCAGGGGCACGCAGATCCCACCGACCGCCTGACGCACCTGGCCGAGCGCATCCCCGAGAGCACGCTCGGGCGCACGGGGCAGTTTTATCTCGACGGCTTCACCGACTACACGCGGCAGGAGCTGGCCGTCGTGCGCGCGCTGCTGACGGCGGGCGCGGATGTGACGGTCTGCCTCACGCTCGACGCGCTCGCGGACGGCAACGAGATCTTCGGCACGGCGCGGCACACGGCGCGCGTGCTGCTGGACATGGCGGACGACTGCGGCGTGCCCGCCACCGTTGAGGCCTGCCCTGCCCGCGCCGCCGACACGCCGCTGCGCGTGCTCGAGCAGCAGCTGTTTTCCTACACCTCCGCGCACTTTGACGACCCTGCGCACACGATCAGCGTGCGCACGGCGGACGATCTCACGGCCGAGTGCGCATGGGCGGCCTCCCGCGCACTGCAGCTTGTGCAGTCCGGCTGCCGCTGGCGCGACATCGCCATCGCCGCGCGCGGCTTTTCCGACTACGCGCCCGCGCTCGAGCGTATGTGTGCCTACTACGGCGTGCCGCTCTATTTTGCCCGCCGCACCGACCTGCTGCAAAAGCCGCTCGTGGCGCTCATCCGCGCGGCCTACGACATCGTGACCGGCGGCTGGGACGCCGAGGATATGTCCGCCTACCTGCGCACGGGGCTCGCCGGGCTCACGCCCGAGGAGACGGACACGCTCGAAAACTACGTTCTGCTCTGGTCGCTGCGCGGCGGGGCATGGACGCGTCCCGAGCCGTGGCGCCAGCATCCCGACGGCTACGGCGCGCCGGTCACGGACGAGGCCGCCGCCCGCCTTGCCGAGATCAACGACCTGCGGCAGCGGGCCGCAGACCCGCTGCGCCTTCTGGGCGCGGAGAGCCACGCCGCCGCCACCGCCGAGGCGCAGGCCATGGCGCTGGCGGATTTTCTCGAGCGGCTGCACCTGGCACAGCGGCTCGACACGCTCGCCGAGGATCTGCGCAGCGGCGGGCGCGGCGCGCTCGCGGCCGAATATGCGCAGCTCTGGGAGCTGACGGTCGGCGCGCTCGAGCAGTTTGCCGCCATCCTCGGCGACACGCAGATGGACGCCGACACGTTTGCGACGCTGTTTTTGCGGATGCTCTCGTGCTACGACATCGGCACGATCCCCGTCGCGCTCGACCGCGTGACCGCCGGCGACCTTGACCGGATGCGCCGGCGCGGCATCCGGCATCTGATCGTGCTCGGCGCGTCGGACGACCGGCTGCCGCGCGCCGGTGAGCCGGACGGCGTGTTCTCGCCCGAGGAGCGGCGCGAGCTGCTGGAGCTGGAGCTCGACATCGGCGGCGGCACGGACGATGTGCTCTGGCGCGAATACAACCTCGTCTACCAGTGTGTGACGCTCCCGTCCGAGACGCTCACGGTGACCTACCCGCTCTTTGACGGCAGCGGCACGCCCACACGCGCAGCCTTTCTCGTCACGCGCATCGAGCAGCTATTCGGCACGCTGCCGCAGCCTGTTGACCCCGATGCGCAGCGGCTGCTCGCCCCCGCGCCGGCGCTGGAGCTGGCTGCGCGCACGCTGCGCGGCGCGACGGACGCCAACGCCAACGCCGCGCGCGCATGGTTTGCGCAGCATGACCCCGCCGCGCTCGCAGCGCTCACACGCGCGGCGCATACCGCCCGCGGCAAGCTCTCGCCCGAGCGCGTGCGCGCGCTCTACGGTCAGCGGCTGTATCTCTCGGCGTCGAAGGCCGAGCGCTTCAGCGCCTGCCGCTATGCCTACTTTCTGCAATACGGGCTCAAGGCCAAGCCTCGCCGCCCGGCCGCGTTCAGTCCGCCGGAGATCGGCACATTCTTCCACTATGTCCTGCAGCACACGGCACAGGACGCGACGGCCGCCGGCGGCTTTGCCGTCGTGACCGACGAGGAGCTTGGGCGCTTCACCGACCACTGGACGCAGCGCTACATCCACGACGAGCTCAATGATTTTCAGGAGAAATCCGCACGCTTCATTTACCTCTTCCGCCGCCTGTGCCGGCAGGTGCGGCAGGTGGTGACCGACATGGCGCACGAGCTGCGCGCGGGCGATTTCGTGCCGCTGGATTTCGAGCTCAACTTCGCCGATCCCGAGCAGATCGCGCCGATCACACTCTCGGACGGTGCGGTGACGCTCAACATGAGCGGCGTGGCCGACCGCGTGGACGGCTGGCTGCACGACGGCAAGCTCTACCTGCGCGTGGTCGACTACAAGACCGGGCGCAAGGCGTTCTCGCTCTCGGACGTGTGGTATGGCATGGGGCTGCAGATGCTGCTGTACCTGTTCGCACTTGAGCGCTCGGGTCCGGAGCGCTACGGTCACGAGATCGTGCCGGCAGGCGTGCTCTATGTCCCGGCACGCGATGTGCTCATCCCGGCCGACCGCCGGCTCTCGCCGGAGGAAGCGGCAAAAGAGCGCGCCGGCGCGGTGCGCCGCTCCGGGCTGCTGCTCGACGACAGCGCCGTGCTGCACGCGATGGAGCACAGCGACACGCCGCAGTACCTGCCGCTCTCGTCCCGGCGCAAGGCGGACGCCCTTGCCAGCGCAGAGCAGCTCGGTCTGCTTGCGCGGCACATCGAGACGACGCTGATTGATCTGGCGCACGAGCTGCGCGACGGCAGCATCACGGCAGACCCCTATTTCCGCTCCGGTCAGGACACCGCCTGCACGCACTGCGACTATCTGAGCGTCTGCCACTTTACGCCCGGCGTGGAGGGCGACTGCCACCGCGTGCTGACAAAGCTCCCCGCCGACAAGATCTGGAGCAGCCTGAAAGGAGGCGAGATGCATGGCTGAACTGAACTTCACACCCGAACAGCGCGCTGCGATCGACACACGCGGCAGCACCGTGCTCGTGTCCGCGGCGGCGGGCAGCGGCAAGACCCGCGTGCTCACCGAACGCCTCATGGCCTACCTCACGGACGCGGAGACACCGGTCGACATCGACCGCTTCCTCGTCATCACCTACACGCGCGCGGCCGCAGCCGAGCTGCGCAGCCGCATCCTCGACGGGATCTATGCGCGCATTGCCTCCGACCCCGAAAACCGCAGCCTGCGGCGGCAGGTCGCGCTGTGCGCCCACGCCGAGATCGGCACGATCCACAGCTTCTGCGCAGACTTCCTGCGCGCCAACTGCGCGGCGCTTGCGCTCGCGCCGGACTTTCAGGTCGCCGATACCGAACGCTGCATCGCCCTGCGCACAACGGCGCTGGAGCACACGCTCGAGCGCGCCTATGCCCGCATGGATGCCGACGCCGGCTTCCGGCTGCTGGCCGATACCGTCGGCGGCGGACGCGACGATGCGCGCCTGAGTGCGCTTGTGCTCTCGCTTTATGACAAGATGCAATGCCACGCGCGCCCCGAGCTGTGGGCGCAGCGGCAGGTGGAGCTGCTCGCGCTCAACGGCGTGACCGACGTCGGCAGCACCCCGTGGGGTCAGGCGCTGCTGGCGCGCGTGCGGGAGAGCGCGGCGCACTGGTGCGGCGTGCTTGAGGCGCAGCTCAAAGTCATGGCAGACGCGGGCATGGAATGGCTCATGGGCATCTACGGCGGCAGCATCTCGGCCACGGTCGACGGTCTGCACACGCTCGCGGATGCCTGTGACCGGAGCTGGGACGAGGCGATCGCGGCGCTGCAGAGCGTGCCGTTCCCGCGTCTCGGCAGCGTGCGCAACGCGCCCGATCCGGACACGCGCGAGCACGTCAAGGCGCAGCGTGACGCGGCGAAAAAAGCCGTGCAGACGCTGCAAAAGCAGATGACCACGGACTCGGCACAAGCGTTGGCCGATCTGCACGCGACCGCGCCCGCCATGCAGGCGCTGCTGGCGCTGACGCTCGACTTCGGCGCGGCCTATGCCGCCGAAAAACGGCGGCGCAGCCTTGTGGACTTCTCCGATCTCGAGCACATGGCGGCGCAGCTGCTCACGGACGAGGACGGCGCGCCGACCGAGCTTGCACACCAGCTCTCGGGGCGCTACACGGAGATCATGGTCGACGAATATCAGGACGTGTCGGAGGTGCAGGATCTCATCTTCCGCGCCGTGTCGCGCGGCGGCAGCAACCTCTTTTTCGTCGGCGACGTCAAGCAGTCGATCTACCGCTTCCGTCTCGCCGACCCGACGATCTTCCTCGACAAATACGCGCGCTTTGCCGACTACCGTGACGCCCTGCCCGGTCAGCCGCGGCGCATCCTCCTGCGGGAGAATTTTCGTTCGCGCCGCGCGGTGCTCGCGGGCGCGAACCACGTGTTTTCCAACATCATGTCGCGCGCGCTCGGTGAGCTGGACTATGACGATGCGGCGCGGCTGCACGCCGGGGCAAGCTACCCCGGCGACGATGTGCTGCCGGAGCTTGCCGTGCTCGAGCTGCCGGACGCGGACGACAATGCGCCCACGCCGGAAAAGTCCGCGCTGGAGGCAGACTATGTCGCGCAGCGCATCCGGGCGCTCATCGACGGCGGCGCATCCGTGTGGGAAAACGGCGCTGCGCGCCCCGCGCACTACGGCGATGTGGCCATTCTGCTGCGCAGTGCCAACAGCATCGGTCCGGTGTACCGCGCGGCGCTCACGGCGCAGGGCATCCCCGTGTCGTCGGAGACGAGCGGCGGCTTTTATACCTCCGAGGAGGTGTCGGTGCTGCGCTCGCTGCTGGCGGTGATCGACAACCCGCACCAGGATGTGCCGCTGATCGCGGTGCTGCGCTCGCCGCTGTTCGGTCTGACGGCGGACGATCTGGCCGCCGTGCGCACGTGCGACCGCACGCACGACTTTTACACCGCCGTCACGCTCGCCGCCGAGACGCGCGGCGACTGCCGGGACTTTCTCGACCTGCTCGCGCGCTACCGCGCGCTGTCGATCGAGCTGCCGCTGGGGGATTTTCTGTGGCACATCATCGACGACCGCGCGATCATGGCGCTCACGAGTGCGATGCCGGACGGCGAGCTGCGGCGGCGCAACGTGCTGCTGCTGCTCGACCTGGCGCAGCAGTTTGAGAGCACCGGCGCACGCGGGCTGCACCGCTTCCTGCTCTGGATGCAGCGGCAGGAGGACGAGGGCGAAGCGCCCGCCAGCCCCGCCGAGGAGCGCCGCAGCGTGCGCATCCTGAGCATCCACAAATCCAAGGGGCTGGAGTTCCCGTTCGTGTTTTTGTGCGACACGGCGCGCCTGTTCAACAAATCCGACGCACGCGAGAGCGTGCTCGTGCACCCGGTGCTCGGTCTCGGGCCGAAGTGCACGGATCAGGCAAACGGCGTGGAGTATCCGACGGTCGCGCGGCAGGCCATCGCAGCGCAGATGCTGACCGAAACGCTCTCGGAGGAAATGCGTCTGCTGTACGTGGCCATGACGCGCGCGAAGGAGCGCATGATCATCACGGGCACCGTGCGCGACATCGACAAGACCGTCAGCAGACTGGCTGCCACGGCCACCGCGCCGCTCGCGCCGGAGGTGCTGCGCAGCCTGGGCAGCCCGCTTCTCTGGCTGTTGCAGAGCGCATTGCTCGACCGGGACGAGCGCTTCCTGCGCCGAAACTACGTCCACCTGCACCCGGACGGTGCGGCGGACACCCAGCCGGAAGCCGCCGCTGCCGCTGCGCCGGCAGAGGCTGACCCCGCGCTGCTGGCACAGCTTGCGCGCACGCTCACGTTCCGCTATGCGCACGCGCAGGCGACCGAGCTGCCGTCCAAGGTGACGGCGACAGAGCTCAAGCGCCTCGAGCCGGAGACCGCGCCGGGCGAGGACGCCGGTGCGCCGCTGCTCCGGGATGCGCCGCGAGCGCCGGTCTTTCGCCGGCCGGATTTCTCGATGCGGGAGCGCAAGCTCACCGCAGCCGAGCGCGGCACGGCCACGCACCGCACGCTGCAATATCTGCGCTTTGCCGATGCGCAGACGCCCGAGGGCATCGCCGCGCAGGTGCAGGCGCTCGCTGCGCGCGGTCTGCTCACGGCGCGTGAGGCGCAGGCGGTGAACACGGCCTCGCTCCTGCAGCTGATGCGCACACCGCTCGGCGCGGCGCTTGCGGCGGCAGAGGCTGCGGGCACGCTGCGGCGGGAGTTTCGCTTCTCGCTCCTGTGCCCGGCGGAGACGTTCTTCCCCGGCGCGGGTGAGGAGCAGGTGCTGCTGCAGGGCGTGGTGGACGCGTGGTTCGAGACACCGGACGGTCTCGTCATCGTGGACTACAAGACCGACCGCATCCGCCCGGATGCCGTGCCGGAGCGCACGGCGTACTATGCCGCGCAGCTGCGCGCTTATGCCGGGGCGATGGCGCGCATCACCGGCCGTCCGGTCTGCCGGAGGACGCTGTATTTCCTGCACTGCGGCTGCAGCTCCGACGTTCCGGAGACGGACGCATAAAAAAATTACAAAAACGCTTGCTTTTCTGTCATCGGCATGGTAGAATTCAGGTTGCGTCTTGTAACCATGGACCAGCCCGTGCTCAAGACAGCTTATTATGAGGTGAATGACTATGAAAGACGGTATCCATCCGAATTACCAGCCGACCACGATCCGCTGCGCCTGCGGCGCCGTGTACGAGACCCGCTCCACGAAGCAGAACATCTCCATCGAGATCTGCTCCAAGTGCCACCCCTTCTACACCGGCAAGCAGAAGCTCGTTGACACCAGCGGCCGCGTTGATAAGTTCAACAAGAAGTACGGCATCAAGTAAGATCGGCTCTGCGTTCCTGCGAAATCAGCCCGCGTGCACTGCACGCGGGCTTTTTCGCGCCCTGCAGCATTTGTGACGTCATAAAGCCTCGTCTCCGCCCGTACCCGCGGTCGAGCCTCCGCAGCCAGACAATCAAAAAATTCCGTAACGTCACAAAACCCCGCTGCCGAAGCAGCGGGGGGGGTACAGCTTGTCCAAAAACCTCGTAGAGTTTCGCCGCCGAAGCGGCGAAAGAAAGTCCAATCATTTTCTTCGGCGACATGTGCGGCGAAGAAAATACTTCTCGGCCTGCAAACGTGCGAGCTGTCCGTCTCCGCGGACAGCGAGTGCGATGCAGTCAGGCCGCAAACCCCTTTGTCAAAAAAGTAATACTTTTTTGACTGTCACAAAACCCCGCTGCCGAAGCAGCGGGGTTTTTGCTGATTTGTGGTTGCTCTGCGGGCGCTCAGACGATGCGCTTATCACGCACCTGCGCGTCATAGTGCTTGTTCAGGAAGGGACGCAGCACATAGTAGATGAGCTTGTTCTCGAGGTTGAACATATAGATCGTGAAGGTCGCAACGAAGCCGATAAAGCCGACAAGGCCGACCTTGCCCATGATCTTTGCAGCGAGTTTCATATTCATAGTCGGTACCTGCCTTTCTTAGTACGCCGCGGAGTCGTCGAAGTCGACCAGCGTCGGGTCGAGCGGCTGCTCGTTGAGCACGATGGACATATACTCGTTGACGCACTTACGCATATCGCGGCGCGGCACGGTGCGGCAGTCCTCGAGGTCGTGCTCGATGAAGATGAAGTGGAAGCCAAGGTCGCGTGCCTGCTCCTCCATCATGGCGTGCACGCCGAGCATACCCTTGCAGGCGATGTTGTCGTTCATGAGGACCATGTCGCAGTTGAAGTTCTTGGCCCACTCCCAGACGGAGTTGACGTTGTCCCAGCCGCCGACGGCCATGTGACGCATAACGCCCTTTTCGCTGAACAGCGCCAGATCCATGAGCGCCTGATCGGGGTCGGTCGTGCTGATCATGTTGTGACCCATGGTGGAGTCCATGTTCAGGACGATGTTGATGCCCCAGCAGTTCTGCGTCCAGGTCGGGAAGTCGGTGTAGTACACGGCGGACGGTCCCCACAGGAACGCACGGTGACGCGTGGTGCCGCCGTACGGGACGTACTTATTCTTGTAGCACTTGCGCAGGATCTTCATGACCTTGCGGTCGTTCTTGGTGAAGTAGTCCTCCTGGCCGTTGGCGGAGGCCCAGGCATACAGACGGTACAGGGTCTCGCTGATGCCGGTCAGCGGGCAGTAGGGAGTCTTGAAGTAATCCCACTTCTCGAGCTCGAGACGGTTCTGCTCGTTCATGTGCTTGGCGCGCTTGAACAGGGCATCCCAGTCATACTCAACGCCGTATTCCTTTTCGACGAATTCGATGCAGTCGCGCAGGACCTGCGCGGAGTACGGGTGGGCAGCCGGCTCGTTGTGGATCATGGCCATGGTCGCCTGGAAGTCAGGCAGGCCGATGCGGCGGCGCTGGAACATGGAGGTCGCCTCGGAGGCGTTGCAGGGCATGTTCGTGGAGATCATGGCCTTGCCGAAGAGCGGGAAGTCGTCGTTGAGGGCAACGCCGGTCTCCGCCGCGCAGCGGGAGCAGACGTCCGCCGGCAGACCGAAGGACTCGGCTACGTCGATGTAGTACGGCTCGAGCTGCTGGTCAACATCGCAGATGATGAACTCCGGCAGCGTCTGCAGCGGGATGGGGATCAGGTCTTTGAAGCCGGTCAGGAACAGCGGCGGCATGACCTCGTCCACAGGGATGATCTTATCGCTGTCCTTGCCGCCGATGCGCAGGTCGTGAGACAGCACAAGGGCGATCTTCTTGGTCAGGCTCTGCACGATGGCGTGCATATTCATGTGCGCGATCACGAGCTCGGGGCCGCGGTAGCCCTCAAACAGACGGTCGATGAACATGAACGTGCCGAGGTAGGAGCCCATCCAGCGGTATTCCCAGAAGCCCTTCAGGCACGGGATCGGCGCGGAGGCGACCATGGCAGCCATGGACATGACGTTTTTGAGCCATGCACGGTAGTCGACCATGGTGTCGTGCAGACCACGCCACTCACGGTACTTGGCGACGCCGGTCTTATCATAGTAACGGCTGCGGAGACCGCCGACACCGTTCTGAGCCTGCCAGAGGGGGTCGAATCTCTGCATCTTGGAGTCAATAAATTTCGTAACAGGGCAATTCATAGTTTTCATTCCCCTCCTGTTCAAGAATTGATTTTCTTGATTTCCAGGCTCTCAACGAAGGCCTGGAAACGGGTACGGAGCTGGCCGACAGAGCCGAGCGCGTATTCCTTCTCGATCGTGCAGCACGGCACGCCCATCTCCTCGGTCAGGATATGGGAGGCGAGCACCTTCTCATAGCTCCAGAACTCGCAGAACTTCATGTTCTCGTAGATCACGCCGTCGGCATGGAACTCGTCGACAAGGCGCTTGACCTCAGCATGGCGCTGGTCGATCTTCGCACCCTCCATGAAGCGGGCGCACTGGTTCCAGTGCAGGTAGTGGCGGACGATGGCGTCGAACGCGCTCTCGCCGTCGCGGATCTCGATGCGCTCGCGGCTCGGGAAGCTGCCGAAGCAGTAACGGTCGGCCACGACCATCGCGCCGCAGCCCTCGAGGAGCTTCGTGAACTCGGGATCGTCGATCTCGGAGCCGGCGACCACGATGCGCGCACGGAACGGGAACTCCGGCTCGGGCTTGCGCTTTTTGATCTCGGCAAGCGTCTCCTTCAGGTAGGGGAGGATCAGGTCATGCGGGCAGACCTGGCTCACGAGCTGGATGACATGGAACTCATAGCCGGTAATGGGCGGGTTGGGCAGCTTGCGGAAGTTGCCGATCTCGGTGATGACGTCGCACAGCTCGTTGAACTTCTCGATGGTCGCGCGCATGGCGGCATCGGAGGTGTCCACGCCGTAGCGCTCGGCGAGCTGGTCGACGACCTTGAGCTTGAGCTGGCCCTTATAGTAGTCATAGCTGGTCTTATCGCCCTTGAGCGGGGGATCGATCTGCGTGACGAAGAAGCGATCGTTCTTCACGGGATTGATGAGGAAGAAGTGCTCTTCCATACGCTCCATGGACGCGCAGCACTCGGCGCCGAAGAGCGCATTGAGGTAGTTGTAGCCGCCCTCAATGGCACGCTCGAGAATGGAGCGGACATACGGGCAGACACGGCTGGTCATGTAGTAGGTCGCAACGTCGGTGGACTCGCAGCGCGGCGCGCGCAGGCGGCTCGAGAAGCAGCCCGGCAGGTTGAGCAGAACCTCGGGGATGTAATAGCAGTTGTACCCGAGGGCGATTTTCCCGTCATTGACCGCCTGCGTGACGAGCTCGTTCTGCGCATCCTGCAGGAGATTTTCGAAGAAAATCAGATGTTTCAGGTCTTTCATATTGTCCCTTCTTTCAAAATAATTCCCATTGCAGCTATGTAAAAAGACGTCGGAATGCGGATACATCCCGCTGCCTTCGACATACAAAAATGCGGTCGCGGCACACCCCCGCCGCCGGCAAAACAGGAAAATCCCGCTCTACCCCACAGTCATTACAAAAATATCATGTGTTCCATGCGGTGTCAACCGCTTACGCGCTAATTCTTTCACAAATCCGGACAAGAGGGTGCGTTTCGGCACAGTTTTTTGCACGCCGCCGCTCACTCCCGTCCTGCGGGACGCAGCACGCGCAGATACGCCTCGCTCTGGCGCACAAAGGCGGCCGCGTCAAAGTTATCGTTGCGCAGCGCCTCCTGCACGATCATCCCGTCGGACGCCAGCAGAATCAGCTGCGTCAGGTAATCGGCGGAGACGGCGTCGGTGCGCTCGGCGATCTTCTCGGCGATGAGCCGCTCGAAGGCGGCATAGCGCTCGATGAGCCTGGCGCGCAGCACCTCGTCGCCGAGCATGGCGGCGTGGATCAGGTGCAGGCGCATCCCGGCGGAGGCGGTGTTGCGCTCGACCACGTACTTGACCAGGCGGTGCACAGACGTGTCCTTGTCCTTGTTCTCCGTCCACGCGATCAGGTCGTCCCACTGGCGGTCGAGATAGCGGTTGGTGATGCCGAAGAGGATATCCGTTTTATTTTTATAATGGTAGTACAGCGTACCCTTGGACACGCCCGCCGCCGCAGCAATCTCGGCCAGCGAGATGTCGGCAAACGTCTGCGTATCGAGCAGGCCGGTCGCGGCGTCGAGGATCTTCTCTTTGACATTGTCGTTGCGCGGAGCGGCCATATCGCGTTCCTCTTTTCTGCGTTTGTGTAATCATGTGAATTTAATTGTACGCGGTTTTGGTCGTTTTGTCCAGTATGACAAAAAAATTTCGTCAGATTTGCCGCAGAGCCCGTTCTTGACTTTGCATCGGAAAAAGGGTATATTTGTCCTATTCAGTCGGTCGGCTGACCGACTCACAGATTGGGAGGCACATCTGTTATGCGGATCTCCGTTTTGAACCGGAAACTGAATCAGGCCTTCGGCGGCAAGGTCACGGCGGCGCTGGAGGATAACTGCATCGTCCTGCGCGGCACGCTGGACCGCTGGGACGACGTTGTGCGCGCCGGTCAGATGGCCGCAACAAAGTATTCCACGTGCCATGTCGTCAACGACATCACGTTTACCGGCGGCAAGGATGCGCCCATGCACGTTCCCGCGCTGCGCGACCGTTCGCTCGACGGGCAGACGCCCGACGTGCTCATCATCGGCGGCGGCATCTCGGGCGTGTCGATCGCGCGCGAGCTTGCGCGCCATCAGCTCGACATCCTGGTCGTCGACAAGGAGTGCGACCTCGCGCTCGGCGCCTCCGGGCGCAACGACGGCGAGGTGCATCCGGGCATCGACCTCGGCCGCGGCAGCGTCAAGCATAAGTACATCCGGCGCGGCAACGCCATGTTCGACCAGGTCTGCAAGGAGCTCGACGTGCCGTTTTCCCGCGTGGGGCAGTACGTCTGCTTCCAGCACGGCTGGCTGCGCCCGGCCGTGTGGTGCTACTGTATGTGGCGCAAATACCACGACGGCATCTCGGACACCTGCCTCATCTCCGGCAAGGAGCTGCTCAAGCGCGAGCCGAACTTCAATGAAAAGACCAGCTTCGCCATCTCCAACCCGGACTCCGGCTGCGTCTGCCCCTACGGGCTGACGATCGCCTACGCGGAAAACGCCGTGCAAAACGGCGCGCGCATCGCGCTCAACACCGCCGTGCTGGGCATGGACGTCACGGACGGAACGATCACCGCCGTGCACACCAACCGCGGCACGCTGCACCCCGCGCTCGTCATCAACGCGGCCGGCGTGTTCGCCGAGGAAGTGGCGCGCATGGCCGACGACCGCTTCTTCTCCATCCACCCCCGCCGCGGCACGAACAGCATCCTCGACCGCAAGGCCGGTGCGTTCATGCACTCGATCGCATCCGTCAAGGGCACCGACACCGTCTCCAAGACGCACTCGAAGGGCGGCGGCATCCTGCACACCGTGCACGACAACCTGCTCATCGGTCCCGACGCCGTGGAGACCTATGAAAAGGAGAACACCGCGACCCGCCCCGAGAGCATCGCACACGTGTTCGCCAAGCAGAAGATCACGATGCCCGCGCTGACCGAGCGCGACATCATCACCTATTTCACCGGCGTGCGCGCCCCCACGTTCGAGGAGGACTTCATCATCGAGCGCGGCCGCCGCACGCACAACCTCATCCACGTCGCTGGCATCCAGTCCCCCGGCCTGACGACGGCGCCCGCCGTCGCGGTGGATGTGGCGGACATGGCGGTCAGCCTCCTCGCGCACGACCGCCCCGTGGCCGCGAATCCCGACTTCGACCCCCACCGGCCGGGCATCCCCGTGCTGCGTGAGATGGACGACGAGACGCGCGCCGCCTACATTGCAAAAAATCCCGACTACGGCGTCATCGTCTGCCGCTGTGAGGAGATCAGCCGCGGCGAGATCCTCGACGCGCTGCGCTCGAATGTGTGCGTGCCGACGGTCGACGGCGTGAAAAAGCGCGTGCGTCCCGGCATGGGACGCTGCCAGGGCGGGTTCTGCTCGCCGCAGGTGGTGCGCATCATCGCCGAATTCCTCGGCGTGCCGCTCAGCGAGGTGCGCAAGTCCTCGGCCGACGCGCCCATCACGTTCGGCCCGACGAAATCCGGGGAGGTGCAGGCATGATGTATGACGTCATCGTCATCGGCGGCGGCCCGGGCGGGCTTGCGGCCGCCATCTCCGCGCACGAAAACGGTGCGCACGTGCTGCTCATCGAGCGCGAGGCGCGTCTGGGCGGTATGCTCAAGCAGTGCATTCACGACGGCTTCGGCCTCGCGCGCTTCGGCGAGCGGCTGGCAGGCCCGGAATATGTCGAGCGCTTCATCGACCGGCTCGAGCAGCTGCAGATCGAGGCGCGCACGCAGACCTTCGTCACGCGCGTGGAGAAAACGTCCGGCGGCTTTGCGGTCTACACCGTCAGCCGCGACGGCGTCGCCCGCGATGAGACGCGCACGCTCGTGCTGGCCACCGGCTGCCGCGAGCGCACGGCAAAGCAGGTCTTTATCCACGGCACGCGCCCGGCGGGCGTGTTCACAGCCGGCACCGCGCAAAACTTTACGAACCTGCTCGGCGAGCTGCCGACCCGCCGCTGCGTCATCCTCGGCAGCGGTGACATCGGGCTGATCATGGCGCGCCGCCTGACGCTTGAAGGCGCAGAGGTGCTCGGCGTGTATGAGGCCAAGCCCACCCCCTCGGGTCTGACGCGCAACATCCACCAGTGCCTGCACGACTACGACATCCCGCTGCACCTGAGCCACACGGTCACGCGCGTGTTCGGCGCAGACCGGCTCACGGGCGTAGAGGTCGCAGAGGTGGACGCGCATATGCGCCCCATCGCCGGCACGGAGCAGCGCATCGACTGCGACGCGCTCATCGTGTCCGTCGGTCTCATCCCGGAAAACGAGCTGGCGGAGTCGCTCGGCGTCCCGCTCGACGGGCACACCCGCGGTCCCGTCTGCGACGGGCAGCTCATGACCGAGATCCCCGGCATCTTCTCGTGCGGCAACGCGCTGCACGTCAACGACCTTGTGGACTACGTGTCCGCCTCCGGCGAGCTGGCCGGAAAGAGCGCGGCGCACTTTGCCGCGCACACGCGCGACGAGGTCGCCGTCACGATCTCGAACGACTTCGGCTATCTTGTCCCGCAGCGGCTCGACCGCACGCAGGACAACAGCGCCGTCACGCTGTATTTCCGCAGCGCGGAGGTGCTCGGCGCCTGCCGCGTGGTGCTGACCATCGACGGCAACGAGGTCTGGTCGCGGCGCTATCCCTTCCTGCGTCCGCCCGAGATGCAGCAGCTCACGCTGGACTTTGACAAGCTCGGCATCGCAGATGCAAGCGATGTCCACTTTGAGATCGAGGTGGCAAAGGCATGAAAGAACTCACCTGTATCGGCTGCCCGCGCGGCTGCACCTTGAAAATCGAACGCGACGGCGACGGCTGGTCCGTCACCGGCAACACCTGCCCCCGCGGCAAGGAGTTTGCCATCTCGGAGATGACCGCGCCCAAGCGCACCATCTGCTCGACCGTGCGCACCGCCTTCCCGGACGCGCCGGTGCTGCCGGTGCGCGTATCGGCGGACATCCCGAAAGACCGCATCTTCGACGTCATGGACGCGATCCGCACCGTGACCGTGACCGAACGCATCGCCCGCGGCGACGTGGTCATACCGAATGTGCTCGGCCTTGGCGTGGACGTCATCGCCACGAGCAGTCTGCTCAAGCACAAACCCGATTGAAATCAGAGCGAAAATCGCTTACAGTATAGGAGAGAGAGCAAACTATATCATAGGAGGGAATCAACTTGAGCAAACCGCTGGTGCTGACATGTGATATCGGCACACAGAGCGCGCGCGCCCTGCTCGTGGACCCGGACGGCCGGATCGTGGACGTCGTCCAGAGCAAATACGCCGAGCCTTACTTTTCAAAAGAGCCCGGCTGGGCGGAGCAGAAGCCGGACTTCTACTTCGACCGTATGTGCGAATGCTGCCGCGAACTGTGTGCACGCAGCAATGCCCTGCTGCCGGATGTGATCGCCATGACGATCACCGTCATCCGCGACACCGTTGTGTGTCTGGACGAGAACAACAACCCCCTGCGCGACATCATCCTCTGGCTGGATAAGCGCTCCGTCGATCCGAACGGCGCCATGCCTGCCAAGAACATGATGGTCTTTAAGCTCGCCGGTATGGAGCCGACGGCGAAGGTGGTCTACGCCGCCTCCGCCGGCAACTGGATCATGCGCCACGAGCCGGAGATCTGGGCCAGGACCGCCAAATACGTCATGCTACCCACCTACCTCAACTACAAGCTCACGGGCAATCTCATCGACTCGGCCTCGAACCAGATCGGACACATCCCGTTCGATTACAAAAACCGCCGCTGGATGAAGCCCGGCAGCCTCACGCGCTGCTTCTGCGACGTGCCGAACGAAAAGCTGTGCGACCTCGTGCCGTCCGGCACGGTCATCGGCACGATCACCGAAGAGGTCTGCGCCCTGACCGGCATCCCCGCCGGACTGCCGCTCATCTCGACCGGCTCGGACAAGGGCTGCGAGACGCTCGGTCTCGCCGTGGTCGACTCCGACAAGGCGTCCATCTCGCTCGGTACGACGGCCACGATCCAGTTCAGCACGACGCAGTACGTCGAGCCGCAGCAGTTCCTGCCCGCCTACCCCGGCGTGCTCAACGACCACTACAACCCCGAGATCGAGATCTACCGCGGTCTGTGGCTGCTGTCGTGGTTCGTCAAGGAATTCGGCACGGCCGACGCCATCGACGCCAAGGAAATGGGCATGGCGCCCGAGGCCCTGCTCGACCAGCGCATCCGCGACCTGCCCGCCGGCAGCGACGGTCTGCTCCTGCAGCCGTACTGGACGGCCGGCATCCTGCATCCGGATTCGCTCGGCGCGGTCATCGGCTTTTCCGATTACCACACGCGCTACCACTTCTACCGCGCCATCATCGAGGGCCTGTGCCTGGAGCTGTACATGGCGCTGCGCATCATGGAGGACCGCTCGGGTCTGACCATCCATGAGATCCGCATCGGCGGCGGCGGCGCGAAGAGCAACGTGGTCTGCCAGATCGCGGCGGACGTGTTCGGTCTGCCGGTCGTGCGCTCGCAGACGCATGAGGCGTGCTCCATCGGCTCGTCCATGGTCGCATTCGTGGCCAAGGGCGTGTTCGCCGATTTTGACGAGGCGGCCAAGGCCATGGTCCACGTAAAGGATACCTTCCAGCCCAACGAAAAGAACCACGAGATATACAACGAAATCTATGAGCAGGCCTACCGCAAGATCTATCCGCGCCTGCGCCCGATCTATCAGAAACTGATCCAAGTCAAGAGGAGGATTGCACAATGAGCAACAAACCGTACAAAGGATTCGAGCCGAACTGGCTGCTCACCCCCGCCCCCGAAAATAGCTACCGCTCCATCTTCCGCTGGGGCGACCCGAACTTCTTCAAATACCCGAAGGAGTCGCTGTACACGCTCATGAAAGAAAAGTTCCAGATGACGGACGACGACTTCAAGGCATATTCCGACGACACCGGCTTCGACCCCGTGGAGCTGCCCGATCACCCGGTGCAGCTTGCGCCCGAGCACATCGACGCGCTCAAGGCGATCGTCGGTGAGCAGAACCTCTCCACCACGGACTACGACCGTCTGAGCGTGGCCTACGGCGCCACGGCTTACGACCTGCTGCGTCTGCGCCACAAGCGCATCGACAGCGTGCCCGACGTCGTGCTCTACCCCGAGACGAGCGAGCAGGTCGAGCAGATCGTCGCCTACTCCACCGAGCACCACATCCCGCTGTACGTCTACGGCGGCGGCAGCAGCGTCACCCGCGGCGTCGAGCCGACCAAGGGCGGCATCTCGCTGGATATGCGCCGCAACTTCAACAAGGTCATCAGCTTCAACGAGATCGACCAGACCATCACTGTGCAGGCCGGTATGTCCGGTCCGGATCTGGAAAAGACGCTGCAGAGCGCGCCTGAGCTCTTCGGTGCGAAGCGTCAGTACACCTGCGGCCACTTCCCGCAGTCGTTCGAGTATTCGAGCGTCGGCGGCTGGACCGTCACGCGCGGAGCCGGCCAGAACAGCACGTACTACGGCACCATTGCCGACATCGTGCTCAGCCAGAAGTATGCCACGCCCATCGGCGTCATCCAGACCAGCCACTACTCCCGCGAGGCCACCGGTCCGAACCTGAACCAGATCATGATGGGCTCCGAGGGCACGTTCGGCGTGCTGACTGAGGTCACGCTGCGCATCTTCCGCTGGATGCCGGAAAACCGCAAGCGCTTCTCCTACATCTTCAAGACGTGGGACGCCGCCATGAAGGCTGCCCGCGAGATGATGCAGTGCGAGTGCGGCTACTCGTCCGTGTTCCGTCTGTCCGACCCGGAGGAGACCAACCTCATGCTCAAGCTCTACAACGTCGATGAGACGCCGCTGCAGCCGCTGCTCGACGCCTTCGGCTACAAGGACATGGAGCGCTGCCTCTTCCTCGGCTTCACCGACGGTGAGAAGGGCTACAGCCGCAACGTCGCGCGCAACATCGCCAAGATCGCGCGCAAGCACGGCGGTATGCCGCTGACCGGCTACGTCACCCGCAGCTGGGAAAAGGGCCGCTTCAACGACCCCTACCTGCGCGACACGCTCATGGACTTCGGCATCACGACCGACACCCTCGAGTGCACGGTCAACTGGTCGAACATGGAGCAGGTGCACGCCGACGTGCGCAAGATCTGCCACGCGCTGCCGAACACCGTCGTCACGACGCATATGTCGCACTGCTATCCGCAGGGCGCGAACCTGTACTTCATCTTCCTCACCCGTATGCAGGATGAAAACGCCTTCAAGGCCTACCACACCACGATCCTTGACGCGATCCAGCGCTCCGGCGCGGCCGTGAGCCACCACCACGGCATCGGCAAGATGTTCGCGCCCTGGCTCGAGGGCTACATCGGCGAGAAGGAGTACGGCGTGTTCCGCGTGCTCAAGAACTACTTTGACCCCGACTACAACATGAACCCGGGCGGCACGATCGGCCTGGATCTCAAGCCGGAGGAAAAGAAGTTCCTGCGCGAATACACCGACTACCTCGAGCAGCCGAAGTTCGACTGAGTATCGTTATCTCCCGGCGCCGGATTGGATGCCCGGCGCCGGTTCACTGGCCATGTGCCAATGCTGCTGCGTAGATCGTTTGTGCAGCAGGGGGGAGAATCGGGGCGTACCGCCCCAATTGGATGGAGCAGTCCGGCATGGTTCATGCCGGACTGCTTTTTCATGCCCCGCGCAAAAAACCGCCGCTCATGTTGAGCGGCGGTTTAAGGCTGTCAAAAAGTAATACTTTTTGACAAAGGGGCTGCAGTCTGCTGCGCGCATAATTTGTGCGCCGCCGGCGCACAAATTCCACACTTGCAGCCTGAGAAGTATTTTCTTCGCCGCACATGTCGCCGAAGAAAATGATCAAACTTTCTTTGCGCCTGCGGGCGCAAACTCTACGAGGTTCATTGACAAGGGGAAGCCGCCGCTCCGGTCGGAGCGGCGGCTTGCCGTATTTCTGTTCGGTTAATTGGCGTGCGGCTGCACCGCGCGGCGCACAAGCGGCAGCAGCGACGGCAGCAGCAGCGAAAACACGACCGCCTTCGCCGCGCAGATGCCCAGACGCAGCGGCAGCGTGCCAAAGACGAACACGGGCGAATAGTACCCGTAGACGAGGCTGTCGATGTACAGCGAGGCAGTGTTGAGCGCCGTGATGCCCAGCTCCCCAAACACGACCAGCAGCACGAGCTGGCGCTTGGTGCAGGCGTACCCGTGCCGCGCGGACACCGCGCCCACGCACAGGCCGAGCAGCACATACGGCGCGATCCACAGCGCGGTCGTGACCGTGACGCCGTAGGACAGGAGCTGATACAGCAGCGTGCCGATGCCGCCGATGACCATTCCGTCGATCGGTCCGAGCATCAGTGCGCCGAGAAACACCGGCATCGCCTCGATGGTGATCTTGAGGTTTCCGGTCTTGATGGCGGCCACGGCCAGAACCGTGACCATGGCGGCAAACATCGCGTCCGCCGTGAGGCGGCGGGCAGTCCATTTCGTATGCAATTTTAAGACTCCTTTCGTGACAGTTGCCACGACGGGGTCTCCCCTGGTGGCAGCGGAAGCGGCAGCAGCACCGTGGGGCGTACCCCTTCGTCGTCGGACAACTTCCCATCCCGACGCACTTAACGCGCTGTTCCTACTCTGTCCAATACATACTCTGCAAAGATTGCGTGTGTATCATAGCACACGCGGCGCGGCTTTGCAACCGCAAAAAGGACGCCCGGCGGGCGTCCTTTTTCTGCGCTTACTTTTTTGCGCTTATTTTTTCTCGCGGGTCAGACGGCGCGTGAGCTCCTCGACGAGTCCGTCGATCAGCTCCTGATGGTTGGCCAGGTTCAGCTCGGCCTCGCGCACGATCGTGTAGCCGAACACGTCGTCATCCATCTCCTTGGCGTAAGAGAGCAGCTCCGCCTGCATGCAGCGGATGGCCGCCACGCTCAGATGCACGGCAGCGAGCGCGCTGCACGCGGTCAGATCATCGCCACGGTCGACGACCTCCTTCATCAGCTCGATGCAGCGGCACATGATGTACACGACCTCGTTCGGGATGTCGCTCGCAACGCGCAGCGCGATGTCAAGGTCGTTGCGCGTGGCGGCGGGGTCGTTCCTGCGCTTGTCATACGGCTCGCGCGAGCGCAGCTCCTCGTCGATCAGCGTGACCATATACTCAGTCATCTGGCGCAGCTCCTCGGTGGTCTGCTTGAGCGCCTCATCGTCCGAGCGCAGCACCTGCACGGCCAGCGAGCCCATCGCCGCCGCCAGCGCCGCCACGACCGCGCCCACGCTGCCGGCCTGCGGCTGCGCGTCGGGGTCTGCCACCGCGGCGACATAGTCGCTGACCGGCAGCACGCCGAACTTCGGCTTGGGCTGCTTGTCGCTCATATCGACCACATGGTCGCCGCTCGCCGTATGGATCATGATCTTTTTCTTTTCTTCTGCCATGGTATCCTCCGTTTCCCCGCACGCATAGCCGCGTGCAGATATACACATTATTATAATAGGAATATAGCACGCAGGCTGCACATTGTCAAGATTCCGACGGCCGCACCGCTGCGCGAGCGGGCATATTCTGCACAAAAAACCGGTGCAAATTTCGTTGAAATTTGTTGCAAAATCGGTCGCATACGGCATTTATCTTTGCCGTGCTTTCTGATATAGTGGACAATGAGCGTAAATACATCAACATCACAAAGGGAGCGTGAAGCATTTTGGGGATCAACAACGTGATCTCTCTGCTTGGCGGCGTGGCTCTGTTCCTGTTCGGCATGACGCTTATGGGCGACGGGCTGAAAAAGGTAGCCGGCAACAAGCTGGAGATCATCCTCTATCGACTCACAAGTACCCCGCTCAAGGGCGTTTTGCTCGGCACCGGCGTCACCGCCGTGATCCAGTCGTCCTCGGCCACGTCCGTCATGGTCGTCGGCTTTGTCAACTCCGGCATGATGCAGGTGCGCCAGGCCATCGGTATCGTGCTCGGCTCGATCCTCGGCACGAGCATCACGGGCTGGATCCTCTGCCTGTCGGACATCAGCGGCTCGGGCTGGGTGTCGCTGCTGAGCACCGCGACACTCACCGGCATCGTTGCCGTGATCGGCATCATCCTGCGGATGTTCAGCAAGGATCAGGTCAAGCATCACATCGGCAACATTCTGCTCGGCTTCGCCGTGCTGATGTACGGTATGTCCGCGATGAGCGGCGCCGTTGCCCCGCTCAAGGACAGCGAGGCGTTCATCAGCCTGCTCACCCGTTTTTCCAATCCCCTGCTCGGCGTGCTCGTCGGCACGGTGTTCACCTGCATTTTGCAGAGCGCCTCCGCCGCCGTCGGTATTTTGCAGGCGCTGGCCATCACGGGTACGATTACGTTCTCGGTCGCCTTCCCCATCATTCTCGGTATCGCCATCGGCGCAGCCGTGCCGGTGCTGCTGTCCTCGCTCGGCGCGAGCGTCAAGGGCAAGCGCACCGCCTATGTCTACCTGCTCATTGATGTCATCGGCGCGGCTTTCTGGGGCGTCGTGTTCTACGCGGTCAACGCCGCGGTGCACTTCCCGTTCCTGAACACGACGATGACCACCGTGACCATCGCCCTGCTCAACACGATCTTCCGCTTCGGGACCGTGCTGCTGCTCACGCCGCTGATCCCCATGCTCGAGCGGCTCGTCAACGTCCTGTTCCCGGACAAGGCCGCAAGCGGCACGCTCGCCGATATCGACCGGCTCGAGG
This sequence comes from uncultured bacterium, assembly GCA_905215475.1. GTDB lineage: Bacteria > Bacillota > Clostridia > Oscillospirales > Oscillospiraceae > CAG-103. The sequence continues at coordinate 142,956 of CAJMPW010000002.1, forward strand.
AGCGCTTTCTCACGCACCCGGCGCTCGCCATCGAGCAGAGCCGCCTGACCATCGACTCCATGGCGCGCCAGGCGCAAAACAACATCCTGACCGCCTTCGCCCTGCTCGAAAAGTTTGACGACGACCAGTTCGCCGCCCTGCAGGAGGACGAGGAGGCCATCGACCACTACGAGGACAAGCTCGGCACCTACCTCATCAAGATCACGAGCAAGGAGCTCACGCCGCGCCAGACCGCCGACGTGTCGAAGTACCTGCACACGATCAGCGATCTCGAGCGTATCAGCGACCACTCGCTCAACATCGGCGAGACCGCGCAGGAGATCCACACGAAGCGCATCGTCTTCTCGCCTGCCGGCTCGCGCGAGCTCAGGGTCATGCTCAGCGCCGTGGCGCGCATTCTCGAGCTGACGATCTCCGCCTTCCTCAACAACGACGTCGACGCCGCCTATCGCGTCGAGCCGCTTGAGGAGCTGATCGACAACCTCTGCGACGAGATGAAGCTGCACCACATCGACCGCCTGCAGTCCGGCGAGTGCACGCTCAACCACGGCTTTGCCTTCAACGACCTGCTCACCAACTGTGAGCGTGTGTCCGACCACTGCTCGAACATCGCCGTCGCCATGATTGAGCTCGAGTCCGAGTCGTTCGACACGCACGAGTATATCAACAGCGTCATGGCCATGCACTCGCACAGCTTTGACAAATACTACGCCGAATACAGCAAGGAATTCCGGATCTGACCGGCCGTTTCCACACCCAGCCATTTGCAAATGCAAGCGGCTGGGTGTTTTTTATGCCCGCGCAGCCCAAAGATCCGGCAGCACGACCAAATGCGAGCCGCCGGATATGTGCAGGCTGCACAAGGGCGTTTTCTCCCGCGGCGGCGACGCGTTCCATTTTCACAAAATGTATGGATTTTTTATCAGAGGTATTGCATATTTATTCGCATAGTAGTATATTTTTATCATCTTATTGGATTTATATTCGCTTGCGAGGGATGGCATATGCACACTGAGAAGAAAACCATTTTCATCAACGGCAGCTCCGGCACGGCCGGTCTGCGCATTTATGACCGGCTGGCACAGCGCGCGGACATCACGCTGCTGACCCTGCCGCCGGAGCTGCGGCACGACATTGAGGCGCAGCGCGGGATGCTCAACCGCGCAGACATCGCGTTTTTGTGCCTGCCGGACGCGGCGGCGGTCACGGCGGCGGAGCTGGTCGAAAACCCGGACACCGTCGTGCTCGACACCTCGACCGCGCACCGCACCGCGCCGGGCTGGGTGTACGGCTTCCCGGAGCTGTCGCCGGAGCGCGAGACCGCGATCCGCACGGCCAAGCGCATCGCCGTGCCCGGCTGCCACGCCAGCGGCTTCGTCGCGCTCACCTACCCGCTCGTCGAGGCGGGCATCCTGCCGCCGGAGGCGCTGCTGACGTGCTATTCGCTCACGGGCTACAGCGGCGGCGGCAAGAAGATGATCGCCGAATATGAGGCAGACGAGCCCGACCCCCTGTACGCCGCGCCCCGGCAATACGCCCTTGCGCAGCAGCACAAGCACCTGCGCGAGATGTGCGCGATCCCGGGTCTGACGCACGCGCCGGTGTTCGCGCCGATCGTGGCCGATTTCTACAGCGGCATGGAGACGAGCGTCGCGCTCTTCGGTGCCCAGCTCTGCCCCGGCAAGACGGCGGAGGACATCAAGGCCGCCTATGCCGCAAAATACACCGGTCCCGTCGTGCGCTATCAGGATCCCGCGTGCGCCGACGGATTTCTGTCCGCCGCCGCCATGTCCGGCAAGGACGGCATGGTCGTGTCGGTGTCCGGCAACGACGAGCGCATCGTGCTCACGGCCGTGTTCGACAACCTCGGCAAGGGCGCGTCCGGCGCGGCGCTCGAGTGCCTGAACCTCGTCATGGGCAAGGAAAAGGGCTTCGGTCTCGAACTGTAAGGAGGAAAACCGATGAAGCAAGTCACCGGCGGCGTGTGCGCCGCACAAGGGTTTTCCGCAGCGGGCATCCACTGCGGCATCCGCAAAAATCAGTCCAGGCGCGACCTCGCGCTCATCTTCAGCGCCGTCCCGGCCAGCGCCACGGCGGTCTATACGACCAATCTCGTCAAGGGCGCGCCCCTGACCGTGACGAAGGCGCATCTTTCTGACGGCAAGGCGCAGGCCATCGTCTGCAACAGCGGCAACGCCAACACCTGCAACGCCGACGGCATCGCCGTGGCCGAGGAGATGAGCGCGCTCACGGCGGCGGCGCTGCACATCGCGCCGCAGGACGTCATCGTCGCATCCACGGGCGTGATCGGTCAGCCGCTCGATCTCACGCCCATCCGCACCGGCCTGCCGCAGCTCGCCGCCGCGCTCGGCGACCACTCCGATCAGGCGGCAGAGGGCATCATGACCACCGACACGCAGCCAAAGGAGATCGCCGTGCAATTCACCGCCGGCGGCAAGACCTGCACGCTCGGCGGCATCGCCAAAGGCTCGGGCATGATCCACCCGAACCTTGCGACCATGCTGGTCTTTCTCACGACCGACTGCGCCATCAGCGCGCCGATGCTGCACGCGGCGCTCGCCGGCGACGTGCGCGACACGTTCAACATGGTCAGCGTCGACGGCGACACGTCCACGAACGACATGGTCGCCGTGCTGGCAAACGGGCTTGCGGGCAACGCCGAGATCACCGCGCCCGGCGCGGACTTCACGGCCTTCTGCCGCGCGCTCAACAGCGTGACCGTCTGGCTCTGCCGCCGGATCGCGGGCGACGGCGAGGGCGCGACGCGCCTGATCGAGTGCCGCGTGAGCGGCGCGGAAGATCACGCGACGGCGAAAACCGTCGCCAAGAGCATCGTCTGCTCGTCGCTCGTCAAGGCCGCCATGTTCGGCGCGGACGCCAACTGGGGCCGCGTGCTGTGCGCCATCGGCTACAGCGGCGCGAATGTGGACGTGCACAAGGTCGACGTGTTCTTCCGCTCGGCAGCCGGAACGGTGTGCGTGTGCACGGGCGGCGCGGGCGTGCCGTTTTCCGAGGCGGAAGCCAAAAAGATCCTGCTCGAGCCGGAGATCGAGATCCTCGTCGATCTCAACGCCGGCGACGAGAGCGCCGCGGCATGGGGCTGTGACCTGACGTATGACTACGTGAAGATCAACGGCGACTACCGCACCTGAACCGGGAGGGATACCACCATGGACATCACAAATTCGCAGCGCGCACACGTGCTCGTGCACGCGCTGCCCTACATCCAGGAATACAGCGGCAAGATCGTCGTTATCAAATACGGCGGCAACGCCATGATCAGCGACCGGCTCAAGGACTCCGTCATGCGCGACATCGTGCTGCTCTCGCTCATCGGGGTGCGGGTCGTGCTCGTGCACGGCGGCGGACCCGAGATCACGGAGACGCTGCAAAAGCTCGGCAAGCAGACGCAGTTTGTCGACGGTCTGCGCGTGACGGACGCCGAGACCGCCGACGTCGTGCAGATGGTGCTCGCCGGGAAGATCAACAAGACGCTCGTCAACCTCATCGGGCAAAAGGGCGGGCGTGCGATCGGTCTGTCCGGGATCGACGGACAGATGATCCGGGCGCGCGTGCGCGACGAGCGGCTCGGCTACGTGGGCGAGATCACGAAGGTCGACGTGCGCCCCATCCTCGACGTGCTCGACAAGGGCTACATCCCGGTCGTGTCCACCGTCGGGTGCGACACGCAGGGGCACGTCTACAACATCAACGCCGACACCGCAGCCGCGCGCATCGCGGGCGAGCTCGGCGCGGAGAGCCTCATCGCCATGACCGACATCGGCGGCATCCTGCGCGACCAGTCTGACCCCGCCTCGCTCATCCCCGTCATCCGCACGGCGGAGGCGCAGGCGCTCATAGCCTCCGGCGTCATCTGCGGCGGTATGCTGCCGAAGGTGACCTGCTGCATGGACGCCATCCGCTGGGGCGTGCACCGCGTCTTTATCATCGACGGACGCGTGCCGCACGCCATACTCATCGAAATGCTGACAAACGAAGGCATCGGCACCATGTTCGTTGCCGGATAAGGAGGAAACGCAAATGAACACACAGCAGCTTGACCACACCTACATCGCCGGCACCTATGCCCGCTACCCGATCACGATCACGCGCGGCAAGGGCTCGCTCGTCTGGGACGAGACCGGCAAGGAATACATCGACCTTGCGACCGGCATCGCCGTCAACAGCTTCGGCATATCCGACCCCGCGTGGGTACGCGCCGTGACCGAGCAACTGTGCACCGTGCAGCACGCCTCGAACCTCTACTACACCGCGCCCGGCGCGCAGCTGGCGCAGCTGCTGTGCGAAAAGACCGGCATGAAAAAGGTCTTTTTCTCCAACTCCGGCGCGGAGGCCAACGAATGCGCCATCAAGGCCGCGCGCAAATACGCGGCCGAGCACAAGGGTCCGGAATACCACACCGTCATCACGCTCAAAAACAGCTTCCACGGCCGCACGATCACAACGCTCGCGGCAACCGGGCAGGACGTGTTCCACCACGACTTTCTGCCGCTGACGGAGGGCTTCGCCTACGCCGAGGCGAACGATCTCGACGATCTCAAGGCGCAGGTAGCCGCGCACAAATGCGCCGCCATCATGATCGAGGTCGTGCAGGGCGAGGGCGGCGTCATCCCGCTGACGCAGGCATTCGTCAAGGGCGCGGCGCAGCTTGCCGCCGCGCAGGACATCCTGCTCATCTGCGACGAGGTGCAGACCGGAAACGGCCGCACCGGAAAGCTCTACGGCTATACGCACTACGGCATCAAACCCGACATCGTCTCCACGGCCAAAGGGCTCGGCGGCGGGCTGCCGCTGGGCGCGACGCTGCTCGGCGAGAAGGTGCAAAACGTGCTCACTCCCGGCAGCCACGGCTCGACCTTCGGCGGCAACCCGGTCTGCTGTGCCGGCGCGCTGAGCATCCTGCGCCGGCTCGACGGACCGCTGCTGCAGTCCGTGCAGGAAAAGTCCGACTTCATCGTCAGCGCGCTCACCGGCGCACCGGGCGTCAAAAGCGTCACGGGTCTCGGGCTGATGCTCGGCGTGCAGACCGTGCGCCCGGCCGCAGAGGTCATCTGCGCCTGCGCAGAGCAGGGCGTGCTCGTCATCTCGGCGAAAGACAAGGTGCGCCTGCTGCCGGCGCTCAACATTCCCACGGCGCAGCTCGAGCAGGCGATCGGCGTGCTCAAGGCCGTCTGCGCCGAGGTATAAGGAGGAACACCGATATGAATCTCAAGGGTAACGATTTTCTCAAGCTGCTCGACTGCACCCCCGAGCAGATCGACGGTCTGCTGCGGCTGGCAGCCAAGCTCAAGGCCGAAAAAAAGGCCGGCATCCCGCACCGCCTGTGCGAGGGCAAAAACGTCGCGCTCATCTTTGAAAAGACGAGTACGCGCACGCGCAGCAGCTTCGAGGTCGCGGCGCACGATCTGGGCATGGGCAGCACGTATCTCGACTCCACCGGTTCGCAGATCGGCAAAAAGGAGAGCATCGCCGACACCGCGCGCGTACTCTCGGGGATGTTCGACGGCATCGAATACCGCGGCTACGGCCAGAGCATCGTCGAGGAGCTGGCGCAGTACGCCTCCGTCCCGGTCTGGAACGGGCTGACGGACGAATTTCACCCGACGCAGATCCTCGCGGACTTTCTGACCATCCGGGAGCACTTCGGCTCGCTCGACGGCATCCATCTCGTCTACATGGGCGACGCGCGCTTCAACATGGGCAACTCCCTCATGGTCGGCTGCGCAAAGATGGGTATGCACTTCACGGCCTGCGCGCCGGAGGGCTACTTCCCCGATGCGGCGCTCATCGCGGAGTGTCAGACCATCGCGGCGCAGACGGGCGCAACGCTCGACTTTCTCTCCGACCCCGCAGCCGCCGTGCCCGGCGCGAACGTGGTCTACACCGACATCTGGGTCTCCATGGGCGAGCCGGAATCCGTCTGGGCGGAGCGCATCGCTGCGCTCGCGCCGTATCAGGTCAACGCCGCGCTCATGGCCAAGGCCGATCCCAACGCCATCTTCATGCACTGCCTGCCTGCGTATCACGACAAAAAGACCGCCGTCGGCAACGAGATGTGCACGCGCTTCGGGCGCGAGGCCATGGAGGTCACGGACGACGTGTTTGAAAGCGCGCAGTCGGTCGTGTTTCAGGAGGCGGAAAACCGTATGCACACCATCAAGGCGGTCATGGCGGCGACGCTTGCGGAGATCGAGCTATGAAGCGCTATCTCGTACTTGAAAACGGCGAGGTCTTTGCAGGCCTCGCCCTCGGCGCACCGTGCGACACCGTCGGCGAGCTGGTGTTCACCACCGGCATGAACGGCTACATCGAGACGCTCACGGACCCGAGCTACTGCGGCCAGATCGTGCTGCAGACCTTCCCGCTCATCGGCAACTACGGCATCATCCCGGCCGACTTTGAGGGCGGCTGCCACGTGCGCGGCTATGTCGTGCGCGAGGCGTGCTCCACGCCGTCGAACTTCCGCTGCGCGCAGACGCTCGACGCGTTTTTGAAAGAAAACCACGTCCCCGGCATCTCCGGCATCGACACCCGCGCCGTCACGCGCATCCTGCGCGAGGCGGGCACGATGAACGCCGCCATCTGCGACGCCGTGCCGGAGGATCTCGCGCCGCTGCGCGCCTACCGCATCACGGACCCCGTGCCGCAGGTGACGACGCCGGAAAGCTATCGTCTCCAACCGGAGGGCGACGTGCTGCACCGCGTGGCGCTCATCGACTACGGCGCCAAGCGCAACATCGCGCGCGAGCTCTGTAAGCGCGGCTGTGCCGTGACGGTGCTGCCCTGCACGGTCACGGCGGAGGACATCCTCGCCGCCGGGTATGACGGCGTCATGCTCTCCAACGGCCCCGGCGACCCGACGGACAATGTCGACCAGATCGCGCAGATCGCCAAACTCTTCGGCCGCATCCCGATGTTCGGCATCTGCCTCGGCCACCAGCTCATGGCGCTGGCGCAGGGCGGCAGCACCGTGAAGCTCAAATACGGCCACCGCGGCGTGAATCAGCCGGCGCGCGACGTGTGCGGCACGCGCACGTTCCTCACCAGCCAGAACCATGGCTACGCCGTCGTGCCCGAGAGCGTCAAGACCGGCGTCATCCGCTACGTCAACGCCAACGACGGCACGTGCGAGGGCGTGGACTACCCCGACCTGCAGGCGTTTTCCGTGCAGTTTCACCCCGAGGCGTGCGCAGGACCGCACGACACGGCGTTTCTCTTTGACCGATTCTGTGACCTGATGGGAGGTGCACACCATGCCGATTGATACCGCCATCCGCAAAGTCCTGGTCATCGGCTCCGGTCCGATCGTGATCGGGCAGGCGGCGGAATTCGACTATGCCGGCGCGCAGGCGTGCCGCGTGCTGCGCGATGCGGGCGTGAACGTCGTGCTCGTCAACTCCAACCCCGCGACGATCATGACCGACCAGGCGCTCGCGGACGAGATCTATCTCGAGCCGCTCACGCTGACCTCCGTCAAGCGCATCATCGAGCAGGAGCAGCCCGACAGCCTCCTTGCCGGGCTCGGCGGTCAGACGGGGCTGACGCTCGCAATGGAGCTCGACCGCGAGGGCTTTTTGCAGCGGCACAACGTGCGCCTCATCGGCACGAACGTCGACGCCATCCGCAAGGCGGAGGACCGCGAGCTGTTCAAGGAGACCATGGCCGCCATCGGCGAGCCGACCATCCCCTCCGGCACGGCGGGCACCGTCTCGGATGCGCTCGCCGTCGCCGGCAGCATCGGCTACCCCGTCATCATCCGCCCGGCGTTCACGCTCGGCGGCGCGGGCGGCGGCGTGGCCTACTGCCCGGAGGAGCTCGCGCGTGCGGCACAGACGGGGCTCGACGCGTCCCCGATCACGCAGATCCTCGTCGAGCGCTACATTTACGGCTGGAAGGAGATCGAGTTTGAGACCATGCGCGACGGCGCCGGCAACGTCATCGCCGTGTGCAGCATGGAAAACTTCGACCCCGTCGGCGTGCACACCGGCGACAGCATCGTCGTCGCCCCGGCGCTGACGCTCGCGGACAAGGAGTTTCAGATGCTGCGCAGCGCGGCGCTGAACATCATCTCCGCGCTCGGCATCGTCGGCGGCTGCAACTGCCAGTTTGCGCTCGACCCCGACAGCTTCGACTACGCCGTCATCGAGGTCAACCCCCGCGTGTCGCGCTCGTCCGCGCTCGCCTCGAAGGCGACCGGCTACCCGATCGCAAAGATCACGACCAAGATCGCCCTCGGATACACGCTCGACGAGATCCAAAACGACATCACCGGCAAGACCTGCGCCTGCTTTGAGCCTGCGCTCGACTACGTCGTCGTGAAATTCCCCAAGTGGCCGTTCGACAAATTCGCCGGCGCGTCCCGCCGCCTCGGCACGCAGATGAAGGCCACGGGCGAGGTCATGGCCATCGGCACGAATTTTGAGACCGCGCTGCTCAAGGCCGTGCGCGGCGCGGAGATCCGGCTCGACACGCTGCACGCCGCCCCGCTGTCTGACCGCCCGGTGCGCGACCGGCTCGCCGACTGCGACGATCACCGCCTGTTCACCGTCTTTGAGGCGCTGTGCAGCGGCGTGTCCGTCGATGAGATCCACGATATCACCCGCATCGACCGCTGGTTTTTGTACCGGCTGCAAAATCTCGCCGACTACGAGGCGGGCATCCGGGACGGGCTGACGCCGGAAAGCTACCGGCGCGGCAAGGCGCTCGGCTATCCGGACGAGGCGCTGCGCCGCCTGTCCGGCAGCGAGACGCTGCCCGCCTTTCGCGCAGGCTACAAAATGGTCGACACCTGCGCCGCGGAATTTGACGCGCAGACCCCGTATTTCTACGCCAGCGCCGACGCGCGCTGCGAGGCGCGCAGCTTCCCGCGCAGCGGCAAGCCCGTCGTCATGGTGCTCGGTTCGGGTCCGATCCGCATCGGGCAGGGCATTGAGTTTGACTATTCGTCCGTCCACTGTGTGTGGACGCTCAAGTCCATGGGCTATGACGTCGTCATCGTCAACAACAACCCCGAGACCGTCTCCACGGACTACGACACCGCCGACCGCCTGTATTTCGAGCCGCTCACGGCTGAGGACGTGCTGCAGATCATCGACGTCGAGCAGCCCGCCGGCGTCGTGGTCGCCTTCGGCGGGCAGACTGCCATCGCGCTCACGCAGACGCTCGACCGCCACGGCATCCGCATCCTCGGCACATCGGCCGAGGGCATCGACATCGCCGAGGACCGCGAGCGGTTCGACGCCCTGCTCGAGCAGTTTCACATCTCGCGCCCGAAGGGGATGGGGGTGCAGACACTGCCCGAGGCGCTGCACGCCGCGCAGACGCTCGGCTATCCCGTGCTGCTGCGCCCGTCGTACGTCATCGGCGGGCAGAACATGAAGATCGTCCACGACGATGACGAGGTCACGACGTATATGCAGCGCATCCTCGCACAGGGCATCGACAACCCCGTGCTCGTGGACAAGTACATGATGGGCACGGAGCTGGAGGTGGACGTCATCTCCGACGGCACGGATGTGCTCATCCCCGGCATCATGGAGCACATCGAGCGCGCCGGTGTGCACAGCGGCGACTCCATCGCCGTCTACCCGCCGTACAACCTCAACGACATCATGACAGACAAGATCGTCGACAGCTCGCGCAAGCTCGCCCTCGCGCTCGGCACGAAGGGACTGGTGAACATCCAGTACCTCATCTGGGAAAACGAGCTCTACGTCATCGAGGTCAACCCCCGCGCCTCGCGCACCGTGCCGTACATCAGCAAGGTCACGGGCGTGCCAATGGTGGATGTGGCGGCGCGCGTCATGCTCGGCGCGCAGCTCAAAGACCTCGGCTACGGCACGGGGCTGCACCCCATCCCGCCGTATTGCGCGGTCAAGGTGCCGGTGTTCTCGTTTGAAAAGCTTGGCGACGTCAACGCCTACCTCGGTCCGGAGATGAAGTCCACGGGTGAGGTGCTCGGTCTCGGCAAGACGATGCAGGAGGCGCTGTTCAAGGGGCTGACCTCGGCCGGGATGGTCGTCGGGCGGCATCCGGACGGACGCCACGGCGTGCTCGTGAGCGTGGACACGCACGACCTCGGTGAGATCGTGGCGCTGGCCAAGAAGCTCGATGACCTGCACTTCGCGCTCTACGCGACCGCGGAGACCGCCGCCGCCATCGCGCGCCTCGGCATCGACGTCGTGACCGTCGACGGCATCCGCGAGAGCGAGCACGCCTTTGCCCTGCTCGAGAGCGGCTGCATCGACTACATCGTCTACACCGGCGCGCTCAAGGACGCGACCACGGACGATTACATCGCCCTGCACCGCCGCGCGCTGCAGCTCGGCATCCCGTGCTTCACCTCGCTCGACACGGCCAACGCCCTCGCGGACATCATCGCCAGCCGCTACAACGAGCACAACACCGAGCTCGTGGACATCAACCATATGCGCACCAAGCGCCAGCGCCTGAAGTTTTCGAAAATGCAGGCCACTGGCGACGACTACATCTACATCGAGAATTTTGACGGGCACATCACCTGCCCCGAGTCGCTGTGCATCCCGCTGTGCTCGCGTCACCGCGGCATCGGCGGCTACGGCATCGTGCTCATTGAGCGCAGCGCCGTGGCCGATGCGAAAATGCGCGTCTTCAACCGCGACGGCAGCCCCGGCGGCATGGGCGGCAACGCCATCCGCTGCGTGGGCAAGTATCTGTACGACAACGGCATCGTGCCGCGCGCCGATCTCACCATTGAGGCCGGCGGCCGGGTGCACCGGCTGCATCTCTGCACGCGCTTCGGCGCGGTCGGTCTTGTGACGGTCGACATGGGCAAGCCCGCCTTCGCGCCCGAGGCCGTGCCCGTGGCGCTCGAGGGCGACCGTGTGATCGACCGTCCCGTGACCGTCGCCGGCGGAGAGTACCGCATCACGTGTCTGTCGATGGGAAATCCGCACTGCGTCGTCTTTGTCGACCGCGTGGACGAGGTGGACGTCGCGCACCTCGGTCCGCAGTTTGAGCACGCGGACCTCTTCCCCGCGCGCACGAACACGGAGTTTGTCCGCGTCGTCAACCGCACGACGATCAAAATGCGCGTCTGGGAGCGCGGCAACGGCGAGACCCGCGCCTGCGGCACGGGTGCGTGCGCGGCGGTGGTGGCCGCCGTGGAAAACGGTCTGTGTCCGAAGGGCGAGACCGTCACGGTCAAGGTCAGCGGCGGCGACCTGCTCGTCACCTACGATGACGACGGCGTGCGTCTGACCGGCAACGCCGAGCTCGCCTTCACCGGCGTGACCACATACTGAGCCGCAAAACGAAAACATCACCCGCATCCGGTCGGATGCGGGTGATGTTTTTGGGTGCCGCTCGCTCAGCCGCGCATGGCGGCGGCGAACGCGTCGATGCGCGCGATGTCGAAATCGGGTTCGGAATACTGCGCGCGGTACTGGGGCGACGTCATCAGTGCGCCGAAGAGCTGCTTGTAGGCATAGCTCATCTTCGCGTACTGCATCTTGCCGCCGAGGATATCCTTCGCCGCCGCGTGCGCCAGCAGCGCGGGCGAGAAGAAGTGCTCAAGATACCCCTCCGTGCCGGGCGTGGTATAGCAGCACAGATACAGGCCGAGCTTCTTTTGCAGCAGCGCCTTCTCGTTGCGGCGCAAAAAGCGCTTGATGTGCTTGTCGAGCTTGAACATATACACGCAGCTGCCGATGATGACCGTGTCATAGTCCTCGAGCGAGACGCCGCGGTCGCGGATGTTGCACAGCGTCACATCGCCGCCGATGGCGCTCTTGAGCATATAGGCGATCTCCTCCGTCGCGCCGTAACGCGAGGCGAACAGGATCAGCGTTTTCATGCAGTGACCTCCTTTTCCGCCCTCACGGGCGGCCTTTCCACATATATATGTATAAGAGTATAGGAAGCCGCCGCGCCGCTGTCAAGCCCGCGCGCGATTTTTTTATCCGACCGGCACGGGTTCGCCCCGCTGCGCGTCCGGCTCGCGCCGCCGCGCCTTGGGGATGTTGATGGTGAGAATGAGCGCGTCGTCCGTCTCCTGCCGCTGCATACCAGCGTCGATGCCGCCCTGCTTCATGAGGTCGAGACTGTGGGCGATCGTGTTGAGAAACACGCGCACGTCCTTGAGGATAAAGGTCTTTTGCTGCTCGCTCTCGGGCGCGGTCTTGGCCTCGAGCAGGCGGTCGATGTAGGCGTCCGTCGCGGCGACGTTCAGGTCGCGGCTGAGGATGTAGGCCAGCGCCGCGCGCTGCTCGTCCGGCGTCTCGAGCCGCAGCAGCGCACGCCCGTGCCGCTCGGTGAGCCCGGCATTGCGCATGGCGTTGAGCACATCCTCCGGCAGGCGCAGCAGGCGGAGCTTGTTCGCCACCGCCGACTGCGACTTGCCCAGCCGCCGCGCGCATTCCTCCTGACTGAGCCCGAAGAGCCGGATGAGCTGCGCGATGCCGCGCGCCTCCTCGAGAAAATCGAGGTCGTTGCGCTGGAGATTTTCCACCAGCGCGATGAAGCTCGCCTCCTCCAGATCCAGCTCCATGACGATGCACGGCACCTCATTGAGCCCCGCCATACGCGCGGCGCGCAGGCGGCGCTCACCGGCCACGAGCTCATATCCGCCCGGCCGCGTGCGCACGGTCAGCGGACTGAGCACACCGTATTCGGCGATGCTGCGCGAGAGCTCCTCGAGCTGCGCCGGGGGAAAGTTCTGCCGCGGCTGGACTGCGCTCGGCGCGATCGCATCCACCGCCAGATACACGATGCCGCCGCGCTGTGCGCGGCCGGATTGGTTGGAAAACTGCATAGCAAACCCTCCATATCTTGTGTTTTGCAACACAAAAATAACCCACATATTGCGCAAAACACGGCGAATTCGGGCGCGCGCCGAAAAAAAGGGGGCGGATCGTTTCCGATCCGCCCAAAACAGGGTCATGGGATAAAGCTATGAGCCGTGGCTTCCAAGGTGCGGAAGTCAATTGGATAAGCTGTGCTGTTATTGTAGCGCCGTGGGCTGAAAATGTAAAGAGCGAACGGTGTCGGTCGGACACCGGTTTTGTCGGCGGCGGAATCTTTTTTCCCACACCCGGGCATACTGTCCGGGAGTACACGAAAAAGGAGATGGAAGCATATGCAGGTAATCGACCGCATCGCGCTGATCCTCACGATCGTCGGCGGGCTCAACTGGGGCAGCATCGGCCTGTTCCGGTTTGATCTCGTGGCGTGGATCTGCGGCGGGCAGACCGCTGTGGCTGCGCGCGTGATCTACACGCTCGTGGGTCTGGCCGCGGTCTGGTGCATTTCCCTGCTCTTTCGCGGCCGCGACGAGCTCGACGGCGCGGAGGACGTGTGACGAAAAACGGCATGGCCGACGCCATGCCGTTTTTTTCTCCAACGAGAACCGCTGCGCTGGGTTCTCGTTGGGAAAAAGCGCAGCTCGCTGCAGCGCACGCATTGCACGCTGTCAGCGCGCAATGCGCACGTTTGCGAGCCGAAAGGTATTTTCTCCGCCGTACACGCCGCCGGAGAAAATGATTGGATTTTCTTTTGACGTGCCATTCGAGAACCGCTGCGATATTTCTTGATCATTTACCCCAGCCGCGGCAGTGCGTCGGCGCTGCCGGGAAAGCGGTCGAAGGCGTCCAGCGGCGGCAGATACGCCTCGAGCGTGCGCACCAGCTCACCCCCGAGCAGACCGCCGAGCGTGTTGAGCATCAGATCGTCCACATCACACAGGCGGTACGAGCCGCGAAACAGGAAAAACAGCCCCGTGAGCTGCCCGAGCTCGATGAACGCCGAAAACGCCAGCGACACGAGCGCGACGCGGCCGAGCTCCATCCCGCAGACGTAGCGCAGGTACATCCCGAACGGCATCAGCATCAGGATGTTGAGCACGACCTGCTGCACCGTGCGGTCGAGCAGCGCCGGCAGGTACGTGCGCGCATCGGAGCGCACGAGCGGCGTCTCGCGCAGAAAATCCGCCACGAACTGAAACGGCACGAGCTGCGCATCATAGGTCGTGAGCTTCGCCGCCTGCGCAGCGTCCGGCAGCGGGAAAAACACGAGCGCCAGCACGCACAGAACATAAAACAGAAACAGGCCGCCGAACACGGTGCGCACCCAGTTGAAGCAGTGCGCACGCATCTGCCGGTAGAAAAACGGCGCTGCGACCAGTGCCGCCAGCAGCGGGAATGCGTATGCCGCCAGCCGGATACTGCTCAAAAAATTTGCCATCGTGTCAGCCTCCCATGGGAGCGCTCCAGCCCCCGGTTTCTGACATCAGTATAGCCGCAAACGGCATCACACCGCCATCGTTTTGGCTTACAGTTGGCTTACATCTTCGTAAGGCGGCGCGGCAGGGCGCAAAAAAGCCGGGCGCGTCAATCAAGACGCGCCCGGCCGGTTTTTCAAAAACCTCGTAGCCTTTCGCCGCCGCAGCAGCGAAAGAAAGTCCAATCATTTTCTTCGGCGACATGTGCGGCGAAGAAAATACTTCTCAGGCTGCAAGTGTGGAATTTGTGCGCCGGCGGCGCACAAATTATGCGCGCAGCAGACTGCAGCCCCTTTGTCAAAAAGTATTACTTTTTGACAGCCCCACCGGGCGCGTCCGGCAGTGCGGACAGATATGTTTCCTCAGGCAACGAGGAAGAATTTCACAAGGAAGATCAGCGAGATGACATACGTCAGCAGCGAAACATCCTTGCCCTTGCCCGTGCAGAGCTTGAGCACGGAATAGCTGATCAGACCCAGACCGATGCCGTGACCGATCGAGCCGGAGATCGGCATGGAGATGAGCATGATGGCCACCGGCAGACTCTGATAAATGTCGTCAAAGTCGATCTTCTTGAGACCGCCGAGCATCAGCAGGCCGACGTAGATGAGCGCGGAGCTGGTCGCGGCGGCGGGAATGATGGCGGCGATGGGCGCGAGGAACATACTCGCAAGGAAGAGCAGGCCGGTCGTCAGGGCGGTCAGGCCCGTACGGCCGCCGGCCTCCACGCCGGAGGCAGACTCGACAAACGTCGTGACCGTGGACGTGCCGGTGCACGCACCCGTGACGGTGCCGACGGCGTCGGCCAGCAGCGCCTCGCGCATACGCGGCATATTGCCGTCCTTGTCGACCATGCCGGCGCGGCTCGCCGTGCCGACGAGGGTGCCGATGGTGTCGAACATATCGATGATGCAGAACGTAATGACGAGCGTCACGACCGTGAACCAGCCGATCTGGCCGAGGGCGGCAAAGTCGAACTTGAACAGGGTCGTTGCGGCCATATCGCCGAACGCGGGCACGAACGACGCGCCCTTGAGCGCCGCAAACGGATTCGTGTGCAGGAAGATGGACTCACCCGCCCAGTAGATGCCGGACGCGCAGAGCATGCCCAGCAGTACGGAGCCCTTGACCTTTTTGTGCGCAAAGAGCACGATCAGAAACAGACCGACGAACATGGTCACGACCGTGAGCACCATCTGCGGGTAGCCGTCGCCCATGTTGGCCTGAGCGAGTCTGGGCGTGAGCGCGCCGAAGAAATCGCGCATCACAAAAAACGGGCCGCCTTCGCTCGAGTACACACCGGCGTTCGAGCCGATGCCGATGTTGAGCAGCATGAGACCGATGGCCGGCGCGATGCCGAGCCGGATGCCGAGCGGAATGGCCTCGACGATCTTCTCGCGCACCTTGAGCACCGAGAGCACGATGAACACGATGCCCTCGATGAGGATGACGCACAGCGCCGTCTGGAACGACTGCAGGTAGCTCATGCCGGTCAGGGTGACGATGTTGGCCACGACGACGGCAAAGAAGCTGTTGAGACCCATGCCGGGCGCCATGGCAAAGGGCTTGTTGGCCGCGAACGCCATGACGAGCGTGCCGACGGCGGAGGCAATGCAGGTGGCGAGGAACACGCCGTTCCAGAGCTGCGGGCCGCCCTCTGCGCCGAAGCCGGTCAGCAGATTCGGGTTGAGCGCGATGATGTACGCCATGGTCATAAACGTCGTCAGACCGGCGACGATCTCCGTGCGCACGGTGGTGTTGTTTTCTTTCAGATGAAAGAGCTTTTCCATTGAGATCCCCTCTCCGTAAAGTTTTTGTCAGCTAAGGCAAAACGCCGTAAGTATACCGCGATTCGCCGCGCCTGTCAACGGCAAAACCGGGCACGGAACGCTCCGTACCCGGTCTTGAGAGCCCGGTGTTATTGCTCCCGCGCGGGACAGTCGCGCTCGTGGCAGGTAAAGAGGATGACCTGCCGGTGCTGCGCGATCTCCCGGAAGAGCGCCATGGCGCGCCTGGCGCGCGCATCGTCGAAGTTGACGAGCGTGTCGTCGAGCACGAGCGGGCACGGATCGTCCGTCGGGCACGTCAGCTCGCACAGCGCCAGACGCACGGACAGATACAGCAGATCCGCCGTCCCCGCCGAGAGATAGGCCGTGTCGCGCGGCGTCGGGTCGCCGGCGCTGCGTGCCTTGGCCGACAGGTCGCGCGCGAGCACGAGCTCATCGTAGCGGCCGCCGGTGAGGTAGTCCATGTAGTCGGCCGCCTTCTGCGCAAGCTGCGGGGAAAAGCGGCTCTGCAGCTCGGCATCGGCGCGACCGAGCGTCTCGATCGCAAGCGCGAGCGCGGCATACTGCCGCTCAAGCGCGTCGCGCTGCTCGAGAAGCTGCGCGTGTTCGCTTTTGAGCGCCATCGGGTCGCCGACGGCGAGCGCCGCACCCGTGAGCTGTGCCTGCTGTGTGCGCAGGCGCGTGCGCACGCTCTCAAGCGCGCTCCTGCGCTGATAGAGCGCGGCGGCCTCGCCCGTGCCGCTCTCAAAATCGAGGCTTTGCAGCAGCCGCTCGTGCGTCTCGCACTGATGCTCGCGCGCATCCTCGAGCGCGGCGGCGGCACGCCGCTCGGTCTCCATGGCGGCGGCGCACGCGCGGTAAGCGGCGCGGTGTACCTCCGCCTGATAGTAAATGCCGTCGGCATCCTGCGCGCCGTAGCTGCGCAGGAGCTTTCCGAGCGCGGCGGACGCCTGCTGCGCGCGCTGTCTGCCGTTTGCCGCCGCGATCAGCAGCACGAGCGCCGCGGCCGCCAGCGCGATGGCCGCATAGTACAGCGGCTGCGCCACCAGATAGCCCAGCACGGCGCACAGTGCCGCGAGCACGAGCGCCGCGATCCAGAAATACGGCTTGCCGCCGTGCGCCGCCGTGTCGGAGAGCGCCTGCGCGCGCTGTGCGTCACGCTCGACGATCTCGCCCGCTTCGTCCGGCGTCTGCACGCCGAAGTGCGTCTGCTCGAGCGCGGTGCGCTTGGCCGCGGCATCGCGCCGCGCCTGTTCGAGCGTCTGCTCGAGCGTGCGCAGGTTGGATTTTTCCTCGCCCATACTGCTCAGCGCCGCGCGGCGCTGCCGCTGGCGGGCGGCGTTCATCTGATCGGTGACGGTCTGCAGCTCCGCCTCCGTCTCCCGCAGCTCGGCGGCACAGGCAGCCTGCTCCTGCGCGTTGCGCTCGAGGCGGTGCAGCTGCGTCTCCGTGTCCGCGATGCGCTGCTCAAGCTCCGGCAGCGCGCCGTGCTGTCCGCTGCGGCGGCGGCGCAGCCACGCGCGCAGCTGCGCGTCGGCCTCGGTGTAGGAGCTGGCCTCCTCGCCGGAGGTCACGATGGCGGAGATGCGCCGCTCGAGCTCAGGCGTGCCGGTCACGACGAGACCGCCCTGCCCGATGAACGCGCTGCGCTGGAACACCTCCGCCGACACGCCCGTGAGCTGCTCGCCCGCGTCCGTTGCCGTCAGGCCGGGCACAGGAATGTCCGTGCCCGTGTACACCGCCGAAAAGGCGCGCATCGGCGCATTCGCAGCCTCCGTCCAGCGGCGGATCGTGATGCGCTTGCCGTCCTGCTCGAGCTCGAGCTCGCCCGCCATGGGCTTGCCGCTCCAGGGCGCATATTTCTGCTTGTCGGGCACGAAGCCCGCGCGGGCGCGCTGGGACGTGTCGATCCCGTAGAGCATGGCGCGCAGGAAGGCGCACCACGTGCTCTTGCCGCTCTCATTCGGCGCATAGATGATATTCAGCCCCGTGTCGAGCCGCAGCTGCTCGCCGTCGAGCGTACCGAACGTGCCCTGCATATGCCGGATGATCACAGCGTCACCACCTCCTCATCGTGGTCCAGTGCCGCGAGCCCCCAGCGCGCGGCCATGACGATCGTCTCTCGGTCGCGGTCGGAGTCCGCCGCGTCGTATTTTTGCTTGAGCTGCGCGAGAAACTGCCCGCGCAGCGTGCCCTCGCCCGCGCGCGCCCAGAGATCCTGGCGTGCGCGCGTCTCGTCGCGCAGCTGCATGGCGAATACCCGCCCCTCGAGCGCGGCGCGCAGCGCAGCGGGGTTCGGCGCGCGGTCGGTCTCGCCCGTGAGCACGATGCGGCAGATATTGCGCGCAGCCCCCTCCGGCAGCGCGGCACACACCGCCTGCACGGGGTCTGCGTCCGTGACATCGACGCGCAGGATCTCATACCGCCGCCCGGGCACGGGCAAAAACTGCGCCTGCACATCGCCCGCGGCGACGTCCACGAGCAGCACGCCCTTTTCCCCCGTCTCGTCAAAGCCGCGCCCTTCCATGCAGCCCGGCCACGCATACACCGTGCCCCCGGCGCGCTGCACGCCGCCGAAGCGGTGCGTGTGGCCGAAGGCGGCGTAGTCCAGCCCGCTGTGCGCAAGGTCCGCCGCCGACACGGGGTTATACGCCGAGGCGGGATTTCCCACCTCCGCGTGCATACACAAAACGTCCAGCATCCCCGGCTCTTTCGGCACAGAAAATCCCCGCAGCAGCGCGGGGCAGCGGCTGTCGGTAAACGCCGCGCCCCAGACGCGCACGCCCAGCTCCGGCAGCGCGACGGCCTCGATGCGCTGTGTGCGGAAGATATGTACGTTCTCGGGAAACGTCAGGCGTGCATACGGCGCGCCCGCGCTGTAATAGTCGTGGTTTCCGGGCGCAAGAAACACCTCTGCCCCGCAGCCGGCAAACGTCTCGGCGAGCGCCTTCGCCGTCTCGGGATAGGGACTGCCGCTGTCGAGCAGGTCGCCCGCGAGCAGGATGATCTGCGCGCCGTGCGCCCTGGCCAGCTCCGGCAGAGCGCGCAGAAGGTCGCGCTGCTCCCGGCGGCGCTGCGCCGCCTGCGCGCCGGAGAGCGCCTCAAACGGCGAATCGAGGTGCAGATCCGCCGCGTGTAAAATGCGCACGCTCATCTCAGGCGCACCAGGCGTACATCGCGGCACAGTCCGGTGTCGCTGTCGACCTCAAAGATCGCGCCCTCGAGCTTGGCCGCGCCCATGGCCGCCTCATAGCGGCGCGGCGGGTCGCCGAGGAACTTGCCGATCGACTGCTCCGGCGCGATGCCGAGCACGGCGTTGGCCGGTCCCGTCATGCCGAGGTCGGTCAGGTAGCCCGTGCCCTCGGGCAGCACCTCAGCGTCCGAGGTCTGCACGTGCGTGTGCGTGCCCCAGACAGCCGTCACGCGCCCGTCAAGATAAAAGCCCATGGCGCGCTTTTCGCTCGTGGCCTCGGCGTGCATATCGACGAGGACAATCTTCGCCTGCGTCTGCTCGAGAATATCGTCCACGACGAGAAACGGATTATCCGTGTTCGCATCGAGCGTGAAGCGCCCCATGAGATTGATGACGCAGATCGGTCCGCCGCGCAGGGAATACTCGCCCCAGCCGCGCCCCGGGCACTGCGGCGCGAAGTTTGCCGGGCGCAGGATGCGCTTTTTCTGCTCGAGATACGGCTGCAGCTCGTAGCGCGTCCACGTGTGGTTGCCAAGCGTGATGACGTCCGCACCGGCGGCGAAGATCGCGTCCGCCTGCTTGGGCGTGACGCCGACGACGTTGGCGTTTTCGCCGTTGACGACCGTGAAATCAATGTGCTCCTGCTCCTTGAAGGCACGCAGGTGCTCGCTCAAAAATGCAAGGCCGGACGCGCCCACAACGTCGCCCACGGCCAGAATGCGCAGGATCATACCTGTCCCCTCCCATTCGATCGGAAGAAAATTTGAAAGCTATAATAAAAGTAGTATACCACCGACGGCAGGCGAGAAGCAATCCAGAAACTGCATTTGCGTGCCGCGCATGGCTTTTCGCGCCGCGCACATACTATCCGCGCAGCAGCCTTGCTGCGAAGGGAGGCAAAAGCATGAGCAGAGACAGCAAAATGTGCGCCGCGCAGTTTGCCAAGGGCATGGGCATCGGGCTGGGTGTCGGCATGGCGGTCGGCGCGGCGGCGGGGCTGATGATGCAGCCGCAGAAAAAGCGCGCCAACGGCATCGTGGCCGACGCCGTGCGCACGGTCAGCGACGTGACGGACACGATCCGCGACACGATGGGCTGGTAAAAAGCAAAAAAGAAAATTTTTTCGAAAAAGGGCTTGCAATTCCGGCAGAGCTATGCTACTATACTTAGGCGCGTTAGGAGCGCACTAAGCGCCGTTAGCTCAGCTGGATAGAGCGTCTGGCTACGGACCAGAAGGCCGGGGGTTCGAATCCCTCACGGCGTGCCAATAACCGGATCACCGATGGTGGTCCGGTTATTTTTTTCTGTGCAAAAATAAGAAATATGCCCGGGCATCCGGCGGCGCTTTTGCCTTGAAACGCAGCACGCGTTATGGTAAAATAATGCTTGCCCGCGAAAAAAGCTGCGCGCGCAGCCATGTTTTCGCGCCGCCCAACACTGTCACAAGGAGTTTGCCATGTCTACGAGAAAATGGATCATCGCCGCGGTCGCAGTCCTGCTGGGGCTCTGCGTGCTGCTGGCCGTGGTCGCAGTCCCACGCGCCCCGGCTGCGCAGACCGCCGACGTTGCGATCCTCATGTACCATGCCTTCACCGAAAACGAAGCGGAGACGAGCTCCGTGTGCACGCTGGCATCCGAGTTTGAGCGTCAGCTCAGCGCCCTGCGGGACGCGGGCTATACGTCCGTCGGCTATGCCGATCTGATCGAATTTGTCAACGGCAAGGGCAAGCTGCCGGAAAAGCCCCTGCTCATCAGCATAGACGACGGCTATCAGAACAATCTGGATCTGGCAGCGCCGCTGCTTGAAAAATACGGCTTTTGCGCCAACATCGCCGTGATCGGCGTCTCCATCGGTCACACGACCTACAAGGACACCGACATTCCGATCATGCCGCACTTCTCGCTCGAGGATGCGCGTCCGTGGATCAAGCGCGGCGTCCTGACAGTCACGACCCATTCCTATGATATGCACCAGATCGCTGCCGTCGACGGAAACGGCTGCCGCCGCGGCGTGCTGCAAATGCCCGGCGAAACCGAGCCCGACTACATTGCCGCGCTGACGCAGGATTACACACACGCGCAAAAGCAGCTTGCCGGACTGCCGGGCAAGGTGCTGCCCGTGTTCACCTACCCCTTCGGCGCGTATTCCGAGCTGTCGGAGCGCGTGCTGCAGGAGCAGGGCGTGCAGGTCACGGTCACGATCGCGGACGGCGCGAACCGTCTGGTCAAGGGCGAGCCGGAAACGCTCCGGCTGCTGCGCCGCATCAATGTGCCCGCCAGCATGGAGCCGGACGCACTCCTGAGCAGCATCGACGCCGCCCTGCAGGCTTTGGATTGACACCGCGCCCCGCGGCGCAGCAAAAGACCGGATCACCCTCGGGTGATCCGGTCTTTTGATTCGTCTGATTCGTCGGCTCGATCCTGCGCCGCGCCGCCGTCATCCGTGATGGGCTGCACGGGCTCACCCCACTGAAATGCGATGTCCACGGACTTGTCCAGCTCCTCGGAGCGATAACCGTAGTGGATCGTGCTACCCTGCGGCTGGCCGTGCGTGCGCTCGATGGCGCCCGGCTGGCAGTCCTTGCTGGCAAGGATGCCCCAGTCGCGCATATACAAAATGACCGGCAGCAGGAGCTTTCCCGGCTCGGTGAGCGAATACTCGACACGCTTGGGCTTCTCGTCATACTCGGTGCGCTTGATGATGTTATACGCCTCAAGCTCCTGAAGCTGCTGCGTGAAGATCTTGTGCGAGATGTCATAGGGCACGAGCCGCTTGAGCTCCCCATAGCGGCACACGCCGCCGGGAGCGCTGTGCAGGTACCAGAGAATATAGGGTTTCCATTTGCCGCTGATGGCCGAAAAAGCAAAATTCAGCGTGCAGGATTCCAGTGTGTGAATGTAGTGGTCCATCACGATCCCCCGTTTCTCTGATTTGACGCCATCGGATGCAGCGCCGTATGGTGATTATTCTATCATCAAAGTTTCTGAAATGCAACCGCAGCAAATTCCAGCTCTGAGCGCAATGCAAAGCTGCCGCCGAGTAACCTCGGCGGCAGCTTCGTTTTGGGGGGAGGATGTATAGAAGGTGCGGTTAGAATCAGAATGCAGACTTGTAGAGGCAGGTCGGGTTGTAGGGGTAGAGAATGTTGTTCTTCTCCACCGTGTCGCAGCCGTCGAGCGCCTTGATGAGCTGCTCGGTGGTCATCGTGACGCGCACATCGCCATAGCCGAGCGCGCCGGTGGCACGGTCGCCGCGGCAGCCGAGGGACAGGCCGATCTTGCCGTCCTTCATGGTGCGCATCCACGTGTCGGCGCAGTTGGACTCGCCGCTGAACGGGAACTCAAGCTTCTGCCAGTCGGTCTCGACATAGCAGGCCAGCAGGTGGAAGGCCGCCTGCGTCGGAAGCTGCAGGCAGATGACGTCCGGCTCTTCGATGCTGCAGTTGCACAGCGAGGAGCAGACGATGCCGGCGTAGGGCTTCTCCGGGATGTACTCGAGGTTGGACTGGATGTGCTTGATCGCGTCCGCCTGCTCGTGATGCCACGGGGTGGGCTGCTTATACAGGATCGCGCCGTCCAGAAACTCCTGCGTCAGCTCCATGCAGCCGTTGTTCATGGCGCAGTAGTAGCCGGAGAAGTGGTCGGGCGTCAGGCCGAACGTGCCCTGGAAGTGCGCCGCCATGCCGATGAGCTTGCAGGTCGAGGCCTTGTTCTGGCAGAACTCGATGTCGGGGATCGCGTCAAACTCTTCCGGCGTCTTGATGAACTTCATGGCGACCGGGTGCTGCGTCGGGCGAAGCGTCAGGAAAATGCGGTCACTGAGCTGTTTCCACTGTTCTTTCGTAAGTTTCATAGTCACACTCCAATTTTTGCGCGGGACGGACGCGGCCGCCGGAGGGCGGGGCGCGCAGTCGCCGCATAGTATTTGAATTGTATTCAATATGTGCGCACCGTCCGGCGCGCGGTCAGTGATTGTCTGAGGGAGCGCCACCGGCACGGGGCACGATGGCGTGTGTGCGCCGGTCAAGCCGGACGCGGCTCACTTCTTGCCCCAGCCGCCGACGCAGAAGATCGTCTCGCCGGTGATGTAAGAGGCGTCGTCAGAAGCGAGGAAGCACGCGATGTTCGCCTGCTCTTCGGGCTGCGCCATTCTCTGGATCATGAGCTTCGGCGCGGTGTAGGTCGGGAAACGGGTGCGCGGCACTTCCGTGACCATCGGCGTATCGGTAGAGCCGGGGCAGAAGCAGTTGGCACGGATGCCGTACTCGGCAAGCTCCACGGCAACGCCCTGCGTCATCGTGGCGATCGCGCCCTTGCTGGCAGCATACGGCGTCGAGTTCGGGCACGCGCAGCGGACGTTGATGGAGGCCGTGTTGACGATGGCGCCCTTGGTCTCGTGCGCCACGAAGGCGCGCGCGGCAGCCTGCGTGCTGTTGAAGCAGCCAAAGTAATTGTTGTGAACGATGCGGGCGTGCTCTTCCTCGGTGACATTGAGGAAGTCCTTGAACAGATTGATGCCGGCGTTGCCGAACATGACATCAAAGCCGTTGAACTTGTCATAAGCGGCCTGAACGAGCGCATCGACCTGCGCTCTGTTGGTGACATCGCAAACCTGGCACCAGCAGTTATCAGCGCCGAGTTCCTGCGTGATTTCTTCAAAAAGAGTATCGTGGCGCGCACCGATAACGATCTTGCCGCCGTCGCTGACGAAGCGGCGTGCGATCGCGCGGCCGATGCCGGTCGTGCCACCCGTAATCACAGCCACCTTACCCGCAAATCTGTCGGAAGTTGACATGAAACTCCACTGCCTTTCTGTAAATAAGTTTTTGTTAAAGTTTTGCTTTTCGGATCGGTACTTTCAAAAAAGTTACCATGGCGCAAGCGTTTGGGGTCACTCGCACCGTGCTTTGTTAGAGCACACTCTACGCGTTACTCTACGTCATAGACACATTTTTGTCAAGCAGGATAATTAAAAAATTATCAACAATTTTAGCGTTTTCGTTTTGTCGATACTGCACGAAAAACGCGATTTTGTTCAAAAATTCGCGCCTTGTGAAAAATTTCGCTTTACATTTTCGGGCGCATATGATAAAACCATGACAGAGTCTGCGCACAGAGCGCACTCTATAGGGAACACACCTCCCCCCCCTGCAACATCCGCATTCTCAAAATATAAGGAAGGGATGGGATTCTGTGCAGCTGTCGACACCGAAACAGGTCCAGACACAGGAGACAAAGCAGAAGATCTACAAGGCCGCGTCCTCAATTCTAAAGAAAAAGGGCTACGCCTATCTCACCGTCAGCAACATCTGCGCGGTCGCAGGTGTTTCGAACGGAACATTTTTCTACCACTTCAAAACAAAAGACGAGCTGCTGGTCTATTATAATTACCAAAAGTTTGCGGAGTTTCGTGAGAAGAACAACTTCGGCGAGGCCGTGGCCGGCAAAACCTTCGACGAGCGCATCCTGCTGTTCTATTATTATTGGAGCGACTACATGGTCGACGTCGGGCTCGACTTTTGCTGCAACTACTACAACACCAAAAACACCTCGATCGACACGCGCCGCTGGCATCAGCGCCAGCCGGCCTACGTCTGGGGCTATCCCGACAGCTGTCTGCAGGACGCTGCCGAGCAGGGACTGCTCAAGCCCGACTATCCGCCGGACCACTACGGTGAGGTCGTCGTGACGATCATGAAGGGCATCGCCTTCGACTGGTGTCTGAGCGGTGCGGCGTTCGATATGCACGAGCGCCTGGACGAGATCATGGTGCCGTATCTCAAGAGCATCCAGACGGCCCCGCCGGAGACGACCGGCGCATAAGACGCGATCACACTGTCAAGCAGACAGAAAAGCAATAGAGTACACTCTTCCGGCAGACGGCGCTCACCGACGCAGGTGGGGCTGCGGAGCACCGCGCTGACGACTTTATTGCCTGACAGTTGGATCTAATACAATAGTAAATTGGAGAGTATTTATGGACATTTTGATTCTCGTAGCGGCCGTTCTGCTCATCGGCCTGTTCTGCTACAAAAACGTGCCCACCCTGATTGGCGGCATTGTCTGCTCCGTCATTCTGATGATCATCTACAAGATGAATATCGTCGACGGTCTGTTTGACACCTACATGGGCGGTCTTGTCGGCTTCATGAAGTCTTGGATGATCCTGTTCTTCCTCGGCGCTCTGTTCGGCAAGCTGCTCGACGTGACCGGCGGCTCGGACAGCCTCGCGCGCGTCATCCTCAACCTCGTCGGCCCGAAGAACGTCTCCCTCGGCGTGTGCCTGTTCACCGCCATCCTCGCCATGGCCGGCATCTCCAGCTTCATCAGCCTGTTCATCTGCTACCCCATCGCGCTCAAGCTCTGCCGCAAGGCGAACATCAACCGTGCGTCCGTCATCGCCGGTTACTCCCTCGGCCTCAACTTCGGTCTGGCCATCCCCTGGGTGCCCGTGACCAACAACGTCCTGTGCGCCAGCTACTTCGGCACCGATGTCAGCGCGGGCGGCCTGCTCGGCCTGTTCGTGTCCATCGTGTTCATCGTTGTCGGTATGCTCTACATCAAGTGGTATGAGAAGCGTCTGGCCGCCGCCGGCAAGGGCTACGCCCCCGCTTACGGCACCGGCGCGCTCGAGGAGAACAACGACCTCGACGAGGACGCCAAGAAGGGCCCGCACTGGATCCTTTCCGTCATCCCCATGCTCATCCCGATCATCGTGCTCAACATCTTCAAGATCCGCGTTGAGTTCGCGCTGCTGTGCGGTGTCGCCGCCGTCATCATCCTGCAGTTCAAGTACCTGCCCCGCGACTGGGATGCCAACCGCAAGACCGTCACCGATTCCATCTCGATGTGCATGACCACGCTCATCAACGCAGCTGCCATCGTCGGCTTCGGCGCTGTCGTGCAGAACTGCCCCGGCTACGCGATCGCCGTGGAGAAGATCCTCTCCTACGAGGGCAGCCCGCTCATGATCACCTTCGTCGCCACGAACCTCATCGCCGGCATCGCAGGCTCCTCCTCCGCCGGTCTGGTCCTCGCGGCTCCCGTCCTGCAGCAGGCCGCTGCCATGACCAACGCCGCCGTGTTCCACAGAACGACCGTTCTGGCGTCCCTGGGTCTGGACTCCCTGCCGAACGCAGGCTTCCTGCAGACCGAGTGCACCGTCGCCGGTGTGAAGTTCAAGGATGTCTACTTCCCGGTCATCTTCGCGCTGACCGTCGTGCTGACCATCCTGCGCTGCCTGCTCTATATGGGTCTGGCCGCCGCGTTCGGTCTCACCTGATCGCAGGTCAAATCGACACGAACCATATAAAAAAGCTCCGTTTCCGATCGGAAACGGAGCTTTTTTGCGTGCCGTCAGCGGCTGTGCTTTTTGCTCTTGTGCGCCTTGTCGGGCGCGACGCCCTCGGCCTCGGCCACGGCATCCACGGTCGCCTGCAGCGCATCGAGGCGGGCGTTGACGGGCTTGAGCGCCTTTTTGACCTCCTGCGCGACGATGACCCGATAGACCCGGCAGTGCACCGCGGCAGCGCCGAGCGCAGCGGCGGTGACCGTGCCGCCGGCAATGAGCGCGGCGCGGCGCACGCGCGGCGTTTTCATTACCTGCACCGCGACGGTGCGCAGGCTCGGCTTGCGCAGCTGCCCGGCCGCATCGGCCGCGAGCGCGGCGAGCTCTTTGCCGCTGTCCACGGTCTGGCGCAGGAGCGCGAGCTCCTGCTGCAGGGCTTGGATCTGCTGTTTGCGTCTCATATCCGTTCTCCTCCTTTTTTATGCGCGTCTCAAAGCGCGACGGGCGCGCCGTTGAGCGCGGCCTCGACCAGCGTGTCGCCCTCGTAGCGCAGCTTGAGCAGGAAAAACGGCGCATCCTCCGCCAGCAGCCGGAAGAAGATCTTGTCGCCCTCCCACATCGGCAGCGCCGGGACAGCCGCCTTGTCGATCCAGCTCAGCACGCCCTCATTGCACGCGCGCAGCGCGCCGGTAAAGCCGTCGGCCGTGAAGAGGTACATATACTCCCCCTCCCACGTGTCAGACAAAAACGTCACCACGCCGCGGCAGCGCCAGTCGGTCAGCGTCAGGCCGGTCTCCTCATACGCCTCGCGCAGGAGACATTCGTCCGGCGTCTCATTGCCCTCGAATTTGCCGCCGATGCCGACCCATTTGTCGTGATTGAGATCGTTTTCCTTTTTCACGCGGTGCAGCATGAGATACTGCTGCCCGCGCTCAATATAACAGAGTGTGGTGTTGCGCATGCTCCAGCCTCCCTTTGCCCCCAGTATACAAAAACCGCCCGGCGCTTGCAAGCGCCGGACGGGCAATTTTTCCTCAGATGAGCACACCGTCGCAGTGGTCGATCTCGTGCTGGATGATCTGCGCCGTCCAGCCGGTGAACGTGCGCACGCGCGTCTGCATCGCCTCGGTCTGCCACCGGACCTTGATGCTGCGCCAGCGCCTGGCCGTGCGCTTTCCCGTCAGCGACAGGCAGCCCTCCTCCGCGGTGTACGGCTCGGTCCGGCGGAGGATGACGGGGTTGAGCATGACGGTAGGCGTACCGTTGTCGTCAAAGATGATGATGCGCTTGCGCACGCCGATCATGTTGGCGGCCATGCCGACGCAGCCCTGCCGGTGCGCAGCAAGCGTGTCGCGCAGATCCTGCGCCACAGGCAGATCCGCCGCCGTCGCAGGCTCGGACGGCTGCATGAGAAAGAAGCGGTCGGTGCAGATGTTCCGGATCACAGGCGCTCCTCCTGTCCGTAATACGCGCACAGAAACGACAAAAACGTCCGTGCCGATGTACCCGCCGCATTGATGGACTTGACGGCGGCGCCGAGGCGCAGTGCGATCGGCTGCTCGAGCTGGAGCACGCGCACACGCTCCTCATACCCGACGAGCGAGAACGACGAGAGCACCGCCACGCCGAGACCCGCCGCGACCATGGAGAGGATCGCCCCGTCGTCCGACGCCGAGACCTCGACGCGCGGCGCATCCGCCGGGAGAAACGGCTCGATATACTGATCCGGGCTCGAGAGGAACGGCTCGCGCAGCAGGCGCTCAAGCGGGATGGTGTCCCCCTCCCACGGAAAGTCCGGCGGCACGACGGCCACAAGCGGCGCGTCCGCCAGGGGCTGAAAATCAAAGCCCTTTGCGCGCGCCTCGTCCAGCAGGGCGAGCTGGATGCGTCCGCTTGCGAGCGCGGTCGTCAGCTCCTCGCTGCGCACGAGCACGTCCAGCTGGATCTCCGGATGCTCGGCGCGGAAGGCACGCAGCAGCTCCGGCAGGCGGGCGCGCGCAATGCTCGCAAAGCAGCCGATGCGCAGCGTGCGCTTGCGCGGGTCGCTCTGCTCGGCGGCCTCCTGCAGGAGCGTGTCGCAGGCGCAGACTACATTTTGAATATAGGGCAGCAGCTGCCTGCCCGCGTCCGTCAGGCGGATGCCCTGACTGTCGCGCTCGAGCAGCGTACAGCCGATCTCCGCCTCCAGTTTGTTGACCAGATGTGTCATAGCCGACTGGGTATAGCCCAGTTGCGCCGCCGCTTTGCTGAAGCTGCCGCAATCGACCGCCGTCAGCAGGGCGCGAAGTTTACCGTCGTCCATACGCTGCCTCCTTATCTGCATTTTGTGCCTCCATCATACCATGAATTTGTGTCAATTTCACATAAAATCACAGAAAAAGAATAAAAACTTTTTCACCGATGTCATGCGTTTTTTTCATACCCACATGAACAAGTCTCGGTTCTCATTTATCAATAAAAATGATACGCTATATTCGAAAAAAGGAAACGGAAGCCCCTTTTTGGGAAATCAAAGGAGAGAATTTCATGACAGATATGAAAAAGCGGGCGGGCCGCGACGTCATCGTTGTCGGTTTTGCCCTGTTTTCCATGTTCTTCGGCGCCGGGAATGTGATCTTCCCGCCGTACCTGGGCATGGAGTCCGGTCCGGCATGGCTGGCCGGATTCAGCGCGTACTTCATCGCGGACATCGGTCTGGCGCTTGCCGCCATGTTTGCGCTGCTGCGCGTCGGCAGCAGTGAGGCCGTGCTGCAGCGCGTCGGCCGTGTGCCGGCCGAGATCCTCATGTGCGCGATCATTCTGTGCGTCGGTCCGATGGTCGCCATCCCGCGCACATCCGCCAGCACGTTCGAGATGGCCATCGCGCCGAATCTGCCCGGCGTGTCGGCCGTGGTGTTCTCTGTGCTGTTCTTCGCACTCATCCTCGCACTGTGCATCCGCGAGTCCGCCGTGGTGGACATCGTGGGCAAGGTGCTCACGCCGCTGCTGCTCATCGGTCTTGCGGCCATCATCGTCAAGGGTGTCGTCACGCCGCTCGGCACGATCGCGGCCGAGACGAAGATCGACAGCGCCGTCGTGACCGGCGTCAAATCCGGCTATCAGACCATGGACGCGCTGGCGGCGCTGCCGTTCGGCATCCTCGTGCTGCAGAGCGTGACCGACAAGGGCTACGCCGAGCCGGGCAAGAAGTTCCGCATCATGAGCGGCGCCGCCGTGCTCGCGTGCGTGCTGCTGCTGGCCGTCTACATGGGGCTTGCGTATCTCGGCGCCACCGTCTCGGCGCAGTATACGAGCGAGATCGGCCGCGCCCAGCTCGTCATGGCCATTGTCGAGGCGCTCATGGGCAAGACCGGTATGATCCTCTTCGGCATCGTCGTCGGTCTCGCGTGCGTCACGACCGCCGTGGCGCTCACCAGCTCCGCCGCCGCGTACTTTTCCAAGCTCTGCCGCGGCAAGGTGCCGTACAAGGCGTTCGTCATCGCCATCTGCGTGTTCAGCGCCGTCGTGTCGAACCTCGGCCTTGACCGCATCGTCGCCATCGCCGCCCCGGTGCTGGACGTCGTCTACCCGCCGACGCTCGTGCTCATCTGCATCGCGCTCGTGCGTCCGCAGCTGCCCGACCGCATCAGCCGCGGCGCCGCCATCGGCGCGCTGCTCATGAGCGTGCTGTGCACGCTTGACGGCTACGGTGTGCCGCTGGCGTTCCTGCACAAGCTGCCGCTGTTCGAGCTCGGCTTTGCGTGGCTGCTGCCAGCGGTGCTCTTCGGCGCTGCGGCCGCCCTGCTGCCGGCGCGCAAGGAGCACCGGGAGCGCACGGTCAAGGCGAAGGCCAAGCGCCGCGCCTGTCTCGACGAGAACTGACCGGCAACCGGATCTATACCTCCCCTGCGGGTTATCCCGCAGGGGATTTTTATACCCTGCGCACGGCGCAAAAAACCGGGGTGCTGCCGCGCGCCGAATGCTCTCGGACGCCGCCGCACCCCGGTCGGGAGTTCGGATATCAGCCGATCATGTGACCCGGAAGCCACGTCACGATCTGCGGGAAGAGGATGCACAACACAAACACCAGCACCTGCAGCGCCATAAACGGCCAGATGCCGCGGATCGTCTCCGCCGTTGTGATGCGGTCTTTTGCGACGCCCTGGAAATAGAAGATGGACGCCGCCATCGGCGGGGACAAAAACGCCGTCTGCATGATGATCGCCATCATCGTCAGGAAGTAGCAGGCATCGAAGCCGGCCGCCGTCGCGATCGGCACAAAGATCGGGATCGTGATCATGCACACCGCGATCCAGTCCATCAGGAAGCCGAGCAGGAACACGACCGCCATCATCAGCGCAAACAGCCCCCACTTGCCCAGCGGCAGGTGCACGAACAGATTCGTGACGGCATTGCTGCAGCCAAGGCGCATAAAGACCGTGACGAACAGGTTGCCGAACGCAGACACGGCATAGACCATGCTCGTGAGCTTGATGGACTCGATGAGCGTCTTTTTGATGACCTGCGCGTTGATCGAACGCGTCAGCAGCGCGATGAGGAACGACGCCACCACGCCCAGCGCCGCGGCCTCCGTGGCCGGACACCAGCCGAGCCAGATCGCGCCCAGCACCGAGAAGATGACCACCGCGACCGGCAGGACGTTGACGATCACGCCCCAGATGACCTGCTTGCGCGAGTAGCGTGCGAGCTGCTCGGCAGGCATGGGCGGCGCGTAGTCCTTCTTCACAATGGCGACGACCTTGATGTAAATGATGTACGCCGCACCCAGCATCAGGCCGGGAACGATCGCGCCGTAAAACAGCTGACCGACGGATACGTTGGCGGCCGAGCCCATAAAGACCAGCATGATGCTCGGCGGGATGAGGATGCCGAGCGTGCCGCCGGAGACGATCACGCCTGCGGTGAGGGACTTGTTGTACTTCGCGTCCAGCATCGGACCGACGAACAGCAGACCCATCGAGACCACGGACGCACCGACGATGCCGGTCGTCGCGGCGAAGAGGATGGCGATGAGCGTCGCCGCGATCGCCATGCCGCCGCGCTGGCGGCCAAGGGCGACGGAGAGGTTGTCAAACAGGCGGCCTGCCACGCCGGACTGATTGAGCAGCTGCCCCATCAGCACGAACAGCGGCACTGCCAGCAGGTTATAATCCTTGCAGTATTTAAAAATGCTGAAATACACGGTCTGGAACACGCCGGGACCCCAGAAGGCGAGACCCGACAAGATCGCCACGCCGCCGAGCGCGGCAAACAGATAATAGCCGGAGAAAATGAACACCAGCAACAGGATGCCCATGATGGCTGCGATCGTAAGTCCGCTGACTGTCATTGCTCGCCCTCCCGCTTCGCTGCACGCAGACGCTGCACCAACTGAATGATCTCCGCCAGCCCCTGCAGCGTGAGAATGATGAGGCTGATGGACATGACGATCTTGGTCGGCCAGATGGGTGCGTTCCAGGAGCCGGTGCTCAGCGTCTCGAGCTTGGAGACGGAGACGACCGCATTTTTGATGCACTCATAGGATCCGCCGATCGTCAGCGGCAGAAACAGCACCGCATACAGGATCAGATCCAGAATGCAGTGCGCCTTTTCCGGCAGCTTCGACGACAGCGCGTCGATGCGCACCATCGCGCCGCTTTTCATCGCGTAGCCGAAGCCGAGCACGGCCGCGCAGCCGCCGATGAGAAAGCACGTGCCGGACGCCCACGTCGTCGGATGATTGAAGACGTTGCGCGACACGATCTCGATCAGAAAAACAACAACCAGCGGCACCAGCAGGTAAGCCGCCACAAGGCCGGACACGTCCGAGACCTTATTTGCAAACGCAATGAACTTGTCGCCGAAGCCGGCGCGCGTGTTCTGAGCGGAAGATTTCACCATGTTTTGACCCCTCTCTGCCAAGCGGGCGGCACACGGTAGTGCCTGTGTGCCGCCGCTGTGCTGCGCTTATTTTGCTGTGGCCGCCTCGCTCCAGTCGCTGACGGAGGCGATGTACGCCTGCTGCGATCTGTAGATCTTCTCAAAGAGCGGGTTTGCCGCGCACTTTTCCTCGTAGTACGCCTGTGCGACCTCCTGGATCTTGTCCAGATCCTCGTCCGGCATCCGGTAGATGGTCAGCTTGCCCTGCGCCTCCAGCTCGCGGAACTGCTCCCACGCTTTGCCGTTGGCGGCGCGGTCCTCTGCCCAGTTTTTCGCCATCATGGACGTGCAGGCGAGCTTGATGATGCTCTGCGTCTGCGCATCGAGACCGTCCCAGATGCTGCGGTTGATCAAAAACAGGTACACCGAGCAGCTCTGGTGCACGCCGGGCACCGTCAGATACGGTGCGACCTCCTGAAAGCCGGCCGCCCAGTTGGCCGACGGGCTGGAATACTCCGCCGCGTCGATCGTGCCGTGCGAGAGCGCCTCGTAGCAGTCGCCGCCGTCCATCGTCACGACGGACGCGCCGAGCCGCGTCTCGATGTTCGCCCAGTCGGACACGCCGCGGATCTTCAGCCCCTTGATGTCGTCCAGACATTTGATGGGCTTGGTCGAGTGGTAGAGGATCTCGGAATCCACGATGCCGCATGGGAACGCCACGACGTTGCTGTCGATCTGCGCCATGACCTCGTCGAGCACCTGCTGCCCCTCACCGGCGATGTACCAGCCCATGTACTCATCAAACGTCATGCCCACGGGCAGCGTGCTGAGGATGCCGAGGCTGTCGTCGGAGAAGTTGGTGGCCGCCGTCTGCGCGCAGTCGAGCGTGCCGTTCGAGACCGCCTGCAGCATCTCCGTCGTCGGCACGATGGAGTTGGTGGCAAGGCACTCCATGGTCACGCGGCCGCCGGAGGCCTCCACGATCGCCTTCGACAGGTCGGACGCGTACTGGTACGGTCCGCCGCCGGAACCCCATGCGCACTGATACGCAAGATTATAATGTTGTCCGCTTGCAGCAGCGCCGGAATCCGCACTCCCGCAGCCTGCAAGAAGCGCTGCGGCCATCACGGCCACCAGCATCCCGGAGAGAATTCGCTTTGCTTTTTTCATGTCGGTCGCTCCTTTTTTTGCTTGCCCGCCGGCGCGCGCGGCGCGGAAAACGGCGGGTGCGGATCGAAGTTGCCTCGATTATAACAAGTTGATTTTATTTTAACAATAACGAACTTTTTTGTGTGTACTTACCCTTTGGTTCATCGTTACAAAAAAGTGCGTTATTGAAATCACAAAGATTTTTTGGTAGAAATAAACCAACGATTGCGATCGCCCACGCTGCCGCGCAGCGTCCGGATCCGGCGTGTGCGTGCAAAACAGGAGGTATACTATGGAACTGAAAAAAGTATTTGAGCCCGGCAAGATCGGCAACCTTGAGCTGAAAAACCGCCTTGTCGTCAGCGCCATGTCTTCTCATATGGGCAACCCAGACGGCACGCCGAACGAGGCGGTCAACGCCTACCTTGTCGCCAAGGTCAAGGGCGGCTGGGGTCTCGTCTTCACGGAGGATCTCGGCATCACGGCCGACGCCGGCAGCGACCCGGTCGTCGGCTCGCTCTGGAACGACGATCAGGTGCCCGCGTGGACCGAGACCGTCCGCCAGGTGCACGCCGCCGGCGGTCTGATGGGCGCGCAGCTCTACCACGCCGGCCGTCAGCGCTCCCTCAAGGCTTACGACACGTACCCCGTCGCCCCGTCGGCGCTCAAAGAGCCCGCCGTCCCCTATGTCCCGCGCGCTCTGACCGTGGAGGAGATCCACGAGCTCGTCGCCGCGTTCGGCGCCGCCGCCGCGAGAGCGAAGAAGTGCGGCTTTGACTGCGTGGAGATCCACGGTGCGCACGGCTACCTGATCAACCAGTTCATGTCCATGTTCTCCAACAAGCGCACGGACGAGTACGGCGGCACGCTGGAAAACCGTATGCGCTTCGCGCTCGAGGTCGTCGACGCCGTCCGCGCCGCCGTCGGCCCGGACTACCCGGTCCTGTTCCGCTTCAACACCTGCGACTACGTCGAGGGCGGCATTGAGCTGCCGGAGGCGATCGTCATGGCCAAGATGCTCGAGGAGGCCGGTGTGGACGCGCTGCACTGCACGCAGGGCATGTTCGCCTCCAAGCAGGCGATCATCGCGCCGGGCTTCGTCCCGGTCATGCACTATGCGGAGAACGCCGCCGCCATCAAGCGCTCGGTCAAGATCCCGGTGCTGGCGGTCGGCCGCTACAACGATATCTATATGTCCGAGGCTATGCTGCGCGACGAGAAGGCCGACTTCATCGTCATGGCGCGCGCCTCGCTCGCCGATCCCGAGCTGCCGAACAAGGCCAAGGCCGGCAAGACCGAGGAGATCATCCACTGCATTGGCTGCAACCAGGGCTGCACCGGCGAGACCGCTGTGGGCAACCGCGTCAACTGCATCGCCAACCCCCACACCTGCCGCGAGACGGAGTACGACCTGTCCATCGTGGCCGAGCCCAAGAAGGTCTTTGTCGCCGGCGCCGGTGTCGCCGGTCTGGCTGCGGCGTACGGCGCTGCCGAGCGCGGCCACAAGGTGACCGTCTTTGAGGCCAGCGACGAGATCGGCGGCCAGTGGCTGTCCGCGATGACGCCTCCGGGAAAGAGCGAGTACGCCTCCCTCATCCTCAACTACCGCAACCAGCTCAAGAAGTACGGCGCGCAGATCCGTCTCGAGACCCCGCTGACCCGCGAGATCGTCGAGACCGAGAAGCCGGACGCCGTCATCCTCGCCACCGGCGGCACGCCGATGTTCCTGCCGATCCCCGGCCTGGACAACCGCGAGTTCGTCAAGACCGCGATCGAGGTGCTGCGCGGCCGCACCCTCTACGGCAAGCGCGTCGTCGTTGCCGGCGGCGGCATGACCGGCGCCGAGACCGCCGTGTTCCTCGCCGTGCAGGGCTGCGATGTGACCATAATCGAGATGGCGCCTGACATCATCACCGATGCCGTTGCGCAGCCGCGCGCCTGCCTGCTCGAGCACATCCGCAAGTACAACGTCAAGGTGCACACCCACACCAAGCTGACCAAGGTCGGCGAGGGCACGGTCTACGCCGAGGAGTACGGCGAGCCGATCACCTTCAAGCACATCGATATGCTCGTCAACGCCATGGGCGTGCGCAGCTACAACCCGCTGCAGGAGCAGCTCGAGGGTCTGGACTGCAAGGTTGTCGTCGTGGGCGACGCCAGCAGCACCAAAAACGGCTACAAGAACATCCGCGAGGGCTTCAACGCCGGCAACGCGATCTGATTTTCTCCCCCCCAATAACCGCAAAAAGCACGCCCCGCGCCGAATGGCGCGGGGCGTGTGAATGATCGGATGTTTTCCGGCAAAAGGGCTTGCTGCCCGCTGTGCACGCAAGCGCTGCGGTGCTGCGGACATATTGCAAAACCAGCCCGGCGTCTTGGACGCCGAGCTGGTTTTTTGCAGCTTTGAAATTCGCCGTCCGGCGTCACCGTTCCTCGCGGAAATACGGCAGGCCGAGACTTGCGGGGGGCTGATTCTCGCGCTTGGAGCGCACGCTCGTGATAATGAGCACG
The DNA here is from genome assembly GCA_905215475.1 of uncultured bacterium. Taxonomy (GTDB): domain Bacteria; phylum Bacillota; class Clostridia; order Oscillospirales; family Oscillospiraceae; genus CAG-103. The sequence goes on from CAJMPW010000002.1 coordinate 179,039, forward strand.
ATGATCGTGACGACATAGGGGATCATCTTGTACAGTTCCTTGACAGCGAGGTTCGTGCCGCTTGGCAGGAAGATGTGCAGGATATACAGTCCGCCGAAGAGGAAGGACGCGAGCACGCCGACGTTTGGCTTCCAGACCGTGAAGATGACGAGCGCGATGGCGAGCCAGCCGCGGTCGCCGAAGGCGTCGTTCGACCAGACGCCGCAGGCGTAGTCCATGACGTAGTACAAGCCGCCGAGCCCGGCGATCATGCTGCCGACGCAGGTGGCGATGTACTTATACTTGTTGACGTCGATGCCGGCGGCATCGGCCGTCTGCGGGTTTTCGCCGACGGCGCGCAGGTGCAGCCCCACGCGCGTGCGCTTGAGCACATAGGCCGCGATCAGCGCGATGGCCACGGCGAGGTAGGCCAGAAAGCCGTAGGACAGAAAGATCTTCCCGAACCAGCCGAGGCGCTCCACGCCCGGGATCGTCTTGGCAAAGTAGCTGTTGGTCGCCGAGAGCGCGATGGACGGCACCTCGCTGCCGGTGAGCTTGATGAGCGAGCCGCCCATGAAGTTGCCGAAGCCGACGCCGAACGTCGTCATGGCAAGACCGGTGACGTTTTGGTTGGCGCGCAGCGTGACGGTCAGAAAGCAGTACAGCAGACCCATGAGCAGCGACCCGAGCAGGCACGACAGCAGCGGGATCGTCACGGCGAGAAAGCCGTTCATGCCCGCAGCGCCGCCGGCGCCCTGTTCGTACAAAAACGCCCCGATGACGCCGCTGATACCGCCGACGTACATGATGCCCGCGATGCCGAGGTTGAGGTTGCCGGACTTTTCGGTGAGCGTCTCGCCGGTGCTGCCGAACAGCAGCGGGATACCCTGCATGATGGCGCGGGGGATAAAGGACACAAAATCAAACATGCTCCGCCGCCTCCTTCTTCGCCGGCTTGCGGAAGCTCAGCCGGTAGGTGATGAAAAACTCACAGCCGATGATGAAGAAAATGATGATGCCGCTGAGAATGTCGGCAAACGACTGGTTGAGCCCGAACGCGGTCGAGATCTCGCCCGCGCCGCGGTCGAGGAACACGAGCAGGAAGCTCGTGAGGATCATACTGATGGGGTTGAACTTTGCCAGCCACGAGACCATGACGGCCGTGAAGCCCTGGCCGCCGGCGATGGTGGTCGTGATCGTGTGGTCGGTGCCGGACACGAGCAGCACGCCTGCAATGCCGCACAGCGCGCCGGACAGCAGCATCGTGCGCACGATGACCTTGCCGACCTTGATGCCGACGTAGCGGGCGGTGCGCTCGCTCTCGCCGACGACGGAGATCTCATAGCCGTGCTTGCTGTAGTTGAGGTAGATGTAGACGAGCACGGTCAGCACCGCGACGACGAGGATCGTCAGCAGGTACTTGTAGCCGCCGATCTGCGGCAGCCAGCCGGCCTCGGTGCTCTGGTTGATGATGCCGACCTTACCGGAGCCCTTCGGCGACTCCCAGACGATGACGAAATAGGCCACAAGCTGCGTGGCGACGTAGTTCATCATGAGGGTGAAGAGCGTCTCGTTCGTGTTCCACTTGGCCTTGAAGATGGCGGGAATGACGGCCCAGACCGCGCCCGCGGCGATGCCGGCGATTACGATGAGCACGATGAGCAGACCGTTGGGCACCTTGTCGCCGAGGCAGATCATGCACGCTGCGGCGGCGAGACCGCCCGCGAGCACCTGGCCCTCGGCGCCGATGTTCCAGAAGCGCATCTTGAACGCGGGCGTCACGGCCAGCGAAATGCACAGCAGGATGGCGAGATTCTGCCCCAGGATCCAGATCTTGCGCGGCGAGCCGAACGCGCCGCTGAACATGGTGCCGAACACCTTGAGCGGATTGAGGTGGGTGCACAGCGTCGTGATGAGCGCGCACAGCAGCAGCGCCAGCACGATGGCGATCGCGCGGATGCCCCAGGCCTGATACCAGGGCAGCGTGTCGCGCTTGACGATGTGGAACAGCGGTTCCCGGACTTTGTTATGCATGGGCTTCGTTCCCTCCCAACTGCGTCATCATCATGCCGACGTCGCGCTTGGTCGCGCCGCGGCCGGGGACGATGCCGCTGACCTTGCCGCCGCAGAGCACGAGGATGCGGTCGGCCAGCTCGAGCAGCACGTCAAGATCCTCGCCGACATAGATCACGGCGACGCCGCGCTCCTTCTGCCGGTTGATGAGGTCATAGATCGTGTAGGATGCGTTGATGTCCAGGCCGCGCACGGCGTAGGCCGTGAGCAGCACGGTGGGGGCGGAGGCGATCTCGCGGCCGACGAGCACCTTCTGCACATTGCCGCCGCTCAGACGGCGCACCGGCGTGGTCACGCCCGGGGTGTTGACGTCGAGCTCCTCGACGACAGTCTCGGCGAGCTTGCGCGGGGCCTTGCGGTCGGTGAGGATGCCGTGTCCCTTGCGGAACGAGCGCAGCATCATGTTGTCCGACAGGTCCATGTTGCCGACCAGACCCATGCCGAGGCGATCTTCCGGAACGAACGAGAGCGCCACGCCCATCTCGGCGATGCGCAGCGGGTCCTTGCCGAGCAGCTCCTCGCGCGTGCCGTCGTCCTCGACGTAGCAGATGCTGCCGCTCTCCGTCGGCTGCAGACCGGCGATGGCCTCGAGCAGCTCCTTCTGGCCGCAGCCGGAGATGCCCGCGATGCCGAGGATCTCGCCGGAGTTGGCGGTGAAGGACACGTCGTCGAGCTTGACGATGCCGTCAATGCTGCGCACGGTGAGGTTTTTGACCTCGATGCGCGGCTTGGGGTCGACGGGGTCGGGCCGGTCGATATTGAGCGTCACGGCATGACCGACCATCATGTTCGTCATTTCCTGCGCGTCGGTCTCACGGGTGAGCATATCGCCCACGAACTGGCCGTGGCGCAGCACGGCCACGCGGTCGCTGAGCGCCTCGACCTCGTGCATCTTGTGCGTGATGATGACGATGGCCTTGCCGTCGTCGCGCATGGTGCGCAATACGGCAAAGAGCTTGTCCGTCTCCTGCGGGGTGAGCACGGCGGTCGGCTCGTCGAGGATGAGGATATCCGCGCCGCGGTAGAGCGCCTTGACGATCTCGACCGTCTGCTTCTGGGACACGGACATATCGTAGATCTTCTGATCCGGGTCGAGCTCGAAGCCGTAGCGCTCGCAGATGCTGCGGATGCGCGCGGCCGTGGCCTTGAGATCGAGCTTTTCCTCAAGACCGAGCGTGATGTTTTCAGCGGCGGTGAAGACGTCGACCAGCTTGAAGTGCTGGTGGATCATGCCGATGCCGTAACGGTAGGCATCGCGCGGGGAGCGGATGACGACCTCCTCGCCGTCGATGAGGATCTGTCCCTCGTCGGGGAAGTAAATGCCCGAGAGCATGTTCATGAGCGTGGTCTTACCGCTGCCGTTTTCGCCGAGCAGCGCCAGGACCTCGCCCCGGTAGATATCGAGCCAGACGCGGTCATTGGCGACGACGGAGCCGAAGCGCTTGGTGATGTCGCGCATTTTGACCGCTGCAATCTTGTTGTCCAATATGGTGTCCCTCCCGAAATGCCGGCGGACGCCGCACGGCGGCGGCGCGCTTTAAAGTACATATGAGGGAAGGCCTGGGTTGACAGGCCTTCCCTCTGCGGTGGATTCAGATATCAGCTGCCAAAGTTCTGGTCAAGCAGGTTGATGCCGTCGATCTGCACGTTGAAGTACGGAGCGGCGCGGAACTCGGACTCGTGGAAGTAGCCGTCCTTGATGGCCTCGGTGTCGCCGGTGTTGTCGGCGTCGGTGTCGACATCGGCCATGTAGCTGGTCAGGGTCTCGCCCTTGACGGTGAAGGCGGAGGTGTCAAAGACGTGCAGGGTGCCGTCCTCGAGCTGCTTGGTGACTTCCGCGATCTTCTCGGCAGTGCCCTTGGCAGCGACCTTCTCGTTGACATCGGTCAGCACGACGGAGCCGGTCTTGAGGGTGCCGGTCCAGTCGGAGTCGAGCGCGGTGCCGTCCTGAACGGCCTTGATGACCATCTCATAGTACGGGGTCCAGTCGATGCGGGAGGAAACGATGAAGGTGTTCGGGCAGGCAGACTGGGTGCTGCCGTTGTAGGACACGTTCGGGACGCCGGCCTGCTCGCAGGCGGTCGGAGCGCCCATGGAGTCGGCGTGCTGGCTGATGAGCTTGCAGCCGCCGGCGATGAGCTTGTTGGCAGCTTCCTTCTCGAGGGCCTCATCGTACCAGGAGCCGGTGAAGGTGACGTCCATGGTCACGGACGGGCACACGGATTTGGCGCCCAGATAGAAGGAGGTGTAGCCGGAGATGACTTCCGCGTAGGTGAAAGCACCGACATAGCCCATCTTGGCCTGATCGGCGGTGAATTCACCGGCCTCGATCATTTCGTTGAGCTTCATACCGGCAGCGACTCCGGCGAGGTAGCGGCCTTCATAGATGGAGGCGAACGCATTGTGGTAGTTGCTGAGCTTCTCGGTGTGCGCCTTGGTGCCGGTGGCGTGGCAGAACTGCACGTCCTTGAACTCCTTGGCGGCCTGGATCATGAAGTCCTCGTGGCCGAAGCTGTCGGCGAAGACGACGTTGCAGCCGGCGTCCACGAGCTCAGCCGCGGCGTTGTAGCACTCCTGGCCCTCGGGGATATTGGTCTTGATGATGTACTGATCCTCGCTCAGGCCGGCGTTCTTGCAGGCGGCCTTGGCGGCGTCGATGAAGTTCTTGTCATACGTGGAGTTCTCGTCGTGCAGGCAGATGAAGCCGACCTTCACGGCCGCTTTGTCCTGCTTGTCATTCTGGGGCTTGTCGCCGCAGGCGCACAGTGCGAACACCATGACGAGCGCGAGCAGCATCGCTACGAACTTTTTCATTCTCAGCTCTCCCTTAAATATTGTTTGTATTTATCTGCATTGCTTGCGCAAAGAAGATACCCCTCAGCTGCCAAAAAAGCGCATTGGCAGGCGCAGCCGACGACGGCGCTCCTGCCAATGCGAAACCGGGAAGCAGCACACAGCCAACTCCTGCGGAACATTTCCCATCGATAGTCCGGCAATTCACGGTGCCGGGTAGAAACGCCAAGCCATAACCATTGGTCTATATCGACTGCTCTATATATCTGTACCCGAAAAACGGGAACATTAATAAATTACCATTCCCGAACTGTGTTGTCAACCGTCGAAACGGGTGAATTTCACACTTTTGAAACATTTTCCCCGTCGATTTGCACAATCCGGTCAGCAGAACACGATGCCGGCCTCCGGATCCATGCTCTGCACGCGGGCGAGCGACTCCACGCGGTAGCCGCGCGCGCGGATGCGCGCACCTCCGGGCTGGAACGCCTTTTCCACCGCGATGCCCGCGCCGACCACGGTCGCCCCCGCGCTCTCGATGAGCGTGATGAGCCCGTCGAGCGCCGCGCCGTTGGCAAGAAAATCGTCAATGACGAGCACGCGGTCGCGCGCCGAGAGATACTCGCGCGAGATGCGGATGGTGTTGTCGTTGCCGTGCGTGAACGAGTGCACGACCGTCGTATACGCATCGTCGGAGACGTTGCGGCTCTTGGTTTTCTTGGCGAACACGACCGGGCACCCGAACACGAGCCCGGCCACGGCCGCGATGCCGATGCCGCTGGCCTCGATCGTGACGAGCTTGTTCACGCCGCAGCCGTCAAACAGCCGCTTCCACTCCTCCGCCATCGCCAGAAACAGCTTCGGGTCCATCTGATGGTTCAAAAACCGGTCGACCTTCAGGATCTCGCTGGATTTGACCTCGCCCTCGGCGAGGATGCGCTGCTCGAGAAGCTGCATAACGCTCCATCCTCCCACAATCACTAAGATAGCTTTTATCGTAGCACCCGCGCGGGATGTGCGCAACCGTTTTTCGCAAAAAATCCGGCAAATCGCCGAATGGACGGTTTTTGTCCGAACGGCGGTTGACTTTCCCGTCGATGTGCGGTATCATCTGTTCCTACAAGTAGGAAAAGTATGAATTCCCGCGATAGGAGGCGAGGCTATGCCCGGAGGGAAACACGTGCTCGGTCAAAGCCGCGAGCGCCACATCTTCGGCACGGTCAAGGTCGGCGAAAAGGGACAGATCGTGATCCCGAAGGAGGCGCGCACGGTCTTCGGCATTCAGCCGGGAGACACGCTGCTCGTGCTCGGCGATGAGACGCGCGGCATCGTGGTCACGCGGCCGGAGGTCATGCGCGACGTGGCCGCAAAAATTTTCGACGAATCTGACGAATCATAATAAGGAGACGAACGATGAATACAGAGTCCATGTACACCGCGCTCGGCATCACGCCGGCGGTGCACCGCTTCGGCGAGGAGATCCTCGCCGGTCTGCGCGAGCGATTTGACGAGATCGACCGCGTCGCAGAATACAACCAGTGCAAGGTCATCGGCGCGATGCAAAAAAACCGCGTCGACGCGACGCACTTCGCCGCCACCACGGGCTACGGCTACAACGACGCCGGGCGCGACAATCTCGAGCGCGTCTATGCCGACTGCTTCCACACGGAGGCCGCGCTCGTGCGCCCGCAGATCACCTGCGGCACGCACGCGCTGACCGTGGCGCTGAGCGCAAACCTGCTGCCCGGCGACACGCTGCTCAGCCCCGTCGGCGCACCGTATGACACGCTCGAGGAGGTCATCGGCATCCGCCCGAGCACCTGCTCGCTCAAGGAATACGGCGTGCGCTACCGGCAGGTCGACCTGCTGCCGGACTACGGCTTTGACTATCCGGCCATCGAGCAGGCGCTGCGCGACGGCGTCAAGCTCGTGACCATCCAACGCTCGAAGGGCTACGCCACGCGCCCGACGTTCTCGGTCGCGCAGATCGGCGAGCTGATCGCGTTCTGCAAGCGCATCGACCCGAACGTCATCTGCATGGTCGACAACTGCTACGGCGAGTTCGTCGAGACGATCGAGCCGTCCGACCTCGGCGCGGACATGATCGTCGGCTCGCTCATCAAAAACCCCGGCGGCGGTCTCGCGCCCATCGGCGGCTACATCTGCGGCCGCAAGGATGTGGTCGACCGCTGCGCCTTCCGTCTGAGCGCCCCCGGTCTCGGGCAGGAGGTCGGCGCGAACCTCGGGCTCATGCCGGCGTTTTATCAGGGCTTCTTCCTCGCGCCGACTGTGACGGCCGGTGCGCTCAAGGGCGCGGTGTTCGCGGCGAACGTCTACGAGCGGCTCGGCTTCCGCTGCATCCCGAACGCGACGGAGACGCGTCACGACATCATCCAGTGCGTCGAGCTCGGCTCGGCAGAGCACATGATCGCCTTCTGCAAGGGCATTCAGGCGGCCGCGCCCGTGGACAGCTACGTCGACCCCATCCCGTGGGCGATGCCGGGCTATGACTCGGATGTCATCATGGCCGCCGGTGCGTTCATTCAGGGCTCGTCCATCGAGCTGTCGGCCGACGGTCCGATCCGCCCGCCCTACGCCGTGTATTTCCAGGGCGGCCTGACGTGGTATCACGCAAAGCTCGGCATCCTCATGAGCCTGCAGAAGCTCGTGGACGCCGGTCTCGTTACTCTTGATCAACTGGAGGAGAAATAAAGTATGTGGTTCTGGCTTTCCCTGATTGCCCTGCTGTGCTGGTCGGGCTCGGATCTGTTTTCGAAAATTGGCTGCCGCGACGCGGATGACAAGCTCGCGCACCTGAAGATGGTCATCGCCGTCGGCGTCGTCATGGGTCTGCACGCGGCGTATGAGATCTTCATCGGCGGCGTGAGCATCTCGTGGCACGTCATCTGGACGTACCTGCCCGTGTCGCTGCTGTACATCTTGTCGATGGCGCTCGGCTACATCGGTCTGCGCTACATCGAGCTGTCCATCTCGTCGCCGATCTGCAACGCCTCCGGCGCTGTGGTAGCGGTGCTGTACCTGTGCTTCGGCGGGCTGGACGAGGATCTGACCGGCGGGATGCGCATCATGGCGCTGGCCGCCGTGGCGCTCGTGTGTCTGGGCGTGATCGGACTGGGCGTGGTCGAGTCGCGCGAGGATGACGAGCTGCGCCGCGCGCGGCAGGCCGCCTCGAACTACCGCTACGCCAAGAGCTGGCTCGCGCTCGCGCTGCCGGTGGCCTACTGCCTGCTCGACGCCGCCGGTACGTTTGCCGACAGCCTCGTGCTGCGAAGCCTCGACCCGGACTCGGCCAACTGCGCGTATGAGCTGACGTTCCTGTTTGCGGCAGTGGTGTCGTTCGTATATGTCAAGCTCATCCGGCACGACCGCTTCCAGACCAAGCGCGAGGCGCCGAAATATATCGGCGCGCTCTTTGAGACGGCCGGTCAGTTCGCGTACATCTACGCCATTGCGGATGAGGACCACGTCATGTACGCCGCGCCCATCATCGCGGCCTACTGCGCCGCGTCCGTGCTCTGGAGCCGTATCTTCCTGCGCGAGAAGCTCTCGTGGCGGCACTATCTGATGCTGGTGCTGATCGTCGCGGGCATCGTGCTGCTCGGCATCCTCGATATCTGAATGCAATCTCTGCGCACAGAATCCTCAGCCGTTCAAGCGGCCGCTCCCGGTGTGGAGCGGCCGCTTTTTTGTCAATTGCGTAACGCTTGCAATTCGGCGGGCGCGTCTGCTATAATAAATGACACATTTGCGCCGAAGGGCGCAGGGTTTGGGTGAAACCAGAAGAATCAGGAGGGGTTTTATGGATACAGAGATCAAATCCAAGCGCGGTGGCTGGGGCAGCAACTTCGGCTTCCTCATGGCCTCGATCGGCTCGGCCGTCGGTCTTGGCAACATTTGGGGCTTTCCGTATAAGATGGGCAAAAGCGGCGGCGCCGTGTTTTTGCTGTTTTATCTGGTGCTCGTCGTGCTCGTGGGCGTGACGGTCATGCTCGGTGAGCTTGCGCTCGGCCGCCGCAGCGGCAAGAGCGGCGTGAGCACCTACCGCAGCCTGTCGAAAAAGTACACATGGCTCGGCTATGCCGGCGTACTGTGCGGCTTTTGCATCATGTGCTTCTACTTCGTGCTCGGCGGCATCGTGCTGCGCTATGCGGTGGGCTACTTCCTCTCGCTCTTCGGCGGGAGCACATTTGCATGGTCCGGACAGGGCACGGACTTCTTCGGCTATTTTCTCACGGATACCAAGAGCATGATCCTGTTTTTTGTGCTCTACATCCTGCTCAACATCATCGTCGTGTCCGGCGGCGTGCACGGCGGCATCGAAAAGTTCTGCAACATCGGTATGCCGGCGCTGTTTTGCCTGCTCGTGTTCATCATCGTCTACATCGCCTGCCAGCCCGGCGCTGCCGAGGGCTACAAGTTCATGTTCAGCCCCGACTTCTCCGTCTTCAGCAACCCGGAAATCGGCTTTGGCCGCGTGCTGAAAAACGCCGCCGGGCAGATGTTCTTCTCCCTGTCGATCGGTCTGGGCGTCATGATCACCTACGGCTCTTACCTCGGCAAGCAGGAGCACCTGCAGCGCAACGCCTTCATCGTCTGCGGCGCGGACACGCTCATCGCGCTCATGGCCGGCATGGCCGTCATGCCCGCCTGCTCCGCCTTCGGCGTGGAGTACGGCGCCGGCCCCGGCCTGCTGTTCGCCTCGATGCAGACCGTGTTCTCCCACATGGGCAGCGTCGGCAATCTCATCGGCTTCCTGTTTTACCTGCTCGTGCTGATCGCGGCGCTCACGTCGTCGATCTCCATGCTCGAGCTGTGCACGGCCTACGCCGTGGACAAGCAGATCGAAAAAGGGCTCACGCCCAAGCGCGCCAGGCACACGTCCGAGGTCGCGGCGCTCGTGTTCATCGCGGGTTCGCTCGTCGCGCTCGACGGTCTGGGTGCGGGCGTTGCTGGCGGCGCTGCCGTCGAGACGCCGGCCACCCTGCTCGGTCTGGGCGTGCGCGGCTGGAACGACTGCTGGCTCGACCTGTACGACATGGTCGCCGAGGGCATCCTCATGCCGCTCGGTGCGCTCGTGATGACGATCCTCATCGGCTGGGTGCTCAAGCCCGAGGTCGTGCAGATCGAATGCGAGCAGAGCGGTGTGAAATACCGCGCGGCGGGCTATTTCAAGGTCTGCTTCAAGTTCATCGTGCCCGTGCTGCTGGCGTTCATCCTCTTCTGCCAGCTCACCGACTTCTTCGGTCTGAACATCCCCGGCCTGAGCTGAACCCCGCATCACGAAAAGTTCCGTCAGCGTCTGCCCCAACGGGCGGGCGCTGACATCTTTATAACCTTTGTTGAAAAAGCGAAAACGCTCTGTTATACTGAACTCCACTGCCATTTTTCGTCCGAAAGGAGCGCTGCGCCATGCGCAAAACGGCCGCCTACGCCTTCCATCACTCGATCCCGATCCTGATCGGCTTCTTCCCCGTCGGCATCGCCTACGGGCTGCTCATGCAGCAGGCGGGCTACAACTTCCTGTGGTCGGGCGCGTGCAGCCTGTTCGTTCTGGCGGGCTCGCTGCAGTTTCTGATGGTCACGTTTTTTGCCGGCGGCGTGTCGCTGGCCACGGTGGCCGTGCTGGCGCTGCTGCTCAACAGCCGGCACATTTTCTACGGCCTGTCGTTCATCGACAAATTCCGCTCCTTCGGCCCGTGGCGCTGGTTTCTGATCTATTCGCTGTGCGACGAGAACTATTCTCTGCACTGCTCGCACGATTTCGGCCCCGACGTCAGTGAGAAATGGGCCTATGTGCTCACGGCCGCGCTCGTGACGTTTTACTGGGTGGCGCTGTCCATGCTCGGCGGGCTCGTCGGCTCGCTCATCCCATTTGACACCACGGGCATCGACTTTGCGCTCACGGCGCTGTTCACGGTCATCGTGGTCGATCAGCTGCGGGATGCGCGCACGCGCGTCCCCGCCGTGGTCGCGGCGGTGTCGAGCATCGGCGCGCTGCTGCTGCTCGGGCCGGACAAGTTCCTGCTGCCGTCCCTGCTCGTGACGGTCGCGGCGCTCACGCTGCTGCGCCCGGTGCTCGCGCCGAAGTATGCCGAAGGAGGTGCGCAGGCATGACCCTCTCCGTCGGACAGAGCATCGCCATCATCGCGGTCTGCGCCGCGTGCACGTTTTTGGAGCGCTGGCTGCCGTGGCTGCTGTTTGGCCGCCGCGCCGTGCCGAAGGTCGTGGAGTACCTCGGCAAAATTCTGCCAATGGCCGTCATGGTCTCGCTGCTGGTCTACTGTCTGCGCGGAATGCAGTTCAGCTCCGCCGGGGCGTGGGTGCCGCAGGTCATCGCCGTCGGCGTGACGGCGGGTCTGCACTGGTGGCGGCGCAACACGCTGCTGAGCATCGCCGCCGGCACCGTGTGCTACATGTTGCTCGTGCAGCTCGTCTTTTGATGCCAAACCGGGCGTCCCAGTCGGGACGCCCGGTTTTTGGTTGCACTTGGCCTGCATATCCGTTATAATATAAGGTCTTAATAAGGTCTTATCAGAATCTTCTCCTGCAGCGAGGTCTGCCCATGAAACACGACAAGAAAAAACAATGGCTCTCGATCGGCCTGCTGACACTCGGCGCGGCGGCGCTGGCGATCTTTGCCGCCGCCACGCTCGACGCGGGCGACGTGCGCGCCTCGCTCGAGGCGCTGATGCCGGGCTGGACGGCCGCGATCGTCGGGTGCATGCTGCTGTACTACCTGTGCGACGCGCTCAAATACCGGCTCATCACGCGCGCATTCGGCTGCGCGCAGCCGCTCGGCGACAGCATCGACGTATCGATGATCGGCTTTTTCTACTCGGCCGTAACGCCTGCGGCCGCCGGCGGTCAGCCGTTTCAGGTGCTGCATATGCACCGCCGCGGCATCCCGACCGGCACGGCCACGTCCGTCATCTGCACGGTCTACAGCCTGTGGAACATCGCGCTCGTGTCGCTCGGCATCGTGGGCGCGTGTCTGTGCGGCGGCAAGCTCGCGGCGCAGAGCGCGGCATGGATCCCCGTGCTGGCGCTGGGTCTGTTCGTGCACGCGGGGCTGCTGTCGCTCGTGCTGCTCTCGGCCATTTTTCCGAAGCCGATGTCCGCGTTCGGCACGGCGTGCATCCGCTGGCTGTACCGGCGCCGCCCGTTTTTGCGCCGGGGCGCAGACCCCGCGGCGGCCGCCGAAAAGTGGTGCGCCTTCGTCGCGGAGTATCACGACGCCTTTGCCGCCGGCATCCGCCACCGCGGCAAGCTCGCCGGGGCGCTCGCGCTCGCGCTGCTGCAGTGCACGGCGTATATGTCGGTCGCCTACTGCACGTATCGCGGCTTCGGGCTGCGCGGCGTGCCGTTCTGGCAGGTCACGGGCACGCAGGTGCTGCTGTACATCGGGGCGAGCTGCTTTCCCATGCCGGGCGCGTCCGGCGCGAGCGAGGGCACGTTCTACCTCGCCTTCTCGCCGCTGTTCGGCAGCTATCTGACGACCGCCATGCTCATCTGGCGGCTGGCGTCGTACTATCTCACGATCGTACTGGGCTACATTGCCGTCGTGGCCGAGCGCGTGACGCTGCGCCATGCGCAAACGTGAAGGCGCGCAAAATCCGCACTTGCAGCGCAAGCGCGCTCCGGCGTGTCCGGCAAACCGAAAAGCGGCCGCTCTCGGATGAGAGCGGCCGCTTGCTTTGGTGCCGGCGGCGGGGATCGAACCCGCACAGTGTTGCCACCGAGGGATTTTAAGTCCCTTGCGTCTGCCTGTTTCGCCACGCCGGCATACCCACCATATCGTACCACCGGCGGCGCGTCCCTGTCAAGGGCAGGAAACACGGCGCACGGCGGCAAAAAATCGCCCCCCGGCAGCGGCAGATAACCAACACGCGCCTCTTGCATCTGCGCAGATATTTTGATAAAATAATAAATTATTGTATATCTGGATTCGAGGCACACAGCGCATATGAAATACCGCAATTGGAAAATTCCATATACCACGCCGCAGCCGCCGGAGGCGCTGCTGCGCGCGGGCTATTCCCCGCTGCTGGCGGTGCTGCTGGCGCTGCGCGGCTATGACGACGCCGGGCAGGCGCGCGATTTTCTCAGCGGCGGCGACCAGAGCGTGTTCGACCCCATGCTTTTGCAGGACATGGACAAGGCCGTCGCGCGCATCCGCGCCGCCATCGAGCGGCGGGAGCACGTGGCCGTCTTTGGCGACTATGACGTCGACGGCATCACATCGACGTGCGTGCTCACGGACTATCTGCGCCGCCGCGGCGTGCCCGTGCACCCGTACATCCCCGACCGCATCGAGGAGGGCTACGGCCTGAACATGGACGCGATCACGAGCCTCCAGCGCGCCGACGACATCACGCTCATCATCACCGTCGACTGCGGCATCACCGCCATCGACGAGACGAACTATGCCCTGCAGCGCGGCATCGACATGGTCATCACCGACCACCACGAGTGCAGCGGGCAAGCGATCCCGAACGCCGTGGCCGTCGTCGACCCGAAGCGCCCCGGCTCGCAGTATCCCAACGGCGGGCTTGCGGGCGTGGGCGTGGCGTTCAAGCTGCTGTGCGCGCTCGAGGGCGACAGCGCGCAGGTGCTGCACGACTACGGCGACCTCGTCGCCATCGGCACGGTGGCGGACGTCATGCCCCTCACGGGCGAAAACCGCTACCTCGTGGCGCAGGGTCTGGCGCAGATCAACACCAACCCGCGCCCCGGCATCCGTGCGCTGCTGCACGAGTGCGGTGCGGAGGGGCGGCCTGTCACGGCCACGACCATCGGCTTCACGCTCGCGCCGCGCATCAACGCGGCCGGACGCCTTGGAAAAACGGCCATCGCCGCGCTGCTGCTGCTGACCGATGACAGCGCCGACGCCGACCGCTACGCCGCCGGGCTCTGCCAGCTCAACCGCGAGCGGCAGGAGCTCGAGCAGCAGATCTGGGAGGAAGCCTCGGCCATCGCGTGCCGCTATCCGCCGCGCGCACCGCTCGTGCTCGCAAGCGACACGTGGCATCAGGGCGTGATCGGCATCGCCGCCTCGCGCCTGAGTGAGGAGTTTCACCTGCCGACGATCATGATCTGCTGCGACGGTGAGCGCGGCAAGGGCTCGTGCCGCAGCTTCGGCGGCTTCAACCTGTATAACGCTCTGAGCGCCTGCTCGGAGTATCTCGAGGGCTTCGGCGGCCACGCGCTGGCGGCCGGGCTGACCATCCGGCGCGAGAATATCGACCGCTTCCGCCGCGCGCTCGGCGAGTATTACCGGCAAAACCCGGCCGACGACCTGCCGGAGCTCACGTGCGACCTGCGCGTGGACGATCCGCACCTGCTGACCATGGCGTGCATCGAGTCGCTCGACGCGCTCGAGCCGTGCGGCAACGGCAACCCCAAGCCTCTGCTGTGCATCACGGGCGCGCGGCTGGTCAACGCCGTGCCCATCGGCGGCGGCCGCCATCTGCGGCTGCACTTTGCCAAGGGCGGGTATAATTATGCCGGCATCTTCTTCTCCTGCACCCCGGCGGAGCTCGGCGTGCGCATCGGCCAGTGGGCGGATGTGGCCTTCACGCCGCAGATCAACGAATTCCGCGGCCGCCGCAGCGTGCAGCTGCTCGTGACCGACGTGCGCCCGAGCGACCCGCTGCCGCTGTGCAGCGCGCTGCTCAAAAACCAGTGTGTACCCGCGTGGGACACGGTGGATCTGTACCCCCTGCGGGCGGATTTCGCCGTGGCGTGGCGCTGGCTGAAAGCGCCGATGGTCTTTTCCCTTTCGGAGCTGCCGGAGCGCGCGCCCATGCGCCCGGAGAAATTCTGCGTGTGCCTGCGCGTCATGGCCGAGATGGGACTCGCCGCCGTCGACTTCGACGGGGAGCTGCTGCGCCTGCGCCCGCTGCCGACCAGCGGCAAGGTGGACCTCGGCGCATCCAAGCTGCTGCAGGCGCTGCGTGACCGCCGGCAGAAGCTGCTATGAAACATTATCAGGAAATTCCCATTCCTTTTTGGAAAGGAGCAACCCCCATGTCTGACGCGACCCGCGCCGAAACCGCGGCCTCGACGCCTTACGACCTCGAGGCGCATTATCAGGAACTGGAACAGAAGATCACCTCCGCCGGCATCCCGGCGGACCTCGGCCGCGTGCGCGCGGCCTTCGAGTGCGCCGACCGCGCGCATTCGGGGCAAAAGCGCCGCGACGGCTCACCCTACGTGTCGCACTGCATCGCCGCCGCCATCATCACGGCGGAGATGGGGCTCGACGAGGACTCCATCATCTCGGCGCTGCTGCACGACACGATCGAGGACACCTCGCTCACGCATGACGACATCGCGCGCAGCTTCGGCAGCTCGGTGGCCGACATCGTTGAGGGCGTCACCAAGCTCACACGCGTGCAGTACACGAGCGTTGAGGAGCAGCAGATGGAGAATATGCGCAAGATGCTGCTGGCCATGGCCAAGGACATCCGCGTCATCCTCATCAAGATGGCCGACCGTCTGCACAATATGCGCACGATGGCCTATCAGAGCGAGGAGAAGCAGCGCATCAAATCCCTCGAGACGATGGAGATCTACGCCCCCATCGCGCACCGCCTCGGTATGCAGAAGATCAAGTGGGAGCTCGAAGACCTCTCGCTGCTCTACCTCGACCCCGATGGCTACCGCGCCATCACGGACGCGCTCGACAAGCGTATGCCGACGCTGGAAAAATTCATGGACGAGATGCGCACGCAGATCCGCGAGCGGCTGGAGCTCGACGGCGTGCACGCCACCATCTCGAGCCGCATCAAGCACATCTACAGCATCTACCGCAAGATGTACGCGCAGAAGCTCGACATCAACGGTATTTTTGACCTGTGCGCGTTCCGCGTGATCGTGGACACGATCCCCGACTGCTACAACGTGCTCGGCATCATCCACGATATGTACAAGCCGCTGCCCGGCCGCTTCAAGGACTATATCAGCACACCGAAGCCGAATATGTACCAGAGCGTGCACACGACGGTCATCGGCTCGGAGGGCATCCCGTTCGAGGTGCAGATCCGCACGTGGGAGATGCACATGACGGCGGAATACGGCGTCGCGGCGCACTGGAAATACAAGACCGGCAGCGGTGAGGGCACCAAGGCCGGCGACGAGGAGAAGTTCGCGTGGATCCGCCGCCTGCTCGAGACGCAGCAGGAGTCCGACGCGCAGGACTTTTTCCACAATCTGAAGGTGGATATGTTCGCCGACGAGGTGTTCGTGTTCTCGCCGAAGGGCGACGTGATCAACCTGCCCGCCGGCGCGACGCCGATCGACTTCGCCTACAGCATCCACTCCGCGATCGGCAACAGCATGGTCGGCGCAACGGTCAACGGCCGCATCGTCAACTTCGACTACGTGCTGCAAAACGGCGACATCGTCGACATCCGCACGTCGAAAAACGCGCCCGGTCCGAGCCGCGACTGGCTCAATCTCGCCAAGAGCGGCGCCGCGCGCACGAAGATCAAGCAGTGGTTCAAGCGCGAGCGCCGCGAGGAGAACATCACCCACGGCAAGGAGCAGTTTGAGCGCGAGCTGCGCGCCAACGGCATCGCCCCGGCCGACATCATGGGCGACGAGATCCTGCCGCTGATCCTCAAGCGGCTGGCCTTCACCTCGCTCGACGATCTGTACGCCGCCATCGGCTACGGCGGCGTGACCTCCACGCGCACCGTCAACCGCATCCGCGACGAGATCCTGCGCAGCCAGAAGGCCAACCAGAAAAACGCCATCGACCGCATCAATGAGGCGGCCGAGCGCCGCAGCAAGCGCCCGCGCCACGCCGTGCACGGCATCCTCGTCGAGGGGCTCGATAACTGCCTCATCAAATTCTCCCGCTGCTGCACGCCGGTGCCCGGTGACAGCATCATCGGCTTCATCACGCGCGGCGCGGGCGTGTCCATCCACCGCACGGACTGCGAAAACTACCTCGCCAGCCGCGACAATCCGGAGACCGCTGGCCGCTGGATCCGCGTGAGCTGGGCGGAGAACACCACCGATTCCTACGGCACGACGCTCACGCTGCTCAGCGCACAGCGCTCGGGTCTCGTGATGGACGTGGCCACCGCGCTCAACACGCTCAACGCCAAGGTGCGCACGCTCACCGCGCGCGACGTGGACAGCGGCCGCTCGACCATCACGATCACGGTCGAGGTGCACGATCTGTCCGAGCTGCGCACGATCATCAGCCGCCTGAGCGCCATCCGCGGCGTCATCCGCATCTCGCGCAGCGGCGCATCCGACACCGCGAAGGCCACCGCAAACACGGCGGAAATGCAGGCCGAGCACGCCAAAAACACCAAGAAAGCCAAACAGGAGGGCAAAGCATGAGAGCTGTCATCACCCGTGTGAACGAAGCGTCCGTCACGATCGGCGGACAGGAGACCGCGCGCATCGGCAAGGGGTTTCTCGTGCTGCTGGGCGTGCACGTGTCCGACACAGAGGCCGAGGCCGACCGCATCGTCGACAAGGTCTGCGGTCTGCGCGTGTTTGAAGATGCCAATGGCAAAATGAACGTCAACCCCACCGATGCGGGCGCCGAGCTGCTGATCGTGAGCCAGTTCACGCTCTTTGCCGACTGCCGCTCCCGCCGCCCCGGCTTCACGGCCGCCGCCCGGCCGGATACCGCCGTGCCGCTCTATGAGCGCGTGATCGCCGGCTGTCAGGCCCGCGGCTTCACCGTGCGCACGGGCGAGTTCGGCGCGGATATGCTCGTCTCCTCCGTCAACGACGGACCTGTCACCATTCTGCTCGATACCGATCAATTATAAGGAGGTCACCCTATGCTCATCAAATGTCTGCCCGTCGGGCACCTCATGACCAACTGCTACATCGTCACCGACGAGACCACGCTCGAGTGCGCCGTCATCGATCCGGGCGACGAGTCCAACACCATCCTCTACTACCTGGAGGACAACCACCTCACCTGCCGCGCCATCCTGCTCACGCACGGTCACTATGACCACACCGGCGCCGTCTACGCCGTGCACGAGGAGACCGGCGCACCCGTGTATATGCACGCGCTCGACGCGGGCACGGCCGTCGCGTTCGACAGCTTCTCGTTCGTCCCGCCCAAGGGCACGATCTTTTATAAGGAGGGCGATGAGGTCAAGGTCGGCAGCCTGACCTTCCGCGTCATGGAGACGCCCGGCCACACCCCCGGCGGCGTGACGCTCATCTGCGGCGATGCGCTCTTCACCGGCGACACGCTCTTCAACGGCTCGTGCGGCCGCACGGATTTCGAGGGCGGCAGCATGGATGTCGAGCTGCAGTCGCTGGCAAGGATCGCGGCGCTGCCCGGCGATTACGAGGTCTATCCCGGTCATATGGACTGCACCACGCTCGAGACCGAGCGCCGCTTCAACCCCTATCTGACCGCGCTGCAGCACCGCGGACAGTAAAACTGC
Organism: uncultured bacterium; assembly: GCA_905215475.1. GTDB lineage: Bacteria > Bacillota > Clostridia > Oscillospirales > Oscillospiraceae > CAG-103. The sequence goes on from CAJMPW010000002.1 coordinate 197,335, forward strand.
ACAAACGAAACCGGCAGAAGTTCGCTTCTGCCGGTTTTTTGCGCGCGCAAAGGTTCTTTGCGTGACAAATCGCGCCCGCGCATGGTATGCTTTGGGCGAGGTGAACACCATGCGCGACATTGGAGCCAACATCCGCCGCGCCCGCGTGCGCCAGAAGCTGACGCAGGACGATCTGGCGCAGACCGTGCACACGACGCGGCAGACCATATCGAATTACGAGACCGGCCGCTCCCGCCCGGACGTGGAGACGCTGCAGCGGCTCGCAGACGCGCTCGGCGTCGAGCTCACGGAGCTGCTGGACGGGGCGCCATCCGCCGATGCCCGCCGGACAGCGCTGCGCAGGGTGTGCATCATGGGGGCCGTCACGCTCATACTGGCCGGGCTGTGGGCATACCTGCACGCGGTCTGTCTCCGGCAGTACCAGCGCGGGGGCATGGCGCCGTTGGCAGCCATGCTCATAACCGAGCCGCTGCTGCTGTGCGCGCTGGCATGGACGCTGCTGCAGGCGCTGCACATGGTCACGCGTCTGCGGCCGCGGCGCTGTGCGCCCTGGGTGCACCCGCTCGTCCGGGTGCTGTTCGGCCTGTGTCTGGCAATTCTGGTCGCCAGCATTGTTCTGCCCGCCTCCGGCGTGATATTGCCGCGGCTGTATGGCGGCCGCGCTGCCACGGCAGCGCTGTTTTTTCTCCTCGGCGCGCTGCTCTGGCTGACGCAGCTGGACACCGGACAGTAAAACTGCACAAACACGACCGGCAGAAGTTCGCTTCTGCCGGTTTTTTGCCGTTTTCGGCGCAAAAATGCCATGCAGCCTTGCATTTTATAGACAGGCGTGGTATATTGTTCTCGCTCGAAAAACATATGTCCGCTTATCGCGGTCAATTTTCATCGGATCTAAAGTGAGGGAACATCATGAACATCGGACTTCTTGGTTTTGGCGTTGTCGGCAGAGGCATTTACGATATGCTTGCCAACCGGGACGATATCCGCGCAGCGTGGGTGCTGTGCCGGCGCGATCTCGGCGAGCTGACCGCCAAGACCACGTATGATATCCAGGACATTCTCAGCGACCCCGCGGTGGACACCGTCGTGGAGGTCATGGGCGGTCTGCACCCGGCGTATGAGTACGTAGCGGCTGCGCTGCGCGCCGGAAAGAACGTGGTGTCCTCGAACAAATACCTCATGTGCCGCTACTATGACGAGCTCAACGCGCTCGCCAGGGAGCACGGCGCGGCGCTGCGGTGCACGGCGGCGGTCGGCGGCGGCATCCCGTGGCTCACGAACCTCGAAAAGGCCGCGCGCGCCAACCACATCTCCCGCGTCTGGGGCATCCTCAACGGCACGACCAACTACATCATGGACGCGATGCACCACAGCGATGTGGACTTTGCCGACGTGCTCGCGCAGGCGCAGGCGCTCGGCTATGCCGAGGCCGACCCCTCGGCCGACATCGACGGACTGGACATCCAGCGCAAGCTGATCCTGTCCGCAAACGTCGCCTTCGGCGTGTCGCTGCACGAGGCGGACGTGCCGGTATTCGGCATCCGCAACGTGCGCAAGGCAGACATCGCGCGCTTTCAGGCGCACGGCTGCACGTGCAAGCTGATCGCCACCGCCGAACAGCGCGGCGGCAGCATCAGCGCCTACGTCGAGCCGACGCTGCTCGGCAGCGATGCGCTCGAGGCCGCCGTGCCCGCGAACTTCAACCTCATCAGCATGGACGGCGAGCGTATGGGCGTGCAGAGCTTCTTCGGTCAGGGCGCGGGGCGCTACCCGACTGCCTACAACGTCGTGCAGGATCTGGTGGACATCACGCGCGGCGTGCACGCCTTCTACACCGATTCCTTCGTTCCGGCCGTGCCGGACAATGCCGGCGTGCAGCACCGCTACTATGTGCGCACGCGCGCCGCGCTGCCGGAGCTGGCCGCCCTCGCCGAGGGCGACTGGGAGGGCGCGCTCATCACGCAGCCCATCCCCGTGAGCCGGATGCACGCGCTCATGGCGCAGGCGCTCGGGCAGGACGGTGAGAGCTTCTTTGCCGCGCTGCAATAAGGAGGACACCATGCTCAAGGTTGCAAAATTCGGCGGCTCGTCAATGGCGGACGCCAGGCAGTTTGAAAAGGTGCGCGACATCGTGCGCGCCGCCCCCGCGCGCAGGGTCGTCGTCGTGTCCGCCGCCGGAAAGCGCGACGCGGACGACCACAAGCTCACAGACCTCCTCTACCTCTGCCACGCGCATTTGCAGTACGGCGTGAGCTGCGAGAGCATCTTTCAGATGATCTGCGAGCGCTACATCGCCATCCGCGATGCGTGCGGGCTGAGCGTCGACATCGAGGCCGAGCTCGACGTGCTGCGCCAGCAGCTGCGCAGCGGCATCTCGGAGGAGGAGCTTGTGTCGCGCGGCGAATATTTCTCCGCCCTGCTCATGGCGGACTACCTCGGCTACTCGTTTCTCGACGCGGAACTGTGGGTGCGCTTCCGCTTTGACGGCACGATCGACAAGGAGGCGTCCTACGCCGCACTGCAGCGGCTGGCCGAGGGGCGCAGGGTCGTCATCCCCGGCTTTTACGGCGTGACGCCCGACGGCAAGATCCGCACCTTCTCCCGCGGCGGCAGCGACATCACCGGTGCGCTCGCGGCGGCGGCGCTCAATGCCGATGTGTATGAAAACTGGACGGACGTGTCCGGCATCCTCATGGCAGACCCGCGCATCGTGCCCGATCCGCTGCCAATCGAGCGCATCACGTATAACGAGCTGCGCGAGCTGAGCTTCGTCGGCGCGCAGGTGCTGCACGAGGGGACGGTGTTTCCCGTGCGCGAGAAAAACATCCCGCTCAACATCCGCAACACCAATGACCCCGACCACCCCGGCACGCTCATCATGGAGTCGTTTGACGACGTGGACGACGGGCGGCTCATCACCGGCATCGCGGGCAAGAAAAACTACTCCATCATCACCATCGCCAAGACCGGTATGTCCTCGAGCGTGGGCGCGTTCCGGCAGGTGTTCGAGGTGTTCGAGCGCAACGGTGTGAGCATCGAGTATGCCCCCAGCGGCATCGACTGCCTGTCGCTGGTCGTGCCGAGCGAGAAGATCGCCCCGTGCCTGTATTCCGTGCTCGGCGAGCTGGAAAAGCAGCTCAAGCCGGATCATCTGCACGTGACGGAGAACATCTCCATCGTCGCGGCCGTCGGCCGGAAGATGGTGTTCCGCCCCGGCACGTCGGGCCGCATCTTCGCCGCCCTCGGCGAGCACGGCATCAACATCCGCATGATCTCGCAGGGACCGGACGAGCTCAACATCATCGTCGGCGTGGACACAAAGGATTTTGCCCCCGCCATTCAGGTCCTGTATAACAGCTTTGTGAAGTAAGAAAGGAAGTTCAGATATGAAGCAGTATCGTGTTGCCATCCTCGGTGCAAGCGGCGCCGTGGGTCAGGAAATGATGAAGATCCTCGCCGAGCGCAGCTTCCCCGTCGGGGAGCTGCACCTGCTCGCAAGCGCCCGCTCGGCCGGCAAGGTCGTGTCGTGGCAGGGACGGGACATCGTCGTCGAGGAGGCGACGGACGCCGCCTTCGCCGGCATGGACATCGTCCTCGGCGCGGCGGAAAACGACATCGCCGAGCGTTTTGCCCCCGCGATCGTGCGCTCCGGCGCCGTGTTCGTGGATAACTCCTCGGCCTTCCGTCTCGACCCGAACGTGCCGCTCGTCGTGCCGGAGATCAACCCCGGCGACGTGAAGCTGCACCACGGCATCATCGCAAACCCCAACTGCTCGACCACCATCACGCTCACGGCCATCAACGCGCTGCGCAAGCTCTCGCCCATCCACAGCATGGTCGTCTCGACATATCAGGCCGTGTCCGGCGCGGGCGCCGGCGGCCCGATCGAGCTGCAAAACGAGGTCGACGCCCTGCGCGACGGCAAGGCCTACGCGCCGAAGGTGTTCTCGCACCAGATCGCCTACAACGTCATCCCGCAGATCGGCGGCGAGCAGTGCGACGGCTACACCTCCGAGGAGATGAAGCTCCAGAACGAGGGCCGCAAGATCCTGCACCTGCCGGACATGAACGTGGCGTGCACCTGTGTGCGCGTGCCCGTCGTGCGCAGCCACTCCATCTCCGCCGCCGTGCACTTCGCGCACCACATCTCCGTGGACGAGGCGCGCGCGGCCATCGCCGCCGCTCCCGGCTGCCGCCTTGTGGACGATCTCGACGCGCTGCAATATCCCATGCCGCTCGACACGTCGGATCAGGATCTCGTGTTCGTTGGCCGCATCCGTCCCGACCTGACCGATCCCAACGGTCTGTGTCTCTGGTGCTGCGGCGATCAGGTGCGCAAGGGCGCAGCCACCAACTGCGTGCAGATCGCAGAGCTGCTGATCCAGAACGCCTGAAAAGCGAAAATGCCGCAAAATGGCCGGTGTTCGTAAGGCAGCGAACAGCCACAGCAGTTTGCACTGCTGTGGCTGTTCTTGTAGTTTATCCGGCCATATGATACCATGGAGCCGAACTCACCTGCAAATCGGGATTTATCGAACAGATAACGAGGGCGCACTTCTATGCACCGTTCGGTGTAGTGCATTACGCGCGGAACTTGGCTCTCCCTTTGGGAGAGCTGTCGGCGCAGCCGACTGAGAGGGAAAAACATGACCATACCAAAGGACAACAGTCAACTGGAAAACGCCCGGCGGTTACGCAGGGAGATGACACCCCACGAACGAAAGCTATGGTATCTTTTCCTCCGCAAATATCCGGTGAAGATTTATAAACAGCGAATCATCGGGAGATTTATCGTAGACTTTTATTGTGCTTCTGCCAAGTTAGTTATTGAATTGGATGGTTCTCAACACTATGAGCCCCAGGGGATGGCCTATGATTCTGAGCGTTCCGCATTTTTGACAGCGCTTGGATTGGAGGTCCTGCGTTTTTCCAACCGAGATGTTGATATGGATTTTCGCGGCGTGTGCACACAAATTGATATCACCATTCAAAAACGCCTGCAAGCCCCTCTCAGTCACCTTCGGTGACAGCTCTCCCAGAGGGAGAGCCAAGGGGGCCGCTGCAACTGTGCCGTATGTCATAATAGCATAAAGAAACGGAGCGCATCCGCACTGATGCGCTCCGTTAACTGTCTTACGAACGCCCCGCTAAGCTTCCGCGGCGTTTTTTGTTATCCCTTGAGCAGCTGCTCGTATTCCTCCTGCGGGCGCAGGCGGCCGACCGCCGAAAACGACATACGGTCAAAGTCCAGCGTCTCACGCGCGAGACCGAGGATGTCCTCACAGGTGACGGCATCGTAGCGCGCGAGCACCTCATCCGCCGAGAGCACCCGGCCGAGGTAGAGCTCGGAGTAGCCGAGCTTATTCATGCGCGCGGCGGTGGATTCCTCCGCCATGAGCACGCTCGCGTGCACCTGTTCGCGCGCACGGTCGAGCTCCGTCTGCGTGACGCCGTCGTTGCGCAGGCGCACGAGCTCGTCGCGGATGAGCGCAAGGGCGCGCTGCTCCGTCTCGCGGCCGACGGCAGTGGAGACGGCAAACATACCGCAGTCGAGAAAGCCCGCCGTGTAGCTGTACACGGCGTAGCAGAGCCCGTTTTTCTCGCGCACGGTCTGAAACAGGCGCGAGGACATATTGCCGCCGAGGATAGACGAGAGCAGCGCCATGGTAAAGCGCGCCTCCGACCCCGTCGGCAGTCCGGGAAAGCCGATGCTGATCTGATTTTGCTCGATGGCCTTGCGCTTGAGCGTAAAGGCCGGGGTGTAGCTGCCGCGGCGCATCGTGAGATCCGGCCGCGCGGGCAGCCACGAAAAGTGCGCCGCCAGATGCGCAAGGTTCTCTTCCGTAAAGCTGCCAGACACGGCCACGACGATGCGCGGCTCGATGTAGTGCGCAAGCTGAAACGCGCGCAGCTGCGCCCCCGTCAGCCGCTCGATCGTGGCCGGACGGCCGAGCACCGGACGCCCGAGCGTGCCGGGAAAGGCCGCGCCGATGAGCCGCTCCGTGACCAGATCCTCCGGCGTGTCGGCATACATATCCATTTCCTCGCGGATGACGCCGCGCTCGTTGGCCACGTCCGCCTCGGCAAAGTTCGAGGTGAAGAGCATCTCAGCCAGCAGGTCGCCCGCGCGGTCAAGGTGCTCGTCGAGCACGCGCGCATAGTAGCACGTGCCCTCGCGCGTGGTGTAGGCGTTTACCTGACCGCCGATGGCGTCCATGCGCTCTGCCAGCTCCGAGGCGGTGTGCTGCGCCGTCCCCTTGAAGAGCATATGCTCGATGAAGTGCGCGCTGCCGGCATTGCTCGGCGACTCGTAGCGCGAGCCGACGCCGATCCACACGCCGATGGCCGCCGAGCGCACGTGCGGCATATGCTCATAGACCATGCGCACGCCGTTCGGCAGCGTTCGTTTTTCGTACATAGTGTGCTGTGCCCCCCTGAAAAAATGGGCGGAGTGTCGCTGCACCCCGCCCACACAGTTGTGCTGATATCGAGATTACATGAGACCCTTCTCGCGCATCGCGTCCTTACGGGACAGGTCGATGCGGCCGCGGTCGTCAACGTTCATGACCTTGACCCAGGTCATGTCGCCGATCTTGAGCACGTCCTCGACCTTCTCGGTGCGCTTGAACTCAAGATCCTTGATCTTGACGAGACCGTCCTTGCCCGGAGCCAGCTCGACCCATGCGCCGAACTCGCTGCGGATGTTGGAGACCTTGCCGTAGTACAGCTCGCCGACCTCGGGCTCAAAGACGATGTTCTCGATGGTCTGGCGCGCGGCGCGGCAGGCCTCGATGTCCTCGGAGGCGATGAAGATGGAGCCGTCGTCCTCGATGTCGATCTTGCAGCCGGTGTCGGCGCAGATCTTCTGGATGACCTTGCCGCCGGAGCCGATGACCTCGCGGATCTTGTCGGGGTTGATCTTCATCTGGATCATCTTCGGGGCGGAATCCGCCAGCTCCTTGCGCGGCTCGGCGATCGCCTTGAGCATGATCTCGTCGAGGATCTGGAAGCGCGCCTCGCGCGTCATGCGGAACGCCTCCTTGACGATCTCGTGCTTGAGGCCGTCGTTCTTCAGATCCATCTGGATGGCGGTGATGCCGTCCTTCGTGCCGGCGACCTTGAAGTCCATCTCGCCGTGGAAGTCCTCAACGCCCTGAATGTCGATGAAGGTGGTAAAGTCGTCGCCGTCCTGGATCAGGCCGCAGGAGATGCCGGCGACCGGCGCCTTGATGGGCACGCCGGCGTCCATGAGCGCGAGCGTGGAGCCGCAGATGGAGCCCTGCGACGTCGAGCCGTTGGACGAGAGCACCTCGGACACCACGCGGATGGCGTACGGGAACTCCTCGACCGGCGGGATGACGCACTGCAGCGCCTTCTCAACGAGCGCGCCGTGGCCGTACTCGCGGCGGTTGGTGCTGCGGGCGGCGCGGGCGTCACCGGTGGAGTACGGCGGCATATTGTAGTGGTGCATGAAGCGCTTTTCTTCCTCTTCCCAGATGGTGTCGAGCTTCTGCGCCATGGACAGCGTGGCAAGCGTGGCAATGGACAGCACCTGCGTCTGGCCGCGGGTGAACAGGCCCGAGCCGTGCACGCGCGGGATCACGCCGACCTCGGCATCGAGCGGGCGGATCTCGTTCATCTTGCGGCCGTCAACGCGGTGACCGGCGAGCAGCCACTTCTTGACGATCTTCTTCTGCATCTTGTAGAGGATCTCGTCCATGAACTGCATCATGTCCGGATGCTCGTCGAGATATTTCTCCTGCACGGCGGCGATCCACTCGTTCACGCGCGCCTCGCGCACGTTCTTGTCGTCGGTGTCCATGCAGTACTCCATGGCCTCCATCTCGTTGGCGCACAGGAGGTCGAACAGCTCCTCGTCAAAGGAGGCGTGCTCGTACTCGAACTTCGGCTTGCCGATCTCGCTGACCATCTTGTCGATGAGGTCGAGCACGGGCTGCAGATGCGCATGCGCCTGCACGATGCCCTCGTACATGACGTCGTCCGGCACCTGATCGGCCTCGGACTCGATCATGACGATCTTCTTGTGGGTGGCGGCGATGGTGGTGATCATGCGGTTGGTCTTGCGCTGCTCCTGCGTGGGGTTGAAGAGGTACTTCTCCCCGTCCCAGCCGAGGACGATGCCGGCGATGGGGCCGTTGAACGGCACGTCGGAAATGCTCACCGCGGCGCTCGCGCCGATCATGGCGGTGATCTCCGGGCTGCAGTCACGGTCGACGGACAGCACCTCGCAGGCGATGATGACGTCGTTGCGCAGGTCGCTCGGGAAGAGCGGGCGCATCGGGCGGTCGATCAGGCGGCTGGCCAGCACGGCGGGCAGGCTGGGCTTGCCCTCGCGGCGCATGAAGCTGCCGGGGATGCGGCCGACGGCGTAGAGCTTCTCATTGAAGTCCACGGACAGCGGGAAGTAATCCACACCGTCCTTCGGGCGGGCGGAAGCCGTGCACGTGACGAGCACGGTCGTCTCGCCGTAGCTGACGAGGACGGCGGAGTTGCACAGCTCGGCGAGCTTGCCGGTCTCCATCACGAGGGGACGGCCTTCGTACTCGATCTCGTAGCGCTTGTAGTTGGGGAACTGCTTGTGCGTGGTGATGATCATGGTTCTGGTGCTCCTTTCTTTTGTCAGCGGAAACGCCAGAGCCAGCACTTGCATCCGCGTCCCATACGCGATGGGGCGCAGATTCAAATACTGGGCAGCGGCGCTCCCGAAAGATGAACATTCGGGCGCGGACGAAAAAAGCAGGGGGACAATATGAAATTATCCCCCTGCTTTCAAACGTTCATACCCTTCGGAAAAGCCGAACTTACTTGCGGATGTTCAGCTTTGCAATGATCGCACGATAACGCTCGATGTCCTTCTTGGCGAGGTAGTCGAGCAGACGGCGGCGCTTACCGACCATCTTGTACATACCCAGACGGCTGTGCTTGTCGTTCGGGTGCACCTTCAGGTGCTCGGTGAGCTGACGGATGCGCTCGGTGAGGATGGCGATCTGGACCTCCGGCGAGCCGGTGTCGCCCTCGTGCGTCTTGTTGGCTTCGATGACTGCGGTCTTTTCGGTCTTGGTGATCATGATGATACATTCCTTTCTTTATTTCGTATCCGCTGGCGCAGAACCGGGCGGAAAGGAACCGCTGCGAAGCGGCCAGACCCCGGATCCGGGCACATGGACTGTCTTACAATAGCACATCGCGGCGCGCTTGTAAAGATTTATTTTGCGCCCTTGCCGTGCGCGGCCTTCATGCGGCGCTCATGGTCGAGGATGCGCTTGCGGATGCGCAGGCTCTTGGGCGTGACCTCGAGCAGCTCGTCGTCCGCAAGGAACTCCAGGCTCTGCTCCAGGCTCAGCTTGCGCGGCGGCACGAGGCGCAGCGCATCGTCAGAGCCGGCGGCGCGGGTGTTCGTCAGCTGCTTTTTCTTGCAGACGTTGACGGTGATGTCCTCCTGCTTCGGCGACACGCCGACGACCATGCCGGCATACACGGGCACGCCCGCGCCGATGAACAGCTGGCCGCGCTCCTGCGCGTTGTACAGGCCGTAGGTGATGCTCTCGCCGGTCTCGAACGAGACGAGCGAGCCGGTATTGCGGCGGCTGAGGTCGCCCTTGTACGGGGCGTAGCTGTCAAAGACGGAGGCCATGATGCCCTCGCCCTTCGTGTCGGTCATGAACTCGTTGCGGTAGCCGAACAGGCCGCGCGCCGGCACGAGAAACTCCAGCCGCGTGCGCTTGCCGATGGGCTCCATCTGCTGCAGCTCACCCTTGCGGGCGCTGAGCTTTTCGATCACGGAGCCGACCGCATCGGTCGGGACATCCGCGACGAGGCGCTCGATGGGCTCGCACTTCTGGCCGTTGATCGTCTGATAGAGCACGCGCGGGGGCGAGACCTGGAACTCATAGCCTTCGCGGCGCATGGTCTCGATGAGGATGGACAGCGACATCTCGCCGCGGCCGGCGACATTGAACGAATCGGTCGCGCCCTCGAGATCGGTCACGCGCAGAGACACGTCCTTGAGCGTCTCGCGGTAGAGCCGCTCGCGGATCTGGCGGCTGGTGACGAACTTGCCCTCGCGGCCGGCAAACGGACCGTCGTTGACGGAGAAGGTCATCTCCATCGTGGGCGCGGAGATCTTGACAAACTCGATCGGCTCGACGCAGCTCGGCGCGCAGATCGTGTCACCGATGGTGATGTCGCCGATGCCGGACATGGCGATGATGCTGCCGGCCTCCGCCTCCGTGACGGGCACGCGCTGCAGACCCTCGAACTCATACATGGACACGGCCTTGGCCTTCTTGGCCGGGGCGTCCGGCTGGTGATAGTTGCACACGGCGATCTCCTCGTTCTGGCGGATGACGCCGCGCTCGATGCGGCCGATGGCGATGCGGCCGACAAACTCGTTGTAGTCGATGGACGACACGAGCATCTGGAACGGCGCGTCGACATTCTGCTCCGGAGCGGGGATGTACTCGAGGATCGTCTCGAACAGCGGGCGCAGATCCTTGCCCGGCACATCCGGAGAGTAGGACGCGGTGCCCTGACGGCCGGAGCAGAAGAGCATGGGCGAGTCAAGCTGCTCGTCGGTGGCGTTGAGGTCCATGAGCAGCTCCAGTACCTCATCGATGACCTCGTGGATGCGCTGGTCGGGGCGGTCGATCTTGTTGATGACGACGATGACGCGGTGGCCGAGCTCGAGCGCCTTGCTGAGCACGAAGCGCGTCTGCGGCATGGGGCCCTCGGCGGCGTCCACGAGCAGGATGACGCCGTTGACCATCTTCAGGACACGCTCGACCTCGCCGCCGAAATCGGCGTGACCCGGCGTGTCGACAATGTTGATCTTCGTGTCGCCGTAGCGCACGGCGGTGTTCTTGGCCAGGATCGTGATGCCGCGCTCGCGCTCCAGATCGTTGGAGTCCATGACGCGCTCGACGACTTCCTGATGTTCGCGGTACGCACCGCCCTGCTTGAGCATTTCGTCGACCAGCGTGGTCTTGCCGTGGTCAACGTGGGCGATGATGGCGATGTTTCTCAATTTCTCCATTTTGCACACTTCCTCAAAGAGAATCACATATTTTTAGATATTTCTGTTTGCACAAATTTGCATTTTAGCATGGAAAACCTGATATTGCAACACTTTTTCGTGTTTACATTCCCCGAACGGCATGATAAAATGTGCCCAGATTGTAAATTTTCCGTTTTGAGGGGAGCAAACGATGGATTCCAACTTCTTTGCGCTCATTTCGCGTATGCGCTATATCGCGCGCTGGGGGCTGATGCGCAACGCCCTGCCCGAGAACATTCAGGAGCACAGCCACATGGTCGCGGTGCTCGCGCACGCGCTCGGCGTGATCCGGCGCGACATCTTCCGCAAGCCGTGCGACGTCAACGCCCTTGCGACGGCGGCGCTGTATCACGACGCGTCCGAGATCCTCACGGGCGACCTGCCGACACCGATTAAGTATCACAACGCGGAGATCATGTCGGCCTACCACGCGGTGGAGGATCTGGCCGTGCAGAAGCTGCTCGGTATGCTGCCGCCGGAGCTGCGCGCGACCTATGCCGATGTGCTCAGCGAGGACAAGGACGGCGACATTTACCCGCTCGTGAAGGCGGCCGACAAGCTCTCGGCCTACATCAAGTGCATTGAGGAGCGCAAGGCCGGCAACAACGAGTTTCTCTCCGCCGAGGCGCAGACACGCGCGGCGCTCGATGCCTCTCCCCTGCCGGAGGTGCAGTATTTTCTGCAGCATTTCATCCCCGCGTTCGAGCGCGATCTTGACGAGCTCGGCGCGATCGGTCAATAAGGAGGAACACTTATGCGTGCAATCGTAACCGTGATCGGAAAAGACCGCGTCGGCATCATCGCCGATGTGACCGCCCTGCTGGCGCAGTACGGCGTGAACGTGCTGGACATCAGCCAGACGGTGCTGCAGGAATATTTCACGATGATCATGCTCGTGGACGCGTCACAGTGCACCGTCCCGTTTGCAGACCTCGCCCGTGCGCTTGACGAGGCCGGAACGCAGCGCGGCCTGCAGATCCGCGCCCAGCGCGAGGACATCTTCAACGCCATGCACCGCATCTGAGAGGATACAGCCATGATCAACCGCAGTGAAATTTTGCAGACGATCGCCATGATCGACCAGCAGCATCTCGACATCCGCACCATCACGATGGGCATCTCCCTGCTCGACTGCGCGGACACGGACATCGCGCGCAGCTGCACGAAGGTGTACGACAAGATCTGCCGTCTCGCGGGGCGGCTCGTGCGCACGGGCGAGGATATCGAGGCCGAGTTCGGCATCCCGATCGTGAATAAGCGCGTGTCCGTCACGCCCATCTCGCTCGTCGCGGCGGGCTCGGGCGCGCAGTCCTATGTGCCGTATGCGCAGGCGCTCGACCGCGCCGCGCATGAGATCGGCGTCAACTTCCTCGGCGGCTTTTCCGCGCTCGTGCAAAAGGGCATGACGGACTCTGACCGCGTGCTCATCGCCTCCATCCCGGAGGCGCTGGCCGGGACGGAGCTGGTGTGCGCGAGCGTGAACGTCGGCTCGACGCGCGCAGGCATCAACATGGACGCCGTGGCCGAGATGGGGCGCACCGTCAAGCGCGCCGCCGCGCTCACCGCCGCGCAGGGCGGCATGGCCTGCGCCAAGCTCGTCGTCTTTGCCAACGCCGTGGAGGATAACCCCTTCATGGCGGGCGCGTTTCACGGCGTGGGCGAGCCGGAGTGCGAGGTGCACGTCGGCGTGTCCGGTCCGGGCGTCGTGCAGCACGCGCTCGAGAGCGTGCACGGCCAGCCGTTCGACGTCGTGGCCGAGACGGTGAAAAAGACGGCCTTTCGCATCACGCGCATGGGTCAGCTCGTGGCGCAGGAGGCATCCGCGCGGCTGGGCGTGCCGTTCGGCATCGTGGACCTGTCGCTCGCACCGACGCCCGCCGTCGGTGACAGCGTGGCCGCCGTGCTCGAGGAAATGGGGCTGGAATCCGTCGGTGCACCCGGCACGACGGCGGCGCTCGCGCTGCTCAACGACGCAGTGAAAAAGGGCGGCGTCATGGCCTCGTCCCACGTCGGCGGGCTCTCGGGCGCGTTCATCCCCGTGTCGGAGGACGCCGGCATGATCGCCGCGGCCGAGGCCGGGCGCCTGACGATCGAGAAGCTCGAGGCGATGACGTGCGTGTGCTCGGTCGGTCTGGACATGATCGCCGTGCCCGGCGACACCACGGCCGAGACCATCTCCGCCATCATCGCCGACGAGGCCGCCATCGGCATGGTCAACAACAAGACCACCGCCGTGCGCATCATCCCCGCGCCCGGCAAGCACGTGGGCGACACGGTGGCGTTCGGCGGGCTGCTCGGCAGCGCACCGGTCATGCCGGTCAACCGCTGCAGCGCGGCCGAGTTCATCGCCCGCGGCGGGCGCATCCCCGCCCCGCTGCACAGCCTGAAAAACTGAGAGGAGAAGAAGCCTTGACACAGGAAAAGATGGATCGCATCAGCGAGCTGACGCGCATCGCGCGCGAGCGTGAGCTCACGCCCGACGAGCAGGCCGAGCGCAAGGCGCTGCGCGAGGAATACATCGCCGACTGGCGGCGCAGCACGATCGACGTGCTCGAAAACACGTACATCGACCACGGCGACGGCCGCATCACAAAGCTGCCGAAAAAGCGCACCTGAGCGGTGCGTGCGACAAGTGCGGCACTTCGTCCCTTGACAAGTGCGGCAGTTCGTGTTATACAAGATATCAGAGCCCCCCATCAGGGGCATTACCGGAAGGAGCCTGAGCAATGCGTCTTTGCAGCTACAGCAGCATCCCGGCCGCGGTCTGTCCGACGGCCTGTTGTTGTCGTGCGCAAAACTGCGTCGCTTTCTGCCGGTAGCATTACGGCCGCGGGATCGCGCCCGTATGGTATCCACACGGTTTTTACGCAGGAAGCAGCGCGCTTCCTGCGTTTTTTTGTTTGCTGCCTGTGGAAAAAAAGTAGATTTGAAAAGGAGAGTGCCCATCATGACGCAAAAAAGTCTGCTGCACGCCGTCGCCGCGCAGATCGCCAACGGCTACGAGACCGCCGAGGTGCCTATGTACAGCGAGCACCTGCGTATGCCCGACCGCAAGGTCATCATCAAGATCATCGAGAACCTGCAAAAGGTGTTCTTCCCGGCGTATTTCGCGGGCGGCACAGTGTCGCACGTCTCGGCCGAGACGTTTGCGGAGTTCCTGCTCGGCGAGATCTATACCGACCTGCGCGAGCAGGTGCATCTGGCCTTTTCCAACACGATCGCGGACGAGAGCGAGCTGCGCGAGCGCACAAACGCCGTCTGCGACCGCTTCCTGTGCCGCCTGCCGCAGATCCAGGCCGTCCTCATGAAGGACGTGGCCGCAAACTTCGACGGCGATCCCGCCGCCGGCAGCAAGGAGGAGGTCATCTTCTCCTACCCCGGTCTGTACGCCATCTTCGTCTACCGCGTCGCGCACGAGCTCTATGAGAGCGGCGTGCCGCTCATCCCGCGCATCATGAGCGAATACGCCCACGGCGCGACCGGCATCGACATCAACCCCGGCGCAAAGATCGGCGAATACTTCTTCATCGACCACGGCACGGGCATCGTCGTCGGCGAGACGACGGTCATCGGCGACCACGTCAAGCTCTATCAGGGCGTGACGCTCGGTGCGCTCAGCCCGCGCCACGGTCACGCCGTGACCGGCAAACGCCACCCGACCGTCGGCGACAACGCCACGATCTACTCCGGCGCGTCCATCCTCGGCGGCAAGACCGTCATCGGCGCAAACTCCGTCATCGGCGGCAACTCGTTCATCACCGAGTCCATCGCCCCGAACACGAAGGCCAGCACCGAGACTCCGCGCATGATCTTCCGCGTCGCAAAGCCGCAGCCCGGCGGCGAATAAGCCCCGCTGACAAAAACCTCGCAGCCTTTGCGCCTGCGGGCGCAAAGAAAGTCCGATCCTTTTCTCCGGCGATATGTGCGCCGAAGAAAATACTTCCCGGCCTGCAAACGTGCGCGCCGTCAAGCCGCAAGCCCCTTTATCAAAAAGCATCCCTTTTTGACAGCCTCAAAAAACACCGCAGACCGGTTGGTCTGCGGTGTTTTCGGTTTGGTTTAGCGCGCTCACAAAATGCCGATGCCGATGCTCAGCACCGCGCCGGCGAGCATGATGCCGATACCGGCCAGACACAGCACCACCACGACGGCGGTGCGCATCTGCCGGCGCGAGGCGATCGCCCCGACGGTGAGACCGAGCCCCATCAGCATGGACACCGCGAGCACGAGCCACGCCCCGCCCTTCATTTGCAGAGGGCGACGGCGGTCTTTGCCGCGACGCGGGCATTGTTGAGCACGAGCTGGATGTTGCTCTCAAGGCTGTCGCCGCCGGTGAGCTCCGCCACGCGCGCGAGCAAAAACGGCGTGGTCTCCTTGCCGTGGATGCCCTGTGCATGGCTCTCGGCGAGCGCCTGATCGATGGCCTTGTCGATGACGGTCTTGTCCATGGCGTACTGCTCCGGGATGGGGTTTGTGACGAGCATGCCGGTCTTGAGACCGAGGTCACGCTGCGCCTGGAAAATAGCAGCCAGATCCTCCGGCGTGTCGACGCGCGCGTCGACGCCGAGCCCGCTCTCGCGGGTGTAGAACGCAGGCAGCTCGTCCGTGCCGTAGCCGAGCACGGGCACGCCCTTCGTCTCGAGATACTCCAGCGTCAGACCGAGGTCGAGAATGGCCTTCGCGCCCGCGCACACGACCATGACCGGCGTCTGCGCCAGCTCCTCAAGGTCGGCGGAGATGTCCATGGTCGTCTCGGCGCCGCGATGCACGCCGCCGATGCCGCCGGTGGCAAAGACGGAGATGCCCGCCATGTCGGCGATCATCATCGTCGTGGTGACGGTGGTCGCACCGTCCATGCCGCGCGCGCAGATGACCGGCAGGTCGCGGCGCGAGACCTTGGCGACGCCGCGCCCGGTCTTGCCGAGGTAGGTGATCTCCTCCTTGGACAGGCCCGCCTTCAGGCGGCCGCCGAGGATGGCGATAGTGGCGGGCACTGCGCCGTTGTCGCGCAGGGTCTGCTCAACGAGCAGCGCCGTCTCCACATTTTTCGGATAGGGCATTCCGTGCGAGATGATCGTGCTCTCGAGCGCGACGACCGGGCGGCCGTCCGCAAGCGCCTGCTGCACCTCGGGTGCGATGTCCAGATATTTGTTCAGATTCATATCAAAAGCCTCCTTGTTGACTCTTCGGATCGGTTCGCCTTTATTGTAAAAGCTTTTCCGGAATTGTCAAGCACGAGCTCGCGGCGCAGCCCGCGCAAACTGCGCAAAAAGGAGACCGCCGAAGCGGTCTCCTCATAGACATTGCGCACAAAGACCCGGTCAGGCTGCCATCGGCGTCGGTTCCGGCGTCGGAACCGGCGTCTCGGGCTCGCCCGGCTGGCTGGGCATTGCCGCCGTGAGCTGCTCGAGCGCGAAGCTCAGATCCGTCCTGTAGAGGGTGCAGAACACCTGCGCGAGCTCTGCACGGGTAAGCCCTGCGTCCGGTCTGAAGCAGCCGTTATTATCGCCGACCATGAGTCTGCTGATGCGGCAGACGGCGACCGCCTCACGCGCCCAGGAGGCGATCTGATCGCCGTCCTTGAAGGTGCCGAGGGCGAGCTTGATGTCGTCCTCGGTGAGGATGGAGCTATCGCCGAAGAGCATGCCGTAGATCATGACGGCCAGCTCCTGACGGCTGATGACGTTATCGGGGCGGAACGTGTTGTCGTCATAGCCCGTGGTCACGCCGTGGTTATAACCCCAGATGACGGCATTGGCATACCATGCGTCCGGCGCGATATCGGTCAGCGGGCAGGTCAAGCCTTCCACGCTCGGCTTGTCCGCGAACGCATAGAGCACCTGCACGACCATGGCGCGGGTCGTCACGGTGTCGGGGGCAAACCGGTTGCCGCCCATGCCGACCATCAGCTCGGACGCCTGTGCGAAGTCGACGGCGGACTTATACCAGCCGCTCTTGGCATCGGCAAACGTGTTGCCGACGATCTCCAGACCGGCGACCGCGTCATGCAGCTCGGCGCACAGCGCCACGCGCTCAGCCTCGGTCTTGGCAGCGGCCAGCTTGGTCTCGACAGCGGCATAGGCCTTGTAGCTCTCAGCCGTGTAGGAAGCCTCGCCCATGACCAGGCTCTGCACATCGGCGATCGCCGGGCCGACGCCCTGATCGACCACGATGCGTCCGGCGGGCTCGGCGTAGGCCTCACCGATCACGCCCTTGAGCTCCTTCGTGATGTATTCCATGACCACTTCGTCCAGCGGCAGGCCGGTGTCGAACTGGCTGGTGGCTGCGGCAAACGCGTGGTACGTGTCGCCGCCGCCGGCTGCGAAGTTGTTCGTGACGACGGCATAGGTGGCCTCGGGGTCAAAGTCCTTGCCGTTGATCGAGCCGATGCTCACGCGGTTGATGGTCTTCGGTCCGTAGTACGTAGAGCCCGGATAAGGCTCGGCATTCGCGTCGTACTTCTCATACGTCGTGACCTTGAACTGCATACCCGCCACCTGCGGGAAGCCGCCGAGGGACTTCGGCGTGCAGAATGTGCTGGCCTCGAGCGCCTCAAGCAGCTCCGCGCCCTTCACGTAGACCACAGCGAGCGTGTTGCCGAACGGCAGCACGGTGTTGATGTTCTTCTTCGTGACGTCGCCCACGCCGATGCTCGCGCGGATGCCGCCGCCATTGGTGAGGGCGACCACATTTTCCGCCGGAACGGTGAGCTCCGTATCCTTCAAGACCTTCCAGAGCATGGCGTCCGTGATCAGGTCGCCGAGGTTGGTCTCGGAGTCACGGTTGCCGTCGGGCGCCTTCGTGCCGTTGAGCGCCACCTCGCTCACGGCGAACTTCTCGCCGTAGGACTTGTCGATGGGCTCCATGATGGCCTTGGCGGCCGCAGCGACGGTCTTGTCGCGCCCTTTGTAATCATAGACGGTGACGTCCTTTTTATCGACCGTCTCCTTGTGCCAGATCTTTTCGAGCTTGTTGCTCTCGATCTTCTTCGTGGCGTTGTCGATGACGATGACGCCGATGTTGGCAAAGGCCGTGCCGGTCGACTGGATGGGCTCACCGTTCAGGCCTTTGGTCATGACGGAGTGCGAGTGGCCGTCGATGATGAAGTCGATGCCCTGCACGTTCTTGGCCAGATCATAAGAGGTATAGGGCTTGGAGCTGTCGTCCACACCCAGATGCGCGAGGCAGACGATGATATCAGCACCCTGCTTCTTGAGATCCGCGACCTGCGCCGCCGCGCAGTCATAGAGCTCCTTGCCGTCCGCTCCGGCGAGGAACTTCAGCCCCTGAATGAGCTTTGGGTTGGCCTTGGTCTGTGCCTCGGGGGTCTCGAGACCGAAGAAGCCGATCTTCACGCCGCCCTTTTCGATGATGGTGTTGGCGTCAAAGATGGTCTTGCCGTCGGCACCGAGCACGTCGGCACACAGGACATGGAACTTGGCAGCCTTCATGTTCTCCATCAGCTGCGCATAGCCGTAGTCAAACTCATGGTTGCCGAGCGTGGCAACGTCGTAGCCGGCCGCATTCATCATGGTCACCGCGTCCGCGCCCTTGTTGACGCTGACATAGACGGTGCCCTGACTGTAGTCGCCGGCATCGGCAAGAATGACTTCCGCGCCCTGCGCTTCATAGTCCGCCTTCATGGCTGCCATGGCCGCATACAGATCGATCGCACCGTGCACGTCGTTCGAGTGCAGGATGACGGTCTTTCCGTCCAGCGGCTTTGCTGCCTCGGCCGCAAATGCCGTGCAGCTCAGGCTCAGCACCAGGCAAAGCACCAGCAGCAGCGAAAGCAATTTCTTCATGTGCTTCATGTGATATCCTCCGTTTCATATTTTGGGGTATCGCTCCTTTGATTATAGCATCGAATGATAAAAAACGGGACGGTTTGTGCGCAAAAAACACGGCAAATCCCCGGGGCATTTTGACCAAATTTACCAGACATTTTTAGTCCTTTCGTCAAATAACCGCTGTTCGGCTCGTTTTCGCCTTTCTCCATTTACAATCCCGCCGTCCGTGTGATAAACTGTAGTGTCATTGTTTTTTTGAAAGGAGCCAAATCATGAGCTACGCAGACGAGGTGTTCATCCGCAACTGCCGCGATATATTGGAAAACGGCGTCTGGGATACCGACCAGACCGTGCGCCCCCACTGGGAGGACGATGGCGCTCCGGCGCACACGGTCAAGAAGTTCGGCATCGTCAACCGCTACGACCTGTCCAGGGAGTTTCCGCTGCTGACGCTGCGGCGCACCTATTGGAAGACCGCCGTGGACGAGCTGCTGTGGATCTGGCAGCAGAAGTCGAACAACATCCACGACCTGCGCGGCCACATCTGGGATCAGTGGGCAGACGAGACCGGCTCGATCGGCAAGGCCTACGGCTATCAGCTCGGCGTCAAGCACCAATATCCCGAGGGCGAATTCGACCAGGTGGACCGCGTGCTCTATGACCTGAAGCATAACCCCGCCTCCCGCCGCATCCTGACGAATATCTACACGTTCGAGGATCTGCACGAGATGGCGCTCTACCCCTGCGCATATTCGATGACCTTCAACGTCTCGGGCAACACCCTCAACGCCATCCTCAACCAGCGCAGTCAGGATATGCTCGCGGCGAACAACTGGAACGTCGTGCAGTACGCCGTGCTCGTGCATATGTTTGCACAGGTGTCCGGCCTGCAGGTGGGCGAGCTGGTGCACGTCATCGCCGACGCGCACATCTACGACCGCCATGTGCCGGTCATCGAGCAGATCATCCAAAACGAACCCAAGGCCGCGCCGAAGTTTCTCATCGACCCGTCCGTCAACGATTTTTATGCCTTCACCCGCGACAGCTTCCAGGTCGAGGGCTACGAATACAGCGAGTTCACGGGGAAGATCCCCATCGCGGTGTAAGGAGGGCCTGCCATGGATGCGATCGTTGCCGTCTATGCCGACTGGGGCATCGGAGCCAAGGGCACACAGCCGCTCGTGATCCCCGCCGACCGCCGCCGCTTCCGCGAGCTGACGATGGGCGCCGCCGTGATCGTCGGGCGGCGCACACTGGAGGATTTTCCGGGCGGAAAGCCGCTGCCCGGCCGCGAAAACTTTGTGCTCTCGCGCCGGAACATCACGATCGAGGGCGCGCAGGTGGTGCACGACCCGGACGAGGCCGTGGCCGCCGCCGCGCAGCACGCGCGCTGCTTCGTTATCGGCGGAGACAGCGTGTTCCGGCAGATGTTCCCCCACATGACGCGCGTATACGTCACGAAGATCGACGCCGCGCCCCACTCGGACGTGTTTTTCCCGGATCTGGACGCCGACCCCGCGTGGCGCTGCGTGTCCGCCGAGCCGCGTGCCGAGCACGACGGCGTGGGCTATCAGTTTTGCGTGTACGAGAGAATCGAAGCATAAAAGAACCGCCGCTTTCCGGGCATGGAAAGCGGCGGCTTTTCTTTTTGCGTTATGCGCCCACCAGCGTGAGCGACATGGCGTTGATGAACATATGGAAAAACACCGGCGGCCAGATCGAGCGCGTCTGCTCATAGCAAAACGCGAGCGCGGCCGACACCGGCACATACCGCAGCGCCGAGAGCAGCAGCCGCGCGTCCTGATACATAAACGCATACTGCCAGACGTGGTAGAGCGCGAAGGCCGCGATCGACACGGCATATGCCCAGAAGCGGCTGCGCGGCCGGATCGCCCCGAAGAGCACACCGCGAAACAGGCACTCCTCCACAAGCGGCGCCATGAACACCGCGACGGCGATCATGCGCTTATGGTCCGCCGCGGCAAGGCGCGTCACGGCGTCGTTGTTCGGCGAGGGCAGCTCCCCGATGAACCCCGCGCCGAGCTGCAGCACGAGCGAGAGCAGCACGTCGAGCCCGTAGGCCGCGAAGAGGATGCCGATGCAGCGCAGGATGCTGCCGGCCATCGTATCATAGCTGCGGCGCAAAAGCCCCCACATGGCAATGAGCGTGAACACGAGCCCGATGAGATAGTACCAGACGTTGCACGTCACGTCCGACGGCAGCTCGCCGCGCACCGCCGCAAGCACCGCGCCGAGCGTCAGCGGCAGCACGAACACGTGGACGGGAAGATACACCCAGCCCGCGATGCGCGCGCCGCGGGGCATGGGATCGCTCCACTCTGCTTTGGCTCTGCGCATATCAGCCCCTCGCTTTCTGCTGCAGCTCAAAGAGCAGGCGCATGGCCTCAAGCGGCGTGATGGTGTTGAGGTCGATGGCGCGCAGCTGCTCGGCAATGACGTCTCCGGCGGCGTCGCCGAGCGTCATCTGCGCATCGTCCTGCGCCGCGTGCGCAGGGGCAGCGGGCTGTGCCGCGCCGGACTCCAGCTCGCGCAGGTAGGTCTTGGCCTTCGTGATGATCGCGTCCGGCACACCGGCAAGCTTTGCGACCTCGATGCCGTAGCTGTCGTCGGCCGCGCCCGCGACGATCTTGCGCAGGAACAGCAGCGTGCCGCCCTGCTTTTTGGCCGTGATGTTGTAGTTGCGCACGCCGGGCAGCGTCTGCTCGAGCGCGGTCAGCTCATGGTAGTGCGTGGCGAACATGGTCTTGGCGCCGAGGCGGCGGGGGTCTGCGCAGTATTCGAGCACCGCGCGCGCGATGGCCATGCCGTCATACGTCGACGTGCCGCGGCCGATCTCATCCAAAATGAGCAGGCTCTGCGCCGTGGCGTGGCGGAGGATGTTGGCCATCTCGCTCATCTCGACCATGAACGTGCTCTGTCCGGCGGCAAGGTCGTCAGACGCGCCGATGCGCGTGAACACGCGGTCGACCACGCCGATGACGGCGCTTTTCGCCGGGACGAACGAGCCCATCTGCGCCATGAGCACGATGAGCGCGGTCTGGCGCATATAGGTGGATTTTCCGGCCATGTTCGGTCCGGTCACGATGGCGACGCGGTCATCGGCATCGTTGAGAAACGTATCGTTCGGGACAAAGAGGCTGTCCTTTTGCGCCTGCTCGACGACGGGGTGACGCCCCTCGCGGATGTCGATCGTGCGCGACAGGTCCACCTCGGGGCAGACGTAGTTGTTCTTCACGGCGGTCTCGGCCAGCGAGCACAGCGCGTCGAGCCGCGCCACGGCGTCCGCCGCCGCCTGCACGCGCGCGACCTCGTCGGCGACGAGCTGGCGCACCTCGCTGAAGAGCTGGTATTCCAGCTCCGCGATGCGCTCGCGCGCCGTCAGGAGCGTGTTTTCAAGCTCCTTGAGCTCGTGCGTGAAATACCGCTCGCTCGAGACCAGCGTCTGCTTGCGGATATAGTCCTCCGGCAGCTCGGTGATGCCCGCGCTGTTGGGAATGTCGATGTAATAGCCAAAGACCTTGTTGTAGCCGACCTTGAGCTTTTTGGCGCCGGTGCGCTCACGCTCGCGCTGCTCGAGCTCGGCAACGGTCTGCGCGCCGTGGTCGCGCACGTTGCGCAGGCGGTCGACCTCCTCGCTGTAGCCGGGGCGGAGGATGCCGCCCTCGCGCACGGAAAACGGCGGCTCGTCACAGATCGCGCGGTCGATGCGCGCGCAGAGATCGGCGAGGGTGTCCATCTGCGCAATGTCGCGCAGCGCCGCACTGTGCACGTTTTGCAGCAGCGCCGTCAGCCGCGGCAGCTGCGCGCAGCAGAGCGCCAGCGCGTGCAGGTCGCGCCCGTTGGCCGAGCCGTACACCGCGCGCGAGACAAGGCGCTGCATATCACCGATCTCCCGCAGGCAGCAGAGCAGCTCGCCCCGCAGCACGCTCTCACCCACCAGCTCCTCCACCGCGCCGAGGCGGCGGCGGATCTGCACGGGGCTCAGCAGCGGACGCTCGACCCAGGTGCGCAGCAGGCGGCCGCCCATGGGCGTTTTCGTCTTGTCGAGCACCCAGAGGAGGCTTCCGCGCTTTTCACCGGAGCGGAGGTTTTCCGTCAGCTCCAGATTGCGGCGCGTGGTGTAATCGAGCTCCATGTAGTGGTCGTCGCCCAGCAGCTCCAGCCGCCGGATGTGGCCGAGGTCGCACTTTTGCGTCTCGTGCAGGTAGGCCAGCAGCGCGCCGGCCGCGCACACGGCCGCCGGCGCCTCACCGAGGCCGAGCTCATCCGTGCTCTGCACGTCAAACTGCTCGCACACGCGCGCAGCCGCCGCCATGTATTCAAACCGGTCGCCGCCCGCCTCGACCAGACTGCCGAGGCGCTTGGTGAGGAAGGTGCGGATGTCGTCGTTTTCCGCCGCCGCGTCGGCGCATACGGCCTCGCGCGGGGCAAAGCGCCCGAGCTCATTGAGAATGTGGCTCACGGCGTCGGCCGGGTAGCTCGCGGCGCAGAACTCCCCCGTCGAGAGGTCGCAGAACGCCGTGCCGCCGGACTGTGCGCTCAGATACACCGCGCCGAGATAGTTCGACTTGTTCTCCTCGAGCATCGAGGACTCCGTGACCGTGCCGGGCGTGATGATGCGGATGATGTCCCGCTCGACCAGCCCCTTGGCAAGCGCGGGATCCTCCATCTGCTCGCAGATGGCCACTTTGTAGCCCTTGGCGATCAGGCGGCCGATGTACGCCTCGGCCGAGTGGTACGGCACGCCGCACATGGGCGTGCGCTCGGCGGGGTCTTCGACGTTGCGGTCGCGCGTCGTGAGCGTGAGGTCGAGCTCGCGCGCGGCAAGGCGCGCATCGTCGTCGAACATCTCATAAAAATCGCCCAGCCGGAAAAACAGCAGGCAGTCGGGATTGCGCTGCTTGATCTCGTAATATTGCCGCTTCATCGGCGTCAGTTCTGCCATGTCACGCCTCCTCACCGTAGAGCGCCCAGGTGTTGCTGCCGGTGATCTTCACGTCCACGAACTGCCCGACGAGCGCCTCGTCGCCGCGCATATGCACCAGCCGTCCGCCCTTCGTGCGCGCCGTGAGCGGATAGTCGCCCCGGCCGTCCGCCCCGTCGACGAGCACGCGCTGCACGCTGCCCTCATAGGCACGGTGCTTGCGCTCGGAGATGGCGTTTGCCGACGCGACGAGCGCGTCAAAGCGCACCTGCTTCTGCGCGCGGGTGTAGGGGTCGGGCATCTTTGCCGCCGGTGTGCCGACACGCGGCGAATAGATGAAGGTGAACATCGCGTCATAGCGCACGGTCTCGACGAGCGAGAGCGTGTCCTGAAACTCTTCGTCCGTCTCGCCGGGGAAGCCCACGATGATGTCCGTCGTGAGCACAAGGTCGGGCATATACTGCCGTGCAAGCGCCACCTGCGCCAGATATTTCTCGCGCGTGTAGCCGCGGTTCATCGCGTGCAGGACGCGGTCGTTGCCGCTCTGCACGGGCAGGTGCATCTGGTGCGCGCACTTTTCGCACTCGGCCATGGCGCGAAAGAGCTTTTCCGTCGCGTCCTTCGGGTGGCTGCTCATGAAGCGGATGACAAAGTCGCCCGGGATGGCATTGATGCTGCGGATGAGGTCGGCAAAGTCCACGTCCTCGTCGAGGTCGCGGCCGTAGGAGTCGACATTCTGTCCCAGCAGCGTGATTTCTTTATATCCTGCCGCAACGAGCTCGCGCGCCTCGCGCACGATCTCCTCCGGGTGACGGGAGCGCTCGCGCCCGCGCACATACGGCACGATGCAGTAGGTGCAGAAATTGTTGCACCCGTACATGATCGACAGCCACGCCTTGACGCTGCCGTCGCGCTGCTGCGGGATGCCCTCGGCGACGCTGCCGTCCGCCGGGTCAATGGCGAACACGCGCCGGTGCTCGGTGCAGACGCTGCGCAGCAGCTCCGGGAAGCGCCACAGCTCGTGCGGTCCGAAGACGAGGTCAACGATGCGGTAGGACTTTTTGAGCTTCTCGGCCACGTGCTCCTGCTGCGCCATGCAGCCGCAGACCGCGATGATCTGCTCGGGATTGCGTGCCTTCGTGTGCGTCAGCGCGCCGACGTTGCCGAACACGCGCGTCTCGGCGTGCTCGCGCACGGCGCAGGTGTTCATGACGACGACGTCGGCCGCAAATTCATCCTGTGTGAAGCCGAAGCCCATGGCGCGCAGATAACCGCGCAGCTTTTCGCTGTCGGCCTCGTTCTGCTGGCAGCCGTAGGTGTCGACCATGGCCAGCGGCTGACGGCCGCCGGCGGAAAAATGCGCGCGCAACTGCGCGCAGATGTCCAGCTGGCGCTGGATGTCCGATTCGGGGATCTCTACTCTCTGATAGCTCATGCAATGCTCCTGCCTATCCGGATATATCCGGGTAAAATTTGAAGTGTGATAGAATATTGTAGCATTTCGCGGTGGAATTTTCAATGCCAATCCTTTATAATATACGCGCGGGAGGCTTGCTTCCCGTCTACTGTGCACAAAGGAGGGCAAACCATGCCCGATATTCAAATTCTCTCTCCGCATCTTGCGGATCTGATCGCCGCGGGTGAGGTCGTCGAGCGTCCCGCCTCCGTGGTCAAGGAGCTGGTGGAAAATGCGTTCGACGCCGGGGCCCGCACCGTGACGGTGGAGCTGCGCGGCGGCGGTGCGACCTACCTGCGCGTGACCGACGACGGCTGCGGCATGACGCCCGAGGACGCGGGCATCGCGTTTTTGCGCCACGCGACGAGCAAGCTGCACGATGCGCAGGGGCTCGAGGCCATCGGTACGATGGGCTTTCGCGGCGAGGCGCTGGCCGCCATCAGCGCCGTGTCGCACATCACGCTCACAACGCGGCGGCAGGGCGCGCCGGGTGGCACGCACATGACGCTCGACGCGGGCGAGATCCAAGATATGTACGAGACCGGCTGCCCCGAGGGCACGACGATGATCGTGCGCGACCTGTTTTACAACACGCCCGCCCGGCGCAAGTTTCTCAAAACCGACCGCGCGGAGGGCGCCGCCTGCGCCGCCGCGGCACTGCGGTGTGCGCTCGGCCGTCCGGATGTGTCCGTGCGCTGCATCCGCGACGGGGAGGAGCTGTTTTTCTCCCCCGGCGACAACAAGCTTGACAGCTGCGTATACAGTCTGCTCGGGCGTGAGCTGGCAAAGACGCTCCTGCCCTGTGAGAGCGAGGTCGACGGCGTGCGCGTGCACGGCTTCATCTCCTCGCCCGCTGCCGGGCGCGGCAGCCGCGCGCAGCAGCATTTCTTCTGCAACGGCCGCTGGATCAGATCCGCCGCGCTGCAGGCTGCGCTCGAGCAGGCCTACCGCAACACGCTGCTCGTGGGTCGGTTTCCCGCGTGCGTGCTGTATGTGGAGCTCAGCTGCGCGGCCGTGGACGTGAACGTCCACCCGGCAAAGACCGAGGTGAAATTTTCGCACGAGCGCGCGGTGTTCGACGCCGTGTATTACGGCGCGCGCGCAGCGCTCGAGGCAGAGCGCGCCCCGGCAGCCGCCGTGCCGAAGCCGAGCGCGCCCAAGCCCGAACCGGCATCCGCGCCCGCGCCCAAGGCAGACCCCTTCCCGCCCGCCGCGCCGAGCCTGAGCGTGTCTGCTGCGCCGGTGTTTTCCGCCGCGCGCACCTATGCCCCCGCCGCCCCGGCGGAGGAGGCGGTCTCGTTCCGCTCGCCGACGGCGTCGGCCTTTTCTGCACCGTGCGTGACGCCGCCGCCGGTATTCCCCGCGCCCGCACGCACAGCGCCGCAGCCGCCCGTGCCGAAGCCGGTCGTACAGGACGTGCAGACCGCGCTTGAGCCCGAGCCCGCCGAGCAGGAGACCCCGTCGCCGCTCGCGCGCGCCGTGCCGCCGGAGACGCCGCCCGCCCGTCTAATCGGCGAGGCGATGCACACCTACATCCTCGTGGAAAAGGGCGATACGCTCATCCTCATCGACAAGCACGCGGCGCACGAGCGCATCAACTTTGACCGCCTGCGCCAGAGCCCTGCCGACATCCCGTCGCAGACGCTGCTCGAGCCGCTGCCCTTCACGCCCGACGCGAGCGACGCGGAGGTGCTGCAGCAGCACGGCGACACGCTCGCGGAGCTCGGCTTCACGCTCGAGCCGTTCGGCCGCAGCGACTACATCCTGCGCGGCGTGCCCGCCCAGATCGACGCGGGCGATGCGCTGCCCGCGCTCGAGGAGATCTGCGCGCAGCTGCGCCACGGCGCGCACACGGACGCGCAGGCCGTGCGCGACGAGGTGCTCAAGACCGTGGCGTGCAAGGCGGCCATCAAGGCCGGCTGGCAGACAGAGCCCGAGGAGCTGCTGCGTCTGGCGGACGCGGTGTGCGCGGGCGAGGTGAAATACTGCCCGCACGGACGCCCCGTCGCCGTGACGCTCACGCGCCGCGAGCTGGACAAGCTCTTTAAGCGCATCGTGTAAAAAAACAGGGAGCGCACCGCGCTCCCCCTCAGTTGATCAAACGTGCGCGCCGCCTTTCGCCAATGGCGCGGCGAAAGAAAGTCCAGCCATTTTCTCCGGCGACATGTGCGGCGGAGAAAATACCGCTCGGCCTGCAAACGTGCGCGCCGTCCGCCGCAGGCGGACAGCGCGTGCGATGCAGTCAGGCCGCAGTTCTCTGCCCAAAAGTAATACTTTTGGGCAAGAGAAACAGGGAGCGCAACGCGCTCCCTGTCAGACTGCACAACCGTGTTTACTTGTGGTAGTACAAAATGCCCATGCAGCCGGGGCCGCAGTGGTTCGACACCGTGCAGCCGGCCTGCGTGTGATACACTTCCTCAAACGGCTGGCACGCGCGCACGACGCGCTCGAGCTCCTGCCAGGTGGCCTCGTCGATGCCGGAATCCGTGATAAAGATGCGGTGGCAGTCGATATCATCGCGCCCCTTGAGCCGGTCCTCAATATACTGCACATAGCACTTTTCGAGCTTGCCGCGGTACTTGCGGCCGACGCCCATTTTTCCGTCCTTGACCTCGATGCACGGCTTGAGATGCAGAAAATTGGCGCTCAGCGCCGCGAGTGACGAGCAGCGCCCGCCGCGCACAAGATAATCGAGCGTGTCGAGCACGAAGCTGACATCGAGCTTCTCGCGCTTTTTCTCCAGCGCCGCCGCGATATCGGCCGCATCCATGCCCTGCGCGGCCATCTCGGCCGCGTCGAGCACCAGATGACCGATGCCGGTCGAGAGGTTGCGCGCGTCCACGGGGTAGACATTTGTAAACTCCCGCGCCGCGATGCAGGCGTTCTGATAGCAGCCGGACATATCGCTCGAGATCGTGAAGTGGATCACGGCGTCATATTCGGCGCGCGCCGCGCTGAAATATGCATAATAGTCCGACACGTTCACCGCCGCGGTCTGGCAGAGCTTGCCCGTGGCCTTCGCGTAGGCGTAGAGCTCCTCCGGATGCACGTCGATGCCGTCACGCAGCGTCTCGTCGCCGCGCACGATGTACAGCGGCGTGATGCCGATGTTGTAGCGCGCGATCAGCTCCGGCGAGAGATCGCAGGTGCTGTCGGCAGAAATTTTGATCTTCATGGGTTCACCTTCTTGTAGTCTGGGAATACGGTAACATTCTAACACATTTCTAATAGTTTTCAACACATTCTTTCTGAATTTGCTCTTATAGAAAGGAGGCTTCCGGATGCAGCCAAAACTGGTCGTCATTACCGGCCCGACCGCCTCGGGCAAGACCGCGCTGGGCGTCGCGCTCGCGCAGCGGCTCGGAGGCGAGGTCGTCTCGGCCGACTCGATGCAGATCTACCGCCGCATGGACATCGGCACGGCCAAGCCCACGCCGGAGGAGATGCAGGGCGTGCCGCACCACATGATCGACATCGCAGACCCGACGGAAAACTACTCCGTCTCGCGCTACGCGGCGGAAGCGGCCGCCTGTGTCGATGACATTCTCGCGCGCGGAAAGCTGCCGATCGTCGTCGGCGGGACGGGGCTTTACATCGACTCGCTCATCGCCGGGCGCACCTTTGCCGACGGCACGGCCGACACCGCGCTGCGGCAGGAGCTGAGCGAGCGCTACGACGAGATCGGCGGCGAGGGGCTGCTCGGCGAGCTGCGCAAGTTTGACCCCGAGCGCGCGGCAAAGCTCCACCCCGCGGACAAAAAGCGCATCGTGCGCGCGATGGAGGTCTACATCCTCACGGGCAAAACCATCACGCAGCACGACGCCGAGACCCGCGCCGTGCCGCCGCGCTACGACGCGGCGAAGATCGCGCTCACGTTCGCAGACCGGCAGGATCTCTATGACCGCATCGACCGGCGCGTGGACATCATGATGCAGCAGGGGCTGCTCGACGAGGTGCGCGCGCTGCTGGCCGCCGGCATCCCGGCCGACTGCACGGCCATGCAGGCCATCGGCTACAAGGAGGCCGTGGCCGCCGTGCGCGGCGAGGCGACGGCGCAGGAGGCCGCAGCCGCCATCCAGCTTGCCTCGCGGCAGTATGCAAAGCGCCAGCTGACATGGCTGCGGCGCGATGCGCAGCTATTTTGGCTGCAGCACGAAAAAACGCCGGACATGGACCTCGCCTGCCGCCGTTCGACGCAATTCTTGGCCGGACGCGGTATAGAATAGTGGCCTGTACAAGTGCGGAGAAAACTGCCATTTTCGCCGGATTTGTATAAATTCACTATTTCACGGAGCGGCAGTTTGTGCTATGATAAGTCGATATACGTCCGCTCCGGCAAAAGGAGCGGCGATCATGCAAAAAACACTGAACCTTCAGGACACATTCCTCAATTACATCCGGCGGGAAAAGATCCCCGTGACCCTGTTTCTCATGAACGGGTTCCAGCTGCGCGGCATCGTGCGCAGCTTTGACAGCTTTGCCGTGCTCATCGAGGCCGACGGCCGCCAGCAGATGATCTACAAGCACGCGATCTCGACGGTCGCCCCGGCGCGGGCGGTGACGCTCGAGCTGCAGGTGTGATCTCCCCGCCGCCCCCCACCGGAAGGAGGGCAGACCTTGAAGAAAACGAATACCTTTACGAACATCGCCATGCTCGTGCTCTTCGCGGCCATGGCCGTGTATCTGGGCGTGTACCTGTTTCGCTCCACGCAGCAGTCGTATTCCACCGCACCGGCGGTGCTCGTGACCGTCAGCGAGGGCGGACAGGCCAGCGGCATCGTCGTGCGCGAGGAGCAGGTCATCACCTGTGATAAGGAGTTTTTGTCCCGCTCGGTGGACGACGGCAAGCAGGTCGCCAAGGGCGGTGAGATCGCCATCGGCGTCGACTCCAAGGCCGCGCTCGACAGCGCCAGCCGCGCGCGCGAGCTCAAAAAGGAGATTGCCTACGTCTCGAGCCTGCTGTCACGCGCGGGCAGCGCCTCGGGCGCGTCCGAGCTCGACAGCAACGTCCACAGCGCCATTCTGAAGCTCAACGCCGCCGTCTCCGCGGGCAACGCGTCCGAGCTTGACGACATCTGCATGGATCTCAGCTCGCTGCTCTTCGGCGCCTCGACGGGCACCGTCTCGCAGAGCGACCTCGACGCGCTCAATGCCGAGCTGCACCAGCTCGAAAAGGCCGGCGTCGGCCGCGGCAGCATCACAGCCCCGGCGGCGGGGCTGTTCACCTCCACGGCGGACGGCTATGAGGCGCTGAGCCCGGCGGCGCTGGAAAACCTCACCCCCGACGGTGTGGACGCGCTCGAACACACGAGTCCCTCGACGCCCGCAAACACGATCGGCAAGCTCGTCACGGCGAAAAAGTGGTACTTTGCCGCCGTCATGAGCAAGGCCGACGCCGACCGCCTGAATCTGGGCGGCAGCGCCACGCTCGACTTCCCGCAGCACTACAACGGCACGGTCGCGGCGACCGTGTTCAGCAAGAGCGAACCGGACAGCCGCGGCGAGGTCGCGGTCGTGTTCGCGTGCAACAACGCGCTGGCCGACACGCTGGCCATGCGCAAGACCACGGCCGACGTCGTCTACAGCGAGCACACCGGTCTGCGCGTACCGCTCAAGGCCGTGCACATGGACGACGACGGGCAGACCTTCGTCTACGTCGTCACGGCGGCGCAGCTGGAGAAAAAACCGATCGAGATCATCTACCAGACCGGCAGCTACTGTCTCGTCGCCCAGAGCGCGGACAGCAATGCCCTGCGCGCCGGCAACGACATCGTCGTCAGCGGCAAGGGGCTGTCCGACGGTCGGGTCGTAAAATAAGGAGGCACCATCCGCTATGAGCACCATTGCCGAAAACATCGCCGCCATCCGCGCGCGCATCGACGCCGCCGCCCGCCTTTCGGGGCGCACGGGCGCTGACATCACGCTTGTGGCAGCGACAAAGATGAACGACGCCGCGCGCGTGCGCGAGGCCGTCGCCGCCGGGATCGACGCCTGCGGCGAAAACCGCGTGCAGGAGATGACCGAAAAGCTCGCCGAGGACGCCTACACCGGCGCACCGCTGCACTTCATCGGCCACCTGCAGACCAACAAGGTGCGGCAGGTCGTCGGCAAGGTCGATCTCATCCAGTCGGTGGACTCGCCGGAGCTGCTGGCCATGATCGAAAAGCGCGCCGCCATGCAGGGCATCGTGCAGGATATCCTGCTGGAGGTGAACATCGGCGGTGAGGCCGCCAAGAGCGGCGTCGACCCCGATGCGCTGCCGCAATTGCTGCAAAGCGCTGCCGCCTGTGCACACATTCGCGTGCGCGGATTGATGGCGATCCCGCCCGTGGCAGAAACTTCCGACGGAAATCATGCATATTTTACGAAAATGCACGAGCTTTTTGTTGACATCGGCAGAAAAAAATACGATAATGTTTCTATGGACTTTCTGTCCATGGGTATGAGCGGGGATTTTGAGGACGCCATCGCCGCCGGTGCGAACATGGTGCGCGTCGGCTCGTCGATCTTCGGCGCGCGGGACTATTCCCGGCATTGAACGCCGCCCGCCGCAAATAAAAGAGAACAGAGCGGCAACACAGCAGCCGCCGGTAGATAAAGGGGGACCCTGCATGGGCTTTTTGGATGAACTGAAGAAGATGACGCGTCCGTACGATGACGACGACGAGTTTTTCGATGATGAGGATGAGGCGATCCCGGTCGCGGAAGCGCCCGCGCCCGAGCGTCCCGCTCCGGCACGGCCGCCACGCCGCACGGCGTCCGCTGCCAAGCAGAGCTCCTTCATCCGTGACGACCCGGTCTCCGAGCCGGTGAGAGAGCCCGAGCACCCCGCGCCGAGCCGCACCGCCCGCAGCGACAGCCGCGTGGCCGACAAGGTCGTCAACCTCAACAGCGGCGGCCAGCTCAAGGTCGTGCTCGTCGCACCCAAGCAGTTTGAGCTCGCAGCCGAGATCGCCGATCATCTGCGCGATCGCCGCGCCGTGCTCATGAATCTGGAGCAGACGGACAAGAACATCGCCCGCCGCCTGATCGACTTCCTGTCCGGCGTCGCCTACGCGCAGGACGGCAAGATCCGCCGCGTCGCCAGCGCAACGTATATCATCACGCCGTTCAACGTCGACCTCATGGGCGACCAGCTCGACGACATGGAGTCGGGCGAGTTTCATCTGTAACATTCGGGCATACTGTCCCTGACAGCCCCGCGAGTAGTATACCATTAGAAAGAATGGAGGACTTTCCAACATGACTCCTCAGGATATTCGGGAAAAAACCTTTGAAAAAGCGATGTTCGGCGGTTACGACATGGCCGCCGTGCAGAACTATCAGGAAGAAGTGGCCACCGAGCTTGCCAACGCGCAGAAAGAGATCGCTGTGCTCAAGGGCAAGATGAAGGTGCTGGTCGACAAGATAGAAGAGTACCGCGCCAGCGAGGACGCCATGCGTCTGGCCATACTGTCGGCTCAGAAGGTCGGCAAGCAGATAGAGGACGACGCGCAGGCGCGCGCTGACAAGATACTCAGCGACGCCAACGCCACGTCCGACCGAATACTTGGCGGACTCCAGCAGGAAACCGCCAACGAGGAAGCCAAGCTCCTCAACGCAAAGACCTCCTGCGCAAAATTCCTGGAAGATGTGCGCAATCTGTGCCTGACTCAGCTCGATTACCTCGACGGCATTGCCGCGTCGAAGGCAGCGTCCGCGCCGCGCGCGGCTGCGCGCCCGACCGTGAGCGACGCACCGGTCGAGCCTGTGAGCGCAGCGCCGGCCGCGCAGCCGGAAGCTCCGGCCGCCGAGCAGCCTGTGCAGGCAGCGCCCGTGTACGCAGAGCCCGTGTCCGCCGCCCCCGTGACGGCGCAGCCCGTGGAAGCTGACGATACCGCGGCCGACAGTGCAGCAGATGACGCCACCCAGCTCTATCACTTTTTGCACAACAGCTGAGTGAACACGCAATCAACCAGGGCGGGACGGCCGGTGCCGTACCGCCCTGCGCAATTTTAACGGAAAACTACTCTGAGAGGAGAACGATTTTTACCATGTCCAAGAACGATTTCAACGCCACGATCAATCTGCCGAAAACAGACTTCCCCATGCGCGCCGGTCTCGCCAAGCGCGAGCCAGATATGCTCCAGCACTGGAACGACATGGATCTGTATAACGAAATGCTCAAAAAGAACGACGGCAAGCCGCGCTTCAGCCTGCACGACGGCCCTCCGTTCTCTAACGGCAACATCCACATGGGCCACGCGCTCAACAAGGCGCTCAAGGACTTCATCGTCCGCTCCTACGCCATGCGCGGCTACTACACGCCCTACATCCCCGGCTGGGACAACCACGGCATGCCCATCGAGAGCGCCATCATCAAGGAGCAGAAACTCAACCACAAGGCCATGAGCATCGCCGACTTCCGCAGCGCCTGCCATGATTATGCGCAGAAATACATCGACCGCCAGATGGACGGCTTCAAGCGTATGGGCGTCGTCGCCGACTGGGAGCACCCCTATAAGACCATGAACAAGGGCTTCGAGGCCGAAGAGGTGCGCGTGTTCGGCAAGATGTACCGCAACGGCCACATCTACAAGGGGCTCAAGCCCGTGTACTGGTGCGCCCACGACGAGACCGCCCTCGCCGAGGCGGAGATCGAGTATCAGGACGATCCGTGCACGACCGTGTACGTGAAGTTCCCGATGCACGACGACCTTGGCAAACTGCCGAACGTCGACCACAGCAAGCTCTTTTTCGTCATCTGGACGACCACGATCTGGACCCTGCCCGGCAACCTCGCCATCGCGCTCAACCCGCGCGAGCTGTACAACCTCGTCCAGGCGTCCAACGGTGAGGTGTACGTCATGGCCGACGCGCTGACCGAGAAGGTCATGCACATCGGCGGCTTTGACAGCTATGAGGTGCTCGAGCAGCACCCCGGCGCATTTTTCGAGAATATGCTCGCCGACCATCCCTTCCTGCCCAAGACCTCGCGTCTGGTGCTCGCCGATTACGTCACCATGGACTCCGGCACCGGCTGCGTGCACACCGCGCCCGGCTTCGGCGCGGACGACTATCAGACCTGCAAGCGCTACGGCATGGACATGGTCGTGCCTGTGGACGATCAGGGCCGCCACACCGACTACGCCGGAAAGTATGCGGGACTGACCACGGAGGAATCCAATCCCATCATCCTCGCAGACATGAAGGCGGCCGGCTCGCTCTTCGCATCCGAGGACATCGTGCACAGCTATCCGCACTGCTGGCGCTGCAAGAGCCCGATCATCTTCCGCGCCACGCCGCAGTGGTTCTGCTCCGTGGACTCCTTTAAGGAGGACGCTGTCGCCGCGTGCGAGAACGTGCGCTGGCTGCCCGCGTGGGGCAAAGAGCGCATGGCCGCCATGATCCGCGAGCGCGCCGACTGGTGCATCTCCCGTCAGCGCCGCTGGGGTCTGCCGATCCCGGTGTTCTACTGCGACGACTGCCACAAGCCCGTCTGCACCGAGGAGAGCATCGAGGCCGTCGCGCAGCTGTTCGAAAAGGAAGGCAGCAACGCCTGGTTCGACCGCACGGCTGCCGACATCCTGCCCGAGGGCTTCACCTGCCCGCACTGCGGCGGCAAGCACTTCACGCAGGAGACCGACACCCTTGACGGCTGGTTCGACTCCGGCTCTACCCACGTCGCCGCCATGCAGCGCGACCAGGGCTTCTGGCCGGCGGATATGTACATCGAGGGCGGCGACCAGTACCGCGGCTGGTTCCAGTCGTCGCTGCTCGTGGCCGTCGGCGCGCTCGGCAAGGGCGCTCCGTACCGTGAGTGCCTGACCCACGGCTGGACGGTCGACGGTGAGGGCCGCGCCATGCACAAATCCCTCGGCAACGGCATGGACCCGGCCGAGATCATCAACGAGTTCGGCGCCGATATGCTGCGTCTCTGGGCCGGCAGCGCCGACTACCACGCCGATATGCGCTGCTCCAAGGAGATCTTCAAGCAGCTGACGCAAAACTACCTCAAGTTCCGCAACACCGCGCGCTACTGCCTCGGCAACCTCGACGGCTTCGACGCCGAGCATCTCGTCGCGCCGGAGGATATGCTCCCGCTCGACCGCTGGGCGATCACGAAGCTCAACGACCTCATCCGCCGCGTGGCCAAGGCATACGATAATTACGAGTTCCACGTGGTCTCACACGCGATCAACGACTTCTGCGTCGTGGAGCTCTCGAGCTTCTACCTCGACATCATCAAGGACCGCCTCTACTGCGACGAGCGCAACGGGCTCGAGCGCCGCAGCGCGCAGACGGCGCTGTTCCTCATCCTCGACAGCATGACGAAGATGTTCGCGCCGATCCTCGCCTTCACCTGCGACGAGATCTGGCTGGCCATGCCGCACCGCGCCGAGGACGATGCGCGCAACGTGCTGCTCAACGTCATGAACCAGCCGTTCGATGCCTACGCGCTCAGCGAGAGCGAGCTTGCCCGGTGGGATCAGCTCATCCGCGTGCGCACGGACGTCAACGGTGTGCTTGAGGCCGCCCGCGCCGAAAAGCGCATCGGCAAGCCGCTCGAGGCAGCCGTGACGCTGCGCGCCGACGATGACGCCGCCAAGGCCGCGCTCGACGACGTGCAGAGCATGAACCTGCCCGAGCTGCTGATCGTATCGCAGGCGCTCATCGGCGGCGACGTGCCGGCCGACGCTGTCACCGGCACCGGCACGAACTTCCCCGGTCTGCACATCTCCGTGCGCAACGCGCCCGGCGTCAAGTGCCCGCGCTGCTGGATGCACTCCGAGCAGGCCGACCCCGAGACCGGACTGTGCCCGCGCTGCGCCGCGGTCGTGGCCGCACAGCAGGCGGAGTAACCACCCGATCCCAAAATCCTGATCCGAAAGCGAGGAACCGCTATGTGGTATGCCATCGTAGCCATCCTGATCCTCATCGCTGACCAAGGGCTCAAATACTGGGTCACCGTCAACATCGCGCTCGACACCGGGCATGTCACGCTCATTCCGGGCGTGCTGGAGCTGACGAATATCCACAACAACGGCGCTGCGTTCAGTATGCTCGAGCACGCGCCGCACTGGATCTTCATCATCTTCACGCTCGTGTTCGCCGCCATCGCGGTGTTCTGTCTGCGGCGCAACGTCGTGCACGGCAAGGTCGGCCGCTGGTCGGTCGTGCTGGTGCTCGCCGGCGCGATCGGCAACTGCATCGACCGCATCCTCAGCGGCTACGTCGTGGATATGTTCAATTTCCTCTTCGCGCGCTTTGCCGTGTTCAATCTGGCGGATGTGTTCATCGTCGTGGCCGGCATCACGCTGTGCCTGCACGTGATCTTCTACCGCGGGGATGACGGTGCGGATGCCGCCGCGCCGAAAAAGCCGCGCCGCCAGCGCACCGGGACAGCGCCTGACGCGCCCAAGGCGCGCAAGCTGCACCTGCCCGCTAAGCGCAAACCCGACGCTGCGCCCAAAGCAAGCGCCGCGCCCGCTGCCGCCGCGCCGGAGACCGCTCCGGCGAAGGATGATCTCTTCGCCGCGTGGGACCGCGCGCCCGTTGCCGCGCAGCCGGTGACGCCCGCCGCACCCAAACCGGCAGCCCCCGCGCAGCCCAAACCGGCAGCCCCCGTGCAGTCCAAACCGGCAGCGCCCGTGCAGCCCAAACCGGCGGCACAGCCCGCACCCGAGGCGGCAGACCCGCTGCTGGCCTATCTCAACAGCACACCCGCTGCGCCCGCCGAGCCGGAAACGCCCAAGCCGGACGATGCCACGGACGGCAGTGCCGACAGCGCAGCATACTCACTCGACGACATTTTGGCGGAGTTTTCGGATTTCTAATGGAACAACGAACGATTCAGACACAGGAGAGCGCCGAGCGGATCGACGCTCTCCTCGCGCGCTCTTTGCCCGGGCTCACGCGCAGCGCCGCCCAGCGGCTGCTCGCGCAGGGCGCGGTGACGAAAGACGGCGCGCCCGTGAAGAAAAACTACAAAACCGTCCCCGGCGACACGTTTGTCGTGACGCTGCCGGATGCCGCGCCCTCGGAGCTCGTGGCGCAGGATCTGCCGCTGGACGTGGTGTACGAGGATGCGGATCTCATCGTCGTCAACAAGCCGCGCGGCATGGTCGTGCACCCCGCGCCCGGTCACGAGGACGGCACGCTCGTCAACGCCCTGCTCGCCCACTGCGGGGAGAGTCTCTCCGGCGTCGGCGGCGAGCGGCGGCCGGGCATCGTGCACCGCATCGACAAGGACACGTCGGGGCTGCTCGTCGCGGCGAAAAACGACTTCGCGCACCTCGCGCTCTCGGCGCAGCTTTCAGACCACACGATGGCGCGCACATATGAGGCCGTCGTCTGCGGCAATCTGCGCGACGATGCCGGCACGGTGGACGCGCCCATCGGCCGCCACCCGACCGATCGCAAGCGCATGGCCGTGACGCAAAAAAACGCCCGCCGCGCCGTCACGCACTGGTCGGTCATCGCGCGCTACAACGGCTACACGCACATCCGCTGCGAGCTTGAGACCGGCCGCACGCACCAGATCCGCGTGCACATGGCGCACATCGGTCATCCCCTGCTCGGCGATCTCGTCTACGGGCATAAACGCCCGGAAAAGGGGCTGAGCGGACAGTGCCTGCACGCGCGTGCGCTGCGCTTCGTGCATCCGCGCACGGGCGAGCTCGTGACGTTCACCTGCCCGCTGCCGGAATATTTTCAGGACGTGCTGGCGCGCCTCGGCACGCCCATCGGCTGATCGGAAAGGAGCATTTTCATGCGCAGAGCAGATCGCGAGATCACAGATTTTGACGAGCTCATCGCCGTCATGCGCGGGTGCGACGTGTGCCGCCTCGCATTGCACGACGAGCCGTATCCCTACATCCTGCCGCTGAACTTTGGCCTTGAGGCCGACGGCGAGACCGTCCGGCTGTACTTTCACGGTGCGGATACCGGCACGAAGTATGACCTCATCGCCAGAAACCCGAACGCATCGTTCGAGATGGACCGCGGGCACGAGCTCATCCTCGACGACGAGCACGGCAACTGCACCATGACGTATGAGAGCGTCATCGGTCAGGGGCGCATCACCGTCGTGCCGGACAGCGGCAAGGAGCACGCGCTGCGTGCGCTCATGGCGCAGTACCGCGCGCCGGACTTCCCGTTTTCCACGGCGGTCATCCCGCGCACGACCGTGCTGTGCCTGACCGTGGAGCACATGACGGGCAAGCGCCGGGTGAAAAAGCACGGCTGAGCACACTTCCCCAAATACGAGACCAGCCGCCGCAGGCATTTCCTGCGGCGGCTGGTCTTTTGTCATACTGCCGAAAATCAGCGGATGAAATTGGTGAATGTGCGCGCTTCCGTCTCCGGGCGCGCAACGCCCGCCGCGTCACCGGCGGCGATGCACCGCACCAGCCAGAGCAGGTTGCGCGCGAGCTGGCGCATGGTCTGCAGCCCTTCCGCATCCTGCGCGGCGTCCTCCGGGCACGCACCGTACACCATCGGCCAGTATTGCGAGGAGACGACCGGCATGTTCGAGATCATCGGGTACTTGACCAGCTGATCGAGCGCCGCCGTTGTGCCCGCGCGGCGCGCCGAGACAACGCACGCGCAGGGCTTGTTTGCCCAGCCGTCGGAGGCATAAAACAGCCGGTCGCAAAAGGCCGACATCGCGCCGGAGATTCCGGCATAGTGCACCGGGGACGCGAGCACGAGCGCATCGGCCGTCTCCATCGCGTCGATGGCATCGTTCACCAGTCCGCCGCGCACGCAGCGCCCGGTCGCACGGCAGCCGCCGCAGGCCACGCAGCCGCCCATCTGCTCGGCACCGACGGTCAGGATCTGCACCTCGGCACCGGCTGCGCGCAGCACCCGCTCCATTTCGTGCAGGGCGGTGTATGTGCAGCCGCGCGGATGCGGGCTGCCGTTGATCATGAGAATTTTCATCGTATCACCCCACGCGCAGGATAGCACAAATCGCCGCGCAGCGCAAGCGTGCACGCAATGCCCCAAAACGCCTTGCGCGGCAGCAGTTTTTGCTGCCGCGCAAAGAAAAAAGAAGGGACGTATGCCATGGAGTGTGAGGGGAAAAATGAAAGGAAGAAATGCGCATGGTGATACGGGAAACATGACGCGCCGGGCGGCCGCAGACGCCGTGGATGGACGAGACCATGATGATGCGGCCGTACTGATTGGGCTTCATGGACTGGCGCACGACCTCGCGTCAGGTGAAGAACTGCCCGTTGAGGTCGGTGTTGATGACGTTGAGCCAGTACTCGTCCGTGAGCGTGGCCGGGTCACCGCCGCCCGGGATACCGGCGGCATTGACCAGAATGTCGATCTTGCCAAAATGCGCGACGACGTCGCTGACGCAGTCCGTGATGCTCTTGGAATCCTGCAGATCCATGTAATGCGGATAGACCTTGACGCCGTATTCCGCCTAGATCTCCCTGGCGTTTTCATCCAGACGGTCGGTGCGGCGGGCAACGAGCGCGATGTCCGCGCCCGCGTTGGCCATCGCCTTGGCGAACTGAAGGCCGAGACCGGAGGAACCGCCGCAGCAGAACGCGACCTGGCCGGAAAGATCAAACAGATTGTTTTTCATAATAAAACCTTCCTTTTATAAAAAAATCAGTATGGTTTAGAAGAACCAGCAGTTTTCGTAGGCGCTGAGCGTGGCATCGGCCATCGTGCCGCCCTTGTTTGCGTCGCCGACAAAGACGACCTTGTCGAACGCATCCTTGAGCTGCTGCTCGTAGCTCTTGTCGGGACGATTGCCGAGCGCCATGATGACGATATCGGCCGGACGGGTGACGACCTCGCCGGTGTCGGTCTTCCTGAGCTCGACCGCGCCGTCGGTCACGCCGGCAATGGCATGCTCGGTCAGGACCTCCACGCCGCTCTCGGCGAGCAGGGACAGCAGCTTGTAGCGCGCCGTGCGGTAGATCGTGACACCGACCTCCTTCTGCATCTCAACGACCGTGACCTTGTTGTTGTCGCACAGGAAGTGCGCGACCTCAAGGCCGACATGGCCGCCGCCGATGACGACGATGTTCTTGCCCTCGAAGGAGACGCGGCGCAAAAGTACATCCTCGATATAATAAACGTTGCTGCGGTCCACACCGGGAATGTTCGGCACGATCTGATCGCCGCCGCA
Organism: uncultured bacterium; assembly: GCA_905215475.1. Classification (GTDB taxonomy): domain Bacteria; phylum Bacillota; class Clostridia; order Oscillospirales; family Oscillospiraceae; genus CAG-103. Next base: position 237,733 of record CAJMPW010000002.1, read on the forward strand.
GGCGACGACGACGCCGTAGGGATCGAGCGCGCGCAGCGTCTCGACCGTGGCGGGCGTGTTCAGGCGCACCTCGATGTGGTACTCCTTCATCTCGGCCTTCATGGTCTCGATGAGCTCGGCCACCATACCCTTGCACGGCGCTTTCGAGGCCAGCACGGCGCTGCCGCCGAGATGGTCACGGCTCTCGAAAATGACCGGGTAATAGCCGCGCTTTTTCAGCAGGAGCGCAGCCTGCATACCGCCGGGGCCGCCGCCCACGACCGCGACCGTGCGGCCGGCACCGGTCTTGACCAGATTCTCGTCGCCGTAGACCGTGGCGCGGCCGGTGACGGGGTTGATGGCGCAGTGCAGGTTCTTGCCCGCGACGACGGATTTGTTGCAGTTCATGCAGCCGAGGCACTTGCGGATAAGATCCTCGCGGCCGGCCATGGCCTTTTTGACCACCTCGGGATCAGCCAGCTGCATGCGGGACATGCCGACAAAGTCACTCACGCCCTCCTGCAGGAAGCGCTCGGCCGTCTCGGGGTGCTTGATGGTGTTGACGGCGATGACAGGCACGTGCACAGCGGCCTTGATGGTCTTGGCCAGATCCTTTCTCCAACCCTCGGGGCTGTAGCACGGCTCGATCATGGTCGGTGCGCTGGCATACACGCCGCAGGACACATTGAAGTAATCCACATACGGCTCGAGGTATTTGGCGATCTCGGTGCAGGCAGCGAGATCGTTGCCGCCCTCGACGAAGTCATTGCCGTTGATGCGCGCGCCGACGACGAAATCACGGCTGACGGCGGCGCGGATGCCGGTGAGGATGCGCACGAGGAAGCGGCAGCGGTTTTCCATGCTTCCGCCGTATTCGTCGGTGCGCTTGTTGGTGTAAGGGCTCAAAAACTGCTGCACGAGATAGCCGTGCGCCGCATGGACCTCGACACCGTCGGCACCGGCCAGCTCGATCTGATGTTCGCCAACGCCGGCATCGCCACCGGCGGCTGGGTCTACAACCATCCGCCTCAGGACTGGGCCTGGGCCATGAACACGAACGTGCTCGGCCTGACCTATTACGTGCACGAGGTGCTGCCCATCTTCAAGCAGCAGGGCACGCCCTGCCACTTCCTGTTCACCGCATCCATCGCCGGCCTGATCACCGGCCTGCGCTACAATACGGCCTACCTTGCGAGCAAGCATGCCGCCGTCTGCATCGCGGAGGCCGTGCGCGACCTCGCCGAGAACGACCCCGACTACAGCATGATGGGTGTGAGCGTGTTCTGTCCCGAATATGTGCACACGAACATCCACAACAGCGAAGATCACCGCCCGGCCGACTACAGCGTCCCGTGCGACCCGTTCTACGCCACCGACAGCTACTGGGATTACCGCCGCCTGTTCGACAGCAACATCCCCGTCAAGGGCATGAACCCCGCCTTCGTCGGCCCGTACCTGTTCGAGGCCGTCGAGGAGAACCACATGTACAAGGTGCCGCATATGCACACCCACGAGCAGATCCGCGCACGCCATAGACGCATCGAGTCCAACCTTGAGCGCGAGGAAGCGCTGCACGAGAAATACGCCCCGCTGCAGAAATACTGATCCGATCCCTTTCTTTTCGCAACACCCCAAAAGCCCCGCCGGTTTTCCGGCGGGGCTTTCGCGATTTCGGTCCGGTTTCTATCCCTGCTCACAGCTCCTGCAGCATGAGGGAAGATAATGTACAATAAGTTGCGCAAATTGAAAATCGCATAAAAGAAGACATAGCATGCAGGCTCTGGTAGAATGAAGTTACCGCACACCATTCTGAAAGGAGACAGCAAACTATGTCCGAGAATTGTACAGAGGAAACGCTGACCTACTGCACTTTTCCCAGCGAACACTGGACGCGCATCCGTACCAACAACGTGATCGAGCGGCTGAACCGAGAGATCCGTCGGCGGACGCGCGTGATGGGGACGTTCCCTGACGGCAACTCCGCCCTGATGCTGGTCTGCGCCCGACTTCGCCACGCGGCGGGCACCAGTGGGGCTGCAAGAAATACATGAACACGAAGCATTTGAAGGCAGCTTTGGACGACGCCCCCATTGCCGGCTGACTTCATTCAGCCAGAGCCTGCAAATACATTTGCGCATAAATCTTGACGGGACCGGCTAAACCTCACCTATACTCGTCTTCTACAGCAAAAAATCGGTGCAGACCTTGAATTTCTGAACATACAGGTTCAAGTGTCTGCACCTTTTCAAATCATTACTTGTTTAGCGCTGCCATAATCTCTTCTTTATAAGGCATCGCCGGTGCTGTGCCGAGCTTTTCGACCGCCAGTCCGCCGGTTACATTGCCGTATATAAGCGCAGCTTCAAAGCTCATTCCCGCCGCAAGCGCCGCAGTAAAGCCGCCGTTAAAGGCATCACCTGCTCCCGTTGTATCAACAACATTTACCTGAATCGGCGCACCGGTAAACTCAGACTGTGCATTTTTGGCATAATAGCCCTTGTTTCCGAGCGTGATGACAACATTCTTAACTCCCTTGCCGAGAAGAACATCTGCCGCCTTTGCGGCGCTCTCATAACCGGTAACTGCAATGCCTGTTATGATTTCTGCTTCTGTTTCGTTGGGGGTGATGTAATCAATGCCGTTCAACACCTCATCAGGCAGCTTTCTTGCCGGTGCAGGATTAAAAACAGTAGTCACACCTGCCTGCTTTGCCATATCAAGCACCTTGTAGGTAGCCTCCGGATTTGTTTCAAGCTGGCAGAGAACCGTTCCCGCTGAGGCGACAGTTTCTTTAAGCGCCTGAACCTCCTCGGGCTTGAACTCTCCGCAGGCACCGATAATTACAATGATTTCGTTCTGTCCAGTAGCTTCGTTTACGATTATCAGTGCAGCACCTGTGTCAGAATTTTTATCAACAATGATTTTTGAGGAATCGATTCCCTCTTTGTCATAGAAATTAAGTGCCAGCTTTCCGAAGTCGTCCTCACCGAGTCTGGTTACAAGTGTTACATCGCCTCCGGCTCGCTTTGCAGCTACCGCCTGGTTGGAGCCCTTTCCTCCCGGTCCGCTTTTGAAGGACACACCCATTACCGTTTCGCCCTCTGTGGGAAACTTAGGGGTTCTGCCGGTAAGGTCAGTTACATAGCTGCCAAACACTACTATCTTTTTGTTTTCCATTGCTTTTCTCCTTTTGCTGACACGCTGCAGCTATCACAATTATATCTGAATATCGAACATTTCGTAAAGGTCAAGTCTGTCAATGTGCAGAACAAGCTTGCCGTCTGAATACTCAAAGCCCATTTCCCTGCCGTCTGATACGCGGGTTATCTTTGCAGGCTTTTCCGTCCTTATGCAGATATTGAAGTCAAATACCGGCAGAACCTCATCTGCGTACTGCAGGTTGATTGCAGACAGATATTTGCCCTCTTCATCCCCCCACAGCTGATACTCAACCACATACGGCGTATCGTCTGAAGCGAAGCTCATCTCAGGCACATACTTCTTTACAAATGATGTGAATACCTTTCTGGGCTGTGTCAGGCTTGTGTTCTCAAAGGGTGCACATACCCATATTATCTTGCCCTTGCCGACCTCTGCTTCCATCATTGCAGGGTAGTCTGTTGCGATTCCGGGTGGGTCTGAGTGCATGGATGCACTCTCATTGCGCGGGTCATTCGGGTCCGCTTCCACCTGAAGCTCGAGGTCTGCACATACCAGGAATGTGCTTGCCTGCAGTGAATACGGCAGCGTCAGCTTTGCAAGCACCTTGCCGTTCGTTGCTCCTTCAAGAATATACGCACTGTCGTACACTGTCAAAGGATATTTTCTGCTGTACTCACCAAACAGCGATGCCACCTCATCCTCGGGGGCAATATAGGTGATTGTTTCGTCGGTACGTCCCGTTATCTTTCCGCCGAAAATCTCCTCAACCAGAGGCTGTGCGCTGTGACCGCTGATATACGCTATGCCGCCGTCTTCGACATAAGCCTTCAGCTCAGACATATTTTCCTTGCTCATATTGGGCGCATCGCTCACTATAAGCATTTTTGCTTTGCCCCACTGCTCAGGGTGGAAGCTGGTATACACGCTGTAAGGTATATGCGCTCTCTGCAGCGTTTCGCTGACATTGATGCTGCTGTCAAGATGCGGTATTGCCCTGCTGATGTGCTTGCTCTCAGAGATGTCCATAGGCGGCGTCTCCTCGTCGTACTTGCCGTGCAGATTGAAGTATATGCCTATATCCGTGCAGGGCTTGCCCTTTGAGAAATACTTTTCAAACCTTGCCGCATCATCATATACATTCTTAAGGCGGCTGTACACCAACGGTTCATATGTGCCGGTCATATCCACTGCGTCAACAAATATGTTGCTGCCGTGATTGATAAATGACAGCATTGCATGGAGCTTCATCATTACCTCGGATTTAATAGTGGTATGCTCGTCAAGAGACGGCTCGCACCTTGAGGTAGTATAGTTGAACGGCAGATTGGGCGTCATATTGTAGTACATTTTGCAGGCAAAGGTCTGCTGAGAAAAACCGCCGTACAAATCGCCGGAAACTGCATCGCTTGCAATCGTGGCATTCTCGGTTACGCCCATCATCCAGCTTCCCGGCATGGTGGAGTTCTGCATTTCGACAACTGCGCCGGGATTGACCATCTTGACGGAGTCGTAGATGTACTGCATATAGTCCTGCAGCCACTCCTCGCGCTTGCGCTGGAAAAGCTTCCAACGTTCGTCCTTCCAATTTACAATTCTCGGCATTTCTCCGCCGACTTCCTTTTCCCATCTTGCTCTGCAATTGTCGCAGTAACATACTGTGGGCCAGAAGGTCATATCCGCAAAGAACGCCTCATAGGGACCTACATATTCAGTGAAATCTGCAATCTGGTCTCTGCAGAACTTTTTGTAGCCCTCGCTGTTCGGACAGCAAAGGCCGAATCTTCTGCCCTTGTCGCGCGAATAGTTGCCGTCTATGTCCTTAATTCTCCACTCGGGATGGTGGTCATATGCCCAGTTGTTATAAATCATGCTGAAGTATACATCAACATCCATTCCGCCCTTGTGCATTTCATCGTACAGCCTTTTGAATGCATCTTCATTTCCGATGAGACCCGGGTGCATTTCGCCAACCTTTGTAGGCCAGTAGGAATAGCCGTAATGGGACTGAATGTACATCATCCCCGCCTCAGCACCTGTTGAGATAATGTCCTTAGCAAGAGCCTCCGGGTCAAACTGCTTAAGGAATTCGTCTCTCGTTACATTTACATGCATATCAAGAGAGTATTTCTTATATTTATCAGAATATCTGAATGCCATGATCGCGCTCCTTTATTTTATATCTGAATATCGAACATTTCGTAAAGGTCAAGTCTGTCAATGTGCAGAACAAGCTTGCCGTCTGAATACGCAAAGCCCATTTCCCTGCCATCTGATACGCGGGTTATCTTTCCGCCAAATCCTGTAAGCTGCGTCTTTTTATGCTTTTTTCAATTTGCGCAAGTTTTTGAAAGAGCCTAATTGAACTCAATTAGGCTCTTTTCATCAATTCTTTTCTTCTTGCTTTTCTTTCAAAGAAACCGCTGATACGCTTGTTGTTCAGCGCAATACCCATTACGATTATGAGCATAACACCCAGCACAACATCCTGCATCTTGCTCGGGACACCCAGAGCAATCAATGCATTGAACATCATGGAAAGGGTGAACTGGCTTATGAATACACCAAGCGTCAGATTGCACCATTCCTGAATTGCAAATGCAATCAGCACGCCCATAAGAGGCTGGAATATCATGGAGATACTCCTCAGGGAAGAAACCGTGGTAATGCTGTTTGCATAAGAAATCTGCAGGATTGCGGTGATGCCGATAAAGATACCGGCAAGCACAAAGGTCATATACTTGGTATTCATTGCATTGACGCCAAGTGCGTTGGCGAGAAGCTCCTCATTACCTACCGCGCGAATGTGGCAGGCAATGCAGGTTCTATTGTATATGTAATAGAACAAGAGTGCGCTTGCTCCCAGTATAATTAAACTATAGGGGAATTTGCCGATAATGCCGACATCAGCGGGGATTGTCTTGCTGACGCCGAGACCGATTTTCTGTGCAAGTATCTCGTAGATGAGCAGCAGGCCCAGAGATACAATAAGACAGGGAATCTTCAGCAGCTTGTACACAGTGCCGTTAATTACACCCAGCACAACGCCAACGGCTATGCAGCCGATGATGAGGCCGGGAATTCCCATTGTGGTTCCGAGAGAACCTCCTATCATTGCAGCAATGATCATAGCAGATGCGCAGCTGAGATCGAACATACCAATTGCGTTGGTAAAGCACATTGCATATCCCAGAACTGTAGGGATAATGGCTTGAGACAGAACAATCTTCAGAGAATTGAAGCCGTAATTATCTATGCAGGCAGTCAGAATCAAAAAGGTGACCACCGGTACGGCAAGTACGATAAATATATTGTTCTTTTTTTCCTTCATAACAGTAAACCTTTAACAACGATTATTGTCAGTAATAATGCAGCTGCTGCATTACTTTTCATAAGGGGAAAACGTGCGTCATTCATAACACGTATAAAGCAAAAACGCAGAGATGGGTGACGGTTTTTTCAGTGCCGGGGGGAGAATAAACCTCCCCCCGGAATTTGTGTGGTGTTAAGTTCAGGCTGATTGAATGCAATTACTTTGCAAAGGGAACATATTCAACGCCGTTGGGTCCCTTTACGGGTGCTGCGAGGTCTGCATGTGCAGCATAAATGTCGGCGAGGTTGAATGCATTACCCCAAGCGATGATGTCTTCACCGGTTACATCGGGATTGTAGGTGATGAACAGGTTCTGCAGCTCTTCAAAGGTGTAAGCAGGAAGTGCTCCTTCGCAGAACTTGCTGTAATCCTTGAACTCTTCAGCGGAGCCGACTGCACCGAAGGAGATGGGAACATCCCATGCCTGTCCACCGAGGCGGCCGCCATTGAGGATTGCGTTCATCTCGAGCATACCGCAGGCAATCTGAACGGGGATGTAAATACCGCCCTGTGCGCAAATGATTCTATCCTTCTCGAAGCAGGTGTCGAGTCCGGTCAGGAAGTCAATAACGCTGATCTTGATGTGGTTGTCGGGGTCGTACTGCTCAAGCGCGGAGAGAGTGCCGTCGAGGATGTTCATGCCCATGGAGCAAGCGATGTAAACACCGTCGAGGTCGGGATTTGCAACGATGAAGCTTTCAACTGCCTGTGCTGCGTCAGCTGCCTGCTGGAGGTCTCTTGCCTCAGCAACAACTTTCATGCCGTACTCGTCAAGCGCCTTCTGCATGCCCTTTTCACGAAGTGTTGCGCAGGAGCTGCTCTTGTCCAAAGAGATGAGGCCGATCTTCTTCATGCCTGCTTCGCCCATTGCCTTAACTGCTGCATAGCCTGCGTTCAAGTCGGACTGAACTGCAGTGCCGCAGAAGTAGGGAGATGCGTATACAACATCATGTACCTCGGGGTCGAGGATGTCGCGCCATGCAACTGCCCAGTAAACCTTGTTCTCTTCACAAAGCTTTGCAACCTTGATGAGCATAGTGTCGTTGCAGGGGCAGATGGTGATCATATTGCAGCCTGCAGAGATAAGTTTCTCAACGCTGGAAATCATATGATCGGGGTCGGTCAGGTCGTCAGCTTCTGCAACTGCGGTGCCGCCGTTGGGGAAGTTGCCGCACAGGTAAACCATGTTCTCAAGGTAGGAATACTGTGCAGGGTTTGCGGTGTTTTCCATGGGGATGCCGAGCTTGAACTCGGGAAGGTTTGCTGAGGGATCGTTACCCTTAGCACCTTGCTGGCCGCATGCGCAAAGTGCAAACACCATAACTGCTGTCAGCAAGAGGGCGATGACTTTCTTCATATTTTTTTCTCCTTTTTCTTTTCATTACTCTGCCAGTAATGAGAATTACAAAATTCACTTGATTACCTCTACGCTCTTTCTTTCAAATGTAAGCGCAATTACAATAAGGAATATAAAGCCCTTGATAAGTTGCTGAGTCAGTGTCTCAACGCCCCACAGGGTCATACCATTTGCAAGTGCCGCCATCGTGATGCTGCCGATTACCGCACTTCTGAACTTAACGGACGAGCCGCCTGTGATCAGCACGCCGCCGAGCATCAGCGCCTGCAGCGCATTGAATTCCAAATTGCTTGCCGTGCCGATATTAGCAGCACCGGAGCGGATGAGGAAGAAGAACGCAACAAGACCGGAGGCCAAACCTGTGAACACATAGCTTCCGTACTGAACGAGCTTTACTCTTACGCCGGACTGTCTGCAGACTTCCAGCCTTGAGCCTATTGCACGGCAATGCTTGCCGAACATGGTGTACTTAAACAGTATGAAGCTAATAATACCGAATACGATCGCAACTGTGATTTTAAGCTGCTGAGTATCGAGCATCATCATCTTGATGGGTATGGACTGAACACCCGACTGGAGCAGCAATTCAACAAAGCCCTTCAGGATGAAGGACATTGCGATTGTAGCAATAAACGAGTCAATTCTAAGCTCCGTAACAATCAAGCCGTTCAGCAGGCCGCACAGCAGTCCGACCAGCAGCGCAACCGGCAGGACCAAATTGCCGCTTATAGATGATGCGTGTGCCGCAAGTGCCGCCGCAAGTGCCACAACGCCGCCCAGGGACATATCGTTTTTGCCCTGCGCCATAACAAAAATCAATGCGTATGTAACAATCAGAAGGCTGAAAGCCTCGTTGAACAGCGTGTTGAAGTTTGTCTTTGTAAATACTTTTCCGCCGCTGACCGCATTGAAGAATACCAACACTAATATGAGGCCTAATACGGGAATAATGTCAGACAGGTGCGCCTTGATCCAGCTTTTTGCACCGCCGTTTTCATGCTTTTTTATATCCGTTTTCATTAGAAAGCACCTATATCATGTAATTAATAATATCTCTGTCGGACAGCTCTTTGCTTCTCTGAAACTCTTTTGTGATTTTGCCGTCCTTCATGATAAGCAGTCTGTCGCTCATACCTATCAGCTCAGGCAGCTCCTCGGAAATCAGGATTATGGTCCTGCCGTCTGCTTTCATTTTTTCCATGATGCGGTAAATCTCCGCTTTAACGCCGATGTCTATGCCTCTGGTAGGACAGTCCATTATCAGAACGGAGGCATCGAAGCCCACCCATTTTGCAATAACGACCTTCTGCTTATTGCCGCCGGACAGATGCATACAAAGCTGTTCCATTCCGCTGGTTTTGATTTCGAGCGTATTTATGTAGGAATTCGTAAACTCCTTCTCTCTCTTATCCGTGATGAATATGCCCTTCTGCAGCTTACTCAGGGACGGAAGGCAGATGTTATCACGAATGCTTGCTGCTGTGAGAATTGCTTCTTTGTCGCGGTCCTTGGAAATGTAGCCGATGCCCAGCTTCATTGCATCAGTCGGATTTTTGAACTCAACGCCGCCCTGATACCTGGTAACGCCTATCGTGCGCGGTTCAAGACCGAATATCAGCTTGCCCAACTCGTGCATACCGCACTCGTTCAGGCCGCCTATGCCGAGTATCTCGCCCTTATACGCATCGAACGAGACATCGGTAACGATTCCCTGCGTAATATGCTCAACCGAGAGGACAACCTCGTCCTCGTGGCTCGGCTTGAAATCCTCGCGATAGTAGGCTCCGACCATTTCTCTGCCAACCATCAGCTGCTTGATCAGATCGGCATTGAATTTCTCCTTCGGCACCTCGTCAATGTAAATGCCGTCTCTAAAAACCGTCAGATAGTCGCATTTTTCCATAAGCTCATCTATGTCATGTGAGATGAAGATTACGGACTTGCCTTCTGACTTCATCTTTTCCATCAAGCCGTAGAGAATATCGCGGCCATTCTTGGAAAGTGCGCTGGTCGTCTCATCGATTATCAGAACCTTTGGGTCTGAATACATTGCTCTTGCTATCTCTACAAGCTTTCTGTCCTCAAAGGAAAGTCTGCCGCAGGTCATTCTGGCGTCAATGTGCTGCATCTGAAGCTCATCGAGAATCTTCTGTGCGGCATTCGCCATTTTTTTCGTATCCAGCCTGATGCCGTTATGAAACTGCTTTTCTTTTCCGATGAATATGTTTTCCGCAACGGTTGTGCTCGCAAAGGTCCCCTGCTCCTGAACAATCATGCAAACGCCCTTAGCTGCTGCGTCAATCATATTCTTAGGGCAATACGGCTCACCCTCCAGGAAGAGTTCACCTGAATCATAGGGATAAATGCCCGAAACGATTGAACACATCGTGCTCTTGCCTGAGCCGTTCTCGCCCATCAGGCCGTGGATTTCGCCGGGCCTCAGGCAAAAGTGAACATCATTCAATGCCACAGTAGGCGGGAAAGTCTTAATTATGTTTTTAGCTTCAAGAAGAAAACGGTTACTCATCAGTTATCACCATCAACAAATTATTCGTTGAGAAGCTTTATGCCCGAGCTTGTGCCGAGTCTGTCTGCACCGGCCTCAAGGAATGCAAAAAGGTCTGCCTTGGTCTTCATACCGCCTGCCGCCTTTACTTTTACATAAGGTGCAACATTGGCCTTCAAAAGCTTTACATCCTCCAGCGTTGCGCCACCGGTGCCAAATCCGGTTGAGGTCTTAATATAGTCGGCCTTTGCATCCGAAACGCACTTGCAAAGTGCGATTTTTTCCTCGTCAGTCAGATAGCAGGTCTCAATTATAACCTTCAGAGTCTTGTCCCCGCACGCCGCTTTGACGGCCTTTATCTCTTCGGTAACAGCATCAAACTTATGCTCCTTTGCCCAGCCGATGTTGATTACCATATCGATTTCATTTGCGCCGTCTTCAATTGCCTGCTTTGCCTCTGCAACCTTTATTGAAGTGGTGGAATATCCGAGGGGAAAGCCAATTACGGTGCATATATTGACATCCTTATATTTATTGTGAATGTGATTTACAAAGCTTGCCGGAATGCATATAGATGCAGTGCCGTATTTCAGCGCCTCCTCTGCAATGGCTTCAATCTGCTCTGTTGTGCTAAACGCCTTGAGGAGCGTATGGTCAATGTGTCCGTATACTTCTTCTTTCTTCAATGTTATATATCCTTTCAGCTTTTGTGAAAATATTTATTTATCACAAGTTTTGTTCATCCTGTAACATATGCTAACATAAAGAAAAATTTGAGTCAATATTTCAAAACTTTTTTGTGAATAGTTCATAATATCCATCTCTTTGTTTGTATAAAACCAACATTTTTTTAACATCCGCTCTTTTTAGCTGTTAATCGGCAGCGATTGTTAACACATTTTGTTGATATGTTAACATTTTGCTTTGGTGTATAACAAAAATCATTTATCTGATTGCCAATACGCACATTTTCTCAGAATAACGCGAAATTCAGCGCATTTCAGATGAAATATCCGGCTTATAATTGTATTACCGCGCCTCTGTATCCAAGCAAATCTGCAAATTTTGTTAAAACCAAGGTGCATTTCCCCTTTGTTGCTATTGAATTTTCTCTGTCGCTGTGATAAATTTGTTATAAATTAAAAATATTACGAGCATTTTGTTAAATACCGTTCAGAAAAGGAGAAGGCTTATATATGAAGAACAAGCCCGAGCGTATCAGCTGTATTCTCTCCATCCTGGCAAACAGAGTAGGTGAATCCATAAGCGCACTTGCCTCGGAAATCGGAGTCTCGGATATGACCATACGCCGAGATTTGCACGAGCTGTCCGCGCAGGGATATACCACCGTTATCAATGGCGTTGCAATTCTGAATGATAACCAGGATGGCTCGAAGATAAAGAAGGACTATTTCATTCACGACGAGAGACAGAGCATGTCCGGCAGCAAGGAGGCAATCGGTCTGGAGGCCTGTAAGCTCATTGAGCCGAATGATATCATTCTGATAGATACAGGTTCCACCACAGAGTGTATGCTCAAGCACTTAAATCTGGACTTTCCCATCACGGTAGTGGGCTACACCCTGAACACTATGGTTGCCTGCCAGAACAGAAGCAACATCTCTCTCATTTGCGGCGGCGGATTTTACCACAGGAACACTGAGCTTTTCGATTCTCCCGAAGGAGTAGCGCTTATATCCAGACTGAATATCAACAAGTGCTTTATGGCAGCAGCTGGAGTAACTTCAAAAGGAAACCTTTCATGCATCGAGCCGTATGAATTTATGTACAAGAAGGCGGCTATCAACTCATCATCCACAAGAATTCTACTGGTCGACTCATCGAAGTTCGGCAAAATGCGTCCCTGCATGTTCTCAAATCTTTCAGATTTCGACATAGTAATTACAGACAGCGATATAGGCGGAAACTGGATTAACCTCTTTGAGCAAAGCAATCTGAAGTACATAATCGTCTGATGCGTGCTATTATCTGTTTTGCGCATCCTTAGCACCGCTTCATCTATTACAACAAGAATTCAACAGGCTCAGAGTCGGAATTCCGACTCTGAGCCTGCTATATGAAAAATGCCCGGTGACTGTTCATCATCGGGCGGTGTCGGTATGAGGGAACAAGGCAAGGCGGCAACATTGCAGATCCGCGCACGCCATAGACGCATCGAGTCCAACCTTGAGCGCGAGGAAGCGCTGCACGAGAAATACGCCCCGCTGCAGAAATACTGATCCGATCCCTTTCTTTTCGCAACACCCCAAAAGCCCCGCCGGTTTTCCGGCGGGGCTTTTGCGATTTCTGTCCGGTTTCCATCCCTGCTCACAGCTCCTGCAGCATGAGGGAAAACGCCTCCCGGAACGTGAGCCCACTGCGCACGGTGAGCTGCACATCCGGCGCGCCATCCACCGTGACGGCATAGAGCGTCTGCGGCGGCAGATTCGTGAAGATGCATGACCGGTGCTTTGCGTCCAAGGTTGCGACCATGGTGTTTTCGCGCGTCTCGCGCACCTGCCAGAGCCGCACCGTCACGGGCGCATCCGGCAGCACGTCCGCTGCGACGACGAGCCGCGCCGTACCGGTCGCAAAGACATACGCGCCGACCTCCTCGGCGCTGCCGCTGACCGCACGCCCGGCGAGGTCGGTCGCTCCGGCCGGGAGCGCGGCAGACGCAGTGCAGCCCGGCTGACCAAGGATCACGAAGGTCTTGCCGATGAACACGAGAAACACGGCCAGCAGCACGCCCAGCACCGCGCCGAGCGCGCGCAGGCAGCGCTTGCGGCGACGCATTTTCCGCGCCAGAGCGCGTGCGATCGCGTCCGTGCCGGGATCGTCCGCCGCGGGCGCAGCAGGCGTCAGATCGCGCCGCAGCTGCGCATATTGCGCCCGGCAGTTCGGGCAGGTATCCATGTGCGCGGCCAGCGCCGCGCTGCTGTCGGCGCTGCAGCAGCCGTCCAGATACAGCGGCAGCAGATCCGCTGCCATGCCGCAGGTGATCGGGTTCATGTCGGTTCCTCCATTCGTTCGATGATCTTGTTTTTGGCGCGAAAGTACGTGACCTTCGCCCAGGACTCGGACTTGCCGAAGATGTCCGCAATGTCGCGGAAGCTCAGCTCGCCGAGCGTGCGCAGCAAAAACACTTCCTTATACTGCGCGCCCAGCTCGTGCACGTGGCGGTAGATCTGCCGCGCCTGTTCGCGGTCAAGAAAGTGCTCGACAAAGTCCGTCTCCGCCGGCTGGGTCTCAAGCGCATCCGCGCCGACCGTGCGCGCGCTGCGCCGGCAGTCCTTGAGATACGCGTTTTTCGCAATGGCGCACAGCCATGTCTCGAGCTTGCTGTCGCCGCGAAACGAATCAAAATGGGTGTAGGCGCGGTAGAAGGTCTCCGCCGTGAGCTCTTCGGCGACGGCCGCATCTCCGCTCAGGGAGCGCAGGTAGCGGAACACGAGCGGACTGTAGGTTGTAAATATGACGTCGAACGTGTCCATCCTTGCCCCTCCCATCTCGATGCTTTGTCTATAAGAGTCCGCTGCACGCAAAAGGTTACAGCGGATCTGCATGTTTTCTTCTGCCGCGTCTGAGATTATCGCGGCAGAGCCATTGTATCACAGCGACACAGAAAACAGTTTGGATAAGCAAAAAGCCGCAACCGAATGGTTGCGGCTTTGCATTCGACTGGAGCGAATCGCTCATAGTTCTATTATGGCTCCAGTTCAGGTGTCATGGTAAAGTCCTGCGCGAAACGCGCTACGATCGCCTCTGCATCCTGAAGCTGCATCGGCTCTGCTGTTGTTGCAGCCGGCAGCAGTGTATTTGTCGTAATTCCAACGACGCCGAGCGACGTCAGCGCATCCGCAAGCTCCGCATCATTCACGGTATATGCCTCGACCTCCAGCCCGGCCTGCGCAGCAAGCTGCATCGACAGCCGGTTCACGGCGGTATGCAGCACATCCAAAAAGACGCGGTTTTGCCCTGTCTGCAGCGTTTTCGCCATCGCCACGGTCGTGTTGGCAAGTCCATTGCTCAGTAGTCCGACCTCCGCCTCCGGGTTCGCGGCAACCACATCTTGCAGCATCCGCAAATTCCATGTGAAGGAGATCCACACGACGCGATCCGTCATCCCCGCTTCCTCCACGAGCTGCATGAGCGTCTGCACTTGCTCCGTCGTCATGCGGGACTTCAGCTCGATATAGGGTGTCACATCCGCTTCCCGGCAGAACGCGATCCACTCCCGGAATGTGGGAATTCTGGTCCCCCGGTATGCCTCACCCGCCGCAATGCCGAAATCATACTGAAGCAGCTCCTCATATGTCATGAACTGGATCGACTTCACGCCAACGATTTTACTGCCGTCAGCATTGCGCGCTGTAGCGTTGATCGTGCTGTCATGGCACAAAACTGCCACGCCGTCCTTTGTGAAGTGGACGTCCGATTCCATGAACTGATAGCCAGCCTCCGCCGCCGCCGCAAAGGCCGGCATCGTATTTTCCGGTGCCTGCACATGATAACCCCTGTGCGCAACATAGCGAATCACGGGCGGCTCCGGCTCAACCGGCGGCTGCGGCTCGGGCGCATCCTTTAAAACCGCAAGCAGATTTTTGAAAATCTGTGCCGCCTCACAGCGACGAGTCGCCACGTTCGGAGCGAAATGATTATCGCCTACACCGCAGACGATCCCCGCGCTGCGGCACACATACACCGATTCCTTTGCCCACTCGGCAATCTGCGCATCATCCGCAAATTGCGCAGACGGTACGGTTTGGAGAGAAACGTCCTTCCAAACCAAATAACGGTGCACAATCGTGCAGATTTCCTGACGACTGATGCCGCGTTCCGGTTCAAACACGGAATCCGAAACGCCTGCAACGATTCCGCTGCGCGCAGCCCAGCCGACATAGCCCGCATAATAGGCGTCCTCCGGAACGTCCATAAAACCAGAAGCGTCAGCCTGTGTCGGGTCGATATTTTCCACCCGGCCAAGAACCGTCACAAACATACCGCGGGTCATAGATAGATCCGGTGAAAAGGTGGTCGGAGATGTTCCCTGGAACAGTCCCTGCTCTGCGCAGGTCTGTACCGCAGGCGCGTACCATGCGTCCGCCGGTACATCTGCAAACCCAGCAAACGCAGCCGCCGGCACAGCGCCCAGCAGCAAAACCACCGCAAGCAGCACGACCAGCTTAGGCCAAAAATGTCTTCTCATAGCGCAGCCCCCCCGTTTCTTGATTCTTCCACCAGTATACTTATTTTTGAAAAAATGTCAAGAGAACTGCGCCCAAATCAGCATGCAATAGACAGCAAAAAGGCCGCAACCGAATGGTTGCGGCCTTTTGTGTTGGCATTGACCTATCTTCCCGGTCCGTCTCCAGACAAGTATTGTCGGCACTGGTGAGCTTAACTTCCGTGTTCGGAATGGGAACGGGTGGACCCTCACCGTTAAAAACACCAACTATTTACCCTCGTGGCACACCACAAGGGTGGTACACCATCAGGGACTCGAACCCTGGACACCCTGATTAAGAGTCAGGTGCTCTACCAGCTGAGCTAATGGTGCTCAAGGTTTTGTACCTGCACCTTCAAAACCGAACAGAGGATGAGAAGATTCACAAGGCGGTTTGCCTGCAACATTCTTGTAGGTCAAGCCCTCGGGTTATTAGTATCGGTCAGCTCAATGCATTACTGC
>CAJMPW010000003.1:0-243552 GCA_905215475.1 uncultured bacterium
GTACACGCCGCTGTGCCTCTCGGCGACAGCTTGTTTATCTTACCACACGCGGTTCACTTTGTCAAGAACTTTTTTCAACTTTTTTCGGAAGTTCGTTTCGTTCGTGACGAGCACCCCTCGCGTGTTTGATAATATAGCACTTTACAGGGGCAGTTGTCAATAGTGTTTTTAAACTTTTTTGCGACATTTTTTCATGCATCCATATGTAGCGGAGATGCGGCGCGGCATCCCCTATTTTGTGGTGTAACCGGACACTCAGGAGCAGAAGCGATGCTTACCGATGACGGTGATGAGCGGGCGCGACCAGATCCACGCGCTCGTGGCCGTTGAGGGATTGAAATAGTAGATCGCACCGCCGGACGGGTCGACTCCATTGAGCGCGTCGCGCGCAGCGCGATAGGCGCTCTCCGCGACCGGCTCATTGAACTGCCCGTCCGTGATGCAGGTGAATGCCCCGCTCTGATAGATCACGCCCGAGAGCGTATTCGGAAACGATGGATGCCGGATGCGGTTGAGCACGACCGCGCCGACCGCCACCTGACCGGAATATGGCTCGCCGCGCGCCTCGGCGGAAATGAGCCGCGCAAGCAGATCGACCTGCGCGCCGGTCATGCCGCCGGAGCCGCCGGAATTTCCGCCGCTGTCCGCCGGCAGCCCCAGCGCCTCCAAAGTCTGTGCCCCGGCCTTCCCGTCGGCTGTGAGGCCGTTTGTGCGCTGAAAGGCGCGCACGGCGCGCTCGGTCGCGCTGCCGTAGACCCCGTCCACGTCTCCGGCGTAGTAGCCCCAATTTTTGAGCTTGGTCTGGATCTGCGATACGACAGCGCCGCTCGACCCCTTTTTATATGTGACCGCCTCAGCGGCCGGAATGAGCGCTGCAAGCAGTGTTCCCGCAGCGATGAGCGCTGCGAGCGCAAGACACAGATGCCGAAATTGTTTGTGCATATAGAAAACTCCTTCGCAGACGTTTGGGTATAGTCTGCGAAGGAGTCGGTCTTCTTATGCGATGCTGTGCAAATTTCAGCTCTTGCGGGACTTCACATCCGCCTGCAGGCGGGCGATGAAGTCAGAGAGTCCCTCGACGCTCTGCTCACCGGAGAGCGTGCGCACGGAGATGGTATCGTTCTCCGCTTCCTTGTCGCCGAGGACGAGCATATACGGGATCTTCTGGCTCTGCGCCTCGCGGATCTTATAGCCGATCTTCTCATTGCGCAGGTCGGTCTCAACGCGCAGACCGGCCTTCTCCAGACGGTCGGCGACGTGCTTGGCGTAATTGTTCGTGCGGTCGGTGATGGGCATGACCTTGACCTGCACGGGCGCGAGCCACAGCGGGAACGCACCGGCGTAGTGCTCGGTGAGGATGCCGATGAAGCGCTCGATCGAGCCAAAGCACACACGGTGGATCATGACCGGGCGATGCTTCTCACCGTCCGCGCCGACATACTCGAGGTCAAAGCGCTCGGGCATCTGCATATCGAGCTGGATCGTGCCGCACTGCCAGGTACGGCCGAGGCTGTCCTCCAGATGGAAGTCGATCTTCGGACCGTAGAACGCGCCGTCGCCCTCGTTGATGACATAGGGCTTGCCGAGCTCGTTGAGCGCGGAGACGAGGCCGTCGGTCGCAACCGCCCACTGCTCATCCGTGCCGATATGATCCTCCGGCATGGTGGACAGCTCCATGTGGTACTTGAAGCCAAAGAGCGAGTACACGTCGTCAATGAGCTTGGCGACACCCTTGATCTCGTCCTTGACCTGATCGGGCGTCATGAAGATGTGCGCATCGTCCTGCGTGAAGCAGCGGACGCGGAACAGACCGTGCAGCGCACCGGAGAGCTCGTGGCGGTGCACGATGCCGAGCTCGCCCACGCGCAGCGGCAGATCGCGGTAGGAGTGCGGCTGGGACTTATAGACCAGCATACCGCCAGGGCAGTTCATCGGCTTGAGCGCAAACGGCACATCGTCGATGACAGTGGTATACATATTGTCTTTATAGTGATCCCAGTGACCGCTGCGGTGCCAGAGATCCTGATTGAGCATGATCGGGGTCGAGATCTCGACGTAGCCGGCCTTCTTGTGGATCTCGCGCCAGTAATCGATGAGCTGGTTTTTGAGCACCATGCCGTTGGGCAGGAAGAACGGGAAGCCCGGACCCTCGTCCATGAACGTGAACAGACCGAGCTCCTTGCCGAGCTTGCGGTGGTCACGCTTTTTGGCCTCCTCGATACGCGCAAGGTACGCGTCGAGCTCGTCCTTCTTCGGGAAGCACGTGCCGTAGATGCGCTGGAGCATCTTGCGGCTGCTGTCGCCGCGCCAGTAAGCGCCGGTGACGCTCGTGAGCTTGATGGCGTTGCCCTTGACGCGGCCGGTGGAGTCCAGATGCGGGCCGGCGCAGAGATCAACGAATTCACCCTGACGGTAAAACGAGATAACGGCGTCCTCCGGCAGGTCGTTGATGAGCTCGACCTTATACGGCTCGTCGCGCTCCTCCATGAACTTCAGCGCTTCCGCGCGCGGAAGCTCAAAGCGCTCGAGACGCAGCTTTTCCTTGCAGATCTTGCGCATCTCGGCCTCAAGCTTCTCGAGCACCTCGGGCGTGAACGGCTCGGGGCTGTCAAAATCGTAATAGAAACCGTCCTCGATGGCAGGGCCGATCGCCAGCTTCACCTCGGGGTACAGGCGCTTCATGGCCTGCGCAAGAATGTGGCTGGTGGTGTGACGGTAGGTGTCCTTATAGGTCTTGTTTTCAAAGGTGTACTGATCGTCCATAATGTCTCCTCCTAAACTAAAAACACCCCTGCGCCTCGCGGCACAGGGGTGCTGAAATCACACGGTTCCACCCTGAGTTTTGCTCAGTTGGCGCTGTAACGTACGCCGCACGGGTCGCCTTACTGCGGGTTCGGGCGATCGGCTCGGGGAAGGTCTGCGCCGGAGGGGTGCCGCAGGCGGCTCACAGCCTATGACCGCCATTCTCTGTCCGTCCTCGCTCGGGTGCAAGTCCCGTCATTGCCTTTGCAACGGTATCATCCTAACACCGACCGTTACCCCTGTCAAGCACAATTTCATACGAAAGCAGGATGAAAAATCCGCCGTTTGTGCATGAAATGCTGCACCGAACGCTTGCTAAGCGCCGGAAATATATGCTATACTGAATTTGGAAGCGCAACCAGTAACAGAAAGGAGCACGCGACCATGACCATAGGCGATAAATGCCCCTATTGCGGCGGGGAATTGTTCTCCGGCTATCTGCAGAGCGCGCGGCAGATCATCTGGAGTCAGGAGGAAAAGTCCATATCCTTTCGCGCGGATGAGGAGGGCGACCTTGTGGTGAGCCGCGGGATCTGGAACGGCAGCTTTGCCGATTGTCGATACTGCGCCGACTGCGGCATTTTCCTGCTGGAGCGCCCCGTGCAGCCGCCGAAATTCGGCGAACGCCTGCGCGGAACGTTTGGCCGGGCGCACGGCGGCGACACAACGGAATAAAACAGGGAAAGACCGCGCGCGGCGTTTGCCGTGCGCGGTCACAGCTTGTCAAAAGGCCTCGCAGAGTTTCACCGCCGGAGCGGCGAAAAAAAGTTCAATCATTTTCTCCGGCGACATGTGCGGCGGAGAAAATACATCTCGGCCTGCAAACGTGCGCGCCGTCTGCCTCCGGCGGACGGCGCGTGCGCTGCAGTCAGGCCGCAGACCCCTTTGTCAAAAAGTAATACTTTTTGACAGCCTCAGACCGCGCGCGGCGTTTGCCGTGCGCGGTCATCTGTTTGCAGTTCAGACGTTGAAGCGGAAGTAGATCATGTCGCCGTCCTTGACCACGTACTCCTTGCCCTCGGAGCGCAGCAGTCCCTTCTCCTTGGCGGCAGCCACGCTGCCGCCGCAGGCCATCATCTCGTCAAAGTTGATGGTCTCGGCGCGGATAAAGCCGCGCTCGATATCCGAGTGGATCTTTCCGGCGGCCTGCGGCGCTTTCGTGCCCTTGCGGATCGTCCACGCGCGGCACTCATCCTTGCCGTAGGTCAGGAAGGAGATCAGCCCCAGCAGATCATACGAGCACTGGATCAGGCGGTCAAGACCGGACTTCTCAATGCCGAGATCGGCCAGAAACATTGCCCGCTCCTCCGGATCATCCAGTTCGGCAATATCCTGCTCGAGCTTGGCGCAGATGGGCAGCACCTGTGCGCCCTCCTGCTCTGCCAGCTCACGGACACCCTGAAAATATGCATTGTGCGTATAGTCGGCAAAGCCCGCCTCGTCCATGTTGGCGGCATAGATGATGGGCTTCAGGCTCAGCAGATCCGCCGTCTCAACGATGGCGCGCTCCTCATCGTCACACGCAAAGGTGCGCGCGGACTTGCCGGCATCCAGATGCGCGGCGAGCGCCTTGAACACCTCGGCCTCGCGCAGGAACTTCTTGTCGCCCTTGGCAGCCTTGGTCGCCTTCTCGATGCGGCGGTTGACCATCTCCAGATCGGCCATGATGAGCTCCAGATCGATCGTGCCGATGTCGCCCAGCGGATCGACCGGCTCGTTCTGGCTGGCATCGGCCACCACGTGCATGATGTTCTCATCGTCGAAGCAGCGCACCACGTGGACGATGGCATCGGTGCGGCGGATGTTTTCGAGGAACTTATTGCCCAGCCCCGCGCCCTTGCTTGCGCCCTTGACCAGACCTGCAATGTCGACAAACTCGATCACTGCGGGGGTCTTCTTGTCCGGCTTATACATCTCCGCCAGCTTATCCAGCCGCGCATCCGGCACGGCTACGACACCCACATTGGGCTCGATGGTGCAAAACGGATAGTTCGCGCTCTCAGCCCCGGCGTTGGTGATGGCGTTGAACAAAGTGGACTTGCCGACGTTCGGCAAGCCGACGATACCTAATTTCATAAAGGAAATCCTCCCTTTTTATTTTCAACAAAGTATTGTATCATCCGCAGGCGCAAAGTGCAAGCACGATTCTGCGGCAACATTACGGCGCACAAAAACAGGGCGGGGTCATCCCCGCCCTGTTCGGCTCAAAACTCATTCGGTTTTCTCGCCGCCGTCCGGAGTGTCACCATCCGTCGGCTGCGTCTCCACTTCCGGCTGCGGCGCAACGGGCGCCTCGTCCATTCTGCGGATGACCTTTGCGGGCGGCTCGATGGTGCCATCCGGGTGGATGGGCATCTCGCCGTGCTCGCAGTAGTAGCGGAAATCATCGCCCTCGATCGTCTCGTGGATGAGCAGATACTCTGCAAGGCCGGTCAGAAGATCGGCGTGCTCGCGCAGCAGCGCCTCGCACTTGGCATACGCCTGATCGAAGATGTGCTTGACCTCTTCGTCGATCGTGGCAGCGGTCTCCTCGGAGTAGCTCTTGGTCGTGCCGAAGTCGCGGCCGATGAAGATGCTGTGACTCGAATCGTCAAACGAAATGGGGCCGAGCTTTTCCGACATGCCGTACTTCATGACCATGTCGCGGGCGACGTTCGTCGCCTGCTGGATATCGCCGGACGCGCCGGTGGAGATATCGTCCAGGAACAGCTGCTCGGCAATGCGGCCGCCGAGCGCGGAGACGATGCTGTCGAACATCTCGCCGCGGGAGGTAAAGTCCTCCGCATCCTCCGCCTTGCGATACCACGTGAAGCCGCCGGCAGCGCCGCGCGGGATGATGGTGATATAGTGCACGGGATCGGAGTTTTTCAGGAAGAACGACGCGATCGCATGACCGGACTCGTGGTACGCCGTCAGGCGGCGCGCGCGCTCGGACACGATGCGGCTCTTCTTCTCCGGACCCATGACGACCTTGAGGATCGCCTCGTCGATATCCTCCTGCATGATGAAGCGGCGCTTGCTGCGCGTGGCCAGGATCGCGGCCTCGTTGAGGAGGTTTTCCAGATCCGCACCGGCAAAGCCGGCCGTGCCGCGCGCGATGCTCTTGAGATCCACATCGTCGCCCAGCGGCTTGCCGCGGGCGTGGACCTTCAGAATATCCTCACGCCCCTTGATGTCGGGCAGACCCATATACACGCGCCGGTCAAAGCGGCCGGGGCGCAGCAGCGCGTTATCGAGGATGTCGGCGCGGTTGGTCGCCGCCATGACGATGACGCCCTCGTTGTTCGTAAAGCCGTCCATTTCGACGAGCAGCTGGTTGAGCGTCTGCTCGCGCTCGTCGTGACCGCCGCCGAGACCGCTGCCGCGCTGACGGCCGACCGCGTCGATCTCATCAATGAAGATGATGGCCGGAGCGACCTTCTTGGCCTGCTCGAACAGGTCACGCACGCGCGATGCGCCGACACCGACATAGAGCTCGACAAAGTCCGAGCCCGAGATGGACAAAAACTGCACGCCCGCCTCGCCCGCGACCGCGCGCGCCATGAGCGTCTTGCCGGTACCCGGAGGGCCGACAAGCAGCACACCCTTGGGGATGCGCGCGCCCATCGCGGTATAGTTCTGCGGACGCTTGAGGAAGTCCACGATCTCGGACAGCTCCTCTTTTTCCTCCTCCGCGCCGGCAACATCGGCAAAGGTGACCTTCTTGAGGTTCTCCTCGCCGGTGCGCGTGTGCGCCTTGCCGAACTTGCCGACGCCCGGCGCACCGCCGCCGCCCGTCTTGTTCATGAGCAGGTACCACACGCCGATGAACAGCACGATCGTGATCAGGTACGGCAGGATGGACATCCACCACGGCGCCGTCCAGCCCTTGACGTAGTCATACTCCGTCAGCACGCCGCTGGCGGTCTGCTCGTCGATGAGATCACCCAGATCCTCGCGGAACCAGTTCGGGCTCGGCAGGGTCTTTTTGATGGTGGTGTTGCCGTCGCTGTCGGCAGCATAGAGGTTGAGCGTGAGCTCATCGCCCTCAAGGCTGAACGACTTGACCTTCTCCTCCCGGAACAGAGTCTCGATCTCGGAATAGGTGTATTCCTTCTGCTCCGCCGGGGACGTCAGATAGAAAATGACGGCGAGAATGATCACGCCGATCAGCATATAGAACCCGATGCCTCTGGCACGGTTCTTGTCCGGTTTCAAATCAAATCACATCCTTTAGGAATCCGTATCGGGCTCAGTTGGAGTAGACCTCCGGCTTGAGCACGCCGATGAACGGGAGATTGCGGTATTTTTCCGCATAGTCAAGGCCGTAGCCGACGACGAACGCATCCGGCACCTCAAAGCCGGCATACGACGCGCGGATCGGCGCTTTGCGGCGCGCGGGCTTGTCCAGCAGCGTCGCAATGGTGATCGACGCGGGACGGCGGACGCTGAGATAGTCCGCAAGGTAGTGCAGCGTGACGCCGCTGTCGAGGATGTCCTCGACGAGGATGATGTCGCGCCCCTCGATGTCCTGATTCAGGTCCTTGTTGATCTTCACCGCGCCGGTGGTCGTCGTCTGGTTGCCATAGGATGACACGGCCATAAAATCGACCGAGCATGGAATGGTCACGCTGCGCATCAGGTCTGCCA
Organism: uncultured bacterium; assembly: GCA_905215475.1. Lineage (GTDB taxonomy): Bacteria > Bacillota > Clostridia > Oscillospirales > Oscillospiraceae > CAG-103. Next base: position 7,432 of record CAJMPW010000003.1, read on the forward strand.
TGAACACAAAGCAGCCCTTGAGCACACCGACGAAAAGCGGCTCGCGGCCGTCAAAATCCTTCGAGATCTGGACACCGAGCTCCGCCGTGCGCTTCTGGATCTCCTCGGCGGACAGCAGGACCGACGCAATGTCATCTCTCATATCACTCATAGTATTCTCCCCCATATGTTTGGATCTGTTCCATGCGGATGCAGACCATGGTTTGATCCGGCACCGCCGCCCATTGCTCGGCAACGCCGAAGCCGGCGATGGCCGCCGGCACATCCGCTGCGCGGATGATCGGTACGCGGTCGCGTGCACTCTGCGTCAGCCCCCGCTCTGCAAGCAGGTCGCTCACGCGCTTCGTGCAGCCGCGCCCAGCCAGGCGGATCCGGTCACCCGGACGCCGCGGCGTAACCAATAGTTTATCATGGATAATCGCAGATTTAAAGACAAAAGTGGTGAACGCGCTGTGAATTTCATGAAACGGCTCCGGCATCCCCACCGTGATGCGCACGCCGAGCTCCGGGATCTCCGTCGTCTGACCGGGGATGAGCGCATACGTCCCGAGCTTTTCCCGGGGCTGCGCGCCGAAAAAGAGCCGCCCCTGCTCGCGCGTCACACGCAGACCGGGCACGTCGGCATAGCCGAGCCCTTCCCCGCCGCACAGCTGCTCGAGCGCCAGCAGATGCCGCCGCGAGAGCTCGCATCCGGCCGCCTGCTGCAGCACACGCACACGCACCGGGCGCGGCAGCGCCAGCAGCTTCGCCACCGGAATGCCCTCCGCAGGCGTCTGACCGGCGAGAAACTCCGCCGCCAGACCGCCGAGAAACCGCTCGTCCTCGCGCAAAAGCGCCGCCGTATCGGCAGCGTGCTGCACGAAGGCCGCGTTCACGCTCTCGAGTGCCGGCACGGCATGGTGCCGGATGCGGTTGCGGGCGTAAGCGTCCGATGCGTTCGTGCTGTCGTCCACGTGCGCAATGCCATGTGCCGCCAGATACGCCTCCGCTTCCGCGCGCGTGGTGTCCAGCATCGGGCGCAGCAGCTTGCCGCGCTGCGGCGGGATACCGGTCAGGCCGCGCAGACCGCAGCCGCGCGCGAGGTTGAGCAGCAGCGTCTCGGCGTTGTCGTCCGCCGTGTGCGCCGTTGCGATCCAGTCATAGCCGTGCGCAGCCGCGCAGTCGGTCAAAAATGCATAGCGCAATTGCCGCGCCGCGCCCTCCGTGCCCATTCCGCGCACGGACGCAACGTCGCCGCGCCCGGCGTAAAACGGCACGTTCAGCCGTTGACACTGCGCGCGCACGAACGCCTCGTCCCGGTCGCTCTCCGCACCGCGCAGCGCGTGGTTGAAGTGCGCACAGCCGACCGTGAAGCCGCGCTGCACCGCCAGCTCCGTCATCCGGTGCAGGAGGTACATGGAGTCCACCCCGCCGGACACGGCGCACAGCACACGCGCGCCTGGGGCGATCGCATCAATAGTCATCGTCGTCGTACTTCTTCTCGATGGCCGCAAACGTCGTGTACTCGGGCAGCCACATCACCTCGAGCGTGCCGGTCTCGCCGTGGCGGTTTTTGAGGATGATCGCCTCAGCCAGATTCGGGTTTTCGCATTCCTTGTTGTAGTACCCGTCGCGGTAGAGCGCGAGCACGATGTCCGCGTCCTGCTCGATGGCGCCGGATTCTCGCAGGTCCGAGAGCATCGGGCGCTTATTCTGGCGCGCTTCATTGGCACGCGAGAGCTGCGAGAGGCAGATGACCGGAACGTTGAGCTCCTTGGCCATGATCTTGAGCATACGGCTCATATCGGAGACCGCCTGTGTGCGGCTCTCGTTCGACCAGCCGTGGCCGCTGCCGGCCGACTGCATGAGCTGCAGGTAGTCGATGACGACGAGGCCGAGATTCGGGATGCGGCGGCACTGGGCGTTCATGTCCGCAACGGAAAGCGATGGATTGTCGTCAATGCGGATATCGGTCGCGCTGATGGTCGTGGCCGCAGCGCCGACGCGCCGCCACTCGTCCGCCGAGAGCTTGCCGGTCAGCAGCTTCTGGCTGTCGACCAAGCCCTCGCCCGCGAGCAGACGGGTCGTGAGCTGCTCACGCGCCATTTCGAGCGAGAACACCGCGACCGTCTTGCCGGACGTCTTGCCGACGTGCAGCGCGATGTTGAGCGCAAGGCTCGTCTTGCCCATGCCGGGACGCGCGGCGATGAGGATCAGCTCGCCCGCGTTCAGACCGAGGATGGCCTGGTCCAGATCCGGCAGACCGGTCGCCAGACCGGGGATGCCGCCGCCGCTGCTCGCCGCCTCGGAGAGGTTTGCGTACACGCGCTGGATGACCATGCTGATCGGCTGCAGGCCGCCGACATTGCGCCCCTGACGCAGCGCATAGATCTTGCGCTCGGCCGCCTCAAGCATGGCGTCCGCACCGCCCGAGCCCTCAAAGATCATGGTGTTGATCTCATCGGCCGCGGTGTGCAGATTGCGCAGCAGCGCCTGATCGCGCACGATGGCCGCGTACTTGAGCACGTTCGCCGCCGTGGGCGTGACCTGCATGACCTCCATGAGGTACTGCTGCGTCGTGTCCTTGAACACGCCGCGCACCTTCATCTGTTCGAGCACCGTGACCGCGTCCACGCTCTGCCCATAGGAGAACATGGCAAAGATGGTGTCAAAAATGTCGCGGTTGGCCTGAATATAAAATTCGTCGGACTTGACCTTCTCGATCACATCCGGGATGCAGCTCGGGTCGATGAGCATCGCACCGATGACTGCCTGCTCCGCCGGAGCGGAATGGGGCGCCTGTCTGCCAAGCAGTTCCTCCATGACGGGTCCCTCCCTCGCCTGCGCGCGGATTATTTTTCTTCGATAACCAGCACGTGGATCGTGCCGGTGACTTCATAGCCGAGCTTGCACTTGACCTCGTACGCGCCGAAGCTCTTGATGGGCTCGGCCTGCACGATCTTCTGCTTTTCGATGGTGAGCGCAAACTGCTCGTGCAGCGCGTCGCTGATCTCCTTCGAGGTGACGGAGCCGAAGAGCTTGCCGTTGCTGCCGGCCTTCGCCGCGATCTTCACCTGGATCGCGCCGAGCTTCTTGGCGTTTTCCTCCGCCTCTGCCTTTTCGCGGGCGATCTGCGCGGCCTTGGCCTTCTCCTTGAGGCGGAAGGCGTTGAGATTGTCGGCCGTCGCCTCCGTTGCGAGCTTGCGCGGCAGGAGGTAGTTGCGGGCATAGCCGTCGGAAACTTCCTTGAGCTCGCCCTTTTTGCCCTGACCCTTTACGTCTGCATTCAAGATTACTTTCATAGCAAGAAACTCCTTTGCTTAATTTTCCAGATTGTCGTCGATCGCCGCGCGTGCCATCTGCACCGCCTGCGCGACCGACACGTCGTGCAGCTGCACGGCCGCCGACGAACGGCTGCCGCCGCCGCCGAGCGCCTCCATGACAAGCTGCACATTCAATTCACCGATCGAGCGCGCGGAGATGAACACATCCCCGTTGCCCATCGGGTAAATGACCAGTGACGCCGTGACCCCCGCGACATTGAGCAGCTCATCCGCCGCCTGTGCCGCAACGATGCGGTCCTGCGGCTCGGCGGGCGCTGCGATGGCAACGATCGTGCGGTAGATGCCCGCCGTCTGCAGGATCTTGGAGCGCGCGACCGTGTGCTCCATATCCGTCTGCAGGAGCTTTTTCACCTCGGAGGTGTCCGCTCCGGCGCGGCGCAGGAATGCCGCCGCCTCAAACGTGCGCTCGCCGGTGCGCACGGTGAAGTCCTTCGTATCGAGCATGATGCCCGAGAGCATGGCCTCCGCCTCCACGTGCAGGATGTCCGTCTGCTCGACCAGCTCCTCCAAGAGCTCCGTCATCAGCTCACACGCCGACGATGCATACGGCTCGTGGAAGCTCATGGTCGCGTTGGAGATATAGTTTGCCGCGCGCCGGTGGTGGTCGATGACCGCCACGCGGGTGCAGGCCTCGAGCAGGCTCGCATTTTCCACCTGATCCGGGCGGTTGGTGTCCACCACGACGAGCAGCGTGCGGCTGTCGGCGTGCAGGAACGCCTCCTGCGGCGACAGGAACGCCTTGCTGTATTCCGGCGCGTTGAGCATCCGGTCGCGGAGCTGTCCGGCCGCCGTCCTGTTGGCGTCCATGACGATGCGGCAGGGCGTGCCGAATTTGCGTGCGATGCAGCACACACCGGCGGCAGCGCCGAGCGTGTCCAGATCGGAGAATTTATGACCCATGACGTAGACCTTGGACGAGTCCTGAATGAGCTGGCTGAGGGCATTTGCCATGACGCGGGATTTGACCTTCGTGCGCCGCTCGACCTCTCCGCCGCGGCCGCCGAAGAATTCGAACGTGACGCGGTTTTTCACAACGGCCTGATCGCCGCCGCGCGAGAGCGCCATCTCGGTGCCGAGGATGGCAAAGTTGTAGTTTTCATCCAGGCTCTCCCCATCGCGGCCGACGCCGACGCTGACCGTGGCGCGGATACCGCTGGGACTGGTCACGCTGTGGACGATATCGAGCAGGGACGCGAACTTGTTCTCGCGCAGCTCGTCGAGATGCCGCGCCTCGAACACGTACAGATACCGGTCGCGGTCATAGCGGCGGAAGAAGCCGCCCTTGCCCTCGCACCACTGCAGGAGCTTATCCTCAATGGCATCGCGCAGCTCGTTGCGCTTGCGGTCGGTCAGGCCGCGGATGAGCTCGTCATAGTTGTCGATGACGATCACGGCGATGATCGGGCGCGAGGCGTAATACTCCAGCCGGATCTTCTCATAGTCCGTCACATCGACCCAGTAGGTGATGCCCATGTAGCTTGCGGCGTCGTCCGGGTTCGTGCGCACGAGGTTGCCGTGGATCTGATACTTGCGGCCCTGATACTCCAGCAGCTCGGGACACTGGGTGTTGCCCTCGAGCAGCCAGCGGCCGGAGAACTCCGGGATCACGTCCGTGATGCGCATATCCACCGACGGCTTGTGCCGGCCGCAGATATCAAAAAAGTTCTGATTCGCCCAGATGACCTGCGAATCTGCCGGGCGAAAGACCGCCATCGGCAGCGGAAAATTCTGCAGGGTATTGTTTCGCGCAGACTCCGTATCATAGGTGACAGATTCGATATACCGCTCGAGCGTGCGGCGCTTGCGCGCGCGCATGATGACCGAGTAGATGATCAGCAGCAGAATGATGATGCCCTCGACGATCGACAGCCAGAGCCGGTCGGAGAACAGAAATGTGATGACTGCGAATATGATCAGAAACAGCAGAAACATCCGCGAATTCGGCATCAGCGCACGCTGCAGCTTCGACTCATTTGGCACATTGCCGGTTTTGGGATCTCGCATCGTCATACCTCCTTGCACCCCGCGGGCAAAACCTATTGCCCCCATAATAATCAATGATTATATCATCTTTCCCGAACGTTGACAATACACTTTCCCACCGAAGATTTGTGAAAGGAGTGTGCGCATGAAGGCCATTTTGCTCGCCGGCGGTCAGGGGCGGCGGCTGCGCAGCATCACAGGCAAACTGCCGAAGCCCCTGGTACCGCTCGTCGGCGTGCCGGTGCTTGACCGGCTGCTCGAGCTGCTGCGGCGCAGCGGCTTTACGGACGTGTGCGCGACGCTGTGTTACCGGCCGGAGGCCATTCAGGAGCACTGCGGCGACGGCAGCAGCTACGGCGTGCACCTGCGCTACCGCATCGAGACTGAGCCGCGCGGCACGGCGGGCGCTGTGCGCGCGTGCAGCGACTTTTACGGCCGGGACGATTTTCTCGTCATCAGCGGCGACGCGGCGTGCAGCTTTGACCTGCTGCGGCTCTACCGGCAGCACCAAAGCTCCGGCGCCGCCGTGACGGTCGCGCTCTATCCGGACGCAGAGCCGCTGCAATACGGGCTCGTTTTGCAGGACCGGCAGGGCTATGTGCGCCACTTCATCGAAAAACCGGACTGGCCGCACGTTGTGACCGATCTCGTCAACACCGGCATCTATATCGTCTCCCCGCGGGCGATGACCTATGTACCGGAGGACACGCCGTTCGATTTTGCCAACGACCTCTTCCCGCTGCTGCTCGCGGCGAATGAGCCGATCCTCGGCGTGCCGATGGATGGCTACTGGTGCGACATCGGCACGCCGCGCGCCTACTACCGGTGCTGTCTGGACGTGCTCGACGGGCGGCTGAGTCCGGCGCCGCCGGAAGCCCCGGAATCACCGGAATCACCGAACGCCACCGCACAACGCGCAGACCCGCTCCGGCGCAGCGTCCCCTGCCGCGACCGCGCGCACCGGATGCGCATCCTGTCGGAGGCGATGATGGAGGCCGGCGCCGACTTCACCAACGGTCTGCACGTGCACGACGGCAGCTGGGAGCTGACCGTCCGGCCGGATGCGGAAGTCTCCGCCCTGCAAGTGGAGGCAAACACACCGGATGCCGCCGCAGAGACCGCGCGGCTGCTCGAGCTGATGGAGCAGCACGGGAAATAGAGACGCGAAAACCGCCGCATCCAACGATGCGGCGGTTTTGTGGTGCGTTATTGCTTATAATGGTGTGCGTCCTCGAGGACCATTTCCTTGACCTTCATCAGGCGCACCTTGGTCGAACTTTCGTTCTCGTCCAGCTTCATGGAGATGTAACGAATGTTCTGCTCCAGCTCCGGGATCATCACGTATTCGAGCGCGTTGACGCGGCGGCGGGTCTTTTCGATCTCCTGCGCGAGCATCTGCGTGGTCTTTTCGACCTGCGCAAGCTCCAGCATATCCTTAAACACCTCCGCCAGCTTCTCGAGCGCATCGTCCAGCTCGCCGGACGTCTGCGCGAAGCCATACGGGAAGATCTCGGACGGGTCGCTGTTGCGGGTCTGGAAATCGTAGACCGGCACGTTCACGCTCATGATGTTCTGATAGGTCATGCCCAGCTCGACACTCTGCCGCGGGTAGAGCAGCGACTGCTCGAGCATTTCCGGGGACATGATCGCGGACGCGACCGACAGAGAGCCGAACGCCTCCGTGAGTCCCTGCTCGACCTTTGCACGCAGCTGCTTGTTCAGGCGCACGTTGTCGAGGAACTGACGCATCAGCTCGTCACGCTTATCCTTGAGGAGCTTATGACCCCTGCGAGCGGTCTTCAACCGGCCCTTGAGCTGGTTGAGCACCATTCTTGTCGGGGTAATCGCTGTATTTGCCATCAAATCACCTCACTTGGTAAGTCTGCGGGACGGGTGCGATCAGGTCTCGGGCATATACTTTTCGATCAGCTCGGGCTTGATACGCTTGAGCTCGGTGCGCGGCAGCAGGCTCAGCAGCTCCCAGCCGAGGTTGAGTGTATCCTCAATGGTGCGGTTGGTGTTGTTGCCCTGATTGACGTAGCGCTGCTCAAACGCATCGGCGAACTTCGCAAATTGCTTGTCGTCATCCGACAGCGCCGCCTCGCCGAGAATGGTCATGAGCTCCTTGGCGTCCTTGCCGCGGGCATAGGCCGCAAACAGCTGGTTCATCGTGCCGGAGTGGTCCTCACGGGTCTTGCCCTCGCCGATGCCCTTATCCTTCAGACGCGACAGGCTGGGCAGCACGTCCACGGGCGGGATGATGCCCTTGCGGTACAGGTCGCGGGAGAGGATGATCTGACCCTCGGTGATGTAACCGGTCAGGTCAGGGATCGGGTGGGTCTTGTCGTCCTCGGGCATGGTCAGGATCGGGATCATGGTGATCGAGCCGGACTTGCCGATGCGGCGGCCTGCGCGCTCGTAGAGCGTGGCAAGGTCGGTGTACAGATAGCCGGGATAGCCGCGGCGGCCGGGGACTTCCTTCTTGGCCGCAGAGACCTCACGCAGCGCCTCGGCATAGTTGGTGATATCGGTCAGGATGACCAGCACCTGCATATCCTTCTCGAATGCCAGATACTCGGCCGCGGTCAGCGCCATACGCGGGGTGGCGATACGCTCGACGGCGGGGTCGTTGGCAAGGTTCGAGAACACGACCGTGCGGTCGATGGCGCCGGTGCGGCGGAACTCCTGAATGAAGTACTCAGACTCCTCGAACGTGATGCCGATGGCGGCAAAGACGACGGCGAAGTTCTCATTGTCGCCCAGCACCTTCGCCTGACGCGCGATCTGCGCGGCAAGGGCGGCGTGCGGCAGGCCGGAGGCCGAGAAGATCGGCAGCTTCTGGCCGCGGACGAGGGTGTTCAGGCCATCGATGGTGGACACGCCGGTCTGAATGAACTCTGCCGGGTAGGCGCGGGCCGCCGGGTTCATCGGCAGACCGTTGATGTCGCGGTGCTCCTCGGCGAGGATCGCCGGACCGCCGTCGATGGGCTCGCCCATGCCGTTGAAGACGCGGCCGAGCATATCCTCGCTCACGCCCAGCTGCAGCGGGTGGCCGAGAAAGCGCACCTTCGACTGCGCGAGGTTGATGCCCTGCGCGCTCTCGAAGAGCTGCACGACCGCATGATCGTCCTCGACCTCGAGGACTTTGCAGCGGCGGACTTCACCGTTCGGGAGCTCGATCTCGGCCAGCTCGTCGTAGGTCACGCCTTCGACATTCTTGACGATCATCAGAGGGCTGGCGATCTCCTGGATGGTCTTGTATTCTCTAATCACTGCTCCTCACCTCCGGCGATAATCTCTTTGATCTGTGCAGTCATATCCGCCGCGATCTTGGCATAGACCTGCTCGTACTCGTCGCTCGGCACGCTCTTGGCGCGGCCGATATCGACGCGGGCGGGAATGGCAAAGAGCTTGTGCATCGGCGCGTTCTTCTCGAGCGCGTCACGGCACTCGGCGTCATAGTGCAGGATGAGGCCGAGCAGCAGATACTGACGGCGGTACTCGGAGTAGCTGTCGATGTCGACGAAGGCATTCTGCTGCAGGAAGTCCTCGCGGATCATCTTGGCCGTCTCCATCGTCAGGCGGTCGGCCGGGGACAGCGCGTCCTGACCGACGAGGCGGACGATCTCCTGCAGCTCGGATTCCTGCTGCAGGATGCTCATGGCCTTGTCGCGGTTGGCCATATACTCCTCGCCGAACGTGGCCTCATACCACGGCTTGAGCGAGTCGACATACAGCGAGTAGGACGTCAGCCAGTTGATGGCCGGGAAGTGGCGGGCATAGGCAAGGCTCGAATCGAGCGCCCAGAACACCTTGACGATGCGCATGGTCGCCTGCGAGACAGGCTCGGAAATGTCGCCGCCCGGAGGCGAGACGGCGCCGATGGCGGTGACGGAACCGCGGCGGTCGGCATCGCTGCCGATGCAGCGGATGCAGCCGGCACGCTCGTAGAACTGCGCGATGCGCGACGCGAGGTAGGCCGGGTAGCCTTCTTCGCCGGGCATCTCCTCCAGACGGCCGGACATCTCACGCAGCGCCTCGGCCCAGCGGGAGGTGGAGTCAGCCAGAACGGCGACGTCATAGCCCATGTCGCGGAAATACTCCGCGATGGTGATGCCGGTGTAGATGGACGCCTCACGCGCAGCCACCGGCATATCGGAGGTGTTGGCGATGAGCACGGTGCGCTTCATGAGCGGCTCGCCGTTGCGCGGGTCGGTCAGCTCCGGGAACTCCATGAGAACGTCGGTCATCTCGTTGCCGCGTTCGCCGCAGCCGATGTAGACGACGACGTCCACGTCCGACCACTTGGCGAGCTGATGCTGCACGACGGTCTTGCCGCTGCCGAACGGACCGGGCACGGCTGCCGTGCCGCCCTTGGCGATCGGGAAGAGCGTGTCGATGATACGCTGACCGCTGTTCATGGGCTTGTTCGGGGCGAACTTCTGCGCATAGGGGCGCGCGATACGCACCGGCCAGCGCTGGATCATGTTCAGCTCATGATCGACGCCGGCGGCATCGGTGAGCACGGCGACGGTCTGGTCGACCGTGAAGTCGCCGCCGGTGATGCTCTTGATCGTGCCCGCCATCTGCGGGGGGACCATGATCTTGTGCAGGATGGCCGTCGTCTCCTGGACGGTGCCGATCACGTCGCCGCCGGAAACGGCGGTGCCGGGCTGCACGACGGGATCAAAGTGCCACACGCGCTCGCGGTTGAGCGCGGGCACCTCGATGCCGCGGGTGATGTTCGAACCGGTCAGGTCGCGGATCTCGGGCAGCGGGCGCTGGATACCGTCATAGATATTCTCCAGCATACCGGGGCCAAGCTCCACGGACAGCGGCATACCGGTCGTCTCGACTTTCGCGCCGGGACCGAGACCGGAGGTCTCCTCATAGACCTGGATGGACGCGCTGTCGCCGGTCATATTCAGGATCTCGCCGATCAGGCGCTGTTCGCCGACACGCACAACGTCGGAGACGTTGGCATCGGCAAGACCGTTGGCCACGACCAGCGGACCGGAAACTTTTGTGATAGTTCCGCTCAATTTCATTCTTCCTTTCCTTAAAGGATATCGGAGCCAACCGCTCGCTCGACCGCCGCCTTGAGCGCGGTCTGGCCGAGGCCGAGGGGGCCTTCCCTGCCGGGGATCAGGATGATGGCCGGCTTGGGAACATCTTTGAATTTGTCGATCTCGTGCTGAAGCTCCTGCGCCAGATTTTCTTCCACATAGATGATGGCGTAGTCCTCAGAGTCTTTGGTCAGGCGGCGCAGCGTCTCGCGCGCCTCCTCGGCGTTGGCGACCGGGCAGGCCTCGAGACCGAGCGCCTTGAAGCCCATGACGGTCTCCGCACCGCCGACAACTGCAATTTTAAGCATAAGTCTCACGCAGCCTTTCCCGGATGACCGCGGGCTGAAGCCCGGCGAGTCTGCCCGTCAGGATCATTCTGGCGGCCGTGGTCTCGTTTTCCATGGCGGCGAGATACGCCGACACGTGCGCCGCGCCGAAGCTGCGCAGCTTGGCCGCGCGGATGTAGTCCATGAGCGCGTTGTCGCACAGCAGCTCAAACGCCGTCAGCGCGCCGCCGCTCATGGCCGCCGCACCGGCAGACGCCGCGTCAGACAGCCACGTGTTGGCATAGAGCGCCGTGAGCGCCTCGCCCGACTCAAACGCCGCGAGCACGCGGTCCGTGCCGATCGTGCCGCCGGAGACGAGCGCGTTCTTGAGAAAGTCTGCATCCTTGGCCATGCGGCGCGTACGCACGGCGGCGCGCAGGTTCGCACCGTCGATCTGCAGCTGCACATAGCCCTTGGCAAAGCCGCCGTCACTCAAACCGTCGCAGAGCGCGAGCATCTGCGCGAAATACGCGCGGTCAAGCGCAAAGTCCGCTGCCTGCGGATTGGTCGTGCGCGCGAGGATCGCAGCGGCATCGACCATGGCCTGTGCCAGAACGGGCGGGATGTCGCGGTAGTCCTCTTCATAGAACGCGGCGTGCAGCTTCTGCGGCGGCACCGTGCCGCGCTGCGACAAAATTGCGCCGCAGTCCGTGCCCATGGCCTGCGCCTTGATGAGCGCCTTGGCGTTGTGGTAGTCGTACTTGAGGCGAAACAGCTGCACGAGCTGCGCCTCCGGGACCATGCCCTCGACCTCGTCGAACAGCGCCGCGATGTGCGCCTCGAGCGCAGCGCCGGCGTCCTTCGCACTCAGGCCGCTCAGGTCGCCGTAGCCGCATTCCTCAAGGATCTTGGCCGCCTCCTCGTTCGTGGGCGCATCGATCATGCGCTCCATGCGCTCAGCGGAAAGCATCTTGGTCTCGCGGGCTGCCAGCATTGCCGTAATCGCAAGGTAGTTCGTATCTTTTACTTTAGACAATTCCGTTCCTCCTTCATGCGGCGCAGAGCCCTGCGCCCCATATAGGATAATTCATTCCCCCGCGCGGGGCGGGGCAGGTCATGCGCCGAACAAGACCTCGGCGACCTGAGCAGCCAGATCACTGCGGCAGAGCTCTGCGATCGTCTCCACCGCGCAGTTGACCTCGATGTCTCCCTGCTGGAGCACAAAACCGGCGCGCAGGTCGCGCGTGGCGGGGCTCACGGTGAGCCGCGCCTGCTTGCCCTGCTGCGCGAGCAGCGCGTTTGCAGCGTCCGCGACCGCCTGACCGCACGCGGCCTGATCCTTGGCGTTGAACACCAAGGCCTCGGTGCCGGTCGTCGCAGCCTGCGCCGCGAGCTTGGCGAGATAGGCCACATAGTCCGCCTGCGGCATGGTGCAGATGCGCTCGAGCGCGGCGGCAAACGCCGCGTCGACCATCTCCTGCTTGAGGGCAAGGACGCTCTTTCTGGCTTCCATTTCCGCCAGACGCCCCATGCGCTGCACGCGATCCTCGCAGGTCTTTACACCGTCGCGCACGCGCGCCCAATACTGGTCTTGCGCCTGCTTGTCATAGTCGGCGCGGATCTCGGCGCACTTGGCCTCGGCGTCAGCCGTGATGGCTCGCGCCTGCTCCCGTGCGTCCGCCTCGATGCGGCCGGTGATTTTTTCAATACCATTCATAGATCTTCGTTCCCTTCTGTCGGAAGAGGATTTTGGATTACTTCAAGCCGTTGAGCATCAGGAACGACGCCAGCAGGCAGAGGATGGCGTAGAACTCAACCGTGATGCAGAAGATCATGCCCTTGGACCAGTCGTCCGGCTTCTTGGCCAGAATGTTCAGGGACGCGGCAGCGACCTTGCCCTGCGCGATGGCGGAGATCAGACCGCCGAGCGCGATCGGCAGGCAGGCTGCGAAGTACTGCAGGCCCTGCGCAACGGTCAGCGGAGCGGCTGCGTTGGCGGCAAAGATCTGGCTCTGAGCAAGGAACCAGATGACAAAGCCGTACAGACCCTGCGTGCCGGGGATGACCTGCATGATCATCGCCTTACCGAACTTGCTGGGATCTTCCGAGACGAGACCTGCGCCGGCCTCACCGGCGATGCCGGTGCCCTTTGCAGAGCCGATGCACGCGAGAGCCGCTGCGAGCGCAGCGCCGAGAAGTCCGAGAGCCAGACCACCGATGGATTCGAGAAATGCCATTTTCAATTTCCTCCTTAAATATCTCTTGAGTACGAATGTTTAGAAATTATGATTTTCCACGTCGACATAGCGCGTGTTGATCTCCAGCGGGCTGAAGGGCTTGCCGCCGTCGACATAGAACTTACCGAAGAACTCCAGACACTGCAGACGCAGGTCGTGCACGAAGCAGCCGAGCAGGTTCAGACCGAAGTTCAGCGCGTGACCCACCAGGAAGATGAGGATAAAGACCAGCATCGACACGACGGTCACACCGCCGCTCGACGGCATCGCAGCGAGGGTGTTGAACACCTGCGCGATGACGCTGCCGGCCAGCATCAGAGCCATGAGTCGGGAATACGAGAGAATGTCGCCGAACCAGCCGGTCAGACCGTTGTAGAGCGCACCGAACACGGCCGTGACCTTGCCGAAGCCCTTGGCCTCACGGCCGGAGCCGTAGATCAGCATCAGACCGCCGATGCACAGCACGACCGGGACGCCGGCGATGTTGCCGATCTTGAGCACATACAGCGCAAGTCCCGCAAACAGGACCAGCCATGTGCCCTCGTTGAAGATCGCGTCGCCGGCCTTGCCCTGACGGCACTCCATGACCATGTTCACGATCATGCCGGTCACGAGCTGGATAAAGCCGAGCACCATGGCGCCGATGAGGATCGTCGTCGTGTCTTTGAGCGGGTCGAGCAGCGGGCTTGTCAGGATGCCGAGCTGGACGTCGTGACCGAACATCCGCACGATCGTCGGCACGGCGTTTCCGAAGAAGCCGCCCGTCACGATGCCGAGCAGGAACGTCGACACGCCGCAGGCGAGCAGCAGCTCGCAGAAATACTTGCTGCCGCGCTTGGGCTTCATCTTGCCGAGCGCGATGAGCGCCGCGAGCACCATCACGAGACCGTAGCCCATGTCCGCCATCATGATGCCGTAAAACAGGATGAAAAACGGCGCCATGAGCGGGTTCGGGTCCACCGTGCCGTAGGCCGGCAGGCTGTACATATTCGTGACCATGTTGAGCGGCTCTGTGAACTTGTTGTTTTTGAGCTTGACCGGCACCTCAGGATATTCATCCTCCGTGGGGTCAGCCAGATCCCATGCGCAGTCATACTTTGCGAGCACCGCCGTGAGCTTTTCCTCCTCCGGCGCCGTGAGCCAGCCGCGCATACACACGACGCTCTCCGTGCCGACCAGACGCTCCTCCGCCTCGGCGCGGCCGAGCCGGACGCTTGCGCGGTCAACGCAGAGCTTGAACGCATCGCGGTGCGGTGCAAAGGCGGCGATGCCCGCCTCCGCCTGCTCACGCTTGCGGATCACATCCGCGATCTGCTGCTGCGCGCTGTCTATGTTTTGCTTGGCCGTTCCCGGCGTGCCGCCGAGGTTTGCCAGCGTGAAGCCGAAGGTGCGCAGCGCAGCCAGCGCCTCCGTCAGCTCGTCCTTCATGCAGATGAGCAGCACATAGTGCTGTTCCCTGTCTGCGGAGATCTCATACATCTGCGACTCGGGCGCCGCTTCCTCCAGCGTCTCCTGCGCCTCGCCGAAGTCTGCCGCCGCCGGCAGCATACCCAGTGTGATGCGCGTCGTCGCGGTCGAGCCCATGCTCAGCGGCAGGTCAAGCGTCTCCCACGGGCGCAGCGCCTCGACGCTGCTGCGCAGTTTTGCCTCCTCGCCGTTATAGCGGCGCACGTCGGCCTCCAGCTCCTCGAGCTGTGCGACCGCGTCAAGCTCCTTGCGGTAGGCGCCGACATCCAGAAACTCAAGCTCTGTGACCTCCGGCCGGGAGCTGAGCAGCTTGGACTTGACCGGCGCATACTTATCCAGCAGCTTGAGTGCAGCGTTCAGGCGCGTCAGCTCGCTGCGCGTCTCCGTCACGTTGCCGCTCTCCTGACGCAGGACCGCGGCAGCCTCTGCATCCGCCAAAAGCGCGTCCGGTTCCGAGACCTGCACGCAGCCGAGCAGCATCAGGTCGCGCAGCAGGGCGTCTTTCTGCCCGCGAACGACCATGAGCCGCAGCTTTTTCATGTGTACAATGGCCATCAGCCGTTCACGATCCTTTCCACGATAAGTGATGCAGCGCGATCCAGATTGGTCTTGGCCTTGATGCGCATGGCCGCTTCCTTGTTCTTGGTCTCGGCAGCCAGTCTTTCCGCATCGGCCTTCGCCTTTTCATCCGATTTGGCCCGCAGCGTCTGCAGCTCGCGCTGCGCCTTGCCGACGGCCGCCTCGATCGCCGCCTTGCCCTCGGCCTGAGCCGCTTCCACTGCCGCTGCAGCGGCCGCCTGCGCGTCGGCTTGGATCTGCTTTGCCCGGTTTTCCGCGTCACGGATCGTTGTTATCGCCTCAAATGACATCCCTACACCTCCCTACAATTCGAAGTGGTATTATGCCGCGCACGCTCGCATTTGCGAACTGTATCTACATAATGTATGTATTTTACCCTATTCATACCCGTTTCGCAAGCGATATTGCCCAAAAATGTATGTCAATTTTCAAACACCTAAGTGTTAAAAAACTATTGATATTGCTACGTTTTTCACGTCATTGACGAAAAATTAACGTTTATTTTTTTGCATGATTTCTTCCGATGATACCGATGCATTTTCCCGATCAAAAATCCGACAAACTATTTGGAAAAATTCAGTTATCATCATTTTCAATACTTTTTTGCTTGCTATTATTTCGTGAATAACATATAATGTTTTTATCAAAGTTAAAAAGTTTGAACTTTATTCGTATATTCGGAGGTATTTTCACATGGAGAGCAAACGCCGTCTCGGAGACCGCAAGGACGGTCGCCTGATCCAATCGCTCGCGCCGTTTTACAAGTTCATGCCCTACATCATGCCCACGAAGAACGACGCCTGCAACCAGTTTGAGGACTGCATCGAGATCACGAATACCGACCGCTGGCTGCGTCAGAAGCGGCTCGAGGGCTACAAGGGTCTCGGCTACCTGCATCTGTTCATCGCGGCCTATGTGCGCATGGTCTCCATGCGTCCCGGCATCAACCGCTTCGTGGCCGGCCGCCGCATCTACGCGCGCAACAACATCGAGGTCGTGCTGACCGTGCGCCGCACCATGTCCACCACCTCGAACGAGACGACCATCAAGGCCGTCTTTGCCCCGACGGACACGATCTTTGATGTCTACCGCAAGATGAATGAGAAGATCGACGAGATCAAATACGGCGGCGAGGACAACAACACCGAGCAGGTCGCGGGTGCGCTGCTGAAGCTGCCGCGCTTCCTGCTGCGCTTCGCCATCGGCTGCCTGCGCGTAATGGACTACTTCGGCATCATCCCGCAGAAGCTGCTCGACGCCAGCCCCTTCCACGGCTCGATGATCATCACCGACATGGGCTCGCTCGGCATTCCGCCGATCTATCACCACCTGTATAACTTCGGCACTCTGCCGATGTTCATCGCCTTCGGCGCCAAGCGCAAGGCGGTCGAGCTCGACCGCGAGGGCAAGGCGGTCGAGCGCAAGTACATCGACTTCATGGCCGTCATGGACGAGCGCGTGTGCGACGGGTACTATTACGCCTCGTCGTTCAAGTACATGAAGATGTTCATGCACAACCCCTCGCTGCTGGAAGTCCCGCCCGAGAACGTGGTCGAGGATCTGTTCTGAAGATAGATGCATACGCGAAAACCTCCTGCACCGCAGGAGGTTTTTTGATGCTGTCAAAAAGTATTACTTTTTGACAAAGGGGTTTGCGGCCTGACTGCAGCGCACTCTCTGTCCGCCCGAGGTGGACAGAGCGCACGTTTGCAGGCCGAGAAGTATTTTCTTCGACGCACATGTCGCCGAAGAAAATGATTGGACTTTCTTTCGCCGCTGCGGCGGCGAAACTCTACGAGGTCCTTTGACGCGCTGAGAAAGCTTCCTGCACCGCAGGTGGCTTTCCCATTTGTTCTGTGTTTGCACTGCCGGGCGTCAGCGCCGCACGCGCAGCCGGACACAGCAGCAGCATGATGAGCATGATCAGGATCACAAAGCGGAGCTGTTTCACGCCGTCTCCCCCCCTCGCTTTCGTTTGACAGCAGTATACACGCGCGCCGCGAAAAAAGCCGTCGTATCCTGCCGCTGACCGGAAAATGTGCGCAAAAGGTCCCCCGGTGCGGATTGAACCCGCGCCGGGGGGATTTTTACGCATTCAGGGAAACGCGATGCACCGTGAAAAAACAGGGCCATCCGTCCGGATGGCCCTGTGTGATCTTATGCCTCGTCGTCCTGATCCGTGCTGAACTCCGCCAGCGTCAGGTCGGGGTTTTTCTGCTCCGCCCAGCGGATGCTCCACTCATTGTTGAAGATGAGCAGGTTGTGTCCCCGGAAGTCCTGCACCCACTTCGTGTCCGAGGCGAGGTTGAGTGCCGTAGGATCGGTGCCCTCGCTCGTGATCCAGCGGATGTAGGAATACGACAGGTCGCGGCGTCGGATGTCGATGTTGTACTCGTTCTTGAGCCGGTACTCCAGCACCTCGAACTGCAGCACACCGACCGCGCCGACGATGACCTCCTCCATGCCGCTGTTCGGCTCGTGGAAAATCTGGATGGCGCCCTCCTGCGCGATCTGGGTGACACCCTTGACAAACTGCTTGCGCTTCATGGTGTCCACCTGCGAGATGATGGAGAAATGCTCCGGCGCAAACGTCGGGATGCCCTCAAAGCGCACGCGCATCTTCGGGGCGCAGATCGTGTCGCCGATGGAGAAGATGCCCGGGTCGAACACGCCGATGATATCGCCGGCGTAGGCCTCGTTGATAATCGCGCGCTCCTGTGCCATGAGCTGCTGCGGCTGCGCGAGCTTGAGCGTCTTGCCGCCCTGCACGTGCAGGTACTCATGGTCGCGCTCAAACTTGCCCGAGCAGATGCGCATGAACGCGATGCGGTCGCGGTGGGCCTTGTTCATGTTCGCCTGGATCTTGAACACGAATGCGGAAAAGCCCGGCTGGAACGGATCGACCGCGCCGTTGGCCGTCATACGCGGCAGCGGCGGGATCGTCATGCGCAGGAAGTTTTCCAGAAACGGCTCAACGCCGAAGTTCGTCAGCGCAGAACCGAAGAACACCGGGCTGAGGCGGCCGGCGCGCACCTCGTCGAGGTCGAAGGAATAGCCCGCACCGTCGAGCAGCTCAATGTCCTCGGTGAGCTTTTCGCGCTGGCGCGATCCGATCAGCTCATCGAGCCGCTCAACATCCGTGAGCTCGCACTCGATGGGGCGGATCTTGTCCTGCCCGCGGTGCAGCTCCTGAAACGCGAGGATCTCGCGGCGGTCGCGGTCAAACACGCCCTTGAAGTCGTGTCCGCAGCCGATCGGCCAGTTGACGGGGTAGGTGCCGATGCCGAACTCGTTTTCGAGCTGTTCCATGAGCTCAAACGGGTCGCGCGCCTCACGGTCGAGCTTGTTGATGAACGTGAAGATCGGGATGTGGCGCATGGCGCAGATCTTAAAGAGCTTGCGCGTCTGCGGCTCGATGCCCTTGGCCGCGTCGATGACCATGACGGCGCTGTCGGCCGCCATGAGCGTGCGGTAGGTGTCCTCCGAGAAGTCCTGATGGCCCGGCGTGTCGAGGATGTTGATGCAATAGCCCCCATACTCAAACTGCATGACCGATGATGTGATGGAGATGCCGCGCTGCTTTTCAAGCTCCATCCAGTCCGAGACCGCGTGACGCGCGGTCGCCTTGCCCTTGACCGAGCCGGCGAGCTGGATCGCTCCGCCGTACAGCAGCAGTTTTTCCGTGAGCGTCGTCTTGCCGGCGTCCGGGTGCGAGATGATCGCAAATGTCCGGCGGCGCTCGATTTCCTGTTTCAGATCCATAGTCCGCTCCTCTGTTGTGGTATGATCCAATATCAAAAATTATCAAACTTAGATAGTATACCCGATTTTTCCCGCAAGCGCAACAAAAACCTGCCGGTCAGGCCGTCTGCTCCCGCAGATAGAGCGTGAGCGTGGCCAGAAAGATGTCCTTGGCGTCGTACCGCGGCGTGAGCGGGGCGAGCTGCGTGATAAAATGCTCGCTGCCGAGCGAGGCGCACAGCGCGTGCGCGCGCTCGAGCTCCGGCGTGTCCTCATCCTCCGCAAGGCGCATGGCCAGCTCCGGCAGCAGAAGCTTGAGATCGTAGATCTCCCCGCGCGGATAGGCATATGCCTCCAGTACACACTCCACGCCCGCGAGCGCGCAGTCCGTCAGGTCTCCGGGACGGTCGCTGAGGACGCGGTCGGTCAGCGGCGTGTCGCTGCGGAAAAAGTCGAGCATGGAGTCCGGCGGCGTCAGCTCCCGGCGCAGCAGCCAGAGCAGATAGTCGCGCGCGACGCCGTCGAGCAGCGTCTGTCCGTCAGGCGCAAACGTATAGGTGCGGCCGATATGATCGCCGAGCACGCGCAGCGTGTCCGTGTAGCCGAGGGCGATGCTGCGGCGCATCGCGTCAGGGTCAAACTCCAGCAGCTTTCCCAGCGGTTCTGCCGGGGCGATGTAGGTCACGAGCGGGTGGTTTGCGTATTTTTTCTCCGGCGTCTCCGGCTTGAGGCCGATGGCAATAACGCGATCCGCGCCAAGCCGAAACGCCGTGCTGATGGGGAGGTTATCCGAATACGCGCCGTCGAGATAGTTCTGCCCGTCGATCTCGCACATCGGGAACATCGGATAACACGCCGACGACGCGAGGATCCACTGCGGCAGGTAGCCGGGCGCGATGTCGCGCTTGCGCACCTCGACCGGCTGGAACGACGGAAAACGCGCCGTCATGAGCCCGAAATCCACGGGCGAGGCGAAAAAGCGCTCCTCATCAAGGTATTTGTGCACGAGTGCGCGGTATGGCGAAATATCCGCCGTGCGGCGGTTGAGATCCGCCCAGTCCTTGACGCGCGCGATGAGCTGCTCCGGGTGTTCGGCCAGCGCCGCCAGCTCGCGCTTTTCATGCGGCGTGGCATCGTCGCGCTCGAGCATGATCTGCTCCTCCGTGATGTGCGTCCAGAGCTCCCATGCGCGGTCAAAATCGTCCTGCACCATCAGCGCCGCTGTGACCGAGCCGATGGACGTGCCCGTGACGATGTCAAACGGGATGCCGAGCTCCCGCATCGCCTTCCACGCGCCGACCTGATATGCGCCCTTCGTGCCGCCGCCGGCAAGCGCGATCGCCTGTTTCATGCACATCCCTCCCTGGTTTTTCTGGCCATATAGTTTACACGCATCTGCATCAAAAATCAATTCTTGCGCACAAAAACGCCGGAGCGGCAATGCTCCGGCGCTGCGTTCACGCCCGCAGCAGGTCGCGGCGGGCCTTCCAGTCCGGCAGATAGCGCGCGATGAGCGCGTAAAACTCCGCGCCGTGGTTCATATAGCGCAGGTGCGCCAGCTCATGCACGACGACGTAGTCGATCGCCTCCGGCGGGTACTGCATCAGCCGCCACGAAAAGCAGATGTGCCCCTGCGAGCTGCAGCTGCCAAAGCGCGTGCGCGCCCCCGTGATGCGCACCTTTGTCGGGCAAAGCCCCATCCGCTCGGAATAATACGCCACACGCTGCGGCAGACAGGCTTTCGCCCGCCGGATATATTCCTCCCGCTCGGCATCCGTCGGCTCGGGATGCGCGGCGGCGCGGGTCTCCTGCTTTGCCAGAGCGCGCGCGATCCAGTCGGTGTGCGCGGCGACAAAGCGGTCGATCACCGCTTGAGACGCCCGGTACGGCGCGCGCACGATCACGCGCCCGCCGCGCACCTCGAGCGCCAGCGTGCGCCGGCCGGAGCGAATGAGTTCATACGGCTGCATGGTCTGCCCCCCCTTCTGTGGTATGCCAGAAATTCATTCCGTGATCGCTTCTAATTCTTTCAAGGAAAGAGCTCGAATCAAAACTGCGTTGTCATTGGCGTCCTGTACATAGTTTTTGAGCTTGGCCAATGCGCAAAAATAGTCACAGTCTCCAATGATGCAGTCTTTTGTTGTGCTGACCAGCACGACCTTCCAATCTGCCACTGGCTTCCCATCTACCGCATATTCTTTTTGCGGAGTTTTCGGCAAGACTGTCTCTGTCCCCTCTGTCAATGCGATCGCTCCAAACGGAGAACCATCCGGTTTCCCATAAAACTTCGGCGCAGCGATGTATGCACGGCTCCAATCTACGGGCGATTTCTCCGCCCTCGCTTTGTGAAACAGGCTCATTGCATATCTCCTATCGGCATATTTTACTTTGTGCAACAGCATACACCATCTGCACCGCCATGACAAGCTTGGCAGCCGCCGCACGGTGTGCTATGATGGGGGCATCCATTCTTTGAGGTGATCGTATGTTCCGGATCGGCTGCCACATTTCCTCCGCCGGCGGGTATCTCGCCATGGCAAAGCGCGCCGAGGCGCTGGGCGCCAATACATTCGCGTTTTTCACGCGCAATCCCCGCGGCGGCAGCGCAAAGCCCATTGAGGAGGCGGACATTGCCGCTTTCCACACCGAATGCGCCCGCGCGGGCATCGACCGTCTGGTCGCGCACGCGCCGTACACGCTCAACCCCTGCGCAGCCAAGCCGCAGGTGGCGGAGTTTGCGCACATGGCCTTTTCCGACGACCTGCGGCGCATGGAGCGCACGCCCGGTCAGTTTTACAATTTCCACCCCGGCAGCCACGTCGGTCAGGGCATCGACGTGGGCATTGAGAAAATCGCCGCGCTGCTCAACGAGGTGCTCTTCCCCGACATGGCCACGACCGTGCTGCTCGAGACCATGGCCGGCAAAGGCAGCGAGGTCGGCGGCCGCTTCGAGCAGCTGCGCGCCATCATCGACCGCGTGACCCTCTCTGAGCGCATCGGCGTCTGCCTCGACACCTGCCACGTCTGGGACGCGGGGTATGACATCGCAGGCGACCTTGACGGCGTGCTCGCGGAATTTGACCGCGTGATCGGGCTCGAGCGTCTGCACGCCGTGCACCTCAACAACAGCCTCAATCCCTGCGGCAGTCACAAGGACCGGCACGCGAAGCTGCGCGACGGCTGCATCCCGCCGGAGGCGCTCGTGCGCGTCACGCAGCATCCGGCACTTGCGCCGCTGCCGTTCATCCTCGAGACGCCGAATGACGACGCCGGCTACGCGCAGGAGATCGCATGGCTGCGCGCGGCGCAAAAATAAGCGGTGCAAAGCGCTCACTGTCCTGATTATCGGACTCCATAAGTGATATGGTAGGTACAAAGGGAGAAACCAAACCACGATCACAACACGGGGAGGATACGATCATGACTTTGCGAACGTACATTGACCGCGCCATTCACGACGGGGCCGACTTTGACGCCGTCATCAGCGGCTGCGACGTGCAGCAGACCTTCTGCTGGCAGCCGGATATGTGCATCACCGACGCCTGCGAGGCGGAGTACCGGGCGCTGCTCGATGCCGAGGTGCGCGTGCTTGCCGCCGCACCGGGCGAGCGCTTTTCCATCATCGAGATCTGCACGGACAAGCTCTTTCTCGGCGACGCCTTTTCCCGGTGCACGGCGGGCTATTGCAGCCCGCGCGAGTACCGGCGGCTGTTTCGCGCCGGATGATCGGATAGTCCCCAACCACGGCCCCGGAGTCTTTTGCTCCGGGGCCGCGCATTTGCGGCGGGATGGTGCTTGACTTCCGGCGCAGACAAGACTACAATACAGACCGAATTTCTAAAAGGGGTGCAAACTATGCTGCATCGCTCGATCATCAAACCAAATCATATGCAGATCCCGTGGCACGACCCCATCCGGGATCAGAAGGAGCTGCCCGTCTCGCGCGCACCGCTGCCCATCCGCGCCGGTGTGGTCGGGCGGGTCGGTCTGCTGCTGCTCTCGTGCGGCACGGGCGCGTGGCGCGTGCGCAGCTCGATGAACGAGCTGTCCGAGGCGCTCGGGCTCGTGTGCGCGGCCGACATCGGGCTCACATCCATCGAATACACCTGCTCCGACGGGCAGGACAGCTTCTCCCAGACGCTGACGCTCACGGCGACCGGCGTCAACACCGCCAAGCTTGACCGGCTCGAGCGCTTTGTCAAGCGCTTTCCGATCGAGGGCGTGTACATGACCGCCGACGACCTGCACACCAAGCTCGACGAGATCGCGCAGACAGGCGGCAGCTACACGCCGCTGCAGCTCGGGCTCGCGTCCGCGCTTGCGTGCGGCGCGTTCACGTTCCTGCTCGGCGGCGGACCGATCGAGATGCTGCTGGCCTTTCTCGGCGCGGGCGTCGGACAATATGTGCGCGCACGGCTGACGCAGCGGCGGCTGACACTGTTTGGCTGCATCGCACCGTCCGTCGCGGCGGCGTGTCTGGTCTATGCGGCGCTGTTCCGGCTGGCATCGCTGCTCTGGCCCATCGACGCACAGCATCAGGCGGGCTATATCTGCGCGATGCTGTTTATCATACCGGGCTTCCCGTTCATCACGAGCGGCATCGACATGGCAAAGCAAGATATGCGCTCCGGGCTCGAGCGGCTGGCTTACGCGCTCATGATCGTCGTCGTGGCGACGCTGACCGCGTGGGGCATGGCGCTGCTGCTGCGGCTGCAGCCGATGGATTTCCTGCCGCTGGGGTTGCCCGTCTGGGCGCGCATCCTGCTGCGGCTCGCGGCAAGCTTCTGCGGCGTGTTCGGCTTCTCGCTCATGTTCAACAGCCCCGTGAAGCTCGCCTCCGCCGCCGCCGTGATCGGCGCGCTGTCGAACACGCTGCGGCTCGAGCTCGTCAGTCTGGCCGGCTTCCCGCCGGCGGCCGCCGCGTTTTTCGGTGCGCTGACGGCGGGGCTGCTCGCCTCCCTGTATAAGCGGCGCTCGGGTTATCCGCGCATCACGATCACCGTGCCGTCGATCGTCATCATGGTGCCGGGGCTGTATTTCTACCGCGCCGTGTACGATCTGGGCACGATGAACCTCGGCGACAGCGCGTCATGGCTCGCAGCATCGCTGCTGATCGTCATCGCCCTGCCGCTGGGGCTGATCTGCGCGCGCATCCTCACAGACAGCAGCTTCCGCCGCTGCACATGAAAATAAGCAAAACCGAAAAAAGACCGCCGATCGGCGGTCTTTTTTCTATACAACGGGTCACAGGCGCTTCGTATCGAGCGCACGGGCGGCGTTGAGCACGCACAGCACCATCACGCCGACGTCGGCAAAGATAGCGACCCACATATTCGCAATGCCGAGCGCACCGAGCACAAGGCACACGGCCTTGACCGCCAGCGCAAAGACGATGTTCTGCCAGACGAGACGCATGGTCTTGCGCGAGATGCGCATGGCCAGTGAGAGCTTGCGCGGATCGTCGTCCATGAGCACGATGTCCGCAGCCTCAATGGCGGCGTCCGAACCGATGCCGCCCATGGCGGCGCCGAGATCGGCACGCGCAAGCACCGGTGCATCGTTGATGCCGTCGCCGACGAAGGCGAGGTATTTCCCGGGTGCGCCCTCGCCGAGCAGCCGCTCGACCTGTGTGACCTTATCCTCCGGCAGCAGCTCACTGTGCACCTCCGCGATGCCGAGCTCCTCCGCCACGGCATCGGCCGCGCGCTTGCGGTCGCCGGTGAGCATGACGACGCGCACACCGTCTGCACGCAGGCGGGCGATCGCCTCGCGCGCACCGCTCTTCGGCTCGTCGGAGATGACGATATAGCCGAGATACGCACCGTCCGCCGCGACATGGACGACCGTACCGCTCTCATCGACCGCGGGCGCGGTCAGACCGAGGGCAGCCATCAGCTTCGCATTGCCGGCGGCAACGGCGCGGCCGCCGACCTGTGCGGTCACACCGTGACCGGCGAGCTCCTTGGCGTCCGTCGTGACCAGCGTCTCCGGCAGCTCCCCGGCTGCGCGGCGCAGGCTCTGGCTGACGGGGTGGTCGGAAAACTGCTCGGCCGCCGCTGCAAGCTGCAGCAGCGCCTGCTCGGACAGCTCCGGCTGCGCAGGGCGCACCGCCGTGACAGAAAATGTGCCGCGCGTGAGCGTGCCGGTCTTGTCAAAGACGACGCGGTCTGTTTTTGCCAGCATCTCAAGATAGCTCGAGCCCTTGATGAGGATGCCGCGCGCGGACGCGCCGCCGATGCCGCCGAAAAACGACAGCGGGATCGAGATCACAAGCGCGCACGGGCAGCTGATGACGAGGAACGTCAGCGCACGGTAGACCCACTCGCCCCAGTCGGCCGGGATGCCCGCAATGAGCCGCACGACCGGCGGCAGGATCGCCAGCGCCAGCGCCGCGCCGCACACGGACGGCGTATAGACGCGGGCAAACTTCGTGATGAAGCGCTCGGTGTGCGCCTTTTTGAGCGAGGAATTCTCCACGAGCTCAAGAATGCGCGCGACCGTGGACTCGGCATACACCTTCTCCACGCGCAGACGCAGAACGCCCGACAAATTCACGCTGCCGCTGACGACGCTGCTCCCCTCCGCGACATCCACGGGGGCGCTCTCACCGGTCAGCGCGCTCATATTCAGCGCCGACGCGCCGCTGAGCACCGTACCGTCGAGCGGGACGCGCTCGCCGGGCTTGACGACGATCGTATCGCCGACGGCGACCTCCTCGGGCTTAACACGCACGATGCCGTCAGCAGTCTCCACGTACGCGAAATCCGGGCGGATATCCATCAGATCGCCGATGTTTTTCCGGCTGCGGCCGACGGCATAGCTCTCAAACAGCTCGCCGATCTGGTAAAACAGCATGACGGACACGGCCTCCGGATAATCGCCGAGCACCATTGCGCCGACGGTAGCCACCGCCATGAGCAGATTTTCATCAAACGGCTGGCGGTTACAGATCCCCTTGCAGGCATCGACCAGCGTCTCGCCGCCGACAAGCAGGTACGGGATGAGATACAGCGCGAGCCTTCCCCAGCCCGTGACCGGTACAAAGTGCAGCCCGATGAGCAGCGCGGCCGCCGCTGCAATGCGCAGCAGCGACCTTTTCTGTGCGCGCGTCATGGCGCTCAGTCCTCGAAGCGGAAGTCCGGCTCAACCTTGCGCGCGGTCTTGAGGATCTCCGCCTTGGCCTCGCTCTCGTCCGTGCCGGGGGCATAGTCGACGAGCATCTTCTGCGCCATGTAGCTCACGGTCACTTCGCGGACGCACTTGAGCTTTGCCACGTTGCGCTCGATGATCGCCGCGCAGTTGGCGCAATCCACTTCGATCTTATAAGTCTTTTCCATGATGATGTACGCTCCTTCATCTGTCATTGGTCTCTATCGAAAACGATGGCCGGGCCATCATTTTTCCAGAACATGCTCCATGCCGAGGGCCAGCACGGACCGGACGTGGTCGTCGTCCAGAGAATAGAATACGGTCTTCCCCTCCCGCCGGAAGCGGACAAGGTTCGACGCCTTCAAAATGCGCAGCTGGTGGCTGACCGCCGACTGCGTCAGATTCAGCAGGCGCGCAATGTCGCACACGCACAGCTCACTCTCAAAGAGCACATAGAGGATCTTGATGCGCGTCGAATCGCCAAAGACGCGAAACAGCTCCGACAGATCATAGAGCGTCTCATCGTCCGGCAAGGCGGCGAGCACCCGCGCCACCGCATCCTCATGCACGTTGAGATATTCACACGTCGGTGCGCTGTCCGGTTTCTGCTGCATCATAGAGTCTCCTCGCTTTCAAGTAAACATATGAATGATTGTTCATGTGTTTATATAAACACGCTTTCGCCTGCTTGTCAATAGAATATTGGCGATTTCCCGAAAAAAATCCCCGGATGCGGCGGCATCCGGGAATGAGTCTCAGTTTTCTTCGGTTTTCCGGCTGCGGAAGGCAAAAAACCGCTGGCCGAGGTAGTTGAGGCCGGTGAAGAGCACCATGCCGACGAGCATGGCCGCATTATCACGCGTGCCGACCGAGGCGTTGGCAAGCAGGCGCAGGCACAGCGGCTTTGCAACGCCGTAGGCGATCAGGTAGCACACGGCGATGTTCGCCGCAAAGCGCACGACCTGTCCCACACTGCGCTCGCGGCTGCGGAACGTGAAGTATTTGTTGAGGAAGAAGCTCAAAATACTCGTCAGCACGTAGTTGGCCGCCGAGGACACCCAGTACGAGCATCCGGCGATGTTATACAGCCCGAACATGATCGCCGTGCCGACGATCGTGTTGATCACGCCGACGAGCAGAAACTTCCACAGCTTCGCGTCAAAAAGCGCACGCAATTGCTTCATAGCTACACCTCCCTGTCATCGAGCTCGGTCTCGATCCGGTAGCGCGGACGTGCCTTCGTCTCGAGATAGATCTTGCCGATGTACTCCCCGACCACGCCGATGGCCAGCAGCTGCAGCCCGCCGATGGCCCAGATGGACACGGCAAGGCTCGACCAGCCGGCGACGGTGTGACCGGTAAAATAGCGCACGAGAAAATAGATGAGCATGGCGATGCTGACAAGGAACATCAGCACGCCGATGCGCGTGATGAGCCGCAGCGGCGACACCGTCAGCGACGACACGCCCTCCCACGCGAACGACAGCATCTTGCGCAGCGGGTACTTGCTCTCGCCGGCAAAGCGCTTGCCGCGCTCGTAGTATACCACCGTGCTCGGATAGCCGACGAGCGGCACGAGCCCGCGCAGGAACAGGTTGACCTCCTTGTACTCGGCGAGCGCATCGAGTGCGCGGCGGCTCATGAGCCGGTAGTCTGCGTGGTTATATACCACGTCCGCACCGAGCGCGCGCAGCAGGCGGTAATAGCCCTGCGCGCTGGCGCGCTTGAAGGCGGAGTCCTGCTTGCGTCCGGCGCGCACGCCGTAGACGATGTCATTCCCGTCCCGAAAGGCCGCGAGCATGGCGTCGATGGCGTCGATATCGTCCTGCAGGTCGGCGTCCATGGAGATGACGCAGTCGGCGCGATCGCGCAGCGTCATCAGTCCGCACAGCAGCGCGTTCTGGTGACCGCGGTTGCGCGAGAGCCGGATGCCGGAAAAGACCGGATCCTGCGTGTGCAGGTCGGAGATGATCTGCCACGTCTCGTCCTTCGAGCCGTCGTCGATCATGCAGATGCGGCTCAGTGGGCCGATCGTCCCGGCGGCACGCAGGGCGGTGAATTTTTCGCGCAGACGGCGCGCCGTCTCCGGCAGCACCGCCGCCTCATTATAACAGGGGATCGCAAGATAGAGCGTCACGGGCATGGCCGTGCCTCCCTTCGTCATAGCATTCAGTCGATCGTGCCGCCGCCGAGCACCGTGTCCCCGTCGTAGAACACGACGGCCTGACCGCGCGTGATGGCGCGCTGCGGCGTCTCGAACGACACGTGCACCGTGTCCGCACCCGTGGCCGTGACGGTGCAGGGCTGCTCCGGCTGGCGGTAGCGGATGCGCGCCGTCACGCGCAGCGGCTGCTGCGGCACGTCACCGGAGATCCAGTTGCAGCCGCTCGCATCGAGCTCGGTCGAAAACAGGTCGGCATTGCGTCCGAGCACGACCTCGTTGTTCGGCACGTCGATGCCGCAGACGTACAGCGGCGCTTCGGCCGCGATGCCGAGCCCGCGGCGCTGCCCGATCGTATAGTGGATGATGCCGCGGTGCGTGCCGAGCACGTTTCCGTGCGCGTCCACAAAGCGTCCGGGCACACTGCGCGCACCCGTCAGCCGCTCGACCGCGGCGGCATAATCGCCGTCCGGCACGAAGCAGATGTCCTGGCTGTCGTGCTTGTGGGCGTTGCAAAAGCCGTGCGCCTCGGCGATGGCGCGCGCCTCGCTCTTGCGCAGACCGCCGAGCGGGAAGCGCGTGTGCGCAAGCTGCTCCTGCGTGAGCCATGCGAGCACATAGCTCTGGTCCTTTTCAGGGTCTGACGCCTTTTTGAGCGTCCAGCGCCCGTCGGGAAGCTGCTCGATGCGGGCGTAATGCCCGGTCGCCAGCACGTCGCACCCGAGCGCGCGGGCGCGCGATTCCAGCAGGCCGAATTTCAGGTAGCGGTTGCAGTCCAGGCAGGGG
Source organism: uncultured bacterium (assembly GCA_905215475.1). GTDB lineage: Bacteria > Bacillota > Clostridia > Oscillospirales > Oscillospiraceae > CAG-103. The sequence continues at coordinate 36,190 of CAJMPW010000003.1, forward strand.
TTCGGCGTCGCCCCGCGCTGATAGGCGGCGGCAAAGCGCGCCATGACCTGCTCACGAAACGCGTCTTTATAATTGAACACATAGTGCGGCATACCCAGCGTGTAGGCCACGCGGCGGGCATCCTCCACATCGTCGAGCGCGCAGCAGGTATTGCCCTGCGGCAGACCGGCGTCCTTATTTTCATACAGGCGCATGGTCGCGCCCATGCAGGCATACCCCGCCTGCTGCATCAGGTATGCCGCAACGCTCGAATCCACGCCGCCGCTCATGGCGATCATCGCCTGCGGTCGGCTCTCCAGCTCCGTCTGCATCCGTGCACCTCGTTTCCTTCGGAATTCTATATAGTTTATACCGCAAGCCCCCGGCTTGTCAACGCAAAACACCCCGCCTGCACGCGGCAGACGGGGTGCGAAAAGGCGCAGACATCAGGGCTGCGGGTCGTTCGGGATGTCGGTGAACGAGCCCTCGATCACGTGTGCCCCGCCCCGCGCGGCGATCAGCCGGTTATAAAAACCGGCGTTGGTGATGGCGCGGTACGGGTCGAGCCAGATCGACACGGGCGCGAACATCGCGCTCAGCATCGCCCAGCCGAGAAAGCTCAGATCGAGCACGAACAGCTCCCACTTATGCCCGCTCATGAGCGCGCTGCTCTCGCGCAGACACTGCCACGCGGACTTTTCCGGGTGATCGAGCAGCAGATACAGCGCCTGCCGGTAACGGTAGGCCGCCACGATGCCCGGCACGACCAGCAGCAAGCTCCACAGGAAGATCAGCAGCCCCTCCAGAATGCCGAGCCAGAGCACGCGGAAAAAGAGGCCGAAGCCGTCAAAGAGGTTTCCAAACTCGGCCTTTTCGTCGCGGCTGATGTGCAGCGCGAAGATCACGAAGCCGACGCTGACCATGTAGCTCATGATCCGCAACGCGACGACGAGCGCGATCGCAAAGCCGGACACACTGTAGTGCTCAAGGAAGCCGAGGTACGCCTGCTCGACCGCCTCCGTGCCGAAGCGCGCGGCGTTTGTCAGTGCCGTGGCCAAACGATCCATGCCCATCAGGTACGACGTGAGCGTCGAGATGAGCATACCGAGGGCAAAGAGGATCAGCCCCGCGAGGATCGGGCTCGGCTGACAGCTGACGGTGCGGCGGCGCGCATCCGCCTTGAGCATAACGCGATTTGAATCCATGAATATCACAACTCCGTTCCCGGCACGGCCGGGTCTCTTTTTCTTTTTAGTATAGCAGATGCCGCCGGATTTGAACACCCGAACCGGTAAAAATTCACGTTTTCGACACACGTTGAGATTTTTTCGGGAAGTTGCGGAAAATACGCTTGACAATCCCCGCGCGAAATGCTATATTAAACAAGCTTTGATTCGCAAAGCCCATGCGCGAGTGGTGGAATTGGCAGACTCGCTAGATTCAGGTTCTAGTGTCCACTCCGGACGTGCGGGTTCAAGTCCCGCCTCGCGCACCAAGACCCCGAGAGCTTCGGCTCCCGGGGTTTTTTGTTGTCCCCGCGCTCCGGAAAACGCAGAAAAAGCACTGTGCAGGCGCATGGTGCTTTAATCTTTGTCTTTCTTTTTCTCGTAGCCTATGCCGTTATTGCATTCTTTCTGCTTGCTCGGATCTGATTTAAGCATATAATCAACGGGTATCCCATCCGGAAATGCGTCGCAGGCGCATTTCCATCCGTCAATATTCTCTCGCTGGTGGACGCACCTGTCACATGGATAATCTATACAAATCATTTTCTTTCCTCATCAGCAGCTCTGTCAGATAGCACTTTCGCATCTTAAGCAGGTAAACACGCCCTGCATCCCCCGCCGCATCTGCGCGGCGTTCCCAAAACGAACAGCGGCGCCGGTCTCCGCAAGAGACCGGCGCCGGTTTTTTTACGCACCGAAGCACGTGAACATGATGACAAGATACGCGATATAGAGCGCGCCGATGAAAAAGCCGACCCAGCGCTTGAACTTGCCCTGCACGAGCGCCGGAACGATCGCCGCCGCACTCACGACGAGGCACGCCGGAATGTCGAGCAGCAGACCCTGACGCTCGACCGGCAGGGGCTCGCCGAGGATGAGCGCGCACAGCGGCATGATGAGCGTGAGATCCATGATGTTCGCGCCGATGATGTTGCCCACCGACAGCGAGGACTGCTTCTTGCGGATGGCCGTGATGGTCGTGACAAGCTCCGGCAGCGATGTGCCGATGGCGATCATGGTCGCACCGATGACGGCGTCCGGCACACCAAGCATCTGCGCGAGCGCGGTGCCGTTGTCGATCAGCAGCTGCGCGCCGAGCACGATGGCCGCAGCGCCAAGCACGAATTTGCCGATGTTGAGCGCGATCGTCCGGCCGTCCGTCTTGGGACGGACATCCTGCTCCGGGGCCTCAAGCGACTGCTCACGCCGCGCGGCAACAAGGCTCTCGGCGATAAAGCACACAAAAATGACGAGAATGCACACGCTCTCAACGATCGACAGCTGCCCGTCGCGCGTGAAGCCGAACAAAACCGCGATCGCCGCAAGCAGCAGCACCGCCTTGACCGCATACTGCCGCCGCGGCATGGTGCACTCCATACAGATCAGAGACAGGCACATGATCAGGCCGGTATTGGCCGTCACCGAGCCGACGGCATTGCCGATGGCGATGTCCGCATTGCCCTCCAGCGCGGAAAAGACCGACACGAGCATCTCCGGCATCGTCGTGGCAAAGCTCACAACGGTCGCGCCGATGATGAATTTGGGGATGCCGGAGGCCTCGGCGATCCATGTGGCGGCATCGACAAACAGGTCACCGCCCTTGATGATGCAGATCAGCCCAACCGCAAACAGCAGCAGGACGAGAAAGAGGGTACTGCCGGTAAAATCGAGGTACATAACGCATTCTCCTTTGTGACCGCGCATAAAAAAATGAGACTTCCCGCACGATCATAGTATATGATGTGCTAAAAGTCTCATTACCTATCATCATAGGCGCATGACCACCGGCTGCTGCCGGGAGATTGTTGACCATGCATTCGCAACTACTCCCTTTTAACGAAAAAGCATCTTAGCACACCGCGCAGGGCTTGTCAAGACGCGATCGTTCAGCGCACGAGCTTCATGAGCAGGCGCTCAAACTCGCCGAGCATACCCACGGAATCGGCAAAGAGGATGCTCTTTTCATACATCCGGCGATAGGCGTCCACGTTCTCGTCCGTGCGCGCGGTGTAGATGATCGGGATCACGAACAGCCCCCGGCGGCGCGCCGCCTGCACGGCCGTGCGCACGTCGTCGATCGCCTCCGCCTCGCTGAAATAGCCGGACGGCAGACCGTCGGAGAGCACCACGAGGATCTTGCGGCGCTCGGTGCGCTTGGCCAGATCGAGCGCGGCGGCGCGGATGGAATAGCCGTCCTTGTTGCCGTTTCCGGCGGCGATCCGGGTCATGGCGTCGATGCAGCGGCTGCCAAGCTCCTTTTGCTCAAAATCCTTGATGACGCAGTGCTGCACGGCATTCGTGCCGCCGTCAAAGGCGACGATCTTCGTATAGGCGATGCCCTTGAGTGCCTCCTCAAGGATCGCGGCCGTGGCCAGCGCCGTGAAGAGCTTGGACTGCCCGCCGCCGACGCCGGAGCCCATGCTGCCGCTGCGGTCGATGAGCAGGTAAAACGCCGTCTCGCGCTGCGACGGCGGCGCTTTGCGGCGGAACACGTCCTTGGCATCGAGCGGGATCTTCCACAGCTCGCGCTGTGAGAGCGCACCGGTGCGCTGACCGGCGCTGCGAGAGCGCTGCTGGCGCAGGAGCTTGTCGAGCCGGTGATGCAAAGCCTTGGCGCGCTCGGAAAACTCCGGCGGCAGCTGCCCGCCGGACGGCGTGATATACGTCTCGGTGAAGGTCAGACCGGCATAGCGCGCAGCGAGCTCCTGCCGCTCGCCGACGTCCAGACGCGCGGCGCGCGGCGCGGCAACGCTCAGCTGCCGCTCGATCTCACGCGCGCGTGTGAGCTCCTGCGCGGCGCTTGAGAGCATGACGTCCAGCTCGGCCGCGCTGAGCGCAAAGCCGCGGTGCGCGCTCCAGCCTGTGCCGAGCACCTCGCGCAGGCTCTCCGGTCCGCCGGAGGCGGCCTTCTGCGCGGCGGACACGCCGTCCGACGTGGTGGCGCTTGCCCCGCTCTGCCCGTGGTTTCCGCTGCGGCCGACGCTCGACGAGCGGCCGCGGTCCTCCCTGCCGTTCGTGCCGGCAGAGCCGCTCGATTTGACCTCCTGACTCGCAAGGCTGCCGCTCATGTCGCCATGGCGCTCGGAATTATCCCCGCTGCCTCCGCCTGCGCTGTTGCCCTTGTCCAGCTCGGTGTCCTCTCCGTCGGCGGAGGGACCGCTGTGCGCCGCGTCCTGCGCCTCGCTGCGCAGGCGGAGGCTGCTGTCGCAGCCGTCACCGAGGGCTTCCGCGCGCTCGGCCTCACTGAAGGCGTAATCCACGCACTGCGATGCGATGCGCGCGCGGGCGTCATCGTCCGCCTCGCGGCACAGGCGCGCAAGCTCCGGCGCGAGCGTCGTGAGCGTTTGGCGGCAATGCTGCGCGCACGCGGCAGCAGAGGGGGCAAGGATCGCCGCCTCCACCTCCGCACACACAGAAACGAGCTCCGGTGTCCGGCACGGGATGCCCGTGAGGGCAAACGCCTCCAGCTCGTCAAGCAGCGCCTCAAGCGCGCTGCCGGGCGCGGCGGCCTCGAGCTGCGCATAGCACACGAAGCGCAGCAGCGGCAGATAACCGGGAAAGCGGCGGCAGAGGATGTTATCCGTGCGCGCCTGCTCCAGAATGTTCAAAATGCGCTGACCGAGCAGCGCGCCGAGCTCCGGCGTGAGGGCATAGTGCTCGTGAAAATACGCGCCGGAAAATGCACGCACCGCCGCGCACACGTCGCGGTCGGAGCTGCCGTCGTGCTGGAGCTCGCGCGCGAGCAGCACGCGCAGCGCAGCCGTCCAGTGGCGGGCATCAAAATCCGCGCGCAGCAGATATGCAGCCCCGCCGACGGTGACGGACGTGCCGTCCGTCGTGCAGCGCAGGCTGTCGTCCGGCGTGACCGTGTCGATGCGGATGTTGTCCGGCACGAGCAGCGCGAGGCTGCGCCGGAGCAGCGGCGCGATGGGCTCGCTCGCCAGAAACGCCCGGTAGCGCGCCAGCGCAGCGTCAAACCCGTCCATCCTGCGGCACCATGCTCTCGATGAGCTCCGTCAGCTGCAGGCGGGTATAGGCGTCCTGCGGCTTGGAGGCCACGTTGTCCAGCAAGCCCCAGCGCAGGCCGAGCAGCGGCTCTGCACGCAGGGCATCGATAAAGCCGCGGATCGTCATCGCGTCCGGCTCAAGGCCGCTGGCGCTGCGGATGCGGTCGCGGATGGCACAGTAGACATAGTCGCAGATGTTCAGGCTCGCGCCGCTCGCCTCGGGCACGACGCGGCGCAGCACGTCCACAATGGTCTCCGGCTCTGCGATGTGGATGGGCGTGAAGCGGTCGATCGTCGCCTCGTTCATGAAGTTTGTGCCGGCGTAGTCCTCGTTCATCGTGATCGTGAACGCCGAGTGCGGGTGCATCTGCACGAGACCGTAGCCGGGCACCTGGATCTGACGCGCGGCATCGGTCAGCGAATGGAGCACATCGGCACATTCGGGCTTGATGGTGTTGCCCTCGTCGAGCACGACATCCGCGCCCGCGGCCAGATAGCGCAGCATATCGCTCAGGCGATAGCGCATGGTGCCGTTTTCGATCGTCGGTCCGCCGAGCAGATCGAGCTTGTCGAGCTCGGCATTGCCCTGCATCCGGTACTGCGGCACATTGAGCAGCCAGTCCACCGTCTGAATGAGCGTATTTTTGCCGCAGCCCTTGCTGCCGACCAGCCGCAGATGCAGCCCTGACAGGCGGTAGGCCAGGGCGCGCGTGAGCGCCCCGAAGCTGTCGGCCTGCACGTAGCGCACCGGCGGGTCAGGCACCATCTCGGGGTACTCCGGCAGAGAGAACATCTCGGCGAACACGCGCAGGATGATCCCCTCCGGCACAGCCTGCTCGAGCAGGTACTCGGCGCGTGCAGTCAGCGCCGCCGTACTCGCACAGCCGCGCGCCGCCGCACCGTCGATCGCCGCGCGCACCGCCGCACTGAGCGCATCGCCGCAGCGATATTCGGCAAGAAAGCCCCACACCTCCGGTGCATCGCCGTCGCACGGCTCGCCCGCGGAATCACACAGCGCCGTGATCCGCGCCCGCACCGGCGCGGTGCGCAGCAGCGCCGTGAGCGCCTCCGACGGCGCGGACACGATGCCCACGCGCGAGAACAGGTCGCCCGCCGCCGCCTCGCTCAGACAGCACACGGGCAGCGTCTCACCCTCGACCCGGCAGAGCACGACCTCCGGCCACGCATGGCGCTCCTGCGCGCAGAGGGAGCGCAGGAAGTCAAGCTTCATCGGTGCTTTCAGATTACTGCCGCCGCAGACAGCGGTCTCATATTGCAGCGTATGCATATCTCATTCCGCCTTTCTCAGTTGCCGCGCACGGCGCCCCACGGAAAGCCCTTCGCGCCGCCGTGGTAAATAACGCGCCGCACATTCAAAAACGCGCAGCGGCCGATGCGCTCCACGCCGTCGGGGATGACGACCGTGTCCAGATTGCTGCACTTATAAAACGCCTCTTCCTGGATCTCGCGCACGCTGTCCGGGATGCGGATGCCCGCAAGCGCGATGCAGCGCGAAAACGCCGCCTCCGGGATGACGGCAAGCCCCTGCGGAAGGTTGACCCTGCGCAGGTGCACCTTGTCAAAAAACGCATACGGCTCGATCGTCTCGACGCTGTCCGGAATGACGAGCGTTTCTAAATAGGTATACGACACCATGGCATAGGCAGCGAGCGAGCGCACGCGCACGCCGTCGATCGACGAGGGCAGCTCCAGCGCCGTGCCGGGATGAAAGCATCCGTCCGTACCAATGCGGCCGGTCGCGGCGTCAAAGACAAAATTCTGCGCCGCAGCCTGTGCCGCCGTGACCGGATGCGTATCCCACGGGCGGTCGCGCAGCCACGCGGCAATGTCCGCCTGCGTTTGCCGGCGCTTTTGCGCGAGGTAGTCCTGCATCTGCCGCAGTGAGCACTGCTGCGAGAAAAAGACCGCCAGATCCTCAGCCTCCAACGGGATGGAAAACCCCTTCGGCAGCTCAAGACCAAGCTGCATGGCAAGGATCCGGCGGACATCGCTGCACGCGTCATCATAGCGCGAGAGCACCTTCTGATCGCAGACGAAGGGCACGTCCAGCCGCGACGCCTCGATGCCGCCGGACGTCAAAAGACCCGCGAAGCCGTGCGCGCGGTCCAAGATCTTTTTTATGTCCCGAAACTGCGTGCTCTGGTAAAGAAGCATCTCCATCGCGTGATCCCTCCATCCGTCGGTGCGGAAAACTTTTTGTTACAAAACTATCATACAGGTGCAAGGTGTATTCTTCCGTAACATTTGCTGCACAGATGCCGCTTTCCTTGTCTCTTTCCCGGCGGATCGGGTATTTTTTGTACACGCTGTACACAGTTTATTCACTGGACAGACGTTTCCTGTTGTGGTAAACTAAAGTTACGTTACACGAGTCCGGAAAACGCACACCAGTACACATATAATTTGAATAAAGGAAGCATACGCATGAATGAAGTAAAAAGCCCGAAAAAGCCGATGCTGTACTATTACGCCATGGCGCTGCTCGTGCTGCTGCTCATCAACTTCCTCGCCGTGCCGTGGCTGAGCCAGCGGCAGGTCAAGGAGGTCGACTACGGCACGTTCATGACCATGACGGAGAACAAAGAGATCGGCCGCGTGGAGGTGCAGGACAACCAGATCCTCTTCACAAACAAAGACGACACACAGATCTACAAGACCGGCCCGATGGACGATCCCGACCTGATCTACCGCCTGAAGGACTCCGGCGCGGAGTTCTCGAGCGAGATCGTCGAGCAGATGTCGCCGTTTCTGTCGTTTCTGCTGACATGGCTGCTGCCGATCGTGGTTTTTGTCGCCCTCGGCCAGTTCATGCTCAAGCGCATGACGAGCAAGGCCGGCGGGCCGAACTCCATGATGTTCGGGCTCGGCGGCTCGAACGCGAAGGTCTACGTCAAGTCTGCCGAGGGCATCAAGTTCTCCGACGTCGCCGGTGAGGACGAGGCCAAGGAAAACCTGACCGAGATCGTCGACTACCTGCACGACCCGTCGAAGTATCAGGAGATCGGCGCATCCATGCCCAAGGGCATCCTGCTCGTCGGCCCTCCGGGAACCGGTAAGACGATGCTGGCCAAGGCCGTTGCGGGCGAGGCAAACGTGCCGTTTTTCTCCATCTCCGGCTCGGAATTCGTGGAGATGTTTGTCGGCATGGGCGCCTCAAAGGTGCGTGACCTGTTCCGGCAGGCCAAGGAGAAAGCCCCCTGCATCGTGTTCATCGACGAGATCGACGCCATCGGCAAAAAGCGCGACGGGCAGCTCGGCGGCAACGATGAGCGCGAGCAGACGCTCAACCAGCTGCTGACCGAGATGGACGGCTTCGAGGGCAACAACGGCGTCATCATCCTCGCCGCCACGAACCGCCCCGAATCGCTCGACCCCGCGCTCACGCGGCCCGGCCGCTTTGACCGGCGCGTGCCTGTGGAGCTGCCCGACCTCAAGGGCCGCGAGGAGATCCTCAGGGTGCACGCCCGCAAGATCAAGGTCGCCGAGGACGTGGACTTCGGCCAGATCGCGCGCATGGCCTCCGGCGCATCCGGTGCGGAGCTCGCCAACATCGTCAACGAGGCCGCGCTGCGCGCCGTGCGCGACGGCCGGCGCTTTGCCACGCAGTCCGATCTCGAGGAGAGCATCGAGGTCGTCATCGCGGGCTATCAGAAGAAAAACGCCATCCTCACCGACAAGGAGAAGTGGACGGTCGCCTACCACGAGATCGGTCACGCGCTCGTCGCCGCATTGCAGACGCACTCCGCCCCCGTGCAGAAGATCACCATCATCCCGCGCACGTCCGGCGCGCTCGGCTACACGATGCAGGTCGAGGAGGGCAACCACTACCTCATGACAAAAGAGGAGCTGGAAAACAAGATCGCCACGCTCACCGGCGGCCGCGCCGCCGAGGAGGTGCGCTTCGGCATCGTCTCCACGGGCGCTTCCAACGACATCGAGCAGGCGACGAAGCTCGCCCGCGGCATGATCACGCGCTACGGCATGAGCGAGGAGTTTGACATGGTCGCGCTCGAGACGGTCACGAACCAGTACCTCGGCGGCGACACCTCCCTCGCCTGCTCGGCTGAGACACAGACGCGGATCGACCATCAGGTCGTCGCGCTCGTGAAAAAGCAGCACGCCAAGGCCGTCGGCATTCTCACGGAAAACCGCGCCAAGCTCGACGAACTGGCCAAGTATCTCTACGAGAAGGAGACCATCACCGGCGAGGAGTTCATGGCCATCGTCAACCGCAGCTGACTCCATGCAATGCGGTCGTGCAGCGATCCTGAACCCCGCGAAAGGAGGACCACCGCAACCGTATGAATGAAAAGCTGAAAGAAAAAGTAAAGGAATCTCTCTCCAGCGTCCTGCCGATCACGCTGATCGTGCTGGTGCTGAGCATCACGCTCGTCCCGATGGAGATCGGCACGCTGGCGCTGTTTCTGACCGGCGCCGTGCTGCTGATCTTCGGCATGGGCTTTTTCCAGCTTGGCGCTGAAATGTCCATGACCCCGCTTGGCGAAGGCGTCGGCAAGACGCTGGCAAAACGTGAAAAGGTCATTCTGGTCGTGCTCGTGTCGTTCGCGCTCGGTACGATCATCACCATCGCAGAGCCCGATCTGCAGGTGCTGGCCAATCAGGTTGCGTCCATCCCCAACAGCGTCCTGATCTGGACGGTCGCCGTCGGCGTGGGCATCTTTCTGGCGCTGGCCGTGCTGCGCATCTTCTATCGCGCGTCGCTGGCAAAGTCCCTGCTGGTGGCGTATGCGCTGCTGTTTTTGCTGACGCTGTTTTCCCCGAAGGATTTTCTCGCCGTCGCGTTTGACGCCGGCGGCGTCACGACAGGGCCGATCACCGTGCCGTTTATCATGGCACTGGGCGTCGGCGTGTCGGCGCTGCGCACCGCGCAGGGGCACGATGACGACAGCTTCGGTCTGGTCGCGCTGTGCAGCGTCGGGCCGATCCTGATGGTGCTGCTGCTCGGCATCTTCTACCACCCGAGCGATGCGATCTATTCCGCCGTGGAGATCGCGCCGGTCGTCACGACGCGCGACGTGGCGCAGCAGTTCGCCATCGGCCTGCCGGACTACGCGAAGGAAGTGCTGCTGAGCATCCTGCCGATCGTGGCGGTGTGCGTGCTGTTCCAGCTGCTGACGCACTACTACCGCCGGCGGCAGCTGCTGCGCACCGGTGTCGGCTTTCTGTACACCGTCATCGGTCTGATCCTGTTTCTGACCGGCGTGAACATCGGCTTCACGCCCGTGGGCAACCTGCTCGGCTCGGGTCTGGCGGACAGCACGTACCGCTGGGTGCTCATCCCGATCGGCGCGCTCATCGGCTACTACATCGTCAAGGCGGAGCCTGCCGTGCAGGTGCTCAACAAGCAGGTCGAGGACGTCACCGGCGGCACGGTGTCGCAGAGCATGATGAACACGGCGCTGTCCATCGGCGTGGCCTGCGCGGTGATGCTGTCGATGGTGCGCGTGCTGACCGGCATCAGCATCTATTGGATCCTTGTGCCGGGTTACGCGCTCGCGCTCATTCTCGCACGCTTCGTGCCGTCCGTGTTCGTGGGCATCGCCTTCGACTCCGGCGGCGTGGCGAGCGGACCCATGACCTCCACCTTCCTGCTGCCGCTGGCCATGGGCGCGTGCACCGCGCTCGGCGGCAGCGTCGTCACGGACGCCTTCGGCGTGGTGGCGCTCGTCGCGCTCGCGCCGCCAGTCGCCATTCAGATCATGGGCGTCATTTACGTACACAAAGCCAAAGCCGTGGCGGAGAACAAAGCTGACCTGCTGCCCGATGACGGTGTCATCGACCTGGAGGACGAAGAGATATGATACATTCCGAAAACCGACTCGCACCGCGCATGGTGCTCATCATCACCAACCACGAATACCGCCGCAAGCTCGAACACACGTTTCATAATTTCCGCATCCCGATCTACTATCAGTGTCAGGGACACGGCACAGCGCCGTCGGAAATGCTCGACATCTTCGGGCTGAGCGGCAGCAGCCGCCTGCTCACGATCGGGCTGCTGCCGAAGTTTCTCGTGCGCGACCTGCTTGATGCGCTGCAGCAGCGCATCCCGCTCAACAAGCGCGGCGGCGGCATCGTGCTGACGATCCCGATCACGGGACTGCAGCGGCCGCTGTTCCAGCTCATGAACGACCAGCTGCGCGAGACCATTGAACAGAAGATCGAAGAAAGGGTGTGTAACGAAATGTCCGATACGCAAACCGGCGCGGGTTACGCCGCCATCTGGGTCGCGCTCAGCAACGGCTACAGCAGCGACGCCATCGACGCCGCCAGAAGCGCGGGCGCCATGGGCGGCACGATCCTCAAGGGCCGCCGCCAGAACTCCGAGCGCATCAGCCGCAAGCTCGGCATCTCCATGCAGGAAGAAGAGGAGTTCGTCATCATCGTCACGCCGCGCGAGAAAAAGGCCGCCGTCATGAACGCCATCAGCGACGCCTGCGGCCTGCGCACAGACGCGCACGGCATCATCCTCTCGCTGCCTGTGGACGAGGTCATCGGTCTCGAGACCGGCGAGAACACGCTGTAACCTTCCAAGCAAAAATTGCAAATGCCGCAGGCAGCCGCCTGCGGCATTTTTCTTTTTCTATTCCCTGCAAGCACTTCATTTTCGAATCCCGCGCACGAGCGCCATGACCGCGCCGTAGAGCACCCCCGCGACCGCCCAGAGGATCCATGTGTCCTGCGGCTGCGCGTCCCACCACGGGCCGAATGTCCAAAGCAGGTACGCCGCTGTGGCCACGAGCCAGTAGATGCCGCTGACCGCGCCGACGACGCCGTTTTGCCGCTTGCGCGGCCGGACATAGTCACCCTCTTCAAGCAGGCGGTCCATCGCCGCCCAATACACGCCGCCATAGACAAACACCGCGCTGCCAACACCCGCCAGCACGAGCAGCAGGCAGACCGCCCCGACATACAGCAGGTCCGACCCGTCCAGACAGACGGCGATGAACAGCGGCACTGCCGACAGGATACACAGCACCGTGCCCACGACCTTCCCGCGCGTGTGGCGCGGTGCGAATGCCGCCCGTCGCCCGCGTACCATGCCGGTCACGCCGTAGGCCGTCTCAAACGGTTCGCTCTCCAGAAAGGCATATGCTTTCACCTGCGCGGCACACGTGATGAACACCGCCACCGCGGCCGCCACGAGCACCAGCAGCACGCACAGGCCGATGCCCGCTGCCGCATTTTCCGAGAGGGCAGCACCCGGCCGGTCACTGAGCGCGGCAAGCAAAAGCAGCGCCACCGGTGAGAGCACACACAGCAGCGTCGCCAGCGCGAGCTTCGGCGCGGCCGCCTGCCGCTGCGCCAGATAGTCCGCCGCCTGCTCCATGGTCACGCGGCGCAGCGGCGCATCCGGCTCGGCCGGAGCCGGTTCCGGCTCGCCGAGCTCTTCTTTTAACAGGTAATCGGTCGTGACGCCGAACAGGCGGCTCATCTGCACGACCTTCTGCATATCGGGCACGGACTGCGCACCCTCCCATTTCGACACCGACTGGCGCGACACGCCCAGCTGCGCCGCCAGCTCCTCCTGCGACCAGCCGGCGCGCTTGCGCAGGGTCACGATCTTATCTGCCAGTATCATAATCGGCTTCCTCCCGTGTTGTTTTTCCGTTTCCGGCTGAGGACAGGATATCAAATTAGCCGGTTGCGCGCCACCAAGGCGACTGTCAAATGTGTCAACCAGTGGTTGCGGGGCCATGATTTCAGCATATCGTGCCGCCGCGCAGCTGTCAAGCCGGGCGAAAAATCCTTTCAGCCACTGTAAGTGGATTTTCCGCGCCGGGTGTTGTACCATGGCAGCAGAATCCAAAGGAGGTATGTGCAATGGACCCAATTCTCGAAATTGCAGCCCTGAAGAAATATTACGGCAAGGAGCCGAATCTGACCCGCGCGCTCGACGGCATCTCGTTTCAGGTCATGCCGGGCGAGTTTCTCGGCATCATGGGCAGCAGCGGCTCGGGCAAATCGACGCTGCTCAACTGCATCGCGACCGTCATCGCGCCGACCGCCGGCGCCGTCGCGCTGCATGGCAAATGTGTCACGACGCTGCACGGAAAAGCGCTGGCCGACTACCGCGGCAAGGAGATCGGCTATCTGTTTCAGAACTTCGAGCTCATCGACAACCTCACCGGCCGCGAGAATATCCTCCTGCCGCTGTCGCTGCACGGCGCGTCTGAGTCTGAGAGCCGTGCCCGGCTGCAAAAGCTCGCCGATTACCTCGAGGTGACGGACGTGCTCGACAAGTTTCCGGCGCAGATGTCCGGAGGGCAAAAGCAGCGCATCGCGGCGGCTCGTGCGCTCATCCTCGACCCCGAGATCGTGCTGGCCGACGAGCCGACCGGCGCGCTCGACTCGAAAAATGCCCGCGCGCTCATGGAAAAGCTCTCCGGTCTGAACGCGGACGCCGGCACGACCATCCTCATGGTCACGCACGACTGCAACGCCGCGAGCTACTGCAAGCGCATCCTCTTCATTCAGGACGGCGTGCTCTTTCATGAGCTGCGGCGCGACGTGCCGGACGAGACGCAGCAGGCATTTTACGGGCGCATCCTGTCTGTGATGGCGCAGCTCGCGGGAGGCAGTGCCAATGTCCTCTGAACTCGTCAAGCGCAACAGCCGCCGCAGCCGCCGGGAAAACGGGCTGTTTTTTGCCTCCCTGCTCATTGCAATCATCGCGTTTTACATCATTCTCTCCCTGTCGCATCAGGATGTGATCGTGTTTCTCAAAACGATGGAGAGCGACGCCGTAAACCGGCTGCTGACGCTCGTCCCGGTGCTGTACGGGCTGACGCTGTTCATTTTGTTCTTTCTCGTATACTACGCCAACCGCTTTCAGCTTGCGCGGCGGCGGCACGAATTCGGCGTGTACCTCATGCTCGGTATGCAGCGGCGCAAGCTCTTCGGCATGCTGCTGGCGGAGGATCTGCGCTCGAGCCTCATCGCGCTGGCCATCGGGCTTCCGGCGGCGGTGCTGATCTCGGAGGTCATCAGCCTCGTCACGGCGCGGCTCGTCGGGCTCGGCATCGTTGGGCACCAATTCACGCTCTCCCTGTCCGCCATCGGGTGGACGGCCGTGGGCTTTCTTGCGATCAAACTGCTGGCCTCGCTCATCCTCAGCGGGAAAATCGTGCGTCAGGAGATCGGCGCGCTGCTCACACAAGCGCCGGAGGGCACAAAAAAGCAGCGCCCCACCGCCGTCTACGCCGCAGCGCTCGTGCTGGGCATCGCGCTGCTCGCCGGAGCGTACACGTTTGCCATCCGCGGGTACGCGTGGAGCGGCCTGCGCTATATGGCGGGCACGCTCGCGCTCGGCGTGGCAGGCACACTGCTGCTGTTTTACGGGCTGCGCATCATCATCGACCGGCTGGCCCGGCGCGGCGGCGCAGGCAGGCTGCGGGTGTTCAACTTCCGGCAGATCGAGGAGACGGTCATCCACCGATCGGGTACGCTGGCGATCAGCTCCCTGCTCATCCTTGCGGCGCTGTGCTGCTTTGGTGCGGGCGTTGCGACCGCGCGCTCATCCCGCGCCGAGACGCACACGCTCGACTACACGTTCCGCTCCGACGGACAGAGTCTGGACGACCTCCGCCGGACGCTTGCCGCAGGCGGGCTCGACAGCGCTTTTTCCGACATCTTTGAGATGCGCATTGGCCGCGTGCGCACGAGCACGGACTACCAAAACACCGTGAAATTCCCCGCCTTGCAGCGCACCATCGATGCCATGCCCGTCTCCGACGAGCGGCAGCAGCTGCAATACCTGCTCGAGACCGTGAGCTATCCGCACCTCATCGCGCTCAGCAGCTATAACCACCTGCTGGACGCGGCCGGTCAGCCGGAGCTGACGCTTGCGAACAATGAGGCCGCCGTCTACTGCGACCGCGAGGTGTCATCGGCGGAAAACACGGCGCTGCTTGACCGCCTGATCACGGACGGCGCTGCCGTCACGATCGACGGTGCGCCGTTCACGCTCACGGGGCAGGTGCAGTCAGTGAGCGTCGTGACCGACCGCTCGATCACGATATCGTTTGCGCTCATCGTGCCGGACGCGGCGTTTGACCACTACACGCAGGGCAACTATGACGTCTACCTCAACGCTGTGCTCGCCCCGTCCGCGACGGAGGGCAAGAGTCTCATGCGCGCCATTGCGGACATGAACGGGCAGCTCGATCCGCTCGGGCTGGAATACGAGAGCTACCTGCAAAATCTCGGCCGGGAGCTGTTTTACATCGTCGCGGCAAGCTACCTGACGATTTATCTGGCGATCATCTTCCTCGTCGTGGCCAACACCGTCATCGGCGTGCAGTTTCTCATGGGGCAGCAAAAGGCCGCGCGCCGCTACCGGACGCTCGTGCGCCTCGGCGCAGAGCACGACACGCTCTGCCGCGCAGCAAAGACGCAGATCAACTGGTACTTCGGGCTTCCGGTCGGCGTGGCGGCGGTCAGCAGTGTGTTTGGCGTGCGCGCGCTCTTCACCGGTATGCTCACCGCACAGGCGCAGCGCGGCATGACAGATCTGATGATCACCGCCGGAGCTATGATTTTGCTGCTGTGTGCGGTAGAATGGATCTACATGGCGGCCGTCAAGCGCTCCAGCAGCAAATACCTGCTGACCCTGATGGCGCCGGAACGCGAAGAATAACGCAGAAAGGGGGCGGCGCGATGAAGCACATCGCCGTCGTAGAAGATGAGGCGCTCATGCGCGAGGAACTTGCGGATATGCTGCGCCGCGTGGACTACGCCGTCACGGAGATCACGGACTTTTCCGACGTGACCGGGCAGCTGCTCGCGCTCGCCCCTGATCTGGTGCTGCTGGATCTGAATCTGCCGGAGGTGAGCGGATTTCAGATTTGCCGCGACATCAAGCAGCACAGCGCCCTGCCGGTGCTCGTGCTGACCTCGCGCGACCGGCTGCGCGACGAGGTACACGCGCTCGAGCTCGGCGCGGACGAATACCTCACCAAGCCCTACCGCAGAGAGCGGCTGCTGGCGCGCATCGGAAACGTGCTCAAGCGCTACGAGGGGCGGCCGAATCTGCTCGAGGGCGCGGATTTTCTGCTCGACCGGCAGACCTACACGCTCTACATCCACAACCGGTCCGTCGTCCTGCCGCCGAATCAGGGCAAGCTGCTCGAAGCGCTGCTGATGCACGGCGGGCAGACCGTCACAAAAGACGACCTGAGCCGCGCACTCTGGGGCACGACGGAGTTCATCGACGAAAACGCGCTGCAGGTCAACCTCACGCGGCTGAAAAAGACGATGGCCGCCCTCGGTATGCGCCAGCAGCTCGTGTCCGTGCGCGGCGTCGGCTACCGGCTGGAGGTGGCGCATGAAGCATAACGGAAGCTATCTGCGGCAGTATCTGCCGTGGCTGGGGCTGCTGCTGGGCGTGGACGCGCTCGCGGCGCTGCTGCTGTGGCTGGCGGATGTAAGAGCCTTTGCCGCCACCGCCGGCGTGATCGTGCTGACGACGGTGTTTCTATTCGCCTGTGTGTGCGCCGTGCTCTGCGCACGGGCAAAACGGCGGGAGCAAGCCTTCACAGCCTTTCTGGCCACACCGGACGCGGCACACGAACAGGCGCTGTGCCGCCTGCTCTCCCCCGCTGAATCGCAAAGCGCGCACCTGCTCGGCGAGACGCTGCGCGCGCAGCAGCAGACCATTGCCCAACTGCAGGCGCAGATGGACGACTACGAGGACTATGTGGAGCTCTGGGCGCACGAGGTGAAAACGCCGCTGGCGCTGCTGACGCTCGTGCTCGACAACCGGCGCGGCACGCTGCCGGAGGCGGTCGGCTTCAAGCTTGACTACGCGCGCAACCGGATGCAGGCATGCATTGACCAGATGCTCTACTATGCGCGTCTGCGCGGCGCGCGGCGCGACTATCGGTTCGAGCACCTGACGCTGCGCAGCTGCATCGACGAGGTGCTCGACGATTACCGCCCACTGCTGGAGGAAAAGGTCTTCCGGGTCGAGATCCGGCTTGCGGACGAGACCGTATTCACCGACCGGCGCGGGCTGTGTTTCCTGCTCGGTCAGCTCGTGAGCAACAGCGTCAAATACACGGGCGATGCGCCGGTGCTCTCGTTTTCGCTCACGTGCAGCGCGACCGAGAGCGTCCTCGCCGTCCGTGACAACGGACCGGGCGTGCGCGCATGCGACCTGCCGTATGTGTTTGAAAAGGGCTTCACCGGTGACTCCGGTCACGAAAAGAGCAAGGCCACCGGCATGGGGCTCTACCTCGCACGCGAGATCGCAAAGGAGCTCGGGCTCACGCTCAGCGCCGCGTCCGACCGGGGTGCGGGCTTTTCAGTGCGCATCTCCTTCCCCGTTGTAACGGAGTGATCTTGCAATCAAAAAGCGAAGACGCCGCGGCTGCGGCGTCTTCGCTTTTCCCGTTTCCCGCTGACCAACTGCGGCGCACAGCCGCACACCGCAGCCGCACACCTGCTGCGCAAGATACCCCGGCAGCAGAGGCTGCCGGGGTAAGGGGGAATGCGACATCTGGCGGGATGGTACGTCAGACGATGTTATACTTCTTGAGCAGATCCACCACAACGTTGTTGACCAGCGGCTCCTTGACGAGGTCAAGCAGCGGCAGCACCGACGGGAGCAGGAACTCCAGCGGCTTCTTGCCGTCGAGCAGCTTGCTCGTGGCGTAGAGCAGGTCGCGGATATCATACACGCTGCCCCAGACCTCAGGCACGCCGCGGTCGACATTGCAGAGCGTGTAGACCGCTTCCATCGCGGTGCGGATGGAGTACTCGGTGGTGAACACGGTGTCGCGCGGGGTGTCGGCAAACTGACCGACGAACGCGAGGTTGACCGAACCATCGGGCACGACCTTCGGGCGGTCGCCTTCGGCTCTGGGCTCGAAGAACGTGGTGACGTAAGGCATCATGCACGGCGTGGTGTTGCATTCGTTCGTGGCCAGATCCATGATCTGATCCTCGGGGATGCCGATGTGGTACAGCCACTCTGCCGCCAGCTCAATGCCGGTGCAGTCGCACATATTCTTCTTGATGAAGTCACCCTTGTCGTCCCAGCAGTTGAGGCCGTAGACCCAGATCAGGCAGTGATCCTTCGGCTGCTCCTGGAACTGACCCTGACGGTTGATCGTCCAGCTGATAAGCCAGCTCGAGTCGCGGCAGGTGACGATGCCGCCGGTGACGACCTTGCCGGAGAGCGGATCGCGCTTGCAGATCTTCTGGATCGCATCGAGGATCTGCTTGTTGGCGGTGTCGACCGTCCAGGACTCCCAACTGGTCTCCTTGATGTCCTTGAAGAACTTCTCGGGATGGCCGAAGGCCGGATCCTGCGCGGCGAGCTTCTTCCACATCTCGACGGACGGGCCTTCGCCGTTCTTGACCTTCACAACCGGCGCGTGCGTGTTGTCGCCGTAAGCGGACGCGTCGCCCTGGCAGCCGTTGGTGCAGATGACGAGGTCGTTCTCGGTCAGCTCGATGACCTTCTCAACGCCGCCCTGCGTGTACTCGATCTTCTTGGCGACCTTCTTGTCCTCGGTGCAGTCGCAGACGATGTTCGTGACCGTGGTGTCGAAGAGCACCTTTCCGCCGTGGTCGGTGATGTATTTGCACATCGGGAGGATCATGGACTCATACTGGTTGTAGCGCGTGAAGCGCAGCGCGCTCAGGTCGGGCAGACCGTCGATGTGGTGGATATAGCGCTGCAGGTAGAGCTTCATCTCGAGGGCGCTGTGCCACTTCTCGAACGCGAACATGGTCTGCCAGTAGGTCCAGAAGTTCGTGGCGTAGAACTCATCGTCGAACACGTCGTCGATCTTCTTGTCCTCGAGGGACTTGTTGGTCGCCATGAACAGCTTGAGCAGCTGCGTGGCGGCGCCCGGCGTCAGGCCGTACTTGCGGTCGGTGTGGGCGTCCTGGCCCTGTTTCTCGGTGACGCGGCACAGGGAGAAGTTCGGGTCTTCCTTGTTGAGGTAGTAGTACTCGGAGAAGATCGTCTCGCCCGGGTTCACGATCGACGGGATGGACTTGAACAGATCCCACATGCACTCGAAGTGGTTATCCATCTCGCGGCCGCCGCGCATGATGAAGCCCTTGGTCGCATCGTAGATGCCATCGCAGGAGCCGCCGGCTACGGGCAGGTGCTCAAAGAGCGTGATGTGCTCACCGGGCATCTGTGCATCGCGGATCAGGAAGCAGGCCGCTGCCAGACCGGCCAGACCGGTGCCGACGACGTAAGCCGACTTGCCCTCGATGCCTTCGGGTTTTTTCGGCGTTGCAAACGCCTCATAGTTACCGCTGCTGTAATACATTCTGTGTACCTCCCATTCATGATGTGTTTTCCGTATTTTTGTGCAGTTGCCTGCACGACTTCTTCTGTTACTGTCACTAACACTTGCTTCGAAAAAAAAGAAGCATTTCGTTTGACAATTATCAATATAGCGCATTTCTCCGTCTTTACTGCACCATTTGTTACGTAAATGGCCGTAATTAAACACGACCGCGCGGTTTTGTTGAATGCCACAAATTTGACGAGTTTTTGTTGTGCATTTTGACCGTTTTTCGCCGTGTATCCGATTTAAATGTGCCATTTAGCACAAAAAGAAGCTGTCCGGAAGCAAAACTCTGCTTCCGGACAGCCGTATACACTATGAAATTTGCGCGAAAAGCGCCTATAAATTGGCCATGCTCTCGAGTGCTGCGCGGTCGAGCACGTAGATCTTCCCGCGCCCGGTCTGCAGCAGCCCCATCTGGCGCATACCCTCAAGCTCCCTGCTGATGACCTCCCGGGTCGTGCCGAGGTGGTGCGAGATCTCCTCGTGCGTGATGCGCGCAAAGCCGTCCTCAGGGTGCGCATCCAGCTTTTCGAGCACGACACGCGCGATGCAGCTGCGCAGCGGGTGGAAGAAATAATACTCAATGTTATTGAGCACCGTCTGCACATTGCGTGCCTCGGTGCTGCGCAGAAACTGCTCCACGACCGGCGCCTCGGCGCACAGCGGGCGCAGCGCGACGATGTTGATATAGGCAAACACGGCATCACTGCTCGCCTGCAGGATGGGCATCGTGTCGCCCGGCTCTGCGCTGTCGAGCGTGTTGAGCACGCAGCAGCCGCCGCTGACGACCGACAGCAGCGTGATCTCGCGGCCGGTATCCGTCGCAATGAACACGCGCAGCCCGCCGGAGAGCACGAGGAAAAGACCGTTTCGCTCCGGCATGGAAAACACCACATTGTCCCCCGCACGGTACGAGCGGACAATGGTGTTCAGGCGCAGCATCTGCTGCTGGGAGCCTGTGAGCGCATCCCAAAACGGCAGACACAGCGTGAAGTCGTAGCAACGCTTGGCTTTATTCTTATCCGTACCACTCACCTCCGCGGTATGTGTCCATATGTTACTGCCACTAACATATCCGCGCAAAAAAAAGAAACGTGGATAATGATATCTTATCAAACCGGTGCTGTCGTTCTGTATCCTTTGTTACACATCTCACGTTTTTTCAGTTTTGTTACACAACGCGGGCGTACCCGGCTCGTTTTTGATGTAGTTGACGAGCATCTCGCCGGTAAACTGCACGACCGCGACCGGAGAGACGCCGAAGGACAGGTTCTCATAGATCGTCGTGCCGGTGTATGCATTGAGCAGGCACTGGTACACGGCGTAGATGTTCACATCGGGGCGGATCGAACCGTCGGCCACGCCCTCACGCAGCGCCTTGAGCGCCGGGGCAGGGATCTCGCGATCGTAATACTTCCAGAAGACATTGTTGACGTCGTTGCCTGTCCCCTTCTCCGAGTAGGCGGAAAACATCTCACGCGTATAGTCATACCACTCCGGACGGCGGTCATAGATGCGGAAATAGATGTGCATACAGACGACGAACTTCTCATACCCGGTCTTGCAGGACGCGGCCTCGCGCGCATACTGCTCCATAAAGTCGGTAAAGAACGTCTCCAGCGCATCGCGCCACGCGGCAAAAACAAGCGCGTCCTTGTTGCGGAAATAGCGGTACAGCGACGTCGGCGTCAGACCGGAGGCTTCGGCGATGCGGCTGATGGGCGTCGCGGCGATGCCGTCGGCGATGAACAGCGACTGCGCCACATGGATGACCCGCTGGATGTTCTGTTCGCGTTGCTCGCTGCGTTTCACGGCTGCACCTCCCGTGCAAAAAAGTTGCTTACAGTATGCCATGTTTTCCCGTCGTTTGCAACAGAAAATGATGCGTGTCCGCTGAAACCTGCCCCGGAAAGCGCAAAAAGGGCGCTCTGCCGAAGCAGAGCGCCCAAAAGGGGTCACATTTTTGAGCTGTGCGGCGATTAGGCCTGCTCAGCCTTCTTGCTGTTAGACGCGATCGCCTTGCCGCCCTCGACAACGAGGTCGATTGCAAGGATGACCAGCAGGACAGCCAGAATACCACGGATGTAGAACCAGGCAACACCCTGACCACCGGCCATGATGCCGACGATCTGAGCCTTGATGGTGAACACCAGAGAGGTCAGCGTCACGAGGATCATGAAGATCATCGGGAACATGAACATCTTGTTGTTTCTGCCCATCTTGCCGAGCCAAGCGGCGACGGCCAGCAGGCCGAGGCCGGCGAGGAGCTGGTTGGCAGCGCCGAACAGAGGCCAGATCTTCGCATAGCCGGTCATGCCGAGCGCAATGCCGAGCACGACGGTGATCGCAGTAGAGACGTACGGGTTGCAGAGAACCTTGCGGGCACCGGTAACGGTCGGGTCAGTGACCTTCTCGCCGGGCTTGAGCCAGAACTCCTGGAACATATAGCGAGCCAGACGGGTCGCGGTATCCAGAGAGGTCAGGCAGAACACGGAGACGGCCAGGACCATCAGCGTGTAGGTGACGTTGATCGCGCCGGCGCCGAAGACCTTACCGAGCATCTCGGACAGGCCGGTCGCAAAGACGACAGTCGGGGTGACGACTTCGCCGGTCTTGTAGCGCTCCCAGACGTACGCAACAGCGCACAGGGAAACGAGCGCGAGCACGCACTCGATGAGCATGCCGCCGTAGGCGATGGGCTGCGCGTCCTTCTCGTTGTTGAGCTGCTTGGCAGTCGTGCCGGAGCCAACGAGGGAGTGGAAGCCGGAGATCGCGCCGCAGGCGATGGTGACGAACAGAGCCGGGAACATATAGCCAAGGGAGCTGCCCGTCGGAGCGACGGTGTCAACGAAGCCGGTGAAGGCGGGCATGTCGAGAGACGGATGCGCGCCGACGACGCCGATGAGTGCGAGGAGCATCATGGCGTACAGCAGGAAGGAGCTGAGGTAGTCACGCGGCTGCAGCAGGATCCACACAGGCGTGACGGAAGCCACGAGGATGTAGATGCCGCAGATGATCATCCAGGTCTGGTAGCTGAGGTAGATCGGGTGCCACTTGATGCCGAGCCACATGATCACGGCGATGGCAACAACGCCGATGAGCGTGGACACACCAAGGGGAGCGTTTCTGCGGTACACGAAGAAACCGAAGAAGATCGCCAGCACGATGAACAGCAGCGAGATGATCGCCGTGGTCGCGTTGGCAGCAGACTTCGCCACATCGACAGCGCCGCTCTCCAGATACGTGGCCTTGAACGTGTTGGCAACGATGGACGCAAACGCGGCCACGACCAGGATCAGGGTCAGGTAAGAGAAGATGATGAACAGACGCTTCGCCTTCTGGCCGATACTGCTCTCAACAACGGTGCCGATGGACTGGCCGTTGTTGCGGACAGATGCGAACAGTGCGCCGTAGTCATGCACACCGCCGAAGAAGATACCGCCGATGAGGACCCAGAGCAGGACCGGGACCCAGCCGAAAACAGCAGCCTGGATGGGGCCGTTGATCGGGCCGGCGCCGGCGATGGAGGAGAAGTGGTGTCCCATCAGGACAGGGGCTTTTGCGGGGCAGTAGTCCATACCGTCTTCCAGCTCGTGAGCCGGGGTGGTGCGGGACGGGTCGATACCCCACTGTTTGGACAGCCATCCGCCGTAGAACACGTAGCCCAGGGCGAGAATGACAATACCAATAATCAGAATTACAGCAGCATTCATTGAATTAACTCCCTTCTTTCATATTCTTAAACAGTGTTGTCTTCAACAACTGTGCTGTACTGCGTCCGCTGCCGTTGGCAGCCGTTTTGCCGGTGCTCATCTCCGCAACGCCGGTGTGGAAATCCATCCAGCCGTGGAAGGCGAGCTTGAAGCTCTTATAAATACGTGTGCGGCGCAGGGCGCGCAGCGCATCCGGCTCACAGGTGTCGCACAAAAAGACCGCCGTGATATAAGAGCACATATGGTTCGGACCCGGCTCGATCCGCTGCAGGCCGTCAGCACGTGCCTGCTCGCGGCACTGCTCGAAAATCTCCTTCGTGAGCACGGGCGCCGAGAAAATATAGACATACTCGTTGTTGTCGGCCTCCCAGAGCTTGGCGGCCTTGACCAGAACGTATTTCTCAGAGTGGATGTGCAGCCCGGCCTCCGCGACGAGATACCCCTTCGGCTCCTCGTGGCGCACAACATCAAAATATCCCGAATAACTGTAGCACAGTTTGTCGAGCGCTTCCTCGCGGGTCATTCGCTGTCCTCCCCGTTCGATGCAAAATTTTCATAGTATGCTTTCATGAAACTCATGAACAAACTAAGAACAAAGTGTAAACACATTGCTAAGATTATGATAGCGCGAGCCCCGGAATCTTTCAAGTGAAAAGAATGACAAATATCTGGTTTCTTTTTTGTCAATTTTTCATAAGCATTGCACAAAAGCGACGAAAGCCAAAACGTTATGTAAACCATTTTCGTCAAAATCACACAACCTCTATAGGAAACGCGACGCCATGATTTTTCAGAGAAAACATTGGTAGGTCAGGAAATTGACGAACTTTTCGGCGTTCTTGCTCACAATTATGTTAACCATACACAAAACGCAACTTTTTGCCGTGCTTTCAGGCACGAAATCAGTCGAAAAATGATTGACAGAACGGATGATTCCTGATACAATGAGGCGTCTCAATTGGAATGATCTTCAGAGTCTTTCCGAAGCAAGATGCGACCGCCGCCGTGCCCCGCACGTCGGCCAAGGCCATACGGACAGCCGGGTCGAATGCCGCAAACCGCACCTGTGTGCGGTGGCAACTTCTGTTGCCTTATTGATTGAGTTAAAAGCTCAAGTTTTATAAGTTGGTCACTTAAAACCAGGCTGCTTTCAGCATCCAAACTTGTGAAATGGTCAATAAGAGTAGTAAAAGTAATCTTTGCTATATAGACTCTCAAGACACGACATTCTGTTGGGAACGGTGTGCACGGGCCGGACGCGGCTGCGTGCCGACGTGCGCCAATCGGATTTGTCTCGCTCACAAGCGCCGCTGCTGACTTTGCAGCGGCGTTTTTTGTGCCTGAAGGGGGATATCAACCATGAAAAAAGTCATTGAGCTCCGGGGCGTCACCAAACAATTTGACGGCGAAACCGTTCTCGACAGCATCGACCTCGACATCTACGACAACGAATTCCTCACGCTGCTCGGCCCATCCGGCTGCGGCAAGACCACAACGCTGCGCATGATCGGCGGCTTCGAGACGCCGGATCAGGGGGACATTCTCTTCCTCGGTGAGCGCATCAACGACATTCCGCCGCACAAGCGCAACATCAACACCGTCTTTCAGCGCTATGCCCTCTTCCCCCACCTGAACGTGTTTGAAAACGTCGCCTTCCCGCTGCGCGAGCAGAAGCTGCCGCGCGATGAGATCGAGCAGAAGGTCAACGAGATGCTCGCGCTCGTCAAGCTCACAGGCTTTGAGCGGCGCAATGTCACGCGTCTGTCCGGCGGACAGCAGCAGCGCGTCGCCATCGCGCGCGCACTCGTGAGCCGCCCGCGCGTGCTGCTGCTCGACGAGCCGCTCGCCGCGCTCGACCTGAAGCTGCGCAAGGATATGCAGCAGGAGCTCAAGAACATCCAGAAGGCCACCGGCATCACGTTCGTGTTCGTCACGCACGATCAGGAGGAGGCGCTGAGCATGTCCGACACCATCGTCGTCATGTCTGAGGGGCGCATCCAGCAGATCGGCACACCGATCGATATTTATAATGAGCCGGAAAATGCTTTCGTGGCCGACTTTATCGGCGAGAGCAACATCGTCGACGGCATCATGCGCAAGGATTTCAGCGTCACGTTCTCCGGCCACACGTTCACGTGCGTGGACAAGGGCTTTGCCAAAAACGAGAATGTCGACGTCGTCATCCGTCCGGAGGATGTGGACATTGTGCCCATCGAGCAGGGGATGCTGCGCGGCACGGTCACGTCCATCACGTTCATGGGCGTGCACTATGAGATCATCATCGACATCAACGGCTTCAAGTGGATGATCCAGACGACGGACTACGTTGACGAGGGCGCGGAGGTCGGCCTTTATATCGAGCCCGACGCCATCCACATCATGAAAAAGTCCGAGTATTCGGGCATGTACGGCGACTACTCCTCGTTCAGCAACGAGCTGGACGAGCTCTCGGACGCAGAAAGCGAGCCGGACGAATGAGCAGCCGCATCCGCACCGAAAACCGCCGCGCCTCGCTGGCGCAGCGTCTGGCGCTCGCACCGTATTCCGTGTGGGCGGTCATCTTTGTGGCCGTGCCGCTCGTGTTCGTGGCCTACTATGCGTTCACGGATGAGAGCTTCCGGTTCACGACCGAAAACCTGACGAAATTCTTCACCGCCGTGAGCACCATCACCGATGACAGCGGCGCCACGCGCGAGGTACACACCTACCTGCTCATCTTCTGGCGCTCGGTGAAGCTGGCCGTCATCTCCACGGCCGTCTGCCTGCTCATGGGCTACCCCATCGCATATATCATCGCGCGCGCCGCACCGCGCACGCAAAAGACGATCATCACGCTCATCATGATCCCGATGTGGATGAACTTCCTCATCCGCACCTATGCGTGGATGACCATCCTGCAGGACGCTGGTCTGCTCAACGCGCTCTTTTCTGCGCTGCATCTCGGGCAGGCGCACATCATCGGCACAGAGGCCGCCGTCGTCATCGGCATGGTCTACGACTACTTCCCGTATATGATCCTGCCGATCTACTCGGTCATGGCCAAGATGGACACGCGCCTGATCGAGGCCGCGCGCGATCTCGGCTGCAACAGTCTCGGCGTGCTGCGCCGGGTCATCTTCCCGCTGAGCCTGCCGGGCGTCGTGTCCGGCATCACGATGGTGCTCATCCCGTCGATCAGCACCTTTTATATCTCGCAGAAGCTCGGCAACGGCAAGTTCTTCCTCATCGGTGATGCCATTGAGGGGCAGTACGTGGCCAACAACCTGCACTTTGCCGCCGCCATTGCCTTCATCCTCATGCTGATCCTGCTGGCGGCCATGGCGCTGATGAAACGCGGCACGAACCGCCATGTCTACGGAGGTGTGTGATATGAAACGAGCTGCAAAAATCTACACCGCCCTCATCTTCGTGTTTCTGTTCGCGCCGATCGTGATCCTGCTGGTGTTCTCATTCAACGACGCAAAGAGCCTGTCGGTCTTTTCCGGCTTCTCATTGAAATGGTATCACGAGCTGTTTCGTGACGCCGAAACGCTCAACGCGCTCAAAAACACGCTCATCCTCGCCGTGGTCGCCTCGCTCCTCTCGACCGTGATGGGCACGGCCGCCGCCGTGGGCATGAATAAGCTCCGCAACAAATATCTGCGCACCGCGCTCGACACCGCGACCGACATCCCCATGATGAACCCGGACATCATCACCGGCATCTCGCTCATGCTCATGTTCGTGTTCTTCGGCCGGCTGTTCGGCGCGACCACAAGCCTCGGCTTCTGGTCGATGCTTGCGGCGCACATCACCTTCTGCCTGCCGTATGTCATCATGCAGGTGCTGCCGAAGCTGCAGCAGATGGACCGTGCGCTGCCCGAGGCGGCAATGGATCTCGGCTGCACGCCGGCACGCGCCTTTTTCCGCGTGGAAGTGCCGGAGATCCTGCCCGGCATCATCACCGGCATGATCATGGCCTTCACGCTCTCGCTCGATGACTTTGTCATCAGCTACTTCACGCAGGGCAGCGGCTTCCAAACGCTGCCGATCCGCATCTACAACATGACGAAAAAGACCGTCACGCCGAAAATGTACGCGCTGGCGACGATCATCTTCTTCGTCATCCTCGCGCTGCTGCTGCTGACCAACCTCGTCGACGAGGACGACACGCAGCGCATCCGCGACGCCCGCCGCGCCAAGCGCGAGGGCAAGCCCGCCCGTCCCGCACGCAGCGGCGGCAGCCGCCGTCCCGTGCGCGCCGCCGTCGGCATCCTCGCGGCCGCCGCGCTGCTCATCACCGGCATCAGCATCTACGGCAGCCGGCAGGAGACGCGCGTGCTCAACGTCTACAACTGGGGCGAATACATCTCCGACGGCTCGGACGATTCGCTCAACACCATCACGGCGTTCGAAGAGTGGTACAAGGCGACCTACGGCGTACCCGTCAAGGTCAACTACGACACCTACGCCAGCAACGAGGATATGTACGCAAAGCTCAAGAGCGGCGCCGTAAGCTACGATGTCATCATCCCGTCGGACTACATGATCGCGCGCATGGAGTCTGAGGATATGCTCCTGCCGCTCAACTACGACAACATCCCGAACTATCAGTATATCTCCGAGGATTTCCGCGGCCTGTACTATGACCCGGACGACACCTACACCGTGCCGTACACCTACGGCATCGTGGGCGTGATCTACAACGCAAACGTGGTGGATGAGGCCGATACGGGCAACTGGGATCTCATGTGGAACCCGAAGTACGCCGGCAATATCCTGCAGTACAACAATGCGCGCGACGCGCTCGGCACGGCCATGTACCGCGCCGGCATCGACGTCAACACCACCGACCACGCTGCGTGGGAGCGGGCGCTGCAGGCGCTCGTCAACCAGCGTCCGCTCGTCAAGAGCTATGTCATGGACGAGATCTACAACATGATGGAGTCCGGTGAGGCAGCCGTCGCCTCCTACTATGCGGGCGACTACTTCACGATGTGCGATGCGCAGGCGGACAGTGTCGATCTGCAGTTTTACTACCCCGATGAGACCAACTACTTCATCGACGCCATGTGCATCCCGTCCTGCTGTCAGGATCAGGAGCTGGCCGAGTGCTTCATCAACTTCATGCTCAGCCGCGAGGCCGCCGTTGCCAACGCCGAGTATATCTACTACGCCTCGCCGAACCGGCTCGTGTACGAAGACCCGGAATACATCGAGGAAATGGGCGAGGACACGATGGCCATCCTCTACCCCGACATCGGCTCGTTCCGCGATGAATACAACCGCAGCGCCTACCGCAACCTCGATCAGGCCACGCTGACCTTCGTCAACAGCCTCTGGGAGACGCTCAAAATCAATTAAACACAGCGTTTGACCCCGCTCCGGAGCTTTCGGAGCGGGGTTTTGCCGTATCCGGCGCCGTGTGATAGGAAATTATACAAATTTGGCCTTGATTCCCCGCCGCGCTTCACTTATGATATGTCTTTGGATTTTTACGCATTTCGAACAAAAGGTGAGGAAATTATGCAGGCAATGACCAAACAGCGGCATATGGACATGCTCAACGGGCCGCTCTGGAGCAAGCTCCCGCACTATGCCCTTCCGGTCGCGGCGACCGGCATTCTCGGGCAGCTGTTCAACGCGGCCGACGTTGCCGTCGTCGGCAACTTCACGGGTGAGCTGCGCACGGTCGCCGTGGCCGCCGTCGGCGCAAACAGTCCGGTCATCGGGCTGCTGCTGAATCTGTTCATCGGCATCGCGCTCGGCGCGAACGTCGTCATCGCCAATGCCATCGGCCGCGGCGACCGCGAGACCGTGCACCGCGCCGTGCACACCTCCATCGTCACGGCGCTCATCGGCGGCGTGCTCGTGGCGCTCGTCGGGCAGCTGATCGCGGGCGGGCTCATGGGTCTGCTCAACGTGCCGGAGGACGTGTATCCGCTGGCGCTGTCGTACCTGCGCATCTATCTGCTGGGTATGCCAGTCATCCTGCTCTATAACTTTGAGGCCGCCATCTTCCGCAGCATCGGCGACACGAAGGTGCCGCTGGCCGCACTGACGGTCTCCGGCATTCTGAACGTAATCCTCAACCTGTTTTTCGTCATCGTACTCAAGATGAACGTCAACGGCGTCGCCATCGCAACGGTGCTCTCGAACGCAGTCAGCTCCGTGCTGCTGCTGCGCCGTCTGCTGCACGGCGACCTTGTGCGCGTGGAGCTGCGGGAACTGCGCATTGACCGCGCCGTCTTCAATAAGATCATGCGCATCGGTCTGCCGGCCGGCATCCAGACCGCCATTTTCTCGCTGTCGAACATCATCATCCAGTCGGCCATCAACAGCCTCGGCACGGTCGTCATGGCCGCCTCGAGCGCTGCGTTCAACATCGAGATCATCGCCTACGACGTGCTCAACTCCTTCAGTCAGGCGTGCACGACCTTCGTCGGGCAAAACTACGGCGCGGGCAAGATCGACCGCTGCAAAAAGACGATGTTCCTGTGCCTCATCGAGGATTTCATCGCCTCGGCGACCGCCATCGCGCTCGTGCTGCTCACGGGCAAGCACATTCTTGCGATCTTCAACAGCGATCCCGAAGTCATCGCCATCGGCTACACCCGGCTGCTGTTTCTCTTCGGCTCGTACATCTTCACGCTGACGTATGAGATCCTGTCTGGCTATCTGCGCGGCTTCGGCATCTCACTCGCCCCGGCCATTTTGACGCTCTTCGGTGTGTGCGGCGTGCGCATCTTCTGGATCAAGGCCATCTTCCCGATGCACCGGACGTTCCAGTCGATCCTGCTCGCCTACCCGGTCAGCCTCGCAGCGACCGCCGTGCTGATCATCAGTGCCCTGCTGATCTGCCGCCCGGCACACAGGCACGCCGCCCGCAGCGCCGAGCAAACGGCAGCATAAAGAATGACGCGCCGTTTCGCGCCCGCGTGTCATGCGCAAAAAACGACCCTGTTTTCACACGAAAACAGGGTCGTTTGAGATTTCCGGAAAACCCAAGAAGCTCTCCGGAAAACGGCTTGCAGTCCGCCGTGTGCATAATCTGCGCACCGGTGGAGAAGCTTACCCCCGCACGTATACGACCGCCGCACGGCGGGTAAAATTTCAGCAGTCAAGAACAAAGGAGATCGGATCATGGGTCTGAAAAACATCGAAAAAGCACAGGTGCTGCGCCTCGGCGACGAGGTCGAATACCAGCCGGGGCAGATCGTGAGCAAGACGCTCGCGCAAAACCGCGCTCTGAGCATGACGCTCTTCGCCTTCGAGCAGGATGAGGAGATCAGCACGCACACTGCCGACGGCGACGCGCTCGTCACCGTGCTCGACGGCACGGGCCGCTTCACCATCGACGGCGAGGCGCACCTCGTCTCCGCCGGGGAGAGCATCATCATGCCGGCGCACGTGCCGCACGCGGTCTATGGGCAGACGCGCTTTAAGATGCTGCTGACCGTGATCGTATAACGCGGGATATCCCCGCATATAAGACCCCCGCACTGTTCGGTTTCCGAACGGTGCGGGGGGGTTGTTAATCAAGATAAAAGTCAAAGCTGACTGCCGCTCCCACGGACGCCCAAAATCCGACGCTGCCGTCCGGAAGGACCAGCTCCGGCAGATCGTTGGATGCCGCAAACACCCGCACAGTCAGATCGGCATACAAATTGTATTCCTCACATAAGCGACGAACTTCCGCCTCTTTCCCGCACAGCATTTGCTCAAGCTGCTGCAGCGGCTCATCCAAAGCTTGGCAGTCCATTTTCGGCAGTTCTGCGCTCCAGTATGCGTGCCGCAGCGTCGGGTAAGGCGGCGCTTCCGCCGGGAGAACTGTAAAACCGGGCAGCACTTGCTCATCCGGCTCACGAATCTCCTTACCGCAGTGCTGCACCTTCCCTTTCCCGGGCGTCGGCGGGCATGACATCGTGGGCGAAATGCCAAGGCCACGCGTGACCGCGTCCCGCTCAAAATCTGTACCGTCGCGCTTTGTGAGCGTAAAAACCAGCCGAATCTGTGGTGTTTGTTTCATGTTCGCCTCCGTACATACGCTTTGCGCGCGTTCCGGAGCATAAGAACGCTCACAAGATAATACAGAGCAGCCGCAAGAAAAACAGATGCGAGGAATCCAAACATCGCTGTGTCCACTGCTTCAAACACAAAATAGAGCAGAAATTCGACCGCTGCCAAAAACAGCGTCACGATCAACATCTGCACATGGAAGTGCTGGAAGAAGGCATTGCGCTCATCCTTTACGCGCGCATATGCAGCATCCATTTTCTCAGGGGCAGCTTCAAAGGCCGAAATACTCTTTGACACGATCTTCGAGCCCGACTTGCGATATCGCTGCTCTGCGTGGAAATAATCATTGAAGGCATAGTCATAGCGACGTCCGTCCACACTCCAAAACAGGAAAAATTCCTTATGCGCGGGGGCTGATTTTCGAAAAATGAACTGCCACCGGCGCAGCTCGCAAAGCGTCCACCCCTGCTCCGCCATGGCAGAAAGCCAGCGCTCGACCTGATTGACCGTTGCCCGCGTATATGGATGAAAACATTTCTTTTTCGTCACGGGCATATCCGCTTCCCCCTGTCGCGCAATTGATTATGCTACGTGCAATCAATTTAGAATCATTATAATACGCAGCCAGACATGGTCTGTCAAACATATGGAAATGCAAACCCCGGGCACACAGCTGAAAACCTGTGTGCCCGGGGTTTGTCATTGAGCGATCATCCCACGCACGGCTGCGTCGGGGATCAGGTCTCCTCGCGGATGGCAGCCTGAGCCGCGGCCAGACGGGCGATCGGCACGCGGAACGGCGAGCAGGACACATAGTCCAGGCCGACCTTGTGGCAGAACTCGACGGAGGACGGATCGCCGCCGTGCTCGCCGCAGATGCCGAGCTCGAGCTCCGGATTCGTCTGACGGCCAAGCTTGCAGGCCATCTCCACGAGCTTGCCGACACCGTTGACGTCCAGATGCTGGAACGGGTCGCTCTCGTAGATCTTGGTGTCGTAGTAGCTGCCGAGGAACTTCGCAGCGTCGTCACGGCTGAAGCCGAAGGTCATCTGCGTCAGGTCGTTGGTGCCGAAGCTGAAGAAGTCCGCTTCCTTGGCGATCTCGTCGGCCGTGAGTGCGGCGCGCGGGATCTCGATCATAGTGCCGACGTGATACTTCATGTCCACACCAGCCTCCTTGATCAGCGCGTCCGCCGTGCGGACGACAATGTCACGCACGAACTTGAGCTCCTTGCGCTCGCCGACCAGCGGGATCATGATGTAGGGCGTGATCATCTTGCCGGTCTCGGCGCTGACCTTGAGGGCAGCCTTGATGACGGCATTGGTCTGCATCTCGGCGATCTCCGGGTAGGTGACAGCCAGACGGCAGCCGCGGTGACCCATCATGGGGTTGAACTCGTGCAGGGACACAACGACGTCCTGCAGCTCTTCAGCCGTCATGCCCATCTCCTGCGCCAGCTCCTCGATGTCCGCCTTCTGGGTGGGCAGGAACTCGTGCAGCGGGGGATCGAGGTAACGGATCGTCATCGGGCGGTCGCCCATGATGCGGTACATGGCCTCAAAGTCGCTCTGCTGGAACGGCTCGACCTTCGCCAGCGCAACCTTGCGCTCCTCAACGGTGCGGGCGCAGATCATCTCGCGGACGGCCTTGATGCGGTCCTCGGCAAAGAACATATGCTCGGTGCGGCACAGGCCGATGCCCTCGGCGCCGAGATCGACAGCCTGCTGCGCATCGCGCGGGTTGTCGGCGTTGGCCTCGACGTTCAGGCGGCGGGCAGCGTCAGCCCAGCCCATGAGGCGATTGAAGTTCTTGTTGCCGGTGGCGGCGACGGTCGGGATCTGGCCGGCGTAGATGTTGCCGGTGCTGCCGTCGAGGGAGATCCAGTCACCCTCCGTGAACCTGTGACCGTTGATCTCAACGAACTTGTCGGCGTAGCTGATGCGGACGTTGTTGTCATTGCCGCAGCCGGAGACACAGCAGGTGCCCATGCCGCGGGCGACGACGGCCGCGTGGCTGGTCATGCCGCCGCGCACGGTCAGGATGCCCTGAGAGACCTGCATGCCCACGATGTCCTCGGGGCTGGTCTCGAGACGGACGAGCACGACCTTCGGCATGGTCTTGTTCTTGACGGCTTCCTCGGCGTCCTCAGCGGAGAAAACGACCTGACCGCAGGCAGAGCCGGGGGATGCGGCAAGGCCCTTACCGATGGCGTCGGCGCGCTTGAGCGCCTCGGCGTCAAACTGCGGGTGCAGCAGCGTATCGAGCTGTTTGGGCTCGACGCGCAGCACGGCCTCGCGCTCGGTGATCATGCCCTCGTCGACGAGGTCGCACGCGATCTGCAGCGCGGCCTGCGCGGTGCGCTTGCCGTTGCGGGTCTGGAGCATATAGAGCTTGCCATCCTCGATGGTGAACTCCATGTCCTGCATATCCTTAAAGTAGTGCTCAAGGCGGTTGGCGATCGCCACGAACTCATCATACACCTCGGGCATCTGCTCCTGCAGGTGGCTGATCGGGCTCGGGGTACGCACGCCTGCGACGACGTCCTCGCCCTGTGCATTGATGAGGTACTCGCCCATGAGCTTCTTCTCGCCCGTGGCGGGATCACGCGTGAAGGCAACGCCCGTGCCGGAGCGGTCGCCGGAGTTGCCGAAGGCCATCTGCTGGACGTTGACGGCAGTGCCCCACTCGTAGGGGATCTCGTTCATCTTGCGGTAGACGTTCGCGCGCGGGTTATCCCAGCTGCGGAACACGGCCTTGACGGCCTCGATGAGCTGCTCGTTCGGATCCTGCGGGAAGGGCTTGTGCTCGTTATCCTCGTAGATCTTCTTGAAGATGACGACGAGCTGCTTGAGATCGTCGGCGTCCAGATCGACGTCGTTCGTGACGCCCTTGTCGGCCTTCATCTTGTCGATCTCTTCCTCGAACAGGCTCTTGGAGACGCCCATGACGACGTCAGCAAACATCTGCACAAAGCGGCGGTAGCTGTCGTAGGCAAAGCGCGGGTTGCCGGTCTTCTTGGCCAGACCCTCAACAGACGCGTCGTTCAGGCCGAGGTTGAGGATGGTGTCCATCATGCCGGGCATGGACTGGCGCGCGCCGGAGCGCACGGAGACCAGCAGGGGGTTTTCCACATCGCCGAACTTCTTGCCGGTGATCTCCTCAAGACCCTTGACGTGCGCAAAGATGTCCGCCTGGATCTCCGCATTGATCTGACGGCCATCCGTGTAGTACTGCGTGCAGGCTTCCGTCGTGATCGTGAAGCCCTGCGGCACCGGCATACCGGCCGCTGTCATCTCCGCCAGACCGGAGCCCTTGCCGCCAAGAATGTTGCGCATCGCGGTCTTGTCACCGCTGAATGCCTGACTTCCCTCGCTGAAATAGTACAGGTATTTTTTGCTCATTCCTTTACCTCCATCTGTAAAGTTATCCATGGTATCTTTCGTTTATATTATATCAAACCCCCTGAAAAACCGCCAGAACGAGCGCGCGCAAAACTGTCCAAAGATTCACAAGCGGCGAAAATCGTTTTTATGCAGTTTGCAAGAGAATGCCCAAATTCGAAGAATTTTCCGCAATCAAATACAGAATTTATGAATTTTCGTGAATGACGGGCGCAAAAAATGCAAAATCGGTTTGCCATTTTATACAATCTTTTTCTTTGTGTTCAAAAATCTCTCACCGCGCCGGAATTGTGTGCATTATTCCGGCATTGTAATTCATTTGTATTACATACAGATATATACACCGAACGGTGCGCAGGTACGCAGTGGCGCGCCACCCCCGACTTTCCGCGCGCACGGAAAAGCTCCGGCACCCGCACCCACGATATTAGGAGGTAAGCAAATGACAAGACGAAACAAACGATTTTTGAGCCTGCTGCTGGCACTCACACTGGCCGTGAGCCTGTGTGCGCTCCCGGCGGCGGCCGCAGACCGGACCTGCCCGAGCAGCAAAAACGACCCGGTCGTGTTCGTGCATGGTCTGATGGGCTGGGGCGAGCGCGCCGGTCTCAACAGTGTGCTGCCCTACTGGGGTATGACGACCGGCAGCCTGACGGCATATCTCAACTCCCTCGGCTACGAGACATATTCGGCCACCGTCGGCCCGATCTCGAGCGCATGGGACCGCGCGTGCGAGCTCTATGCCCAGCTCGCCGGCACGACCGTGGACTACGGCGCGGCGCACAGCGCGGCGCACAGCCACGCCCGCTACGGCATCACCTACGACCGGCCGCTCTTTGACGGCTGGGGCACGCGCCGCGCCGTGAACCTCGTCGGTCACAGCTTCGGCGGCGCGACGACGCGCCTGTTTCTCGAGCTGATGGCAAACGGCAGCGCGGAGGAAGTCGCCGCGGCCAAGGCCGCCGACACCGCACCGAGCCCGCTGTTCACCGGCGGCAAGAGCAGCTGGGTGCACTCCATGACCGAGGTCGCAGCGCCGCATAACGGCACGAGCTTCATTGAATCCAACGGCACGATCATGGACGTGTCCACGAATCTGAGCGAGATGCTCGCCAAGGGCTTCGGCATCACGGAGCTCAAGAACCTGCTCGACTTCCAGCTGGAGCAGTTCGGCATCTACAAAGACCCCAATGAGACCGTGCTCGAGACGCTGCAGCGCGTGTTCAGCACCGACTTCCTGTCGCACAATGACAACGCCTTCCTCGACCTGACGATCGATAAGTCGCTCGAGATCAATGACGGCATCGGCATCGAGCCGAACGTCTACTACTTCTCCTACGCCGGCAACCAGACCGTGCAGGACCCGGTCTCCGGCAACTACATCCCGTCGGCCAGGATGTGGACGCTGTTCTACCCCGGCGCATACAACATGGGCAAATATTATGACAAGTACACCGCCGGCGGCTTCTACATCGACAAGAGCTGGCGCCCGAACGACGGCATGGTCAACACTGTGTCCGCCTTCTACCCCATCCACAGCGACGGCACCTGCCTGACGCGCGACGGCAAGCAGGGCTGGACGAATTACGACGGCTACTCCAACATTAACTTCCAGCCCGGCATCTGGTACGTCATGCCCGTGCAGTCGCTGGACCACATCCAGTTTGTCGGCGGTATGCTCAACGGCAGCCTCGTCAAGACGCACGCGCTCTACCGCGGCATCGTGGAGGATATCTACAGCACGTACTCCAACACCTCCGTCAGCACCGTCTTCCCGTTCACGGACGTGCCCGAGACCCGCTGGAGCTATCCGTACATCAAGACGCTGTATGACGCCGGCGCCATCAGCGGCACGAGCGCCACGACC
Source organism: uncultured bacterium (assembly GCA_905215475.1). Lineage (GTDB taxonomy): Bacteria > Bacillota > Clostridia > Oscillospirales > Oscillospiraceae > CAG-103. The sequence continues at coordinate 72,738 of CAJMPW010000003.1, forward strand.
TTCTCCCCCGCCGCGAACGTGACGCGCGCGCAGTTCGTGACCATACTCGGCCGGCTTTCCGGTGCGGACGTGTCGAAATACCCGGCCACGCCGTTTTGTGACGTGCCCGAAAGCGCGTGGTACGCGCCCTTTGTCAACTGGGCGCTTGCCAACGGCATCGTCAGCGGCACGAGCGCCACGGCCTTCTCCCCTGACGCCAGCATCACGCGGCAGGATATGGCCGTGATGATCTACCGCTACACGCAGCGCTACCAGCTGCGCCTGCAGATGCAGCAGGTCGCGCCCTTCACGGACGAGAGCAGCGTCGCAGCCTATGCTCAGGTCGCCGTGCAGACGCTGCACCGCGCGGGCATCATCAGCGGTATGCCCGACGGCAGCTTCCAGCCGTACAGCACCGCCACCCGCGAGCAGGCATGCACCATGCTCTGCAAGCTCTGAGCGCATAGAGTCAAAACGTCCTCCGGATTCCCCGGAGGGCGTTTTTTCACGCGCTGCGGCATCTGCCCAAAAGTTTGGACATTTTTATGCATTTGTCAAAAATTATCTCACATCGGTCGATTTGATACAAAATCGGCATGATGTCCGCATTGAAAACGGTCACGCGCAATACTATAATACTCAAAAAATAACAGCGCGCTCCGGCGCGCCGGAAAGGAATGTGCACAACACCATGAAAAAGAGCAAGAAGTTTTTGTGTCTGCTGCTCGCGCTGGTGATGGCCGGGAGTCTGCTGCTCCTGCCGGCAGCCGCCGCGAACACGCAGTCCGGCGCGACGCGCTACCCGACGGTCTATGTCCACGGCCTGATGGGCTGGGGCGAACGCGACCAGATCTATTCCGCCGTCCCCTACTGGGGTCTGACGGCCGACCTGATGCCGTACATGACGGGCAAGGGGTATGAGAGCTATGCCGCCTCCGTCGGTCCGCTCTCGAGCGCGTGGGATCGCGCGTGCGAGCTCTACGCCCAGCTCACCGGCACGACCGTGGACTACGGCGCGGCGCACGCCGCCGAATACGGTCACGCGCGCTACGGCGTGACGTATGATCAGCCGCTGTTTGCCGGCTGGAGCGCGAGCAAGAAGATCAACCTCGTCGGCCACAGCTTCGGCGGCGCGACGATCCGCCTGTTCCTCGACATCCTCGCCGACGGCTCTGCTGCGGAGCAGGCCGCGGCCAAGGCCGCCGGCACGGAGGTCTCCCCCTTTTTCGAGGGCGGCAAGGCCGACTGGGTCTATTCCCTGACGACGCTGGCTGCCCCGCACAACGGCACGACCTTCCTCGAGTGCTGCGACAACATGGCGCAGTTTGCGGCCGAGGCCTCGACCGCGATGGCAAAGCTGCTGGGCATCTCGGACTTCAAGGGCGTGTATGACTTCCAGCTCGAGCAGTTCGGCTTCTACCGCAAGGACGGCGAGACCGTGCTCGAAGCGCTCGACCGCGTGCTGCACTCGGACTTCCTGTCGCACAACGACAACGTCTTCCGTGACCTGACGATCGACCGTGCGCTGGAGCTCAACGACGACATCGAGATCCAGCCGAACGTCTACTACTTCTCCTATGCCGGCGACAAGACGCGCCAGAGCACCGTCACCGGCGAGCGCACCTCGGCCGTCGATATGACGCCGCTGTTCGTACCGTTTGCAAACAAGATGTGCTCCTGCTATGACCGGACGACTGCTGGCGGCTTCCGCATCGACAAGACCTGGGCGCCGAACGACGGGCTGGTCAACACCGTCTCCGCCCTGTACCCGACCGACAGCGCCGGCCGCTGCCTGACCAAGACCGGTCAGACCGGCTATGTGCAGCGCGACGGCTACTCCAACGTCAGCTATCAGCCCGGCGTGTGGAACGTCATGCCCGTGCGCCACTATGACCACGGCAACTTCATCGCCGGTATGCCCGTGCCCGATCTGGCATCGCAGAGCGTGACGGCGCTGCGCCAGTTCTACCTGAGCCTGATGGATAACCTCTCCCATGTGAGCGCGGCGGCGGCGCCGTCCGGTCTGCCGTTTACGGATGTGGCGGCCGATCGCTGGAGCTACGCGTACATTAAAAAGATGTACGATGCCGGTGCCGTCTCCGGCACGAGCGCCACGACCTTCTCCCCCGATGCAAACGTCACGCGCGCGCAGTTTGTGACCATGCTCGCAGGGCTCGCAAAGGCAGACGTGTCGAAATACCCGGCCACACCGTTCCGTGACGTGCCCGAAAGCGCGTGGTACGCGCCCTACGTCAACTGGGCGCTTGCCAACGGCATCGTCAGCGGCACGAGCGCCACGACCTTCTCCCCTGAGGCCAGCATCACGCGGCAGGATCTGGCCGTGATGCTCTACCGCTACACGCAGCGCTACAGCATCGCGCTGCAGCAGCAGACGGTCGCGCCCTTCACGGACGAGGGCAGCATCGCCGACTACGCCCTGCCCGCCGTGCAGGCGCTGCACCGTGCGGGTGCCATCAGCGGTATGCCCGACGGCAGCTTCCGCCCGTACAGCAACGCCAGCCGCGAACAGACGTGCGTCATGCTGTGCGCCCTGTAAGATCAACACTTCGCAAGCCGCCTCTCCGGTCGATCTCCGGAGGGGCGGTTTGCGCGCTCTGCAAAGTTTTCCTTGTAATTTCCGGCATCCTCAGGTACAATAATTGTACATTGCCGATTTAGCGAATTCCAGCGGCAAACCGGCAAAGTTAATTTTGGGGAAAGAAGAAACGGATTTTATGGACAACGAACTGAAGAAAAAGTATGGCCTGCCGACGGCGATCGCGCTCGTTATCGGCATCGTCATCGGCAGCGGTGTGTTCTTCAAAGCGGAAAAGATCCTCACCGCGACCGGCGGCAATCTGCCGCTCGGCATCCTTGCATGGGCCATCGGCGGCCTGATCATGATCATCTGCGCGTATATGTTCTCCATCCTTGCCACGCGCTACGCGCACGTCAACGGTCTGGTGGACTATGCCGAGGCGCTCATGGGCAAGCGCTACGCCTATTACATGGGCTGGTTTACGACGTTTATCTACTTCCCGTCGATGACCTCCGTGCTGGCATGGGTCAGCGCGCGGTATCTGGGCGTGCTGTGCGGGTTTGACATCACGGGCGGATCGGTCATGGTCATCGCGTGCCTGTTTCTCGTCGGCAGCTATGCCGTCAACGCCCTGTCGCCGATCCTGGCGGGCAAGTTTCAGGTGGCCACCACGGTCATCAAGCTCATCCCGCTGCTGCTCATGGGCGTGGTCGGCACGATCGTCGGTCTCGTCAACGGCACGACGGTCGAAAACTTCACCACCGTCGTCACGACGGTCGACGGCGGCAGCGGTCACGCGCTGTTCACCGCCGTGGCAGCCACGGCCTTTGCCTATGAGGGCTGGATCATCGCCACAAGCATCAACGCCGAGCTCAAGGACGCCAAGCGCAACCTGCCGATCGCACTCGTCATCGGCACGCTCATCGTCGCGCTGACGTATATCCTCTACTATGTCGGTCTGTCCGGCAGCGTCTCGAACGCCGAGATCATGGCCGGCGGCGAGGCCGGCGCCAAGCTCGCCTTCGAGAAGATCTTCGGCCGCGCGGCCGGTGTGGGACTGTTCGTGCTGGTCGTGGTGTCCTGCCTCGGCACGCTCAACGGGCTCATGCTCGCCACGACGCGCAGCCTCTATTCCGTCGCCGCGCGCGGCAACGGCCCGAAGCCGGAGGCGTTTCTCGGCATCGACAAATACACGAATATGCCGGCAAACTCCGCCATCGTGGGGCTGCTGATGAGCGCTGTCTGGCTGACGTATTTTTACGGTGCGAACCTCACCGACGGCTGGTTCGGTCCGTTTTGCTTCGACTCGTCCGAGCTGCCGATCATCACGCTCTACGCGCTCTACATCCCGATGTTCCTCAACGTCATGCGCCGGGAAAAGGAGCTGAGCGTTTTCCACCGCTATGTCATGCCGGCGCTGTCGATCGTGTGCTGCATCTTCTTTTGCATCGCAGCCGTCGTGTCGCACGGTATGGCCGTGCTCTATTACCTGATCGTGTTCGCGGTCATCATGGCGCTGGCCATCCCGTTTTACCGGCAGGGCAAAGAAACCAACTGAAGCTACACAGCTATACGGGCGGCGCTGACAGCGCCGCCCTTTGTGCTGCCCGCTGTTGCCCGCGCGGTGCATTTGTGGTATACTCGCGGCAGACTGAAAAATGAGGCGACGACATGGACATTCTCTATCAGGACAACAGCATCCTCGTGTGCATCAAGCCGGCGGGCGTCCTGTCCACGGACGAGCCGGGCGGCGTGCCCGAGCTGGTGCGTCAGGCGCTCGGCGACCCGAAGGCCTGCGTGCGCACCGTGCACCGGCTCGACCGCGTGGTCAGCGGGCTGATGGTGCTCGCCCGCACGCCGGACGCCGCGTCCAGGCTCTCGGCGCAGATCCGCGGGCATGACTTTGGAAAGACATATCTGGCCGTCGTGCACGGTGCGCCCGCGCCTCTGCAGGGCACTTACCGCGACCTGCTGCGCCGCGACCCGAACGAGCGCAAGACCTATGTCACCGACAGGATGGCCAAGGGCGTGCAGGAAGCCGTGCTCGATTACGATGTGCTCGGCACGCGCGCGGAGCTCTCGCTCGTGCGCATCTATCTGCAGACCGGGCGCACGCATCAGATCCGCTGCCAGTTCTCGTCGCGCGGTCTGCCGCTCTGGGGCGACAAGAAGTACAGCACCCTGCCCGATGACGGGCCGATCGCGCTCTGGTCGCACTGCCTGCACTTTGCCCACCCGGAAACCGGCGAGGTGCTCTACTTCGAGCAGCAGCCGCCGGACTGCTATCCGTGGGACCGATTTACCGAATTGGACGACTGAAATTCCCCGCGCTGCCGCGCGGGGAAAATTTTTACGCAAATCAGCGCCGTTGTCCTATAAAATGTCTTGCGAACGACACTATATCCCGATATAATGTACACAAATTGCCGGTTACTGTGAGAATTTTTAATGCGGAAACAATCACTTGACTGGAGGTTATTATGAACAAAACGCGCAGATTTTTGTCCCTGCTGCTCACGCTCGTGCTCACGCTGAGCCTATGCGTGATCCCGGCTGCCGCCGCGAATACCCAGGCCCGCTCAGACGACCCGGTCGTGTTCGTGCACGGCCTGATGGGCTGGGGGCAGCGCGACAAGATCGACCGCATCATGCCCTATTGGGGCATGACCACAGGCAGTCTGACAGACTACCTCTCCTCACAGGGCTATGAAACGTATGCCGCTTCCGTCGGCCCGATCTCGAGCGCATGGGATCGCGCGTGCGAACTCTATGCGCAGCTCGTCGGCGCACGCACGGATTACGGCGTCAAGCATTCTCAGGACTTCGGCCACGACCGCTACGGCATCAACTACAAAAAGCCACTCTTTGACGGCTGGGGCACAGAGCGTGCCGTGAACCTCGTCGGCCACAGCTTCGGCGGCGCGACCACGCGTCTCTTCCTCGATATCCTCGCCAACGGACGTCCGGAAGAGGTCGCCGCAGCCAAAGCCGCCGGTGTCGAGCCGAGCCCGTTTTTCCTCGGCGGCAAGGGCAGCTGGGTACACTCATTGACCGCCATCGCCGCACCACACAACGGTACGACGTTCATTGAGACCTGCGGCGACTTTACGATGGTCGCAGCCGAGCTCGCCACCTCGATTTCCAAGGCGCTGGGTCTGTCCGCATTCAAGGGTGTGTACGACTTCCAGCTCGACCAGTTCGGCATCCGCAAGGACGACGGCGAGACCTTCTCGCAGGCGCTCGAACGTGTGCTGCGCTCGGATTTCCTCTCGCACAATGACAACGCCTTCCTCGACCTCACGATCGACCGCGCGCTCGAGATCAACGACGACATCGGCATCGAGCCGAACGTCTACTATTTCTCCTACGCCGGAAACCGGACCGTGTCGAACGCGGCCGGCGACAGCTTCTCCCCCTCGCCGGCCATGTGGGGACTGTTTCACCCGGGCTCGGCGAAGATGGGCAGATACTATGACCGCTACACCGCCGGCGGCTTTTACATCAACAAGCGCTGGCTGCCGAACGACGGCATGGTCAACACCGTCTCCGCCCTCTATCCCACCCACAGCGACAGCACCTGCCTGACCGGTGACGGCGCGCGCGGCTGGAAAAACTACAACGGCTACACCGACACCACATTCTGCCCCGGTCTCTGGTATGTGATGCCCGTGCAGAGGCTTGATCACATCCAGTTCATCGGCGGTATGCTCAACGGCAGCATCCTCAACACGCGCGCGCTCTACCGCGACATCGTGCGCGACATCTACAGCACCTATCCGTGACGGGCGCGCACTGCCCGGCATGACCCAACAGCAGAAGGGACGCATCCGCTTGGATGCGTCCCTTTTTTCGTGTGCGCCAAACGCTGTTGCGCACTGCACACGGCGCCGGGAAATGATCGGCAGGTTTTCGTCAAAATGTCTTGCAATCAACAAATTCCGCAAGTATAATATAGACACATTGCCGGTTATGTGAGAAGGATGAACCTGTGAAACCAACAAGACAAGGGGGTAAACCATGAAAAAAACACGTCGACTTTTGTCCCTGCTGCTCACGGTGGTGCTCGCGCTGAGCCTGTGCGCCATCCCGGCCGCTGCCGCAGACGACCAAGCCCGCTCAGACGACCCGGTCGTGTTCGTGCACGGTCTGCTCGGCTGGGGACAGCGCGACAAGATCTACCGCATCATGCCCTACTGGGGCATGACCACCGGCAGCCTGACGGACTATCTGTCCGCGAAGGGCTACGAGACGTATGCCGCCTCCGTCGGTCCGCTCTCGAGCGCGTGGGACCGCGCGTGTGAGCTCTATGCGCAGCTCGCCGGCGCGCGCACGGACTACGGCGTCAAGCACGCGCAGGACTTCGGGCACGAGCGCTACGGCATCGACTACAAGCAGCCGCTCTTTGACGGCTGGGGCACAAAGCGCGCCGTGAACCTCGTCGGTCACAGCTTCGGCGGCGCGACCACGCGTCTCTTCCTCGACATCCTCACCAACGGCTGCCCGGAGGAGGTCGCCGCAGCCAAAGCCGCCGGTGTCGAGCCGAGCCCGTTTTTCCTCGGCGGCAAGGGCAGCTGGGTGCACTCATTGACCGCCATCGCCGCACCGCACAACGGCACGTCGTTCATTGAGTGCAACGCAGACTTTACAAAGGCCGCGGCCGAGCTTGCCACCTCCGCATCCAAGGCGCTGGGGCTGTCCAAATTCAAGGGCGTGTATGATTTCCAGCTCGACCAGTTCGGCATCCGCAAGGACGAAAACGAGACCTTCGCGCAGGCGCTCGAGCGCGTGCTGCACTCGGACTTCCTCTCGCACAAGGATAACGCCTTCCTCGACCTCACGATCGACAAGTCGCTGGAGATCAACAAGGGCATCGCTATCCAGCCGAACGTCTATTATTTCTCCTATGCGGGCGACCAGACCTCGACCGATCCGCGCACCGGAAACCACTATCCCACGGTGTCCGCCATCCCGTCGAACGGTATGTGTGCGCTGATGCTGTCGTTTTCGTACAACATGGGCAAATACTATGACAAGCACACCGCCGGCGGCATCTACATCGATCGCAGCTGGCTGCCGAACGACGGGCTGGTCAACACCGTCTCTGCCCTCTATCCGACTACGACGGACAAAAACACCACCGAGTGCCGCAAGCAGGACGGCTCGCAGGGCTGGGTCAACTATGACGGCTATTCCGATATCGCCTTCCGTCCCGGAATCTGGTACGTCATGCCCGTCACGCGCGCCGACCATATGCAGTTCGTCGGCGGTATCGCCAACAAGAGCATCGTGCAGACGCACCTGTTCTATCTGAATCTGATGGACGATATCTACAGCACCTACCGCGCCGTGCAGCCGGGTGAAACACCCTTCCCGTTCACGGACGTGCCCGAGAGCCGCTGGAGCTATCCGTACATCAAGCAGCTCTATGACGCGGGCGTCGTCTCCGGCACGTCGCCTACGACCTTCGCCCCCGCCGCAAGCATGACGCGCGCAGAATTTGTGACCACGCTCGCCGCGCTGCAGGGTGCGGACGTGTCCGCGTACAAAGCGGGGCAATTCACCGACGTGCCCGCGTCCGCATGGTACGCGCCCTATGTCGGCTGGGCAGCAGCGAACGGCATCGTCTCCGGTGTCGCGGAGGGTAAGTTTGCGCCCGACGACGATATCTCCCGGCAGGACATGGCCGTCATCCTCTGCCGCTACGCCGAGCGCTTCGGCATCCGGCTGGGCACGGATGTCCCGCCCGTCACGTTCACGGACGCCGGCGATATCGCAGCCTATGCCATGCCCGCCGTGCAGACGCTGCAGCGTGCCGGCGTGGTCAGCGGCATGCCCGACGGCAGCTTCCGCCCGCGCGAGCGCATGACGCGCGAGCAGGCGTGCGTCGTGCTCTCGGCACTGTAAAACCAAGACAGGAAACCGCAAAAGAGGCGCAGCCGCACATCCTGACTGCGCCTCTCGCGCGCGGATAACAAACAGGATAACAGAAAGAGAAAGCAAACGAAATGCGGCGTCCGCTCAGGGGTGCGGCTTGCCCTCGCGGTAATTTTTCATCACGTCACGAAACAGCTCCGCGCTGGACGGCGGCGTCCAGACGATCGCGTTGGCGCCCGCGCGGATGGTGGCACGGATGCTCTCCTCATCCGCGCCGCCGGTCGCAATGATGGGGTAATCCGGGAAGCGCTCGCGGATCTCGGCCACGATCTCCGGCGTCTGCGCACCGGCGGCCACGTTTAGGATCGCAGCGCCGTCCTCGATGCGGTGGCGGTAGTTCGTGTCGGAATTGGCCACCGTGACCACGACCGGCACATCGACGCTGCTGCGGATGCGGTTGAGGATGCGTCCCGGTGTCGGCGCATTGACGACCACGCCGGTCGCGCCCTGCATCTCGGCGTACATGGCGAGGTTCACGACGCGCTTTCCCGTCGTCAGCCCGCCGCCGACACCGACAAACACCGGCAGATCGCTCGCCATGAGCAGTGCCTGCGTGATCACCGGCTGCGACGTGAAGGGATAGACCGCAAACACCGCGTCGGCGTTGACGTTGCGGATGATGCTCAGATCGGTCGAAAAGACCAGCGACTTGATGCGCTTGCCGAACACCATGGTGCCGCTGCACTCGTCGATCACGCTCGGCACGCGCAGCGCAAACTGGCGCAGCGTGCCGTCGATCGGCGTGGGCATCTGCGGCGCGACGTGCACGTCGCCCGGCGTCGTCACCTGACGGTCGTTTACGGCGGGCGCATCTTCGCCGACGCCGCCGAGCTGCAGCGGCTCGCTGTCGAACTGCACGAAATCCTCCGTCTCCGGAGCATCGGTCATATCATAGATCAGATCACGGTTCTTGCTCATAAGGTTACCTCCTTGCGGTTATAGGGGATATGTCTTGACTTTCGCAGGCGGGTGTGCTTTACTGATGGTTAGAAAAGCTGCATCCGGTCTGTAAATAGAAACCAAAGTTTCGTTTTTTATTAACGTAACTTTGGTATAAACTATTTCTACCGGTTTGTCAAGTCCTTTTCTGAAAAAATGATTTTTTGTTTCTGCAAGAACGGAGGGCGCACTCATGGGCAAAGATATCGACGAGGCCGCGAGCGGTTTCGGCAACGTGTTCCGCGACCGGCTGACCTATCTGATGAACGGCAACAACGTGTACGGCAAGCCTGTCAACACGCAGGAGCTGGCAGATGAGATCGACATCAGCCGCCCCGCCGTGCGCAAATACATCAAGCCCAACGACCGCCGTGAGGTCACGGTGCCGTCGGCGCTGGTCGTGAGCCGCATCGCGCGCTTTTTCCACACGACGCCGAACTTCCTCCTCGGCTTTGACACCGAGATCGGCAGCGAGGACGCGCAGCGCGCCGGCGAGAGCGATGTGTATAACGCCCTCGGCCTCAGCCAGGAGGCCATTGACGGGCTGCACCGGCTGCGTGCGCAGGCCGTCACAGAGCCCAAGGCCGCCGAGCTGCTGCGGCTGCTCGACAAGCTCATCTGCAGCTACACGCACGAGACGGACAAGCTGCTGTAAATACGGTTTCCGACACCCCCGACCGGGCTTTTTCCGGCCGGGGGTGCTGCATCCATACAATATTTAATAAAAATTATGGCAACAGCGCGTCTGCACAGGTTGACCTGAACGCGAAAAAAGCGTATGATGGAGTGTAACTATCCTGAGAGAAAAAGGGGAAAAACTATGCAATCAACATCGTCGCAGGCGCGTCCCGCCCCGCGTTGGCTGCCCGGCGCAATGGTGGGTCTGTGTGTGGCTCAGCCGCTGCTGGATGTGCTGTCGTTCTGGACGCAGGATCTGTCCTGGGGCAGCAAGCTGACGCTGTCGCTGCGCCTGCTGATCTTTGTCGGCGTCGTGCTCGCGGGCTATCTGCTCTCACAGCGCCGCCGCGCCTACTGGATCTGCGCCGCCGTGTGCGCCGCGCTCTATGCAGGGCACGTGTTCGCCTGTCTGCGCGCCCATGCGCCGTTTGCAGCGGCAAACCTCATCTCGGACGCGACCAACTACATCCGCTTCATACAGCTACCGCTGTTCACGCTCGCACTCATCACGTTTCTGCGCCGCTGCGAGCAGGGCTATGCAAGTCTGGAGCGCGGCATCACCATCGCCTTCTGGATCATCGCCGCCGTCATGCTGCTCAGCGCGCTGACCGGCACCGATCCCTACACCTACCCGAACAAGCAGCTCGGTCTGCGCGGGTGGTTTTACTTTGCCAACAGCCAGAGCGCGATCTTGTCGATGCTTGTGCCGCTCGCGCTGTGCCCGGCGCTGCGCAGCGGAAAGGTGTGGCGCTGGCTGCCCATCGCCGCCGTCGGCTTTGCGGAACTATTCTTCTTTGCAACACGTCTGGCTTATGTCTCCCTGTTTGCGGCCGCGTTCGGCACCTGCATCACATGGGTCATCACCCGGCGCGGAAACTGGAAGATCTATCTTGCGCTGCTGCTCGGCGCTGCGATCTGCGCCGCGGCGCTGCCCGTGTCGCCCATGCAGCGCAACCAGCAGGCCGTTTCCGCCAATGCTGTGCTCAAGCAGGAGAACATCGACCGGCTCGTCGCGCAGGGCAAGGCGGAGTTCGGTGAGCAGGGCTGCGCCTATCTCACCTATGCCTATGACGAATACCTCGGCGGGCTCGTCGATCGCTTCGGTCTGGAGGCAACGGCGGAGATGTACCACCATTCCACCGACGTGTCCGTCGTCGCAAATATCCGCACGATGCGCATCAACTACTGCCGCCTGATCCTCAACACTGAGCCGTTTACCAGCCGTCTGTTCGGTCTGAGCTATGACGACATGACCTACAACGGCTACTGCTACGACGTGGAAAACGACCTGCACGGCATCGCGTACCTGTACGGCTGGGCAGGGCTTGCGTGTCTGCTCGCGTTTCTGGGCTACTTCATCGTCATCGTCATCTGCGCGCTCGTGCGCAGCGCCAAGCGCTACTTCACGGTCGAAGCCGGTGCCTGCGGTGTCGCACTGTGCACCGCTCTCGCCCACATCTACAACACCGCCGGCGTGCTGCGCCGCCCCAACGCATCGTTTTACCTGTCTGTGGTCCTTGCGGCCATCTGGTATCTGATCTATATCCGTGATTACGAAGTCCAAAAGGAGAACTGATATGTCCGAAGAAAAACACTCCCTGCGCGACCGCCTCGCACCCAAGCTGCCGGCGATCCTGCTCGTCATTCTGATCCTGCAGCCGCTGCTGGACATTCTGTCCTTCTGGACGGACCGGCTCGGCATGAGCAATGCCATCACACTGCTGCTGCGCTTTGCCGTGTTTGCCGCCGTGTGTCTGCTCGGCTTTTTCGCCTCCGCGCGCAAAAAGGTCTACGCCGTCGCCGCAGGCGCGTGCGCGTTTGTGCTGATCGGTCACGTGATCGCCTGCTCCATCGCGGGCTATCTGGACATCGTGCATGACCTGACGAATTTTGTGCGCGTCGTGCAGATGCCGCTGTTCGTGCTGTGCTTCATCTCGTTTGTGCGCGCGAACAAAAAGTGCTACGCCGCCATGGAGACCGCGCTGATCGTCAACTTCTGGATCATCAGCGTCTCGCTCGTGCTCAGCGTGCTGACCAAGACCTCCGCCTCCACCTATCTGCTCAGCGGCTTCGGTCTGCTCGGCTGGTTCTCGACCAGCAATGCGCAGAGCGCCGTCGTAAGTATGCTCGCGCCGATCGTGGTCATGTGCTGCTACCGCAAGCAGAACTTCTGGCTCTTTTGCCTGACGACGGCCGCCGCGTTCGCGCAGCTGTATTTTATCGGCACGCGTCTGGCGTTTCTGGCCATCTTTGCCGTTGCGATCGGCGTGCCGCTCATTCTGCTGCTGATCCGGCAGGCCAAGACCTCCAAGCGCTACATCGCCGTTTTGTTCATCCTGCTGGCCGTCTGCTGCGCGTTTGTCAAGCAGTCGCCGATGTATGCAAACCAGCACATCTATCAGACCGTCATGAGCAGCAAGCAGAACGACGCCAACGTCATGATCCGGCGCACGGAGGACAGCAAGAACACGGACACCAATTTCTCCCCGCAAAAACGCTACCACGCGCTGTCGAACATCTACAACTTCTATTCCCCGAAGCTGTGCCAGCGCTTCGGCACTGCGCGCGTCATGTCCGCCTACGACTATTCCTCGCAGGTCACGGACATCACGGCGACCCGCCACCGCAAGATCATCTTCTGCTCGATGCTGCTCGATGAGCACCCGTTCCTCTCGCGCATCTTCGGCATGGAGCTCAGCCGCATGGCCTTCAACGGGGACATTTACGATGTGGAAAATGACTTCCACGGCATCTACTTCCTCTATGGCTGGGCGGGGCTTGCGCTCATGCTCGCCTTTATCGGCTATTTCCTGTACCTGATTGCCAAGTGTCTGATCAAGGATTGGCGCAAATACTTCACGACCGAAGCCGGCGCCTGCGGCATCAGCCTGTGCCTGTGTCTGGTCTACGCCTACTGCACCGCCGGTATGCTCCGGCGGCCGAACGCATCCATCTATATGTCCGTGCTGCTGGCCATGGTGTACTACCTCACGCAGATGCGCAGCGAGCAGCCGGATGCCCTGCCGGACGGAGAGGAGAACGCCGCATGATCTTCAGTGTTGTGATCCCCGTCTACAATGTGAAGGACTACCTGCCCAAGTGCATCGACTCCGTGCTGGCGCAGGATTTTGATGATTACGAGATCGTGCTCGTGGACGACGGCTCTACCGACGGCGAGAGCGGCGCGATCTGCGACCGCTATGCCGAGGCCAATGCCGCGCGCATCCGCGTCATCCACAAGCCGAACGGCGGTCTGGGCGACGCGCGCAACGTCGGCATAGAGGCGGCGCAGGGCGAGTATGTCGTCTTTCTCGACAGCGACGACTATGTCGATGCCGGTATGCTCTCGACGCTTGCCGCCGTGATCGACCGCTTCCACTGCGATGTGATCGACTTCGGGCTTGCCGTCGTCCATGACGGCAAGGTCACAAAGCAGCTCGTCAACGACCTGCCGCACGAGTGCGCCTTCACACTCGACGAAGTGCCGCAGCTGCTGCTCGCGCTGCCGAACGCCTGCATGCGCTGCTGGAAGCGCTCGCTCTTTCTTGACACCGGCATCCGCTACCCCGCCCGCGTGTGGTATGAGGACATCCGCACAACGCTCAAGCTCTTTGCCGCGGCAAAGAGCATCTGCGCCATCCCGGACGCGTTTTACTACTACGTTCAGCGCGAGGACTCCATCATGCATACCCCGAACGTCAAGCGCAACGCCGAGATCCTCGACGCGTTTGACGATCTGCTCGGCTGGTTCCGCGAAAACGGCCTGTTTGAGCGCTACTACAACGAGCTGTCGCGTCTGGCGGTGGACCATGTGCTGCTGGCGGCCTCGGTGCGCGTGGCGTGCATCGACCCCGCAAACGAGCTGCTGGGACAGTTTTCGGACTACGTGAACACGCAGTTCCCGGACTGGCGCGACAATCCCTATCTGCAGCAGCTGCCGCGCAGACACCGGCTGCTCGTGTCGCTGCTGCTCAAAAGGCGCTATGGCACTGTGCGCGCGCTGTTCCGGCTCAAGCAAAAACTTTCCTGAGAGGCTACGCACATGAATCCTTTTTCCAAGTTTCGGCTCAGCCGTAAGAAATCCGTGCTGCTCAAAAACACGGTGATGCTCTACATCCTCACGTTTTCGACCTATCTCATGAGCTTCATCGTCGTCCCGTATGAGACGCGCATCCTCGGCACGGCGGGCTACGGTCTGCTCGGCGTGGCGACGGCGATGATGGTCTACTTCCAGCTCGTCATCGACTTCGGCTTCATCCTCTCGGCGACCGAGGAGGTCTCGCGCAACCGCGAGGACAAGCGCTACCTGTCGCAGATCTTCACCGCCGTGACGCTCAACAAGCTCCTGCTCACGCTGGTGTCGGGCATCGTGCTCTTCGCGCTGTGCCGGCTTGTGCCCCGGTGGCAAGAGCACGCGCTGTTTTTCTTCCTGTTTTTCCTTGCGACCGCGATCAATTCCCTCATCCCGGACTATCTCTACCGCGGCATCGAGCAGATGAGCGCCATCACGATCCGCACCGTGCTCATCAAGTTCTTTTTCACGGTCATGATTTTCCTGCTGCTCAAGTCCCCGTCGGACTACTGCGTCATCCCGCTGCTGAACATCATCGGCAACCTCGGCGCGCTGCTCGGCGTGTATGTGCACCTGTTCCGAAAGGTCGGCATCCGCTTTGCGCGCATCACGCGCGCGGACTTCTGGCGCAGCTTCCGGCAGTCGAACACGTTCTTCCTCTCGCGCATTGCGAGCACGGCTTACACGGCGGCCAACACCGTCATTCTCGACATCCTCTCCGCCGGAACGTCGACCGCCTTCTATTCCTCTGCCGACAAGCTCATCACGACCGCGAAAAACGGGCTCTCGCCCATCTCCGACAGTCTCTACCCCTACATGACGAAAAACCGCGACTTCAAGCTCGTCAAGAAGGTGCTGTGCATCATCATGCCCGTCATCCTCGTCGGCTGCACCGTGGTCTTTATCTGGGCAGAGCCGCTGTGCACCTGGTTCTTCGGCCCCGGCTACGGGCAGACCGCGCCGGTGCTGCGCGCGATGCTCCCGGTCGTCGTCGTGATCCTGCCGAGCTATATCCTCGGTTTCCCGACGCTGAGCGCCATGGGGCTGAGCAAATACGCAAACTACTCGGTTATTTTTGGTTCCGTGCTGCATATCTGCAATCTCTGCGCGCTGTATTTCAGCGGCCACATGAACATGATCACCCTCGGCATCCTCGTTTCCATTGCCGAGACTGCGATCCTTGCGTTCCGTGTTGTGGTCATCCTGCGCCACCGAGAGCTGCTGGTCACGCCGCCGGATACAGAGGAGGAGACGTAATATGGCATCCATGTTCCACAAGCTTCTGACCGGTCTCACCTGGGTGGTGTGCCGGCTGCTGCCGGTCCAGCCGCGCAAGATCGTCATCACCAGCTATTACGGCAAGGGCTACGGCGACAACCCCAAGGCCATCGTCGATGAGCTGCTGCGCCGAAACGAGGGCTGGAAGATCGTCTGGCTCACGGACGGCGCGCAAGCCGCCGCCTCCCTGCCCGACGGTGTGCAGGCGTGCGACTATCAGTCGCTGCGCAAGGTCTATGAGCTGAGCACGGCGAAGATCTGGATCGACAACTGCCGCAAAGGCGCGCGCATCAAGCGCCGCAGCCAGATCTACATCCAGACGTGGCACGGCTTTGCGCTCAAACGCATCGAGCGCGACGTTGCCGACAAGCTCCCCGCGGACTATGAGCCCTACGCCAAGCGCGACAGCGCGCAGACGGATCTCATCGTGTCCGACAGCCGCTTCATGACGGACATCTACCGCCGCTCCTTCTGGTATGACGGCGAGATCGTGACCTTCGGCGCCCCGCGCAACGACCTGCTGTGTGCCGTGCCCGACGGCGTGGCCGACAAGGTGCGCGCCGCGCTGCAGATCCCGGCCGGACGCAAGATCGTGCTCTACGCGCCGACGTTTCGCGCCAACCACTCGCTCGCGCCCTACTGCATCGACTATGCCGCGCTGCGCCGCAGCTGTGCCGAACGCTTCGGCGGGGACTTTGCCGTCGCCATCCGGCTGCACCCGGCCGTCGTCACGCAGGCGTCCGAGCTTGTCTTTGACGGTGAGACCACCTTCAACGCCTGCACCTATCCGGATATGCAGGAGCTGCTCGCCGCGTCCGACATCGTCATCTCCGACTACTCCTCGCTCATGTTCGACTTCGGTCTGACGATGCGGCCGTGCTTCCAGTTCGCCGTGGACATCGACGACTACCGCAAAGACCGCAACTTCTATTTCCCGCTCGACAAGACGCCCTTCCCCCTGAGCACCGACAACGACGAGCTCGCGCAAAGCATCGCCGCCTTTGATCTGCCCGCATATCAGGCGCGCCTGAAGGCCTTCTACGACGAGGTCGGCATGGTCGCCGACGGACACGCCGCCGCGCGCTGCGCGGACTGGATCACAGCGCACACGAAAGGAGACTAACCATGAGACGCGTCATCACTTACGGCACCTTTGACCTGCTGCACTACGGACACATCAACCTCCTGCGCCGCGCCAAGGAGCAGGGCGATTATCTGATCGTGGCACTCAGCACCGACGAATTCAACTGGGAGCAGAAGCAGAAAAAGAGCTACTTCTCCTACGAGGACCGCAAGCGGATGCTCGAGGCGATCCGCTATGTCGATCTCGTCATCCCGGAAGAGAGCTGGGATCAGAAGATCACCGACGTGGACAAATACCACGTGGACGTGTTCGTCATGGGCGACGACTGGGAGGGCAAGTTTGACTTCCTCAAGGACAAATGCGAGGTCGTCTACCTGCCGCGCACGCCCGAGATCTCCACGACGAAGATCAAGACCGACCTGCACACCTGAAGAGGCAAAAGATGCCGTCCGGCAAACGCCGGGCGGCATCTTTTTCTTTCCCGCACCATAGAGTGGTACAAACTGCGTCGGGAGGTCGCGCGCGTGCACACACATCGCAGGCTCATCGTCAACACCGCGCTCATGACCGGCTCGTCGATCGTGATGCGCTGCATCGCGCTCGTCTTTCAGGCGTGGCTCGCCGGGCGCATCGGCGCCGCCGGCATCGGGCTGTATCAGCTCGTCCTGTCGGTGAGCGTACTGTTTGCCACCGTTGCCATCTCCGGCATCCGCTTTGCCGCCACACGTCTCATCTCGGAGGAGATGGGGCTGCAGCGCGGCGCGGGTGTCACGGGTGCGATGCGCCGGTGCGCGTGCTACGCGCTCATTTTCGGTCTGTGCGCGGGTACGGCGGTGTACTTCCTGGCCGAGCCCGTGGGCTTTCTCTGGATCGGCGACGCGCGCACGGTGCGCTCGCTGCGCATCACGAGCATCAGCCTGCCGTGCATCGCGCTCTCGGCGGTCATGGACGGGTATTTCACCGCCTCCGGCCGCGTGTGGAAGCCGACGCTTGTGCATCTGCTCGAGCAGTTTGTGAGCATTGCGTGCGTGATGTGGTTTCTTTCCCGTGCCGCCGCCGGGGATCTGGAGCAGAGCTGCGCCGCCGTCACGGCGGGCGGTGCGTGCGCGGACGTGGTGTCGCTGCTGATGATGGCGGCAATGTATCTCCTTGACCGGCGCAAATACCGCACGGGAGGCGACACCGTGCCGCACCTGACGCGGCGGATGCTCGCCGTGGCGCTGCCGCTGGCGGTGTCTGCCTATGCGCGCACATCCCTCACGACGCTCGAGCATCTGCTCATCCCGCGTGGGCTCAAAAGCTCCGGTCTGACAGCCGAGCGCGCGCTCGCGGGCTACGGCATCGTGCACGGCATGGCGCTGCCGGTGGTGCTCTTCCCCTCGTGCCTGTTGTATGCGCTGGCAGATCTGCTCGTGCCGGAGCTGACGACGGCGCAGGTATCCGGCCGATGCCGGGACATCCGGCGGCTGGTGCGCACGCTGCTGTACCGGTGTCTGCTGTTCGCGTGCGGCACAGCCGTGCTGCTGCTGGCGTTTTCCGGGACGCTCGGGCGGCTGATCTACCACTCGGACGACGCGGGGCGGTTCATCCGGCTGCTCGCGCCACTTGTGCCGGTGATGTATCTCGACACCGTGACCGACGGCTGTCTGCGCGGGCTCGGCCAGCAGACGCGCTGCATGGCCATCAATGTGCTCGACGCCACGCTCGGCGTGGTGCTCGTGTGGGCGCTGCTGCCGCGGTTCGGGCTGGCCGGATATCTCTTTGTTCTGTATTTCAATGAGTGCGTGAATTTCACCCTCAGCTTCACGCTGCTCCGGCGCACGGTGCGCCGCTGCTGCGCGGATGAACAGCCGCCGGCGGGCTGATGGCTGCCGCTGCGCAAAACGAAAGACCGCCCGCAGGCAAAAGCCTGCGGGCGGTTTGGGAATACGGTTACGGTCTGAGCCTCAGTGCTGCGGGGTGGGCGTTTTGGGCTGCACCGGCTGTGCCTGATTCTTTTTGCGCAGCTCCGGGAAGAGCAAAAACTCCACGCGCTTATACAGCAGATACGTCAGCGCCGAGTCGACGATGCCCTTGATGAGGTTGAACGGGACGACGGCGAACAGCACGAGCGTCGGCACACTGGTGATGCCCTTGTTCACAGCCGTGCCCATGGCGACGATCTGATCGATCGGCAGGTGGAACAGCTCGGCGAACTTCGGGATCAGGTACAGGGCGTTGAAGAGGCTGCCGAAGACCGTCATGCACAGCGTGCCGACGGCCATGCCGATGATGGCGGAGCGGCGGGTCTTGTGGTGGTGGTAGATGACAGCGGCGGGAAGGATGAACGTGCAGCCGACGACGAAGTTGGCAAAGTCGCCGACGAAGGCCGTGCTCGTGCCCTTGAGCAGGAGCTTCAGGAGCACCTTGAGCAGCTCGGTGGTGACACCGGCCACAGGTCCGAGATAGAACGCGCTCATGAGCACCGGCAGCTCGCTCAGGTCCATCTTATAGAAGCCGGGCGCAAAAAACAGCGGGATCTCGAGCAGCATCAGCACGCCGCCGAGGGCGGAGAACATAGCCACATAGCTGATGTTGCGGCTGCGGCTGCGGCGCTGCAGATCGTGGCAGACCGTGCGCTCAAACAGATACGCAAGGCCGAGCAATGCCGCGAACACAAGCGCGCAGACACCGATAAAGGACAGGTTTTCTTTCAACATGACAAAGCACCTCCATGGAATGAAAAACACCTGAAAGAACATGTCCTTCAGGCGCTGCGAACTTATGGAGGTCCGTAACATCTTCTATCATCCAGACTATACTGTCGGTATCGGAATTGCACCGATTCAACCACATTCGGCTCGCGGACTATCACCGCCGGTCGGGAATTACACCCTGCCCCGAAGACATCTCGATTCAGTTGTTTAACTACTGTCTGCATTATAGCACAGTGCCCGGAGATTGCAAGCACTTTTTTCAGGAAAGGTTTGACAGGCGCTTTTTTGACGCGTACAATGGATGCCAGCACCGAAAAGGAGACTGCCGCCATGCCTGAGCGCGAACACACCTGCTGCTTCACCGGATACCGCGAACACAAGCTGCCCTGGGGCAGTGATGAATCCGACCCCCGCTGCCGGAAGCTCCAGCAGCAGATCTTTGACGCCGTGGACGCCGTCTATGCCGACGGCATCCGGCACTTCATCTGCGGCATGGCCAACGGCTGCGACCTGTATTTTTTCGACGCCGCGCGCTATCTGCGCCTCAGCCATCCGGAGGTCACGATCGAGGCGGCCATCCCCTTCTCCGGTCAGGCCGACCGCTGGCGGCCGGAGCTGCGCGCGCGCTATGAATACGACCTGCGCCAGTGCGATTATCAGACGCTCGTGCAGGAGACGTACACACCGGACTGCATGATGCGCCGCAACCGCTACATGGTCGACGCCTCGCGCATCCTCATCGCCGCCTTTGACGGACGTCCGGGCGGCACGGCGCGCACGCTTGAATATGCTGCGCTGCGCAAGCTCGAGATCATTCAGCTGCCAATCGACCGCGCGCCGGTCGAGCTATGACAGATGCCAAAAACACGGAGAACGAAAAATCGTTCTCCGTGTTCGCTTTTGGGATGCTAACAGGCCTCGATCTCTTTGATGTTGTATTCGTTGCCTGACACCAGGTAGGTATGCTCGCTCTTACAGTGCGGGCATATTTTTGCGTATTTTACCGTGGGATATGTCTGCTTGCAGTCCTCACAGAAGGTCACGGCGGGAAGTGTCTCGATCTTCAGCTCCGCCTCTTTCAGGTACTGGGATTTCTGGATCGCCCACTGCCAGCAGTCCGTCAGATAGTACGGAATGATGCCGCTGACCTCGCCGATCTCCAGCGTGACGCTGCCGACCTTGGTCAGGTGGTTGGCCTCGACGACCTTCTCGACCTCACGAATGACATAGAACACGGTTCCGAGTTCATGCATGGGTATGTTCCTCCGGCGGGTTTACTTCGCGCACTTTTCCTTGATGTCCTTGATGGTGATCTTCGCAGCGCGCTTGATCATGTGCGGCAGGATAGCCTTCATCTTGTCCTCGGTGCGGTACATACGGCTGGCCTCCGGCATATCGCGCTGCAGGTGGATCGCATCAAACTCGCAGCGGGTGGTGCACAGGCCGCAGCCGATGCACTTGTTCGGGTCTACGACGGACACGCCGCAGCCGAGGCAGCGGGACGCCTCCGCCTTGACCTGCGCCTCCGTGAAGGTGATGCGGTCGTTGGAGAAGGTCTTGGCCTTGCTCGCGTCGTGCGCGACGGTCTGGCGCGCCGGAGCGTCGAAGCAGTCGATGGGCAGGACGGCGTTGCTCTTGTCCAGCTCGTAGAACTCGCGCGGGTCACGCGCCAGCGTCAGGCTCTGACCCTCATGCACGAAGCGGTGCAGGGACACAGCGCCCTCGCGGCCGGCCGCGATCGCGTCGATGGCGAACTTCGGCCCGGTGACCACGTCGCCGCCGGCAAAGACGTCGGGCTGCGCGGTCTGATACGTCACACCGTCGACCTGGACAGTGCCGTTGCGGTTGAAGACCATCGCCTCGGGCGCGATATGGCCGAGGTCGACGCGCTGACCGATGGCGCCGATGACGGACGTGACCTCGATGGTCTCGAACTTGCCGGTGCCGACGGGCTTGCGGCGGCCCTTCTCATCGGGCTCACCCAGCTCCATGATCTCGACCTTGATGGCCTTGACCTTGCCGTTCTCGCCGAGGATCTCGGCCGGAGCGCTCAGGAAGCGGAACTGCACGCCCTCTTCCATGGCCTCTGCAACTTCCTCCGCGTCAGCCGGCATCTCGGCCTGACTGCGGCGGTAGATGACGTACGTATCCTGCGCGCCGAGACGGATGGCCGTGCGGCAGACGTCCATGGCAACGTTGCCGCCGCCGATGACGGCGCACTTCTTGCCGATGCGCGGCTTCTTGCCGAGGTTGACCTTGCGCAGGAAGTCCACGCCGCCGTACACGCCGGAGAGCTCTTCGCCCGGGATGCCGATGGGCGCGCTCTTCTGCGCACCGATGGCCAGATAGAAGCCCTTGTAGCCCTGCTCACGCAGCTGGTCGATGGTGATGTCCTTGCCGATCTCAACGCCGCACTGGAAGTGGACACCCATCTCCTTGAGCACCTCGATCTCGGCGTTGACCACGTCCTTCTCGAGACGGAAGCTCGGGATGCCGAGGGTCAGCATGCCGCCGGGGACCTCGTTTTTATCGAACACGGTGACGTTCTCATAGCCCATGTTCGCCAGATAGTAGGCGCAGGACAGGCCGGCCGGACCGGCGCCGATGACGGCGATCTTCTCCGGGTACGGATCGGCGATGCCGCGGTGGGTGATGACCTTCGGGATGTAGCGCTTGTCGGCCTGCAGCTCCTGCTCGGCGACAAACTTCTTGATCTCGTCGATGGCGACGGCGCGGTCAACGTTGCCGCGGGTGCAGGCATCCTCACAGCGGCGGTTGCAGATGCTGCCGCAAACGGCCGGGAACGGGTTATCCTGCTTGATGAGCTTGAGCGCGTCCAGATAGCGGCCCTGCGCAGCCAGATTGATGTAGCCCTGAACGGCGATGTGCGCCGGGCAGGCGGTCTTGCAGGGTGCGGTGCCGGACTCGTGGCACTGCTTCTGGTTGTCGTCCTTATAGTTCGGGCTCCACATATGCTCGCCCCAGTGGTTGTCGTCCGGCAGCGGCTGCTGCGGATAGACCACGGGTCCGGTCTTGGTGCACAGCTTCTGGCCGAGCTTGGCGGCACCGGCCGGGCAGACCTCGGCGCACTTGCCGCAGGCGACGCACTTCTCGGCGTCGACATGGGCGCGGTAAGCGGAGGCGGACATATTGGGCGTGTTGAACAGCTGGCTCGTTCTCAGCGCGAAGCAGGAGCCGAGCGCGCAGTTGCAGATAGCGAAGATCTTATCCTCACCGTCGATGTTCGTGATCTGGTGGACGTAGCCGTTGTCCTCGGCGCGCTGGAGGATCTCCATCGCCTCATCATAGGTGATCTTGCGGCCCTTGCCGGTCTCAAGGCAGTAGTCGGCAAACTGACCGACGGCGATGCACATCTCATCCTGCAGCTCACCGCAGCCCTGTCCCTGAAGGCGCATGGCATTGCGGCAGGAGCAATAGCCGACGCCGAGGTGGTCCTCATACTTCTTCAGCCAGTGGGAGATATGCTCGACATCGACCGACTCGTTCGTGGCCGGGATGGCCTTCTCGACCGGGATGACGTGCATGCCGACGCCGGCGCCTCCGGGAGGCACCATGCAGGTGATCTTCGTCAGCGGCAGAAACGACATGCGCTCGAAAAACTGCGCGATCTCCGGATGCTCCTCGACCTGCTGGAGGTTCATGTTCATCAGCTCGGCAGAGCCGGGCACGAAGATCGGCAGCGTCCACTGCTTGTGGTGATCGGCGTTCTCCCAGTTGTACTCGAGCAGGCCGATCATGGACATCTGGTCAAACAGCTGCTCCACGTAGACGGGGTCCTTGCCGACCTTCTTGCCGATCTCGACCGGCGTGGTCGGCACGCGCACCTTCATCGCGAGTGCGAGCTCCGCCATCTCGTCGGTAACGACGCTGGCCAGGCCGTAATACTCGGGCGAAGTCTCGTCGAGCTGGGTCATGCCGAGCTTGACGTCCACACGGTCGGTGATCTTTTTGCCAAGTTTCAGGATCAGTTCTCTTGCCATTTTCAGGCTCCTTTCTTCCCCTTGAATAATTTCCGTTGCATTCCCTGATTTGTGAATTCATACACAAGGATTGTAACACATCCCACGCACATAATTCAATAGACAAATGTGCATTTCATCGTAAAAACCAGCAAAAGTGCCGCCGGTTTTCCCGCTGGGGTTGACATTTTCCACAAGCAGTGCTATGTTTTTGCTGACCACGCGGTTAATGTTATGCATTTTTGCAAGGAGTGAGCGCAAATGGCTCGGATCCGGATCCATGTTCTGCACTGCGGGATGATCGGCGTCGCGCCGCAGCTCCCGGCGAGCGGTCAGTGGCGCTGGCCGGCGAAGGCCGACGCGCGGCGTACAAAAGCGGACGCGCGTATCTGGCTGCCGGTGTCGGCATATCTTGTCGAACACCCGAAGGGGCTGTTTCTGGTCGATGCCGGTCTGCCGCGCACCGTGAGCCCGACCGGGGTGGAGGACCGCGCGGCGCAGCTGCGTATGTTCGGCCGTGGATGGTATACGCTCGTGCGCAGCGTCGTTGCGCCGGGGCAGTCGATCGGCGAACAGCTGGCCGCACGCGGCATCCGGCCGCGGGATCTGGACTATGTGCTCTTTTCCCACCTCGACCCGGATCATATTGCCGGCATCAGCGAGGTGCGGGGCGCAAAGCGCCTGCTTGTGCCGGAGGAGGAATACTTCTGGTCGTGCCGCGTCAACCTGCGCTACACCTCGCGCAGGCTGTGGATCGACGAGCCGCCGGAGCGCTTCTGGTACCGCGTGAACCACATCGGCCCGGAGAGCCGCTCCTACGACCTCTTCGGTGACGACTCGGTGCATCTCGTGCACATTGCGGGGCACACGGAGGGGATGTTTGCAGCGCTCATCCGAAACGGCGAACGCTATGTGCTGCTCAACGCCGACGGCGCGGCGAGCCCCCACTCATGGGCGGAGGGTACGGTGCCCGGCATCTGCGAAAACAGCGTGCGCGCCAAAAAAGCACTCGACTGGATCGGCAGCATGAGCCGTGATCCCGCGTGTGTGGCGTCGCTGTGCAGCCACGACCCCGATATCGCACCGCAAACGATCGAATTTTAGAATGGATACGTTCATTTTTTCTAATACATATTTCATACCGCTTTTGTGGATTTTGGGGTTGACAAGCGCAGGGAACTGCGTTATACTGCGCTCGTTTCCACAGGAAACCGTGATTTTGAACGAAAGGAGACGCGTTGTATTATGAAGTTTGCTCAGACAAACAACATGATGATGGCTATGATGATGTACATGCCCGGCTGCATGTGCATGCTTCGTCGTGCTCAGAAATACGACTCGTCTTGTGTTCGCTTCCAATAACGGCTGATCCAAATTCCAAGCCGTATCCGCAGAGGCCGGAAGACAACGAGTCTTCCGGCCTCTGTTTTTTATTTCCGAAAAATCATTTGCGAGGGAGAAGCTACCATGATCGAAATCGAACATCTCAACAAGACCTACCCCTCTCCGACCGGCGACATCCACGCCCTGCGGGATGTGGACCTGCGCATCGAGGACGGGGAAATCTTCGGTATCATCGGCCTGAGCGGTGCCGGCAAGAGCACGCTCGTGCGCTGCATCAACCTCCTCGAGCGGCCGACCTCCGGCACGGTGCGCATCGACGGGCGCGACATGACACAGCTCAGCCGCCGCGAGCTGCTCAAGGCGCGGCAGGACATCGGCATGATCTTCCAGAGCTTCAACCTGCTCGAGCAGCGCACGGTGCTGCGCAACATCTGCTTCCCGCTCGAGATCGCGGGCGTCAAGCGCGATGAGGCGCAGGCACGCGCCGAGGAACTGCTCGAACTCGTCGGTCTGTCCGACCGCGCAAAGGCCTACCCCTCGCAGCTCTCCGGCGGTCAGAAGCAGCGCGTGGCCATCGCCCGCGCCCTGGCGACGCGGCCGAAATACCTCCTGTGCGACGAGGCCACCAGTGCCCTTGACCCGAACACCACGCAGGCGATCCTCCGCCTGCTCAAGCAGATCAACCAGACGCTCGGCGTGACGATCGTCGTCATCACGCACGAGATGCGCGTCATCGAGCAGATCTGCCGGCGTGTGGCCGTCATCGACCAGAGCTGCATCGCCGAGATCGGCAGCGTCAGCGATGTGTTCACCCACCCGAAATCCGACATTGCCAAAGCACTCATCCTTCCCAAGAGCCCGGCCGAGAACCTCCCGCCGTGCACCGGCAAGCGGCTGCGCCTCGTCTTTGACGGCAGCTGCTCCAACGAGCCGGTCATCTCGCGCATCACGCTCGAGTGCGGCGTGCCGGTGAACATCCTCTTCGCCGACACCCGCATCGTCGAGGGCAGCATCTACGGCCACATGGTCATCGACCTGCCCAGCGACCCGCAGCAGTTTCACAACGTGCTGCGCTGGCTTGAGCACAACCACATCTCTTATCTTCAGGAGGTTTAAGCCATGTCTGAATTGCTCATCAAGCTCTGGCAAAACGGCATCCTGCAGCTCGGCATCTGGGAGACCGTTTACATGACGCTCATCTCTACGTTCTTCGCCTATCTCATCGGCCTGCCGGTCGGCCTCATCCTGCGCATGACCGACCGCGACGGCATCCACCCCATCGGCTGGCTCAACCGCACGCTCGGCATCGTCGTCAACGCCCTGCGCAGCATCCCGTTCATCATCCTCATGGTGGCCATGCTGCCGGTGGCAAAGTTCGTCGTCGGCACGAGTCTCGGCAACCGCGCCGTGATCGTAACGCTCGTCATCGCCGCCGCCCCGTATGTGGCGCGCATGGTCGAGTCCGCCGCCAAGGAGGTGGACGCCGGCGTCATCGAGGCCGCGCAGTCCATGGGCGCGTCCACGCTGCGCATCATCTGCAAGGTCATCATCCCCGAGGCAAAGCCCGCGCTCATCACCGGCGGCGTCATCTCCACCGTGACCATCCTCGGCTATTCCGCCATGGCCGGCACGATCGGCGGCGGCGGCCTCGGTCAGATCGCCATCACCTACGGCTACCAGAAGTACGACGATCAGATCGTCTGGCTGTGCGTGGCGCTGACCATTCTCATCGTGCAGATCCTGCAGGAGTTCGGTATGTACATTGCCCGCCGCACCGACCGGCGCGCGCACAGCTGACGGGAGGTGCCGCCCATGCATCTGCATTATCCCGCGCTGCTGCGCGAAAACATCCGGCGCGGACGAATGTATCCCCCGCCGAACCGCACACCCGATCATCCGTTCCCACACAAATTCTAAAAAAATATAACATAAAGGAGAACCTGAAATGAAAAAGATCACTTCCCTCATCCTCGCCCTCGTGCTGGCGTTCTCACTCGTGTCTCTGAGCGCCTGCGGCGGCAAGACCAACAACGACAACACCGCCAGCGCCGACGACAAGGTCATCACCGTCGGCGCCAGCGCCACCCCGCACGCCGAGATCCTCGAGCAGGTCAAGCAGGTGCTTGCCGACGAGGGCTACGAGCTCAAGATCGTCACCTATGACGACTATGTCCTGCCGAACCAGGCGCTGGCCGACGGCACGCTCGACGCAAACTACTTCCAGCACAAGCCCTATCTCGACAGCTTCAACGCCAAAAACGGCACAAACCTCGTCTCCGCCGGCATCATTCACTATGAGCCTTTCGGCATCTACGGCAACGGCGTCACCGACCTGAAGGGCCTCGCCAAGGGCGCGACCATCATCATCCCCGCCGACGACAGCAACGAGACCCGCGCCCTGTTCCTGCTGCAGCAGGAGGGGCTGATCAAGCTCCCCGATGACGCGGACGCCGCCAAGGGCGTGAGCACGCTCGACATCGTCGACGACGGCGGCTACAACATCGTCACCGTTCAGGCCGACACCGTCCCGGCTCAGCTCAAGAATGCGAGCGCCGGCACCATCGCCGTCATCAACGGCAACTATGCGCTGGCCGCCGGTCTGAACATCAGCGACGCGCTCGCCACCGAGAACGCCGACGGCACCGCCGCGCAGACCTACGCCAACATCATTGCCGTGCGCTCCGGCGACGAGAACAGCCCGAAGACTCAGGCGCTGCTCAAGGCGCTCAAGACCGACGCCGTCAAGCAGTACATCGCCGACACCTACAACGGCGCTGTGGTCGCAAGCTTCTGAGTGATTTTCCCCCCTCTTTTCTGAAAAACGCAAAAGCCCCCGACCGCGTGTCGGGGGCTTCGTGCATTATCGGGCGGCATTGCGCGCATAGCTGTTGTCGACGAGGCGGTCAAAGTCCACCCAGTCGGCGTGCTCGAGCACGCCCGCCGTCTCCATAACGGTCTCGAGCCGCTCGAGCGACGACTGCTCCATAGCCGGCGTCGCGTTCCACGCGTCGATGTCCTTGTAGCGCTGCACGACCTGCGTGAGCACGGACACGCCCGTGTCCGGAAACTGCGGAGCGATGATGGCGGCAGTCTCGGCCGCGTCGTGCTCGGCGATCCATGTCAGCGCACGCGCAACGGCGTTTGTAAAGCGCTGCACCACGTCCGCGTGCTCCCGGATGTACGTCTGCGAGGCGAAGTAGGCCGTATACGGGATCTCGCCGCTCTCGCGCCCGACGGACGCGAGGATATACCCCTTGCCCGCCTGCGCGACCTCGGTGGCCGTTGGCTCAAAGAGCGTGACAAAATCGCCGTTGCCGCCGGTGAACGCCCCGGCCATCATGTTGAACTGCACCGTCGTATCCACATCGGCATCCACGCCGGGGACGATGCCGTTTTGCCGCATGACGTATTCGAGCGTCATCTCCGGCACGCCGCCTGCGCGCCCGCCGATGACGGTCCTGCCGCGCAGCAGATCCCACGAAAACGGCACATCCTCTCGCCCGACGAGAAACGACCCGTCACGCTTCGTGAGCTGGCCGAACACGACCGGATGATCGTCCTTGCCCTGATTGTACACATAGATGCACGCCTCCGGTCCGGCGAGACCGATGTCCGCCTGCCCGGTGAGCACCGCCGTCATGACCTTGTCGGCGCCGCCGCCGTTGGTCAGCTCGATCTTCAGACCCTCATCCGCGAAAAAACCCTGCTCCAGCGCCACATACTGCGGCGCGTAGAACACCGAATGTGTCACCTCGCTCAGGCGGACGGTAGCCGTCTCCTGCTTGCCGCAGGCGCACATGGCCGCCGGCAGCAATACCGCCAGAACCCCACAAAGAAACCGTTTCATTGCGTCACTCCCAACCGATTTTTGAATCCCTTCTCCAGCCACAGCACGAGCTGATACATCACCACGGCCGCCGCCGCAAGCACGAAGACGGTCGCCATCACAAGGTCCATGTTGAACACCTGCGACCCGTAGACGATCAGATAGCCGAGACCGGCTTTGGACACCAGAAATTCGCCCATGATGACGCCGACCCACGACAGGCCGACGTTCACACGCAGCGTATTGAACAGCGTGGCGTAGTTGGCCGGGATGACCAGCCGCCACAGGATCTGATGGCGCGTCGCGCCGAGCGTCTGCATCAGGCGGATCTTCTCCTGATCCGTAGACAGAAAGCCCACGTGCATATTCAGGATCGTGACGAAGAGCGAGATCGCGACCGTCATGGCGATGATCGAGCCCGTGCCCGCGCCGATCCAGACGATGAACACCGGCCCGAGCGCCGTCTTCGGCAGCGCGTTGAGCACGACCAGATACGGGTCGAGCACGCGCGAGAGCAGCTCGCTCCACCACAGGCCGATGGCGATGAGCGTGCCGAGCAGTGTCCCGAGCAGGAAGCCCGCCACAACCTCCAGACACGACGTGCCGATGTGCAGCCACAGCTCGCCGGAGCTTTGCAGCGCCGCGAGCGTGCGCACCACGCGCGACGGGCTGCTGACGATGAAGGCGTCCACCCAGCCGCAGCGCGCCGCGAGCTCCCACCAGCCGAGAAACGCCGCCAGCAGCAGCACCTGCAGCGCCAGCACAACCCGGCGGCGGCGCTTTTGTGCGCGCAGATACGCAAGTCTCTGCGGGGAGAGCGACCGTTCAGGCATTGACATCCAGCTCCTCCCATATTTGATTGAACAGCGTCTGAAATTCCGCCCGGCTGCGCCGCTGCAGCGGCGGCACGGCACGCAGCGCGCCGAGGTCGTGGATGGCCTTGACGGTCGCGGGGCGGTGCGTGAGCACGACGATGCGGTCCGAGAGGCTGATGGCCTCGGAAATGTCGTGCGTGACGAGCAGCGCCGTCTTGTGCTCGCGGCGGATGATCTGCGCGATGTCGCCCGACACGGCCAGCCGCGTCTGATAGTCCAGCGCGGAAAACGGCTCGTCGAGCAGCAGCACATCCGGCGATGTCGCCAGCGTGCGGATGAGTGCGCAGCGCTGGCGCATTCCGCCCGAGAGCTGGTTTGGCAGCTTGCGCGCAAAGCCGTCGAGCCGGTACTGCGTGAGCAGGGCGCGCACGGCGTCGCGCCGCGCAGGTGTGTTCTCGTGCCGGATCTCCAGCCCGAGCGTCACGTTGCCCCAGATCGTGCGCCAGTCAAAAAGCTGGTCGCGCTGCGGCATGAGCCCCGCCTTCCCTGTCGGCGCGCGCACGGGCTCGCCGTCGACGAGCACCTCTCCGCCAGACGGCCGCTCGATGCCGGCGATGAGCGCCAGCAGCGTGGATTTTCCGCAGCCGGACGGCCCGACGATGCTCACAAACTCGCCGTCGGCCACGCCGAAGGTCACATCCCGCAGCGCCGCCACCTCGCCGTCCGGCGCCTGATAGGTCAAGGCGGCGCGGCGCAGCTCGATTTTCATGGCGTCTCCCCCTTTGTTCGCGCCGAGGCGCTATGCCCCAATGTATGCCGCGCCGGTGCACGGGGTGCAAAGCAAAGCGGCGCGGCCGCGCAGGTTTCCGGAGAGAAGAAGCTGGGCTTCGACAAGAAAAAACGCACACATCGCAAAGGCGATGTGTGCGTTTTCTATGCCGCCGCCTTATATGCCCGTTCGAGCGCGGCGGACAGCGGCTGCCCGTGCGAGCGGCAGATGCGCCGCAGCCGATACAGGCACGCGGGGTCGCGCGTGAGGCGGTTGATGCCCCAGTCGCACGACAGCGTCGCCTGAAAGCCCATGTCGCGCAGGACCTGATCCGTCCGGTCGCTGTATTTGCCGTAGGGGTAGGCAAAGGTGTCCGGCGTGCAGCCCGTGCAGGAGGTGAGCTTGTCTTGCAGCCGCTGCAGATCCGCGCGCAGAAGCGCGGCATACTCCGCCTCCGACTCGCCCGCGTTCGGCAGGCAGCCGTAGCGCTCCGGCGTGTAGCTGTGCAGGTCGTAGGAGTGGTTTTGTACCTCGACGAGGCCGGATGAGAGCATCTCGTTGAGCTGCGCCCATGTGACGTGCGCATAGTCGATGCTCTCACTCGGCCACTCGGTAAAATCGTCCGTGTTGCGTCCGAGCAGCGAAAAGACGATGTGCGCCGCATACTGCCGCAGCAGCGGCAGCACATAGACGTAGTTGTTGTAGTACCCGTCGTCAAAGCTGAGCACGATGGGCTTTTCCGGCAGCGGCGTACCGTCGCGCACACAGGCGATGACGTCCGCCATGACGACGGTCGTGTAGCCGTTTTCCGTCAGCCACCGGAGGTCGGATTCCAGCTCCCACGGCTGGATGGCATCCTTGCCGGATTTGTCGGGCTTGACCTCGTGATACATGATGATCGGCAGCGGCACGGCATCCGCCTCCTCCCCGGCGGCATAGGCCGCAAGCGGGCAGAGCACGAACAGCGCAGACAGCACGACGGCCATCACCCGCTGCGGGACCGGCAGCGCTCGGCGCACGGCATCCATCTCCTCTCGTTTCATCCGTTTGGAGGTAGTGTGCGCCGGACGCGCGAAAATCATGCACGCGCGCGGCGTTTCGCAGCGGCGCGCTGCACGCATTTGACGCCCTCCACGATCGGCAGCACCAGAAACGCCAGCCCCATCGCCACGGCATACTCGGCGGCGGAGATGGGCGTGAAGTCAAAGGCGTTGGCCAAAAACGGCACATAGATGCACAGCGTCGTGAGCGCAAGGCTTGCCGCGGCCGCGCCGACGAGCGCCCAGTTGGGCGTGCGCAGCGTGAACAGGCTCGCCCGGTGTGCGCGCATATTGAAGCTATGGAAGATCTCCGCCATGCTCAGCGTCAAAAACGCCATTGTTGTGCCGTCGGGCGAATTCGTGACCGTCCAGACGCCGTACTCCATGTAGTGGCCGATGAAAAACGCCGCCAGCGTCAGCACCGCACACATCACGCCCTGATACACGCAGTCGAAGCCGACGCCGTGCGCGAAGATGCTCTCGCGCGCGCTGCGCGGCGGGCGGGTCATGATGTCCGGCTCTGCGCGCTCCATGCCGAGCGCCAGCGCCGGGAAGCAGTCGGTGAGCAGATTGATCCACAGCAGGTGCACCGGCTCAAGGATCGTAAAGCCGAGCATCGTCGCGGCGAAGATGCTCAGCACCTCGCTCATGTTCGAGCCGAGCAGGAACTTCACGGCGCGGCGGATGTTGTCATAAATGCGCCGCCCCTCCTCGACCGCGCCGACGATGGTGGCAAAGTTATCGTCGGCGAGCACCATGTCGGCCACGTTTTTCGTCACGTCCGTGCCGGTGATGCCCATGCCGATGCCGATGTCCGCCGCGCGGATGCTCGGCGCGTCGTTGACGCCGTCGCCGGTCATGGCGGTGATGAAGCCGGCGTCGCGCCACGCCTGGACGATGCGCGTCTTGTGCTCCGGCTGCACACGGGCATAGACGCTGATGTGCTGCAGACGGCGGCGGAACGTGTCGTCGTCCATGGCGCCCAGCTCCGCGCCGGTGACGGCCTCGTCGCCGGGGCCGAGCAGACCGAGCTCACGCGCGATGGCGCTGGCGGTGTCCACATGGTCGCCGGTGATCATGATGGGGCGGATACCGGCGCTGCGGCAGTCGCGGATGGCGTCCACGACCTCGGGGCGCACCGGGTCGATCATCCCCGCCAGACCGAGAAAGCACAGGTGCTGCTCGAGCGCCGCGGGCGACGTATCGTCCGGCAGCGCGTCATACGTGCGCATGGCCGCCGCCAGCACGCGCAGCGCCCGGCCAGTCATGTCGCGGTTGCGCGCGGCGATCTCGGCGCGGTGTTCCTCCGTCATGGGCACGGCCTGCCCGTCGATCCAGATGCGGTCGCACAGCGGCAGCAGCACGTCGGGCGCGCCCTTGGTGTACTGCACGATGCGCCCGCCGTCGGAATGCAGGGTGCTCATCATCTTGCGCGCGCTGTCAAACGGCGCCTCAGCCACGCGCGGCAGCTGCGCGCGCAGCGCGCTCGGCGACAGCTCCAGTGTGACCGCCCAGCGCACGAGCGCGGCCTCGGTCGGTTCTCCGGTCACAGTGTCCGTGTCCGGGTCGTGCACGGCATCGGCACACAGCGCCATGGCCGTGGCAAGCAGGTGCTCGTCACTGCCCGCAGACGCCGTGACGGTCATGCGGTTTTGCGTGAGCGTACCGGTCTTGTCCGTGCAGATGATCTGCGCGCAGCCGAGCGTCTCGACCGCCGTGAGCCGGCGGATGACCGCACTGCGGCGGCTCATATTCGTTACGCCGATCGACAGCACGATCGTCACGACCGCGGCCAGCCCCTCCGGAATGGCGGCGACCGCAAGACTCACGGCGATGAGGAACGTGTCGAGCACGACGCGGCCGCTGATTGAGCCGGCGCGCAGCACGCCGACCGCGAACACGATCGCGCAGATGCCCAGCACCAGCCACGTCAGGATGCGGCTCAACTGCGACAGGCGCAGCTGCAGGGGCGTCTTGTTTTCCTTCGTCTGCGTGAGCGCGTCGGCGATGTGCCCCATCTGCGTCTGCATACCGGTCTCAGTGACGACGGCGCGGCCGCGCCCGTAAACGATGCTGCTGCCGAGGTAGAGCATATTGCTGCGGTCGCCGAGTCCGATCTCGCCGTCGGATGTGAGCGCGTCGGCGGATTTTGACACCGGCACGCTCTCGCCGGTCAGCGCGGCCTCCTCCGCGCGCAGGCTGGCGCTTTCGATCACGCGCGCATCAGCCGGTACGGCGTCGCCCGCCTCGAGCACGAGCACGTCGCCCACGACGAGCATCTCGCTCGGGACGGTGACGAGCTTGCCGCCGCGCAGCACGCGGCTGTGCGCCGCGCTGAGCGCCTTGAGCGCGGCGATGGCCTGCTCGGCCTTGCTCTCCTGATACACGCCGAGCACCGCGTTGATGATGACGACGAGCAAAATGATGATGACGTCCGCAAAGCTCTCGTGCGCATATGCGCTCGTGACGGCCGAGACCAGCGCCGCCGCAAGCAGCACAAGGATCATCGGGTCTGCAAGCTGAGCAAAAAAGCGCTTGACGACCGACGGCTTCGGCGGCTCTGCGAGCACATTGTGCCCGTCACGCGCCAGCCGCGCATCGGCCTGCGCCTGTGTGAGTCCGTCGGGCGTGCTGTCGAGTGCGTGCAGCGTGTCGGCGGATGACTGCCGGTAATATTCCATCGTTTGTCCTCCTTTTCGGTATCGGATAGGATTCCCCGGAAATAAAAAAAGAGACCTATCTGCCCATCGGCAGATAAGTCTCATTATTTCAGACCGAGCCAGATCCAACAGATCGGTTGTTGGCCGGGTCGCGCGACGGATCGCGCCAATTACTCCCTTATCCCGGAATCATTGTATGCGCACACGCGCGCAAACACAAGCAAAATCTGCGCCGCGCAGCCGAATCTTAGCGCCGTCTTAGCGCTTTGCGCTGCGCCGCCAGATCTTCTGTGCCTCCGCCGCCCGGATGAGCTCGTCGCGGAAATCCGGATGCGCGATGGAGACCAGCGCCTCGGCGCGCTCCCATGTGCTGCGCCCGGCGAGATTCACCACGCCCTGCTCCGTCGCCAGATAATACGCCTGTGAGCGCGGGGACGTGACGATGTCGCCGCCGAAATGCGGCAGGATGCGCGAATGGCGCACACCGTCCCTGTCCGTAAAGGTGGACGTCATGCAGATGAACGCCTTGCCGCCGCGCGCCATGGCCGCGCCCGTGAGAAAATCAAGCTGACCGCCCGTGCCGCTGATCTGGCGCAGGCCGGAGCTCTCGGACGCGACCTGCCCGTAGAGATCGGCCGCGATGCAGCTGTTGATCGACACCATATTGTCGAGCTGCGCGACGACCTCCGGCGCATTGACATACGACAGCGGCGCGGCGATGACGCCGGGGTTGTCGTCCACCCAGTCGTAGAGCCGCTGAGAGCCGATCGTGATGCCGAGCATCCCCTGATTGCGGTGCAGCGTGCAGCGGCGGTTTGTGAGCACGCCCGCCTCGTGCAGCTCAAGATACGCGTCCGAGCAGAGCTCGGTGTGCATACCGAGGTCATGCAGACCGGAGCGCGCGAGAAGCTTTCCGAGCACGGTGGGCATACCGCCGATGCCGAGCTGAACGGTCGCCCCGTCGCAGATGTGCGGCAGGAGGAGGTTTGCGATCGCGGTGTCCTCCGCGCTCGCCGGGTGCTCGGGCGGATCGGAAAACGGCGCGTGCGCACCCTCGACGATCATGTCCACGTCAGAGATATGGATGACCTCGTCAAAGCCGCCGCGCAGCCGCGGCAGATGCTCGTTGATCTCCAGAATGACGATATCCGCCTGGTCAAGGATCGCGCGGGACACGCCGGCCGCCGCCGAGAGGTTGAAATACCCGTGGCGATCCATCGGCGTGACGCACGCCATGGCGACGTTCACGGTGAGAAACTGCCGGTAATACCACGCGAGGTTGCGGAAGATCATCGGCGTGAAGTAGCACAGACCGCGGTCGCAGAGCTTGCGCTCATACGCCGAGCAATGCCATGTGTGGTAGAGAAAATGCGTCTGCTCCGGGTCGCACTCGACGACCTGCAGCGGACCCATGCAGAGATTGCCGCGCACCTTCACGTCGTGCAGCTCGTCACGCCGGGCGGCGAGCGCCGCATCGAGCAGCGGCGGGAAGCCGAGCCCCGACGTATAGTCCACCCAGTCGCCGTCCTTCACGGCGCGCACGGCCTCGGCGGGCGTGCGCAGCTTGCTGCGGTATTCGGCCTGATAGTCCATCGTCGTTCCTCCTAAAAAATCTGATCTTTTTGTACCGGCGTCTGAAACAGGCGGCGGATCTCGGCGCTGTCTCCGGTCTGAGCGAGGATCCACATGAGCTTTGTGACCACGGCCTCGCTCGTCATGCTGTAGGCCTCGATGAGCCCGAGCTCGCGCTTGGCGCGGTGACCGACCTGATACACCTCCATGTCGCTGCCCTCGTGGGGGACCTGTGTCGTCATGACGATGACGCGCCCGGACTGCACCCAGTCACGCACGGCATTATAAAAGCTCTCGTCGCCGTAGCACGGCAGGCCGCCGACGCCGAAGCTTTCGATCACGAGCGCACGGTAGTGCGCCTTGAGATAGTCAAAAATGCCGGCATCGATGCCGGGGATGAGCTTGAGCACGAACACGCCGGAGTCGAGCCGGTCGTAAAAGCGCGGCGCGCCGGTGACGTGCTCCGGGATATAATACACGAGCTGGCGGCCGCGCAAAATGGCCGTCTCCGGATAGTCGATGCTCGAAAAGGCGTTGTAGCTCTTCGTGCGCATCTTGCGTGCGCGCGTGCCGAGGATGACCTTGTGGTCAAAGACGATGTGCACGCCGCACGCGCCGTCGTCGCAGGCGTAGAGGAAGGCGCCGCGCAGGTTCTCGCGCGCGTCGGTGTCCTGATTGAAGATCGACTGCTGCGAGCCGGTGATGACGACGGGCTTGGCGTTATTCTGGATGAGGTATGAGAGCGCGGCGGCGGTGTAGGCCATCGTGTCCGTGCCGTGCGTGAGGACAAAGCCGTCATACGCATCGTAGTGCGCGCGCACACACGCCGCCATCCGCAGCCAGTCGCGGCTGTTGATGTTCGTGCTGTCGCGGTTCATGAGCTGCACGGTGTCGATGCGGCACAGCTGCTCAAGCTCCGGCACCTCGGCCAGCAGCTCCTCGGAGGTGAGCTGCGGCGTGAGCCCGTCGGCCGTGGCCTTGGACGCGATCGTGCCGCCGGTGGCGATCATGAGGATGTGCTTCATGTCAGTCCCGCACCTTCTTCCAATAGTCGAGCGATGCAAAGCCCCGCTCGAGCTGCATCGCCGTATACTCCTCGCACACGCGTGCAAGCTGTCTCAGTCCCGCGTCACCGAGCGTGAAGGAAAAGATCCGCTTCGGGTCGGCGTTGACAACATGGCGCAT
The DNA here is from genome assembly GCA_905215475.1 of uncultured bacterium. GTDB lineage: Bacteria > Bacillota > Clostridia > Oscillospirales > Oscillospiraceae > CAG-103. The sequence goes on from CAJMPW010000003.1 coordinate 109,128, forward strand.
GGCGGCCAGCGTCTCCGGCAGCAGCGGCGTGACAGCCGACGAGCTCGCCCCCCGGCACTGCGCACAGTACACCGCGCCGCCGCGCAGGGAAAGCCACGGCTCCACAGGCTCGGGCGCGCCGCAGCGCGCGCAGCACGACAGATCCGGCTCATAGCCCGCAAGACACATGAGCCGCAGCTCGAACACCGCCTTGATCTGCTCCGGCGGGCACAGCGCGCGGCTGAGCGCATAGAGGCTGTTGAGCCCGAGCTGCAGCACCGGCGGATCGGGATATTCCTCGGCGGAGACGGTCTCAAGGAGCTCGGCAAAATAGCTCCCGAGGGCGAACGCGCCGAGATCGGCGCGCAGGCCCAGAAACTCCTCGACCGTGGACGCCTCGTTGAGCGTGCGGCGGCCGCGGTTTTCAAAGATCGTCATGTCCGAATAGGTCAGCAGCTGCGTCGCTGCCGTGATGCGGCTGCCCTTGCGCAGCGCGCCGCGCGCGCGGACGGTGACCTTTCCCTCGTGCTGCGTGAGCACGGTGAGGATCTTGTCCGACTCTTTGTAGCGCACCTCGCGCAGCACCAGACCGCGGGTCGTAAGAAACATCGTATGTACCTCATCAGGCGGGGCGGCGGGCGGTGTCGTCCGCCGCAGACGCCTCGCTCGCCGCCGCATCGCGCGCGGCGCAGTAGCAAAGATAGCCGAGCGGATCACCGGTATCCGCAAACAGCTGCCAGAAAAAATCGTCCTGCACAGGAAACCACCTCGCTGCGCATAGTGTCTGCACATCGGGGTGGAACTATAGCTGGTAATTTCCGTGCCTCACTGGTCGGTAAAGCCGAAGTTGCGCAGCAGCGCAGCGGAATCGCGCCAGTTTTCCTTGACCTTGACCCAGGTCTGCAAATACACCTTCGTGCCCATGAAGCGCTCGACGTCCTGCCGCGCAAGCTCACCGATCTTCTTGAGCATCGCGCCGTGCTTGCCGATGATGATGCCCTTGTGGCTGTCCTTTTCGCAGTAAATGGTCACGTCCATGTCGATGATGCCGTTGTCGCGCTCGGAAAACTTCGTGACCTCAACGGCCGTGCCGTGCGGGATCTCCTTATCGAGGCACAGCAGCAGCTTTTCGCGCACGAGCTCGGCGCAGATCTGCTTTTCGGGCATATCGGAGATCATATCGTCCGGGAACAGCTGCGGTCCGGGCACGGCCAGCGCCGTCAGCTCGTTCAGGAGCTCCGCGAGCCCATCGCCGTTCTGGGCCGACACCGGCACGATCGCACGCCACGGCAGCGCCTCGGAATAGGCGGCGATGACAGCCAGCAGCTCCTGCTTTTCGACCGTGTCGATCTTGTTGATGACGAGCACTGCCGGAGCGCCCGTCGACCGGATGCGCTCGATGAGGGCGCGCTCCTGCTCGCCGACGGAGGCGATGGGCTCGACAACGAGCATCACGCCGTCAACGTCCGCCACGCTCTCGCGCACGACCTGCACCATGTAGTCGCCCAGACGGTTGCGCGGCTTGTGAAAGCCCGGCGTGTCCATGAGAATGAGCTGCGCGTCGCCGCGGTTGACGACGGCGCTGATGCGGTTGCGCGTCGTCTGGGGCTTGTTCGAGACGATGGCGATCTTCTCGCCCAGCAGGGCGTTTGTGAGCGTGGACTTGCCGACGTTCGGCCGTCCGCAGATGGTGATCATAGCGGTTTTGGTAATCATTCTCTTCTCCTTATACGTCCAGCAGACGCATGATCTCTTTTTCTCTCGCGCGCATACGGCGCTTGTCCTCCCCCTCGTCCACGTGGTCGTAGCCGAGCAGGTGCAGCACGGAGTGCACCGTCAGATAGCTGACCTCGTGCGCGAAGCTGTGGCCGTAGGTCCCGGCCTGCTCGGCGCAGCGCTCCATGGAGATGACCATGTCGCCGAGCATGGCGCGCTCGGTCTCATAGTCCCACTCGCAGGCGTCGGGGTCGAATGCGCCGGGCGTGAGCTCATTCATCGGAAACGACAGCACGTCCGTCGCCCGGTCGACACCGCGCTGCTCGCGGTTGATGGCGTGGATGGCAGCATCGTCCGTGAGCGTCACATCGAGCTCGCACGGGACGCTCACGCCCTCGGCCTTGAGCGCCGCGGCGGCTGCGCGCTTGACATAGCGCTGCGTGTCCGGGAAGCCGAGTCCCCGGCGGGTGCGGGTGATGGTGATCTTGGCTTGTGTCATGCTTTTTTCCTCACAGTCGTCTTGCGCGCGGCAGGCTTTTTGGCAGCGGCCGCGGCGTGTTTTTCTCTCTGCTGATCGTCCTTTTCGTAGGCGGCAATGATCTTCTGCACGAGTGCGTGGCGCACAACGTCCGCCCCGGTCAGACGGCAGATTGCGATGTCGTCGATGCCGTCGAGAATACGCAGCGCCTCCTTGAGACCGGACGGCTTGTCCGACGGCAGGTCGATCTGCGTCACGTCGCCGGTGATGACGACGTGCGAGCCGAAGCCGATACGCGTCAGGAACATCTTCATCTGCTCGCGGGAGGTGTTTTGCGCCTCGTCGAGGATGATGAAGCTGTCGTCGAGCGTGCGCCCGCGCATATACGCCAGCGGCGCGACTTCGATGTTGCCGCGCTCGAGATACTTGGCATAGGCGTCCGCGCCGAGCATCTCAAAGAGCGCATCGTACAGCGGGCGCAGATAGGGGTCGACCTTGTTTTGCAGGTCTCCGGGCAGAAAACCCAGCCGCTCGCCCGCCTCGACCGCGGGGCGCGTGAGGATGATGCGGTTGACGCGCTCGGCGCGAAACGCCGCGACCGCCTCCGCCACGGCAAGATATGTCTTGCCCGTGCCGGCAGGGCCGACGCCGAGCGTGATCGTGTTTTGCTCGATCGCGTCGAGATACACGCGCTGTCCGATCGTCTTGGCCTTGATGGGCTTGCCCTTTGCCGTGATGCACACGACATCGCCCGCAAGCTCCTGGATCTTCTGCTCCCTGCCCTCGCGCACGAGGCGGAAGATGTAGCGCACGTTCTGCTCGCCGATCTCCTCGCCCTTGGCCGCCAGCGACAGCAGTCCCGTGATGGCTTTTTCGGCATAGAGCACGTTTTCCGCCTCGCCGGTGATGTGGATCTGCTCGTCGCGGTCGGTCACGCGTACGTTGTATTCGGTCTCGATCATCCGCAGGTTCTGGTCAAACGACCCGAACACGCTGATGACGTCCTCCATTCTGTCGACTTCCATGGTTTTTTCAATCATCTGCTGTTGTCCCTTCCCCGGCCGGCGGCCGAAGCTGTAAAAATTCCGCGTCCGGTGTCGCCTGCGCGCGGCCGATCTCCTGCTCACACTCGGCCGTGAGCGTCACGGTCAGCACGCCGCCGACGGTCTGCGCCGCCGTTTCATAGGCAAGGATCGTGCCGTCGGCCCCGATCTCTTGGCGCAGCCGCTGCAGCAGCGCCTGCTCGAGCACCGCGCGCGCCGCGTCGGCAGATACCGGCACAGACGCCGTCCGATACGGCTGCACGCGCTCGCGCACGAGCGAAAACGGCAGTGCAAACACGCCCCGGATCGCAAAAGGATATTCACAAATGATTTTATCACATTCGCGCTCTGAAATTCCACTGTTTTGATAAAAATTGATCCGTTTTTTCCCCACGCGCAGCGCCCAGCGCGTCCGTCCGCCGTGCGCGGACTGTTTTTCGCTTTCCGTCAGAGCGATCTGCCCCGTGAGCTCCTGCCGTGTGCGGGCACGGATCTCGGCGCGGGCACACACCGGGCGCACGCCGCCGCCGAGATCTCCCACCGCGCCGGACACGAGCACGTCCCCCGGCTCGACCGCCGCACCGGGCGCGACGCGTGCCTCGCCGGCATAGACATCCATGTGCAGGATGACCCCGGTCGCGGCGGCGTAGATGCTCACGGGCGTATCGTCGGGCGTGATGTCCGGCAGCGGGTCTTTTTCGCGCACGATCACCTCGGCGCAGCTGCCGCGCACGTTCACCGTGAGCCAGCGCAGCTGCGGCAGGCGCAGGATCATATCGTTGCGCACGAGGTCATTGGAAAGTCCCGGCCAATATGTGCCCGGACGCACGCCGCACGCATCCAGACAGCGCAGGATCTGCCCGGTCGTGAGTGCCTCGTTTCCGGTCACGTCGATGCGCCAGACAAAAAGCGACGACACCGACACCGCAAGCATCAGCAAAAGCAGCGCCGCACACAGGCCGCGATACCGCGCCGCGCGCCGCAGCAGCCGCGGCAGACCGCGCCGGGACACGGTCTTCACCGTGCACTGGCAGCGCCGTGCAAGCGCCGCGGCCGTCTCCGCGCAGCGCTCGCGCACCGTAAAGCGCAGCGTATAGGCATCCACCGGCTCGGACGCCGTACACGCAACGCCGGCATCCGCGCAGGCATTGAGCACGCGCTCCGGATGCGCGCCGCACACCTCGAGCCGCACGCTGCCGCAAAGCGCCAGGATCCACCGCGTCAAACCCATCACCTCACGCAAATTCGGCACAAACGATCGTGCCGGAGATCAGCACTGCCGCACTGTCCATGGCCACGAGCTGCAAATCCGTGCCGCGCAGACACACCCGCGTGCGCCCGCCGTCAATGATGATGCACTCGCGGCTGTATGCGAGCAGTCCGCAGTGGTTTTCCACCAGCGCACGCCGCCGGCCGGTCACGGTCAGCTTCGGCACACCGGTCACGGATTCCGCCGGATAATCCAGCCGCTCGGCGATCTCGAGCGGAATGTCTGACAGCCGTCGCACCGGCTCACCTCCTCGCTGCAAGCCAGTTTATGCGTCCGCAGGCAAGTTTAGGCCGGGACAGGCATAGAAATGCACTGAAACGTTCACGGGAGGGATGCCGATGGAAGGAAAACGGAGCAACTGCATTGCGCTCGCCGCTGCGCTGGCGGCACTCGGCGCGCTGCTCGTCTGCTCGCAGGCGGCACTCGAGAGCGCACGCGCGGGACTGAGCCTCTGCGCGCAGATGATCGTGCCGTCGCTGCTGCCGTTTTTTATGCTCTCGTCGCTGCTGCAGCAGCTCGGGCTGCCGGGGCTGCTGGGACGGCTGCTCTCGCCCGTGACGCAAAAGCTCTTCGGCATCGGCGGCGCGGGCGCATCGGCGCTGCTGCTGGGCGTGACGGGCGGGTATCCGCTCGGCGCGGACGCCGTGGCGCGGCTGCGGCGCAGCGGCGCGCTCACACGTAAGCAGGCGGAGCGTGCGCTCGCGTTCTGCAACAATTCCGGTCCTGCGTTTCTCGTCGGCGCGGCGGGCGTGGGCGTGTTTCACAGCGCCGGCTATGGGCTGCTGCTCTACGGCGTGCACGTGCTGTCGGCCGTGCTCGTCGGGATGCTCTTCGCCCCACGCAGCGGCGGCTTCGAGCCCGAGGAGCGCACGCAGATCGCCGCCGTGTCGCTCGCGCAGGCGCTGCCGGAGGCTGTGCGCAGCGCCGTGTGCGCGGTGCTGACGGTCAGCGGCTTTGTGGTCACATTCAGCGTCGTGACCGGTATGCTCGATGCCTCCGGGCTGCTGCCCGCGCTGGTGGGCACGCTCTCTGCGCGGCTCGGACTGGAGCTGCACTTTGCGCGCGCCCTGTGCACAGGCGTGCTCGAGCTCGGCACGGGCATCGGCGCGATGCAGGGGCTGACGCCGACGCCCGCTAGCCTCGCCCTTGCGGCCTTTCTCATCGGCTGGGGCGGCGTATCGGTGCACTGCCAGACGGCGGCAGTGCTCGCCGGAACGGATATCAAAAGCGCCCGGCACACGGCCGGGCGCCTGCTGCACGGAGCAATCTCCGCGCTGTGTATGTGGGTTCTGGCAAGCCTGTTTTAACTTCATGCACCGGCAAACGAGAACACGATGCCGACCACGGCGGACGCCGCGATGTACACGATCGGGTGCAGCTTTTTCGTCGGCTTGACGACATTCGTCAGCACCCAGATGACGGCCGCGAGCAGCAGCCCCTTCCAGAAAAACAGATCGGCAAACCGGCCGCTTGCCCGGAAGGTACTCTCGTGCAGGAGCGAAATGCGCACGACAGCAAAGCCCGCCGCCGCGATCAGCCCCGCGGACGCCGGGCGCAGCCCGTAAAAGGCGTGGTCGACAAAGCGGTTTTCCCGGAACTTTTTCAGGCATGAGGCGATGATGAGGATGCAGATGACCGCGGGCGTCACGAGACCCAGCGTCGCAATGAGCGAGCCGGGGGCGCCGGCCGTGACGTAGCCCACATAGGTCGCCGTGTTGACGCCGATCGGACCGGGCGTGGACTCCGACACCGCGACCATGTCCGCGATCTGCTGATAGGTGAACCAGCCCGTGCGGTCGGACATATCGTAGATAAACGGGAGCGTGGCCAGACCGCCGCCGACGGAAAATAGACCGGTCTTGAAAAACTCCCAGAACAGACGCAGATAGATCATGCCTTACGCGCCTCCAGTTCCCGGATCACGATGCCCGCGACCGCAGCCGCAAGCACGTACAGCACCGGCGAGATGTTCAAAAACACGCTGCCCGCGAACACGAGCAGAAAGACAAGAAACGTCTTCCAGTCCACAACGGACTTTTTCCACAGCTTCACGACGGCGTTGAGGATCAGCACGCACACGCACACGCGAATGCCCGCGAACGCATTCTGCACGGCGGGCAGGTGCGCGAAGTTCTGGATGAAGGCCGCGATGATCATAATGATCACGAGCGACGGGAACACGACGCCGAGCGTGGCAAAGATGCCGCCCCAGATGCCCGCCTGCTTTTGCCCGACGAAGGTGGCGGTGTTGACCGCGATGACGCCCGGCGTGCACTGACCGATGGCATACCAGTCCATGACCTCCTCTTCGGTCGCCCAGCGGCGCTTTTCCACGACCTCACGCTGCAGGGCGGGCAGCATGGCATAGCCGCCGCCGAACGTCGTCACACCGACGACGGCGAACGCGCCGAAGAGCCCGAAGAGCTGTTTGAGTTTTTCTTTCATACGTTTCCCCTCAAAAAGCCGACCCTCCGGCGCGCATCGCCGGAGGGCCGGTACATTGGATGTGTGTTTAGCCGCGCAGCGTCTCGGCAAACTGCGCATAGCGCTGCACGCGCTCGTCGCACTCGGGGCGCGTCGCGCCGACGCCGAGAATATAGACCTTGATCTTCGGCTCTGTGCCGGACGGGCGCACGATGAACGAGCAGCCGTCGTCCAGCTCAAAGTACAGCACGTTTGAGCCGGAGATGGGCGTCTTGTCCATTCTGCCGAGCCCCATGACGTACACCGAGCCGTCCTGATAGTCGCGCATACGCACGACCTTCGTGCCCGCGATCTCCTGCAGCGGCTCGCGGCGCAGCTGTGCCATGAGTGCGCGCATTTTCTCCAGACCGTCGAGCCCCGGCATGACCAGATTGAGCGTGCGCTCACCGTAGAAGCCGTACTTCTCGTACAGCGCATCGAGCGCCTGAGCCAGCGTCATGCCCTGCTCAAAATAGTACGCCGCCATCTCCGTGATCATCACGCAGGCGGTCACGGCGTCCTTGTCGCGGACATAGTCGCCCATCATGTAGCCGTAGCTCTCCTCAAAGGCGAGCAGGTACTGATACGAGCCGTCGCGCTGGTACTCGGCCAGCTTCTCGGCCATGAACTTGAAGCCGGTGAACGTCTCCTCAAAGTGGACGTTATGCACATCGCAGATCCGCCGCACCATCTTGGACGTGACGATCGTCGAGAGCGCGGCCGCGTTTTCCGGCAGCGTACCCTTGCGGATGTGCGCCGTGATGATGTAGTCGAGCAGCAGCACGCCCATCTGGTTGCCGGTGATGGTGTGGTACTCCCCGTCCGCACCGCGCACCATGACGCCGACGCGGTCAGAGTCCGGATCGGTGCCGATGATGAGGTCGCTGCCGACCTTCTTGGCGAGGTCGATGGCCAGATAGAAGCCCTCCGGGTTTTCCGGGTTCGGGCTCTCCACGGTCGGGAACGTGCCGTCGAGCACCATCTGCTCCTTGACGGGGATGACCTGCGTCATGCCGAGCCTATGCAGCGCCTCGGGCACAAGGTGCCAGCCCGCGCCGTGAAACGGCGTGTAGACGATCTTGAAGCGGTCGGCCACGCGGCGGACGACGTCCGGGTCGATCGGCTGACGCAGCACGTTTGCGAGGAAGGCCTCGTCCGTCTCCGCGCCCATGAACTCTACCAGTCCCTGACGCACCGCATCGTCAAAGTCCATGCGCTGGATGTCGTTGAAGATGTCCAGCTGCTCCATGTTCTTGGCAATGGCGGCGGCGTGCTGCGGCGGCAGCTGTGCGCCGTCGGACCAGTAGACCTTGTAGCCGTTATATTCCTTCGGGTTGTGGCTGGCCGTGATGTTCAATCCGGCCGTCGTGCCATAGTGCTTGACGGCGAACGACAGCTCCGGCGTCGGGCGCAGGGCGTCAAAAATACGCACATGGATGCCGTTGGCCGCCATGACGGACGCGGCCTCGTGCGCAAAGCGCTCGCTGTTGACGCGGCAGTCAAAGCAGATGGCGATGCCGCGCGAGCACGCACCCGCGCCCTCGGCCTTGATGACCTCCGCGAATGCCTGCGTGGCGTGGCGGATGACATGGATGTTCATGCGGCGGCAGCCGAGCGCCATCTCACCGCGCAGGCCGGCCGTGCCGAACTCGAGCGGGGCAAAAAAGCGGCTCTCGATCTCTTTTTTATCATCGCGGATGGCATTGAGCTCTTCCCACTCCGCATTGGAGAGCGCGGGACTGTCGAGCCAACGCTGGTATTCTTCCATGTAATTACGCATCGTCTTCTCCTTCCGTCAGCGCCGAGGCGCAGCCCTCCCGGAGTGCCTGCGCATCGGCAAGCAGCGTTTCCGGGACCAGAATTTCCACTCCGTAACCGGACATACCCAACATGATCTTTCCAAACTGGCCGTCCCCTGGATAGTTTTTCAGGCAGGGGATGCCATACGCCTCCAGCATATTGACCAGCAGCACATCGTCCATATCGATACCTGTGCACTTGGTCAGCAACGCCGGTGGCACCAGTTCGCCGTCCGCATCGCGCGGCCAGCGCTTGAGCAAATCGCCGGGAAGCGATCTGCCCCACTCTGCTTTCAGCTCTTGCGCCATGGTAGTTCTCCTATATTTCTATTTGTGATATTGCGTGCCCGCGTTGATCGCGCACGCGCGGTAGATCTGCTCGGCGAGCATGACGCGCGCCAGATGGTGCGGGAACGTCATCGGCGACATACTCAGCCGCAGCGACGCCTCGCGCTTGAGCTCCTCGTCCAGACCGAACGACCCGCCGACAAGAAAGCACACCTTCGACGTGCCGCCCGCCGCGTAACCGGCAAGCTGCCGTGCGAGCGCCTCGCTCGAGAGGAGCTTTCCCTCGACGCACATGGCGATCACGGCCGCACCCTTCGGGATGCGCGCGCGGATGGCCTGTGCCTCCTTTTCCAGTGCCGCGCGGATCTCTTTCGGTGATGGGCGCTCGGGCAGACGCTGCTCCGGCAGCTCCGCCAATTCGAACCGGCAGTAAGCGCCCAGCCGCTTGGCATATTCCGCAAACGCGGAGGTATAATAAGTCTCCCGCATCTTTCCGACGCACAGGAGCGTTATCGACAGCATACGCACGCCTTTCCCGCCGCAAGCACGAGCGGCGTATCGGCCGGCGCGGCATAGAGCTCCGGCTGCTCACCGGGCAAAAAGCCCGCGTCCGCGAGCGCCTGCGACACGGTGTCGAGCGCGGCGCGCGGGGTGTTGTTCTCCCGGCTGAGGTGGCCGAGCACGAGCTGCTGCGCGCCATTTTCCGCAAGAAACACCGCGAGCGCTCCGGCGCTTTCATTTGACAGATGCCCGTGGTCGGACGCGATGCGCCGCTTGAGATAGACCGGATAAGGTCCGGTGCGCAAAAGCTCCGGATCATGGTTGGCCTCGATGACGGCACAGTCCACACCGCAGAGCGCCGCGCGCACGGTATCCGTCACGACGCCGAGGTCGGTGCAGAGACCGAAATGCGCCGAGCCGTCGAGCCGGTAGCCACAGCTTCCGGCCGCGTCGTGCGGCGTCGCAAACGGCGTCACGCGCACATCGCCGAGGCAAAACGGCACATCCGGCGCGATCTCACGCAGGCATTCTGCCGGCAGCTGCGCACGCAGCGCAGCACACACGGCAGGCAGCGCATACACCGGCACGGGGTCGTGCCGCAGCAGCACCGCAAGCCCCTTGACATGGTCGGAGTGCTCATGCGTGACGAGCACGCCCGCGAGCGCATCCGCCGTCACATCCTGCGCCGAGAGTCCGGCACGGATGCGCCGCGCGGAGATGCCGGCGTCGAGCAAAATATGGGTATCGCCGTCGGACACGAGCGCGCAGTTGCCGCTCGAGCCGCTGGCAAACAGGGCAATGTTCATTCGGCAGCGGCCACACACTGCTCGGCATCGTCGCGCTCGAGCACGATGTCGGCGCCGATGCTGCGCAGCTTACCGACGAAGTTTTCATAGCCGCGCTCGATAAAGTGGATGTCCGTGACCACGGTCTCGCCCACGGCGCACAGACCGGCGATGACCACGGCGGCGCCGGCGCGCAGATCGCACGCCTTGACATCCGCGCCGTGCAGCTCTTCCACGCCGTTGAGCACGGCGGTGCAGCCGTTGACCTGCGCGTCCGCGCCCATGCGAGTCAGCTCCTGAATGTACTTATAGCGATTGTCGTACACACCCTCGGTCACGACGCTCGTGCCGTCGGCCAGACACAGCGCCACGCTGATCTGCGGCTGCATATCCGTCGGGAAGCCGGGGTACGGCTGGGTCTTGACGTTCGTGTGGCGCAGGCGGCCGTTGCTGCGCACGAGCACGCTGTCGCCGCCCTCGACGACGGTCACGCCCATCTCGCGCAGCTTTGCGCTGATGCACTCGAGATGGCGCGGGATCACGTTCGTCAGACGCACCTCGCCGCCGGCGGCGGCGCAAGCCGTCATATACGTGCCCGCCTCGATCTGGTCGGGGATGACGCTGTACGTGCCGCCGTGCAGACGGTCAACGCCCTGGATACGGATCGAATCCGTACCGGCGCCGCGAATGTCCGCACCCATGGAGTTGAGGAAGTTGGCGAGATCGACGATGTGCGGCTCACGCGCCGCGTTCTCGATCACGGTGCGGCCGCGCGCAAGCGTCGCCGCGATGATGATGTTCATCGTCGCGCCGACGGAGACCTTATCCAGATATACCTTTGCCCCGTGCAGGCGGCCGTCGGGCGTGTCGGCATAGACAAAGCCGTTTTTTACCTCGACGTTCGCGCCCATCGCAGTCATGCCCTTGATGTGCTGGTCGATCGGCCGGACGCCGAAGTTGCAGCCGCCAGGCATGGTCGTCTTGGCCGAGCCGAAGCGGCCAAGCATCGAGCCGATGAAGTAGTACGACGCGCGGATCTTGCGCATCAGGTCATACGGCGGCTCGGTGAAGCGCACCTGCGTACAGTCGATCTCAACGGCGGAGGGGCTGAGGTATTCCACACGCGCACCAAGCCCCTGAAGGATCTTCAGGAGCATATCCACATCGCTGATCTGCGGCATATTCTCGATCCGGCAGACACCGTCGACCATCAGAGCCGCCGGGATGATCGCCACGGCCGCGTTTTTCGCGCCGCTGATCTCGATCTCCCCGTGCAGGGGTCTGCCGCCATGTATCACATATCTATCCAAAGTATTTGACACCTCTCATGCTGCGAAGGCAGAGCGCCGGTGCGCATCTGCAGCCGCTTTTGGCCGCGCTTCGTGCATAGCTTGCCCGATTTTAACGGAACCTAACAACGGATTATAGCATGGTTTTTCCGGAAAAGCAATCACAACCCTCCGGATGCCGCTTCTCCGCGCTCCCGCGCGAGCAAAAGCTGCGTTTTTAGCAGCGCAACTGTCGTTTTTCCGTCGCAGAGTTCGCCATCCAGTGCCATCTGCACGAGCGCATCCAGCGGATATCGCTCCAGATTCAGGAACTCCCCGGGGTCAAGGTGCGCCGCACCGTGGTGCAGATCGCGCGCAAGGTAGATGTGCAGCACCTCCTGCGAGTAGCCGGGCGAAGTGAAGTTCGCACCCAGATATTGCAGCCGTCCTGCGCTGAGCCCCGTCTCCTCCGAGAGCTCGCGCGCCGCCGCCAGCTCCGGCGCTTCCCCGGGTTCGAGCTTGCCGGCCGGCAGCTCGAGCAGCGTGCGCGAAAACGGATAGCGGTACTGCCGCACGCACCAGACCGTGCCGTCATCCTCCAGCGGCAGCACCGTCACGCCGCCCGGATGCTCCACGACCTCGCGCTTGGCCAGGCTGCCGTCGGGCAGACGCGCCTCGTCGAGCCGGACGTTGACGATCACGCCGTGATAGCTTGTGACGGTCTTGAGTTTTTCTTCGATCAGTTCCATGAACCACCACTCCTTCTTCTCTGGCATGATACCATATTCCTGCCCGGAATGCCATATATTTTGAGTAGTACGCGGCGTCTACCGACGCCGGAAAGGAGGTGCTGTGCATCGCAAGACCCGTTTCTGACCCGCCGCGCCGGTTTCGCTTCGGCTCGTTTGCCGATCTGACCGCAGCGCTCGGCTGCTTTCCGGAGGGGATCGACTCGGACGTGGTGTACATAGCCGGCGGCTGGGAGCTGTTCACACGCGCAGAGGACGCGCTGCTGCCGAACGCGGTGTTCGAGTTCGGCGAGGCGCTGCCGTGCAGTGGACTATTATACGCGCACATCCGCGAACACGGCCACATCGTCGCCCGGCGCAACGCCATTGAGACGCTTCGGCGTTATTTCTGCTGATTTCGCTCTTTTCATTTGCCGCCGGATGTGGTAAACTATATCCACGATTTCGCACGAAGGAGGTCCCCGCCATGCCGAGAGCCAAGGGCGTCAAGCAGGTCGCGGCCAACCGCAAGGCCCTGCATGACTATTTCGTGCTCGAGCGGTTCGAGGCCGGTGTGGAGCTCTTCGGCACCGAGGTCAAGTCCATCCGCGCGGGCACGGTCAATCTGAAAGATTCGTTCTGCACCGTGAAAAACGGGGAGCTGTTTGCCTACGGCATCCACATCAGCCCCTACGAGCACGGCAGCATCTACAACCGCGACCCCGACCGGCCGAAGCGCCTGCTCATGCACCGGCGGGAGATCACGAAGCTCTATGCCCGCACCAAGCAGGACGGGCTGACGCTCGTGCCGCTGTCGCTGTATTTCAAGGACAGCCGCGTGAAGGTGGAGCTCGGCCTGTGCAAGGGCAAAAAGCTCTACGACAAGCGCGATGCCGATGCGCAGCGCAGCGCCAAACGCGAGATCGACAGAACGATAAAGGAGAAAAATTACTGATGAGCAATCCGATTGTCACCATTGAAATGGAAGACGGCGGCATCATCCGCGCCGAGCTCTACCCAGAGATCGCGCCGAACACCGTGCGCAACTTTATCAGTCTCGTCAAGAAGGGCTTTTATGACGGTGTGATCTTCCACCGCGTCATCCCCGGCTTCATGATTCAGGGCGGCGACCCGACCGGCACCGGCATGGGCGGCCCGGGCTACTGCATCGACGGTGAGTTCACGAGCAACGGCTTCAAAAACGACCTCAAACACACGCGCGGCGTGCTGTCCATGGCCCGCGCCATGGATCCGAACTCCGCCGGCAGCCAGTTTTTCATCATGCACATGGACGCCCCGCACCTCGACAAGCAGTATGCTGCGTTCGGCAAGGTGACAGAGGGCATGGACGTCGTCGACGCCATCGCGCGCACTCCGCGCAGTATGTTCAACGACAAGCCCACCCATGAGCAGAAGATGAAGACCGTCACGGTCGAGACCTTCGGTGAGGAATACGCCGAGCCGGAGACCTGCTGAGGGAACAAACACATCGGCAGTTTCGTCTGAAGATCCAGAATGCGTTCCTGCCTGCGCCGCGCTCGCGGTGCAGGCGGCTGACGCACCTGACATCCTGGGGATGTACCGGTTTCGACGGGGGTGTGGAGGCAGGAATAGCGGGCGGCGGCGCCTGACCGCCATAAAACGGGCATCTTATAAATTAAAGAACAACAACGAAACTGTTCTTCTCGCTGCTTAAATAGCGAGCGTTCCCGCCGGGAGGACCACGGCCCGGCAGCGGAGCGTCGACGAGTGGTGAACGTGCGCACGCTAAGCTTTGCGCGTGCCATGCATCATGAAGCTACCGGACTGACAGGCTTGCCGGTTTGCCTGTCCTGAAGGGAACGGGGACGTTCGGCGTCCCGAAAAAACCTGCTGCGCCCGGAGAAGTTCCTGTTTAAGCGCTTTCGGACGGGGGTTCAACTCCCCCCATCTCCACCAAAACGACCCTAGACGAACTTAAATCGTCGATGGTCACATCAGAATGGCTGTCCTGTGTATTATACAGGACAGTCATTTTGTCGTCATAGAGGTAAATCCTGTTGACAAAAGTATCCACCAGTGCCTGCCGATATTTCAGGTCATTCACATCGCCTTTGCGGAACTGGTTCAAGAAGAACCGCACTTCATTGACCGTGGGCGTAGGGTGGGAGGAAGTCTCCAAAAGAATCTGCTGTTCCAGCTCGTTGCGTTCCCGTTTCTTCTGGGAGATACGCTCCGCAATACACGCTATTTTTACACTTATATTTTTATGTGTAATCTATTGCGATGCGCCAAAAGATGCTTTATCATGTGGGTATGAATTCAAAAAAACAGAGAGAAGGACGGATACCATGAAATTTCAAGAGCTATTGGCTGGAAAGCAAATCAACTGGGACAGAGTAAAGCTGATTCGTCACAACCTTACCAAAGAGGAGATAGCCGCCAACTACGAGCGGGGGTATCTGGAATTGTATCAGTCAGTTCAAAACCATGCGCGGTTTCGGGACTGTGATATGGTCATCAGCTTTTTGGGGACGGAAGGCACGAATGGTGTTTTTCAGGGCTGTTATTGCGTTGGTGGTTCAAAGCCATATATCCGCACAAAATTCCCAGAAGATTTTGTACCAGATAGCGGCATGACTGAGGAGAAGTCTGTGGTATATGAACTGGTCAAGACGGACTTACTTGCTGATATGAAAGACCGCCTTGTGATTGACTGGGGCAAGGGAACGATCAATTGGTGTCAGAACGGAACAACAGAGAAGGAATTGTTGGAAATCCGCCCTGCCGTGTCTGAAATCAGCTTTACCAGCTATGACAGGGTATTGCTGTCTTTTGAGACGCTCCACAAAATTGTTTACAACAAAGCAGCATACAAAGAGTGGGAGGAAAAGCTGTCTGCTGTGGCCGGGGTATATCTCATTACGGATACCAAGACGGGCAAGCACTACGTTGGCTCCGCCAGCGGTGAGCAGGGCGGCATCTGGGGCCGATGGAGTGAGTATGCCCGGACAAAACACGGTGGCAATAAGCGTCTTAAGGAGCTTATCGCCGCCGATGCTGACTATTGCAATAATTTCCAGTATTCCATTTTGGAGGTATTTCCCATCAAGAGGGATAAGCATGAGGTATTGGAGTACGAGCAGTTGTATAAGAAAAAGCTGTGGTCGATTCAGTTTGGGTTAAATGATAATTAAAATGGGTTGATATTATCTCTTCATTTGGGTATACTTTCAGTGTATAGATAGTTAACAGTTACATTTAGCAAAAGCCCTCCTGCAAAACACCACAAGTTCTTATTTGGCCCGCCCAGGTCCACCATTGCAGAGCCAGACGAACCATGCCGGTTCGTCTGGCTTTTTTATGCTCGAAGGTCTGCACGGTCAGTGGTATTTTCGCGCTGTCCGATCCGGATCACGCCGCCCGGTGGGCTTTTTCGCGCAAGGCGAAACCAAGCTGCGTATTTTTCGTCTGAATGTACAAGACTCTGTATGGGGCGCGGCGGCAGAATTAAGACTAATTCAGGTGTCATTGACTGTTTTTTTCGCCCAGCCCCTGCTATAATGATGCCACAAAACGAAGCATCTTTAGGAGAACGGAACAAATGGCAGGTACAAAACCACGGATGACCAAACAGCATACACGCGCGGCAGCACTGCCGGGAAAGCCCTGCTTCCCGACCGGAGCGACGCGCTCCAAACGCCATCCGGACAGCGGCGCCGCAGGATCTGCAGGCGCTCTTTTCTGCGCCCGTGCGCTTGTGACACAAGCTGCCGCGGCGTGTAAATACGCGCAGGAGGGCTGCTGATATGGAGCTTTCTTCTCTGCTGCTCGCAGGAAAAGGGAGCGCGCTGACCTCCTTCTTCTCGACGGCGTTTCTCGTCGTGTTCCTGCCGTTTTGTCTCGTGGCGTACAGTCTCGTGCCGCGGCGCGGGAAAAAATACTTCCTGCTCGCCGCCGACTGCGCTTTTTTCTGGCTGATCAGCGGCAAGCTGCTCGTATATCTGCTCCTGACAGCGCTTTCCATGCACTATTTCGGGCTGTGGCTGGACAAAATACAGTCGGAGACGAAGCTTCTGCTCGCGCAGACGGAAAAAGCCGAGCGCAAGACCGTGCGCAAGCGGCAGCAGGCCGTGCAGCACCGGATCCTTTTGCTGGCCGTCATTTTGCACATCGGCGTCCTGTTCGCGCTCAAGTATTCCGGCTTTGCCGCGACGAATGTCAACACGCTCCTTGCACACCTGCACATCCCCGTGCAGCTGGCGATCCCGAAGTATGTGATGCCGATCGGCATCTCCTTTTTCACGCTGCAGGCGCTGTCCTACATCGTGGACGTGCAGCGCGGCATCACGAAAGCGGACACGAACCTGCTGCGCCTGACGCTGTTCATCAGCTTCTTCCCGCAGATCGTGGAAGGCCCGATCTGCCGCTACGACCAGACCGCACAGCAGCTCTGGGACGCAAAGCCGATCACCTACGCGAACCTGACGCTCGGTCTGCAGCGCATCGCCTACGGCATGATGAAAAAGGTCGTCATCGCCGACCGGCTCAATCCGCTCGTGAGCAATGTCTTTAATAACTACACCGACTTTGACGGCGGCGTGATCGCACTGGCTGCCGTGTGCTACACCGTGCAGCTGTACATGGACTTTTCGGGCTCGATGGACGCCGTCACCGGCACGGCACAGATCCTCGGCGTCACGATGCCGGAAAACTTCCGCCAGCCGTTTTTCTCCAAGACGATTTCGGAGTTCTGGAAGCGCTGGCACATCACGCTCGGCACCTGGTTCAAGGACTACGTGTTCTACCCGGTCGTCACGCTCAAGCCGCTGGAAAAGCTCACCTCCGCCGCCCGCAAACGCCTCGGCAATCACTACGGGCCGCTGCTGGCGAGCGCCGTCGCACTCTTTTGCGTGTGGTTCTGCAACGGTCTCTGGCACGGCGCCGCGTGGAGCTATCTCTTTTTCGGTATGTACCACTTCGTGCTGATCCTCATCGGCAACATCATCGCCCCGCCGGTGCGCGCCGTCAACGCGCGGCTGCACATCCGCGCCGAGAGCTTCCCGTACCGCCTGCTGCAGATGCTGCGCACGACGGTGCTGGTCATCATCGGCGAGCTGTTTTTCCGCGCAAACGGTCTGCGTGCGGGTATGCAGATGTTCCGCGCCATGGTCACCGGATTCTCGCTGCCCGTCCTGGATGACGCACTCTTCAAGGCACTCGGCATTGACAAGTTCGACCTCATGATCGTCGCGGTGACGCTGCTGATCGTGTTCGTTGTGAGCGTGATCAACGAGCGCGGCAAGTCCGTGCGTGCGCTGCTGGCGCAGCGCCATGTCGCGGTGCGCTGGGCGGTCTTTTATGCGCTCATTTTGTTCATCATCGTTTTCGGAGCATACGGAAAGGGCTATGTCCCCGTTGACCCCATGTATGCACAGTTTTAGGAGGCAAGCATGTCCCGTTTTCTCAAACACACACTCAGAAGCGTCGTCTTTCTCACCGTGCTGGCGCTCTTGCTGACCGGAGTATCGCAGCTGCTGCGGCCCAAAAACAACTCCCGCGACGGCGGCATCCACGACCCCGCCGCCAACGGCATCCTCGGTGAGCCGGAGCACACGATCGACCTGCTGATCCTCGGCGACAGCGAGAGCTATTCCGCCTTCATCCCGACGCAGCTGTGGCAGCAGCGCGGATACACGGCATACTGCTGCGGCACCTCGGGGCAGACGCTGTACTATTCGGAGGAGTTTCTGCACAAGGCATTCCAGACGCAGTCGCCGAAGGTCGTCATTCTGGAGACCAACGCGATCTTCCGCGGCTTTTCCTACGGCAGCGCGCTGCTCAGCGAGGCCGGGAAGTTCTTCCCGGTGTTCACCTATCACAACCGCTGGAAAACGCTGAAAACAAGCGACCTGACCCTGACCGTGGACTACAACCACATCGACAGCGCAAAGGGCTATCAGTTCACCGACGGCACTGCGCCTGCGGACACGAGCAAGTATATGCAGGCATCGGATCAGCACGCGCCGATCCCCCGGCGCAACCGCGCCTATGTTGAGCGCATCAAGGCCTATTGCGACGAAAACGGCGCGCAGCTCCTGCTCGTCAGCACGCCCAGCACCGCCAACTGGAACATGGCGCGCCACAACAGCACACAGGCGCTCGCCGACCGGCTGGGCCTCCCCTTTCTTGACCTGAACATGACGCCCGAGCAGGTCGGCATCGACTGGAGCACGGACACGCGCGACCTCGGCGATCACCTGAATTATTTCGGCGCAAAAAAGGTCACGACCGCGCTCGGCGATCATCTGCTCAGCATGGGGCTGCTCTCGAGCCACAAGGACGATCCCGCCTACGCCGACTGGAACACGGAAGCGGACGCCTTCGACCAAACGGTTGCCGCCGCGCTCGCAAAAACATAACGGCAGCACCCGTTTCAGACAGAAAAAAACCTGCGGTTTCCGAGGAAACCGCAGGTTTTTTCTTATTTGCCGCGCCTCACGCGCCGCCGTTTACACCGGAGAAGGTGCAGAACTTTCCGTCGTGCGCGTATTTGCGCAGGACGCCGGCCATGGCCGCAAGGTCGGCGGGCTTGGTCGCCAGAAGCTCATGCCGGGTCTTGGCCAGATCCTCCGGCGTTACACCCTTGAGCGCGCGCACGCACTGGCTCTCGCACACCCCGGCGGGATCGAGCAAGGGATCGGTCGTATTGACCGCGCCGATGATGATGTCGTCGAGCGGCATACCCTGCGCCGCGAAATTCTCGATGAAATCGGCAACGGTGGAAAACACCGCGCGCGTATTGTCGAGGTTCGGGTCACGGTAGGAGTAGCAGAAGATGTCGCCGCTGCGGCGCACATTCATGCCCGTGCCGTAAGCGCCGCCCTGCACACGCACCATGTTCCACAGGTAGCCGAAGCTCACGAGCGAAGACAGCACCGGGCACGCGCCGGAGTAGCTGCTGCCAAGGGCGTAGAGGTTATGTCCCAGCGCACAGAAGCCCACATCCGCCGGGATCTCGACCGCACAGGCGGCCGCGTCATAGCGCTTGTGCGCAGCCGTCTCGCCGGGCGCGCCCTGCGGCAGCGCGGCGATGAGCTGTGCAAGCACATCGGCATCGAGCGCGCCGGAATAGCCCGCGAAGAGGCGGCTCGTGACGAACACCTTTTCGGTGAGCGTGCGAAGCGCAGCGCTCACCTGCGTACCGTTTTGCGCAAAGCCGGCGGCCAGCGCCGCAAACCAGCGCACGAAGGTCTCGCCCTCGAGCGTCTCCTTGAGCGCAGCACCGGCTGAGAACGCCGACAGCGACTTGGTGACGGCGAAGGTATGGCCGTTCGAGATGAGCGACTGGCGCATGAAGTAGTCGTTTTGCATGACGGTCTCGCCGATGCGGTCCGTCTCGTCGTAGCACCCCTGCGTGAGCAGCTCGCGCAGGAGCTGCACCGCCTCGGCCGCGTTTTCCTCGAGCATACTCGCCGACACGAGCAGGTACGGATGCACGTGCTCGGTGTCGCCCTGCTTCTGCAAGCAGTCCACACGCAAAAACAGCGAGCCCAGCAGCGCCTTGACGCGGTTTTGCAGCACGTCCGCAGGGCAGGTCTCCGTGCGCAGCTCGCCAAAGCAGGTGCTCAGCACGTTGAGCATACACAGCTCCTCGTCCGTGAGGTCGGAGACGTCAAAGTACAGGTTGAGGTACACGATGCCGTTCGTATCGCCCGAGACGTGCAGCGTCCGCACGCCGTTGACCTCGCCCGGCTGCGTCTGCACAGGGGTGACCGTCTGCGGCACATCCTCAAGGCGCAGGTGCGGCAGGCTCATGAGTGCCTCCACGCTGTCCTCGCTCTGCTGCCACTGCTGCATCCGCCGGAAGGCCGCATACGCCTCGCTGCGCTGATCGGCATCCCACGCGGCGGTGGCGGCGGCGAGCCGCTCGGCCTCGCGGCGGGCGTCATCCGCCCCCTTCGTGAGCGACGGCAGCACATAGAGAGTGCACAGGTCGCCGCTCGAGCCGAGCAGATCGGACAGCAGGCGCTCAAAATAGCCCGTATGGATCTTTTCGCGCAGAGCGTCGAACACGGCGGCGTTGTCGATATACGCCATCGGGTCGCCGCCGTAGAGCCAGCTGTCAAACGCGCGGCAGGCAAGCTCCACGCCGTAGGGCTCGGTGATCTCGCGGTTGGTGAAGGCAAAGCGCTCGAGCGACGCCGAGAGCGCCTCGCGGTTGAGCCCGGCGGCGAGCATATCGCGCGTGACCTCCGCCGCAAGGGTCTTGACCTTGTCAAAGGCGTCCCTGGTCGTGTTGCGCACGATGAGCGCAGCGCTCGGCTGATAAATGCCGTCGGAGATCTCGAGCGTCACATCCTGCGCAAGACCGCGCTCGAGAAATGCGCGCTTGAGCGGTGCCTCGTTCGAGCCGGTGAGATAGTCCGAGAGGATCTTGGCTGCATAGACCGTCTCCACATCGTCATAGCGGCACAGGAGCTTGGAGAGGCTCATGTGGCAGAGCGTCTCCTCGCCGGGCATCGCCTCATAGTACACCGTGGCCTCGCCCGTGCGGGGCTGCTGCACCGTGAAGTCGAAGTCCGGAGCGCGGTATGCATACTGCGACAGGTACTCCGCGTCGATATAGGCGAGCACGCGCTCGACGTCCATGTGGCCGTCAAGGAAGATGCGCGCGTTCGACGGGTGGTAAAAGCGCTTGTGCGCGGCGATGAACTGCGCATAGCTCAGCTCGGGGATGTGCTCCGGCTTGCCGCCGCTCGAAAACCCGTAGCAGGTGTCGGGATACAGCAGCCGGTCCGTCCCCTCGCCGATGACGCGCTCGACATCGGCATAGGCGCCCTTCATCTCGCTGAAGACAACGCCGTTGTAGTACGGCTGCGCCTGCTCGCTGTCAAATTCGTAGTGCCAGCCCTCCTGCATGAAGATCTCGGGCTTTTCGTAGATGTTCGGGCAGAACACGCCGTCGAGATACACACGCATGAGGTTGAACAGATCCTGCTCGCTGCGGCTGGAGACCGGGAAGATGGTCTTGTCGCTGTAGGTCATGGCATTGAGGAAGGTCTGCATCGAGCCCTGCAGCAGGGACACGAACGGCTCCTTGACAGGAAACCGCTTCGAGCCGTTGAGCACACTGTGCTCCAGGATGTGGAACACGCCGGTGTCATCCTCCGGCAGGGTCTTGAAGCCGATGCAGAAGGTCTTGTTCTCGTCGTCGCGGTCAAAGTACAGGAGCTCCGCTCCACACTTCTTGTGCCGCATGGTGTACAGCGTCGCCGCCTTGGAGGCGACGTACTGCTTCTTTTCCAGCTCGAAGCCGCAGCAGATATCGCCGGGCTGAGCGTCGGTAAGCTTCACATTTTCTCTGATCATAGTTCCCTCGCTGACATCAAAGTGATTTGCTGAACATTTGATAGTATGCATTGCTCGCGCGCAGCTCATCCGGCGTGCCGGCGGCTTCGACCGTGCCGTCGCGCATGACGATGACGTAGTCGGCGCGTTTGGCCGCCTCATAGCTGTGCGCGATCATGACGGTCGTGCGGTCCTTCATGAGCCGGTCCATCGCCTCGGTGACGAGCGCGGTGCTCGTGACGTCGAGGTTGCTCGTCGCCTCGTCGAGCAGGAGGTAGTCTGCGCTGCGCAGCATGGCGCGCGCGATGCCAAACCCTTTCAAATGAAAATGATGCGTTTTGGCCTTTGCCAAACGCGTGACAAATGCAGCATTATTTTAACGCATTCTTTGCGCAATTTCAATAGTCGGGGGCCGCCCTCCGGCCGCCGTTTTCTGCACATTTCCATCAGGATCCTACAGAAACCGCATTTTTCGGGTCATTTTGCCGCCATGCACGAAAAAAGCTCCGGAAGCATGACCGCTTCCGGAGCTTCGTTTGCATTTTTCACAACCTGCGCCTATTTTTCGGCTTGTGCGTGCACGCTCTGCCGCACTGCGCGCAGTTGCCGGTGCAGTTTCCGCCGCAGCAGCCGCCGCGCTTCATCGTGCGCCGCCAGACGCGCCACGCGATCACGGCGCACACCGCCACGATCGCCAGCAGGATATAGTCCGCCAGATGCATCACACCAGCCCCGCGATCGCATACGCCGCGCACGCCACGATCCACGCGACCGTGCACTGCAAAACGACGACGCCGACCGTCTTGAGCCGGGAATCCAGCTCGCGCCGGATGGTCGCAACGGCGGCCACACACGGCGTGTACAGCAGCGTGAACACGAGGAAGCTCACCGCCGCGCGCGTGCTCAGCAGCGACGAGATCGCCGCGCCGCCGAGCAGCACCTGCAGTGTGCTCACGACAGACTCCTTGGCGATGAAGCCGGAGATGAGCGCCGTGGCGCAGCGCCAGTCACCGAAGCCGAGCGGCCGGAAGATCGGCGCGATCCAGCGGCCGATGAGCGCGAGCAGACTCTCGGCGCTGTCGGCCACGACGTTCAGGCGCGTGTCAAAGCTCTGCAAGAACCAGATGATGATCGTCGCAAGGAAGATGACCGTGAACGCGCGCTGGAGAAAGTCCTTTGCCTTCTCCCAGAGCAGCAGCGCCACGCTCTTGAGTCCGGGCATACGGTAGTTCGGCAGCTCCATGACAAACGGAACGGGCTTGCCGCGAAAGGCCGTCTTGTTCATGATGAGCGCCGCGACGATGCCGATGAGCACGCCGAGAACATACAGTCCCAGCATGACGAGCGCGCGGTAGCGCGGGAAAAACGCCGCGGTGAAAAACGCGTAGATCGAGATCTTCGCCGAGCAGCTCATGTACGGTGTGAGCAGGATGGTCATTTTCCGGTCGCGGTCGGACGAGACGGTGCGCGTGGCCATGATGGCCGGCACCGAGCAGCCGAAGCCGATGAGCATCGGCACGATGCTGCGCCCGGACAGCCCGATCTTGCGCAGGGGCTTGTCCATGACGAAGGCCACGCGCGCCATGTAGCCGGTGTCCTCCAGAATGGACAGGAAGAAAAACAGCGTCACGATGATCGGCAGGAACACGAGCACGCTGCCGACGCCGGCAAACACGCCGTCAATGATGAGGCTGTGCACGACGGGGTTGATGCCGTAGGCCGTGAGCGCCATGTCCACAACGCCGGTCAGCGCGTCGATGCCGAGCTGCAGCAGGTCGGACAGCCACTTGCCGACGACGTTGAAGGTGAGATAAAACGTGAGCAGCATGACGAGCAGAAATGTCGGCATGGCGGTATATTTGCCCGTGAGGATGCGGTCGATCTTCATCGAGCGCGCGTGCTCCTTGCTCTCGTGGCACTTGACCACGGAGGAGGCAACAACGGTCTCGATGAAGGTATAGCGCATATCGGCCAGCGCCGCGTTGCGGTCGAGCCCGGTCTCGTTTTCCATCTGCACGATGCAGTGCTCGAGCAGCTCGCGCTCGTTCTCGTCGAGATCGAGCACCTGCGCCAGATCATCGCCGCCCTCAATGAGCTTGGCCGCGCAAAAGCGCGCCGGCACGCCGATGCGGTCGGCATGGTCGGCGATGATGTGCACGACCGCATGGATGCAGCGGTGCACGGCGGAATCGTCCGAGCAGAAGTCCGTCACCTTCGGCAGCGCGCGGCTGCGCGCGACGGTCAGCGCCTGATCCACAAGCTCGGACACGCCCTCCCCCTTCGCCGCCGAGATCGGCACGACGGGGATGCCCAGCGCATCGCTCATCTTCTGCACGTCGATCGCGCCGCCGTTGGCGCGCACCTCGTCCATCATGTTCAGTGCCAGCACCATCGGCACGCGCAGCTCAAGCAGCTGCAGCGTGAGATAGAGGTTGCGCTCGATGTTCGTGGCGTCAACGATGTTGATGATGCCGTCCGGCTTTTCGTTGATGATAAAATCACGCGAGACGATCTCCTCCTGCGTATACGGACGCAGCGAGTAAATGCCCGGCAGATCGACGACGGAGCAGTCCTTCTCGTCGCGCATCTCGCCCATCTTCTGATCGACGGTCACGCCGGGGAAATTGCCCACGTGCTGGTTCGAGCCCGTGAGGGCGTTGAACAACGTCGTCTTGCCGCAGTTCTGGTTGCCGACAAGTGCAAAGATCATGCCGACACCCCCTCGACCTCGATCTTCTCCGCCTCTTCGATGCGCAGCGTCAGCTCGTACCCGCGCACGCGGATCTCGATCGGGTCGCCCATCGGTGCCACCTTTTGCAGCGTGACGCGTGTGTGGGGCGTCAGACCCATGTCCAGCAGGCGGCAGCGCAGCGGGCCGTCCCCGCCGACCGCCGTGATGACGCCCGAAGCGCCGATTTTTAATTTATCCAGTGTCATTGTTTTTGCCTTTCCGCGTAGATTGCCTTCCCTTAACTAATAGAATAGGTGTAGCACGCAGCACCGGGATTTGTCAAGCATCTGACAGGAATTTTCACACTTTTTTGCGCCCTTTGTGCGCAGCGGCTCGGCGGGCAAAAACCGGAAAATTCTGCTGTGCGCCGATGGCGTTTGACAGCCGCCGCCGCGAATTTTATAATGGTATGCGCCGGTGCGGCGGCGATGCCGTTTTGATGCCGGAACGATGTAATTTTGACCCGAAGGAGGCGGTAGCATGATCCAGATCCTGATCGTAGACGACGAAAAGCCGATCTGCGACCTGATCCAGATGAGCCTGACCCGCGCGGGCTACCGGTGCACGTGCGTGTACGACGGCCTGGCCGCGGCGGACATTCTCGAGCACAATGTCTTTGACCTCATCCTGCTCGATGTGATGCTGCCGAACGCCGACGGCTTTGAGCTCATGGAATACATCCGCCCGCTGGGCATCCCGGTCATTTTCCTGACCGCGCGCGGCTCGGTCGACGACCGGGTGCGCGGTCTGCGCATGGGCGCGGAGGATTACATCGTCAAGCCCTTTGAGGTGATCGAGCTGCTCGCGCGCGTGGATGTCGTGCTGCGGCGCTACAACAAGACCGACGCCGTCATCGAGATCGGCGGTCTGCGCATCGACACGCGCGCCATGCAGGTCTGGCGCGGCGCGGAGGAGATCGCGCTCACGCACAAGGAATATGACCTGCTGCTGTTTTTCGCGCGCAACCCCGGCACTGCGCTCTACCGCGAGACGATTTATGAGCACGTCTGGGGCGGTGAATACAGCTACGGCAGCAAGACCGTGGATCTGCACATCCAGCGGCTGCGCAAAAAGGTCGGCTGGGAAAACCGGCTGCTGGCTGTGAACAAGGTCGGCTACCGGCTGGAGGTGTGAGCAGATGAGATTTCGCGCAAAGCTCACGATCGCCATGGTGCTGCTGCTGTCGCTGACCTACGGCATCGGCGGCAGCCTCATGATCGCGCAGTCGTTTTCCAGCTCCATCGCCCGCGAGCGCGACACCGCCGTGCAGACCTACCGCATGATCGTGGACGTGCTCGACCTGCTCGGCGACAACACCTCGCCCGGCACGGCGGCCAACACCGTCGCGCTCGTGCTGCACAAGCTCGGCAGCGGCGGGGCGAGCACATCGGCGCGCATCCGCTTCAACGCGCAGATGATCGAGACGGGCGACAGCATGCTGCTCGATGAAGCGCCCGAGCCTCCGGCCGGCAGCGGCGTGACCAGCATCGTGCGCACCGGCAGCGGCCGGCACTACCTCACGCTCAGCGCAGCGGCCGACGGCACGAGCGTGACGCTCGCGTTCGACGTGTCGAACATCTACACCGTGCGCCAGACGCAGCAGCGCGCCTACCACACGACGTTTCTGATCCTCGTCGCCTTCGGCGCGGCCGTGGCGTGGGTCACGTCCTACCTGCTGACGCGCCCGCTCGGCACGCTTTCCCGCGCATCGCGGGAATTGGCGCGGGGCAATCTCAGCTACCGTGCGCCCGTGCGCTCGCGCGATGAGGTGGGGCAGCTCGCCGCCGACTTCAACCGCATGGCCGGGCAGCTTGAGCGCAACGTCAACCGCATTCAGGAGACCATGGCGCTGCAGGAGCGGTTCATGGCCGACTTCTCGCACGAGATGAAAACGCCCATGACCTCCATCATCGGCTATGCAGACCTTTTGCGCAGTCAGGTGCTCACGCCCGATGAGCAGATGGACGCGGCAAACTATATCTTTTCCGAGGGCAAGCGGCTCGAGGCGCTGGGGCTGAAGCTGCTGGATATGCTCTCGCTCGACCAGTCAAAGCTCCAGCTCGTGCCCGCGCATCCTGCCGATCTCGTGGCGGGGCTGCTCGAGCACCTCAAGCGCCTGTACGCACAAAAAGGCATTGCCCTGCAGTACCGCACCGAGGAGGGCGCGTGCTTTTTAGAGCCGGACTTATTCAAAACGCTGCTCGTCAACCTCATGGACAACGCCCGCAAGGCGCTCGACAACGGCGGCAACATCTACGTCTGGCAGGAGATGCTGCCCGACGGCTGCCGCGTGCGTGTGCTCGACAACGGCCGCGGCATCCCGCCGGAGGCGCTCGCACACCTGACAGAGGCGTTTTACCGCGTGGACAAATCGCGCTCGCGCGCACAGGGCGGCGCAGGGCTCGGCCTGTCGCTGTGCAATGAGATCGTGCAGCTGCACGGCGGCACGATGCAGTTTGAAAGCCGCGTCGGCAACGGCACGGTCGTGACCGTGGAGCTCAAAGGAGGCCGTGTATGAAACGCTGGCTCAACACCGCACTGGCGCTCGTGCTCATGCTGGCGATCGCGGCGGGCGGATTTTTCCTGCCGAACCTCGTCTCGGCGCGGCTCGACCGCCGCAATCAGGACGCGGAGTTTTCCCTCAGTACCGGCGACGAGCAGAGTCCGGCCACCGTTTTGCGCCTGAAGCTGACCGACGGCATCCAGAAACTCGGCGCCAGCGAAGAGCCTCCCATCGCACTTGACGAGAGCGCCGCCGCGCACACGCGCGATGACATGACGCGCTATGCGCAGACGTTTTTGACCGCGCTGTACAAAGACTGCGAGCTCTTCGGCGCTGACTTCACCGTCGACGGTGTGAGCGTCGATTACGCAAGCTACGGCAGCGGCTTTGTGCTCTGGAGCATCACGCTGTCCGATCCGCGCGGCGACAGCGTGACGCTCCTGCTCGACGACACGACCGGCTGCCCGCTCGCGATCGGATACAGCTTTGTCGACAGCTACGCCTTCCAGCTCGAGCAAAACGATCTCTGGAGCTATCTGCTGCGCGTGTTTGAAAACCGCATCGCCGTCACGATCTCAGCCGCGCTCGGCGCGACTTACGACGAGGTGCAGATCCCGATGCCGGACGCGGCGAAAAAAATGCTCAAGCTGTCCGCAGACAGCAAAATCACCGTCCCGCTGCATCCGCTCAGCGCCGGGAGCGCGGACTCCAACGTCAACGGCAATGCGATCGACTACCTGCAGTTTTACGACCCGGACGCCGACACGGTCTTTTCCCTGCCGGCGCGGCACTCCGGGAGTATGCTGCTGTTCAACACCGAATGGTTTGGCGATTAATGATGCCGTTTTGATGCCAAAGCGTTGCCGGACGGATCACAGTCTCCGCTAAGATGGGGTCATACCCGCTTCGCGGAGACTTTTTTCGTCAGGGGATGCCCACTATGCAGAGAAACGATCTTCCACGCATCGGCGTGCTCAGCGCAGACGCCGCCGCCATCGCGCAGTTTCTGCGCCGCATACAGGCGCTGGATGCAGAGACTGCCGCCCTCCTGCCGCTGAGCCCGGCTGCCGTGCCCGACTGCGAGCCGTATCTGTGCGGCGCGAGCACGCACGCGCCGCTGCAAAAGCTGAGCGAGGCGGCCGAGATCCTGACCGCGTCCGGCTGCACGGTCATCGCCGTGCCCGACAGTGCGGGCATTTTCTGCACTCAGCTCACGGCGGCAGCCGGCGTCCCGGTGCTGAGCACGGCGGACGCGGTGCTGCCGCAGCTGGTCGGTGCGCTGCATCAGCGCGTGAGCATACTGTGTACGCCCGGCGTGCGCGCCGCCAACGCCTACGGGCTCACGGCGCAGCGCTACGGGCTGCGGTGCAGCTATCCGGACGCGCCGGTGCAGGCGCTGCTCGGCTGCGTCCGGCCGGAAAAGGCGTGCAGCGAGCAGGTGCTGCGCTCGATCATCGAACTGGAGCTTGCGCGCGGGTGCGACGGCGTCGTGCTCGACAGCGCGCAGCTGTGCGCCGCGTTTACGCACTTCGGTCTCGCCGCGCGCTATCCGCAGGTATTTGACGGTATGGAGCTGCTGGCGCAGGCCGCGCTGCAGCAGAGCGCCGCGGCGTCCGGTGTCCGCCGCGCATAAGATAGCTGCACGGCTGCGTGCCCCTGCTTGGGGGCGCGCAGCCGTGCAGCTTGTCAAAGAGCCTCGTAGAGTTTCGCCGCCGGAGCGGCGAAAGAAAGTCCAATCATTTTCTTCGGCGACATGTGCGGCGAAGAAAATACTTCTCGGCCTGCAAACGTGCGAGCCGTCCGCCTCTGGCGGACAGCGCGTGCGCTGCAGTCAGGCCGCAACCCCCTTTGTCAAAAAGTAATACTTTTTGACAGCCTCAAAGGCTGCGCGCCCCAAGCGGGGGCGCGCAGCCGCGGTTTATCCGACCGCAAATGTCTCCTGCGTGTCGATGTGTCCGTCATGATCCGTGCCCGGCGGGTTGTCGGGCATATCATAGACGTAGGTCAGCACGCCGCCGTCATACGTCAGCGCCGTGACGGCATAGGTATCGGCATAGCCGACGCAGAACGCCCCGTCACGCCAGACGACGCGCGTGCGCGTGACGGTGTCCGCGCCGGACGCATACAGCAGCGCGTGGCACAGCAGCCCGCCGTCGCGGCAGACCTCATAAAGCGTGAGCGACGCCTTCTCCCCCGCCGCGCGCGCAGCCCAGAATGCCGCCACTGTCTCCGGATGCGTGACCGGCTCTGCCGCATCCACGTGCACGGCCGTCAGCCCCGCCGCGTCAAGCTCCGCCACGGCCTGCGCGATCTGCGCATCCGTAAGATCGACACCCGCAGCCGTGCCGTCACCGACCGCCTGCACAATGGGCTGATACCGCCGCGCCGCCGCGACGGCGGGGTCGGTCTCTTTCCCGCAGCCTGTCAGCAGCAGCGCGCACAGCAGGCACAATAAAACGCGTTTCATGCGCACACCTCCCGTCATGTCTTAAAAACAGTGTACACGAAACAGTTCGGCATTGCAAATTTCGCCGCATCTGCTATACTGGCGACAGATATATGCCGTATGAAGCCACCGGGAGAGCGCTGCGGCCGCCGAAGGAGTCACACTCTCAGGCAAAAGGACCGGCGGCGGACGGAGCTCTGGAGAGACGATTCCGCACCGAAGAAGCAAGACCGCACGGTCAATCTTTCAGGTAAAAGGACAGAGTGCACACCTGCTTGCCGGCGGGGGGTGTACTCTTTTTTTGGAGGTCATGGCCATGCAAACGTTCCTCTTTCTGCTCGAGCTGGCCGGAACGGTCGCGTTCGCCGTCAGCGGCGCGGTGCTCGGCATTGAAAAGCACATGGACATTTTCGGCGTGGGGCTGCTGGGCATCACGACGGCCGTCGGCGGCGGCATCCTGCGCGATCTCGTCGTGGGGCTCACGCCGCCGCGCGCGTTTCAGGACCCGATGTACCTGCTCGTGGCGCTCGGCGTGTCGGTCGTGCTGTTTTTCCCGTTCGTGCGCAGGCTCATCGGGCGCAGCAAGCGCGTGTTCGACGCGCTCATGCTGCTCATGGACGCGACCGGGCTCGGCATCTTCACGATCACGGGCATCAACACCGCCATCACCCTCGCCGACTGCACCGACCCGCTGCTGCTGGTCTTTGTCGGTCTGCTGACCGGCACGGGCGGCGGCGTGCTGCGCGACGTGCTCGCCGGGGATATGCCCTACATCCTGCGCAAGCACATCTACGCCAGCGCCTCCATCGCGGGCGGCATCCTCTACCTGCTCCTGCGGCAGGTATGGCACGGACCGGGCGCGATCCTGACCGGCGTGCTCGTCGTGGTCGGCATCCGCTGCGCCGCGGCGCACTTTGAGTGGAATCTGCCGCGCGCAAAAACCGTGTGGAAAAGCGACGAATGATGTGATACACTAAGCAGAGAATTTTACGAAACCGGAGGTCTTTCCCATGCCCAACACGACCGTATGCCCGCTTGCGAAAAAGTGCGGCGGCTGCCAGCTGCAAAACCTCTCCTACCCCGAGCAGCTGCACCTCAAACAGGCGACGGCCATCCGGCTGCTCGGCCGCTTCGGTCATGTGGAGGAGATCCTCGGCATGGACGAGCCTTATCACTACCGCAACAAGGTGCAGGCCGCCTTCGGTGTCAACCGGCAGGGACAGATCATCTCGGGCGTGTATCAGTCGGCCTCGCACCGCATCGTCCCGGTCAGCGACTGCCTGATCGAGGATCAGGTCGCCGACCGGATCATCGTCACGATCCGCAAGCTGCTCAAGAGCTTCAAGATCCGCCCCTACGATGAGGACACCGGCCGCGGCACGCTGCGGCACGTGCTCGTGCGGCGCGGCTGGCGCAGCGGGGAGATCCTTGTCGTGCTCGTGACGGCGCACGGTATGCTGCCCGGCAAGCGCAACTTCGTGCGCGCGCTGCTGCAGCAGCATCCGGACATCACGACCGTGGTGCAGAACATCAACGCCGGGCAGACGAGTCTCGTGCTCGGGGCGCACAGTGAGGTGCTCTACGGACCGGGATATATCCGCGAGCAGCTCGGTGATTTCACGTTCCGCATCTCGCCGCGCGCGTTTTATCAGATCAACCCCGTCCAGACGGAGGTGCTCTACCGCACGGCGCTCGAATACGCGGGGCTGACCGGCACGGAGACCGTCGTGGACGCCTACTGCGGCACCGGCACGATCGGCATTTTCGCCAGCCGGGATGCCGCGCGCGTGATCGGCGTGGAGAATAACCGCGACGCTGTGCGCGATGCGATCAGCAACGCCAAGGCCAACCGCGCGGACAATGTCCGCTTCTACACCGCCGATGCAAGCGACTTCCTGCAGGGCATGGCCAGGGCCGGCGAGCACGCCGACGTCGTCATCCTCGACCCGCCGCGCGCCGGCAGCGACGAGCGCTTTCTCTCCGCCGTCACGACCGTGGCGCCGGAGCGCGTGGTGTACGTGTCGTGCAACCCCGAGACGCTCGCGCGCGACCTTGGCTACCTCACCCGGCACGGCTATCGCGTCGAGCGGATGCAGCCGGTCGATATGTTCCCGCATACGGAGCATATCGAATGCGTCGTGCGGCTGGCGAGAAGCAAATAACGCGGCGCGCGCAGCCGCGGCCGCAAAACCACACTCCCGGGCGCCCGGAGATCCTCTGAGCGCCCGGTATTTTTTCTGCTCTCGTCAAAAAATGAACGATTTTCGTGCTCTGCATGGACAAGCAGCTGGAAATGTGATACACTTGGTGCTAACGCGCAAAAGCGCGTGCAAATGGTAATGAAACATAACAGGAGGAAGAAATCATGTCCAAGATCGTCAACGAGGCGAGAATCAAGAACAAGCTCATCGTCAGGATCCGTGAGCTGCTGGAGCACCGCGCATTCTGGCTGTATCTGCTGGTGGATGAGGCCGAAAAGCGCGGTCTGGATCCGGAGGAGTTTGCCTCGGCGGCTATCACGAGATGCGGCATTTCGCAGGGCACCGACCTGCAGAAAAAGAGCGGCACCAAGAGCCTCAAGGGCCTGAGAAAGACGCTGTTCACCCGCGCGGCCAGATGGGTGTTCGAGATGGACCTCGTCGAGAACACGGACGACACGCTCTATCTCGATTTCCACTACTGCCCGCTGGTCAAGGCCTGGCAGAAGGCCGGCTGCAGCGACGAGGAGATCGCCAGACTGTGCGACATCGCCATGTGCGGCGACCACGGCATCGGCAGCTGCTTTGACGCACGCCTTGAGCTGCCCAAGGCCATCGCGAAGGGCGATGACATCTGCGCGCTGAGATACATCAAGTCGAACAAGTAAATCTCGAGGTGACATGAAAAAACAGATACGTCGCTGATCGTAAGACTGTGCCTGCCGCAGTTTGCCGTGGGTCTGTTTACGACCATGCTCAACAACTACCTCATCTATTTTTATCAGCCGTCCAAAGAATCGGGAATCCCCAATCTCATCCCGCAAGGGAGGATCGTGTTGGGGATTCTCACGATTATCGGGCTGATCAAGGCCATCGGTCACATCATTGACGCCGTCACCGACCCGCTCATCGCATCCTGCTCCGACAAGAGCAAGCACCCCGACGGCCGCCGGATCCCGCTGATGAAAAAAGCCGCCATCCCGTTTGGTCTGTGTGCGCTGCTCATGACGCTCTTCACGGCAAACGGTCTCCTCATCGGCGATACGCGCATGGCGCTGCGGGGCATCGGCGCGCAGCCGCACGATTACGTCAGCAGGGCCTATCAGGACTGGCTGATCACGCAGCGCACATCTGCCCCGGCACGCGGCACCCGCGCGAGCATCTGCTGGCTGATGGACATCCCCGCACTGTACCGGTGCCGGGCGCCCGGCAACACCTGCCTGTCCGCGCTCACACAGCAGCAGGGGCAGCCGCCGCCCCGGCGAAGGCTGGGTCGCGGAGGAGACGCTCGCCATCGCCATCTACTGCGCCCTGCGGCACGCGGACGATTTTTCCGCCGGCATCATTGCCGCCGTCAACCACTGCGGCGACAGCGACTCGACCGGCGCCGTCACGGGAAACATCCTCGGTGCGCTGCTCGGCTATGATGCGATCGGCAAAGCATGGACGCGCGATCTCGAACTCCGGGATGTGATCCTCGAGCTGGCGGACGACCTCGCTCGCTGCCCCGAGTGCTTACAGGACTGCCGCAACGTTGACCGCGACTGGGAGTGAAAGTACGTTCAGGGACGCGCCGTCCGAACCGTATGACCCCATAAAAAGAGCATCCGCAGTGCCAGACCGGCACTGCGGATGCTTTTTTCACGCTTCGGGACATGCACACGCGCCGTCCGGCTGCGCACAGGCGCGCAGCTCCTGAAAGATGGTTGTGTAGTCGGCGCGGAAGTTGCTGTTTTTCGGGAAGAGAAACATGATGTCGTGCCGGAGCTGAAAATCGCTCAGCTCGATCACACCGAGCGTGCCCGCCGCCTCCTCCGGGCGGATGGCCGCACGGTAGAGAAACGACACGCCGTAGCCGCTCTTGAGCAGGGTCTTGATCGCGCCGATGTTGCCGATCTCGACCGTGCGGGCAAAGTCCGCCGCCGCAAGACCGCGCTCTTTGAGGTAGTATTCGAGGATCACGCGCGTGCCCGAACCCTCCTCGCGCAGCAGCAGCGGCTCATCCAGCAGCTGCGTGAGCCGCTGCCCCCGGTAACGCGCGGCCTTGTCCGGCGCTGCGGCGGCGACATATTCCTCCGTGCCAAAGACGAAAAAGTCATACTCCGCCTTCGGAAAATCCCCCTCGACCACGGCAAAATCCAGCTCCCCGGAGTCAAGCTTGCTCAGCAGCACCTTCGTATCCGCCACCTGCATCCGGATGCGGCTGTCCGGGTGCAGATGCAAAAACCGGCCGAGCGCCTCGTTGAGCATGAACTCCGCGACCGAGAGCGTTGCGCCGAAGGAATAATCGCGCGTGCCGGTGGCCGCCTGCTGCATCCGCTTTTGCAGGTGCTGCTCGTCGTGCTTCATCGTCAGCAGCGTCCGCCGCAGGATCTCCCCCGCCTCGGTCAGCTGCAGACGCTTGCCGTTGTGCCGGAACAGCGCCGCGCCATATGCCTGCTCCAGATAGCGTATGTGATGCGAGACCGCAGGCTGCGTGATGCTCAGCTCCCGCGCCGCTCTCGTGAAATTCATGTGCCGGCAGACGGCCAAAAAGGTCTCCACGCGAAAATCCAGCATATGCGCCCCTCTTTTCTGAAGTGATCCGCTCTAAATCATAACACAGAATTATCATTAGATAAAGATAAATCATTTTTCTTTATCGTTTCGTTGTGCTATGATGCTCTGTGCAAACCATTGAGAGAGAAGGGACTCCCCACCATGAACTTTCTTCAGAAAAACGGGCGCGGCATCCTCGTGTGCCTCGTGATGGCCGTGCCCTGCTGGCTGCTCGGGCAGAAATTTCCGATCGTCGGCGGTCCGGTATTCGGCATCCTCGCCGGCATGATCCTCACCCTGCTCTGGCGCGACAAGACGGCGGCGCAGCCCGGCATCTCGTTCGTGTCGAAAAAAGTGCTGCAGTACGCCGTCATCCTGCTCGGCTTCGGCATGAACCTGTCCGTCATCTGGCAGACCGGCAAGCAGTCGCTGCCGATCATCGTCGTGACGATCACGACGTCGCTCGTCGTGGCGTGGCTGCTGCACAAGCTGATGCACATCCCCGGCAAGATCTCGACGCTCGTGGGTGTCGGCTCGTCGATCTGCGGCGGCTCTGCCGTCGCCGCGACCGCCTCCGTCATCGATGCCGACGACGAGGAAGTCGCGCAGGCGATCTCGGTCATTTTCTTCTTCAATATGCTCGCCGCCATCTTCTTCCCCGCGCTCGGCGCGCTGCTCGGCTTTTCGACCGTGGACGGCGAGGCGTTCGGCATCTTCGCCGGCACGGCCATCAACGACACGTCGTCCGTCACGGCTGCGGCCTCCACGTGGGACTCGCTCTACGGGCTCGGCAGCCAGACGCTCGACAAGGCCGTGACCGTCAAGCTCACGCGCACGCTGGCCATCATCCCGATCACGCTCGTGCTCGCCTTCATGCGCACGAAGCGCGCCAAGACCGACGGCACGAAGGTGGATCTCAAGAAGATCTTCCCGATGTTCATCCTCTATTTCCTGCTCGCGTCCGTGATCACGACCGTGTGCGTGAGCGCCGGCGTGTCGGCAAGCGTGTTCACCCCGCTCAAGACGCTCAGCAAGTTCCTGATCGTGATGGCCATGTGTGCCGTCGGACTGAACACGAACATCGTCAAGCTCGTCAGGACCGGCGGCAAGCCGCTCATCATGGGCTTTTGCTGCTGGGTCGGCATTGCGGGCATGAGCCTGCTGATGCAGCACCTGCTCGGCATCTGGTAAGACACGAACAAAAAATGGGCGGCAGCCGGGGATGACCCGGCTGCCGCTTTGAGACTGTCAAAAAGTATTACTTTTTGACAAAGAGGCCGCAGTCTGCTGCGCGCATAATTTGAGCGCCGCCGGCGCACAAATTCCACACTTGCAGCCTGAGCGGTATTTTCTCCGCCGCACATGTCGCCGGAGAAAATGATCTGGCCTTCTTTCGCCGCTGCGGCGGCGAAACTCTACGAGGTTTTTGGACAAGCTGTAGGCGGCAGCCGGAGCTATCCGGCTGCCGCCTGTGTTTTAGGCTTCTTTGCCGTCGCGCGGCAGCGTCACGAGCATGACCGTCCCGTCCGCGCCGCTGTGCTCGATCTGCACCGTGCCGCCGTGCAGCGCGGCGATCTCCCACACGAGCGACAGACCGAGCCCGACGCCGCCGTGTGCCCGGCTGCGCGACTTGTCCACGCGGAAAAACGGCTGGAAAACGCTCTCCCGGTATGCCTCCGGGATGCCGGGACCGTGGTCGCGGACGCGGATCTGTACATTCCCGCCCGCCTCGCTGACCGCGATGTGCACCGTACCATCCGGCCGGCCGTAGCGGATGGCGTTTTCGGTCAGATTGAACAGCAGCCGGTACAGCAGCGGGTCGCTGCCGGTGAGCACAGCGCCGCCGTCGGCCTCCAGCGCGATGCACTTGCGCTCTGCAAGCGGCGCGAGATCGGTGAAGATCTCCTCGATCATGGGCGCGAGCTCGACCCGGTCGTCACAGGGCACGGTGCGCAGCTCACTCATCTCCAGCAGGATCTTCGTCATCTGCGACATGCGCTCCGTCTGCTCCTGCAGCAGGGTCAAAAACGCCGCCGTTTCGGGCGCAACGTCCGTGTGCTCGGCGGAAAACAGCTCAAGCTGCGCCTGCATCAGCGCAAGCGGCGTGCGCAGCTCGTGCGCGGCATTGCTCGTGAACTGCCGCTGCGCCGCGAAGCCCGCGTCCAGGCGGTCGATCATACCGTTGAACGAGCGGCTGAAGCGCTGAAACTCCGGCAGGACGTCCTCGCTGACCTTGCACTGCGCCAGATTGCCCGGCTGAATGTTTTCCACCTGCGCTGCAAAGCTGCGCAGCGGACGCAGCGCACGGCCGCTGACGAAATACGCGAGCACGCCGCCGGTGAGCGTGACCGCCGCCGTAATGTACCAGTTCGTGACGCCGAAGGCCGCCTGTGCGCCGCTGATGATGATCGTCAGCTCGTCATCCGGACGCTTGCTCTGCGGGTCGAAGGCGTCGGGCGCGCCGTTCTCGATCTCGCTGTATGCCGAGATGCCGCTGCCGATCGCGTCCATATACCGCTTGCCGGAATAGCCGATCAGGCAGTTCATGAGCACGCACGTCACGCCGATCAGCGCCGCCGTCATCAGCGTGATGCGCCACTGCAAAGATAGCCGCTTCATGTCTGCGCCTCCATAACATAGCCCTCGCCGATGCGGTTGCGGATGGGGTCATAGCCCAGGGCGGCGCGCAGCTTTTTTCGCAGCGCGGAGATGTGCACGCGGATGGAGTTGCCGAAGCCGTCAGCCCCGCTGTCCCACACGTGCTCCAGCAGCTCCTCCTGACTGACCGGCCGCCCCTGATGCAGCAGCAGGTATTCGAGGATGCCCGTCTCCTTGCGCGTGAGCGACAGCGCCTCGCCGCGCACGGACGCCTTGCGCGCCTTGGTGTCAAACGACAGCTCGGCGCAGGTCAGGACCACGTCGCTCTGCGTAAAGCGGCGCAGCGTCAGGCTGCGGATGCGCGCCGCAAGCTCATCGAGATGAAAGGGCTTGGTGAGATAGTCGTTTGCGCCTGCATCGAGCCCTGCCACCTTATCGGCGACCTCGCAGCGCGCCGACAGGATCAGCACCTTGGTGTCGCGGTCGCGCTCGCGCAGCGTCCGCAGCACCGTCATGCCGTCCTCACCGGGGAGGTTCAGATCCAGCACGACCAGATCAAAGCGCTCGACGGCGAGCATCTCCGCGGCGCTCTGCCCGTCATAGCAGCAGTCCACGCTGTAGGCAAGCCGCCGCAGGCTGCGCGCGATCGTGTCGCACAGCGCCCGTTCATCTTCCACAACCAAAATATGCATACCATTCTCCTCGTGCGTATTTATGAATGTTCGACTTTGTTATATGATAACACAAAGGCATAAAATCTCTGTTAAGTTTCCGTTCTTAACGAAGATTTTATCTGCGCCATGGTATCATGGCAAACAGAAGGGAGTGATCCAAGTGTTTCGTGCAAAAAAAGCCATTGTGCAGGGCTTGCTGATTGCTGCGGGCATCGCCATGGTGTGCTTCGGCGCGCTGCGCGGCGAGGCCAGCGCCGTGCTCAACAAGGCGATCCGGCTGTGCTTGGAGTGTGTCGGCATTGGATAAGAAAAAACAGTCTGTTTCCCTGCTTTTGAGCCGGTTTCGCGGCTGGATCCAGGCGGCGGCGACGCTGCTGACCAACATCCACCTGCCAAACTTCTTCAAGGGCGGCATCTATCAGGGCAAGGGCAAGAGCGTCTGCGTACCCGGTCTGAACTGCTATTCCTGCCCGGCGGCATCGGGCGCATGCCCGATCGGGGCGTTTCAGGCGGTGGTCGGCTCGTCCAAATTCCGCTTTTCGTATTATATCACCGGCATCCTGATCCTGCTCGGCGTGCTGCTCGGGCGGTTCATCTGCGGCTTTTTGTGCCCGTTCGGCTGGCTGCAGGAGCTGCTGCATAAGATCCCGGGCAAAAAGCTGTCGACGAAAAAGCTCAAGCCGCTGACCTATTTGAAATACGTCATCCTGCTGCTGGCGGTGGTGCTGCTGCCGGCGCTCATCGTCAACGACGTGGGCATGGGCGACCCGTATTTCTGCAAGTATATCTGCCCGCAGGGCGTGCTGGAGGGTGCGATCCCGCTCGCAGCCGCAAACGAGAGCATCCGCGCGGCGCTCGGCGCGCTGTTTACGCGCAAGCTGATCATTCTGATCGCGGTCGTCGTTTTGAGCGTGCTGTTTTTCCGCCCGTTCTGCAAGTGGATCTGCCCGCTCGGTGCGTTTTACGCGCTGATGAACAAGGTCTCCCTGCTCGGCATCCAGGTCGACACGAGCAAGTGCGTCTCCTGCGGCAAATGTGCGCGCACCTGCCAGATGGACGTGGACATCACCAAGTCCCCCAACGACACGGAATGCATCCGCTGCGGCAAGTGCATCCGCGCCTGCCCCACGGAGGCCATCCGCTTCCGCTATGGCTTCGGCCTGAGCGGAAACACGAATCCGAAACAAGTAAGCAACCATCAAAATCAAACGGAGGAATCATGATGAAGAAAATCACAAAATTTGTGACGCTCCTGCTCGCGCTCGCAATGGTGTTCAGCCTCGCGGCGTGCTCGTCGGGCAAAGACAAGGACAAAGCAAACGGCAGCGCCGACATCGCGGCTCTCATTGCGACCGAGCCGAGCAGCGCCGACGAAGCGAGCAAGCTCTATCAGCAGCTCATGCAGAAGGAAAACGACATTCTCGCCGCAAACTCCGACCTCTGGAACAAGGTGTTTCTGTCTGCCAACAAAAACAACCCCATGATCGAGGACGGCACGAACTACGGCGACTTCCTGCTCGCCACGATCGAGAGCGCGAAGGACAGCTTCTCGGCCGATGAGCTCAAGACGCTCAAGGCCGGCGCCGAGCAGATCAAGGAGATCGAAGGCAAGCTCACCATCCTCGAGCAGAAGTATCCCGGCTGCGGCACGGCGCCCGGCGCAGGTGACAGCGTGAGCGCGGAGGAGGCTGGCATGACCGCCTCCGGCAGCAACGCGATGAAATTCCCGAGCTTTCAGGGCAAGGACCTCGACGGCAATGACGTCGACAGCAGCAAGCTCTTTTCCGGCAACAGCGTCACGGTCGTGAACTTCTGGTTCACCACCTGCAACCCGTGCGTCGGTGAGCTGGCCGACCTTGAGGCGCTCAACAAGGACCTCGCCGCGAAGGGCGGCGCGGTCGTCGGCATCAATTCCTTCACGCTCGACGGCGACAAGACCGCCATTGCCGAGGCGAAGGACATCCTGGCGAAAAAGGGCGTGACCTACTCCAACCTCTGGTTCGCCTCCGACAGCGAGGCCGGTAAGTTCACCGCCGGTCTGTACTCGTTCCCGACCACGTACGTCGTCGACAAGAACGGCAACATCGTCGGCCAGCCGATCGTCGGCGCGATCACCGCGCCCGATCAGGCAAAGAAGCTCAACGAGCTCATCGACCAGGCGCTCGCAAGCAGCAAATAATGACCCCGAGACAGCATCCGCCTCGGCGTGCCTTTCTGACGGAAGGTGCGCCGGGGCGGATCTTTTCTGTCTGTCAAAGCGCGGCGTCTTCGAGCCGGTGCAGCTGCTCGAGCGCGACATTGCCGCCGCTGATGACAAAGCAGACCTTGTCTGTCCTGCGCAGCGGCAGCTGTCCGCGCAGCGCAGCGCCCATGCCGATGGCGGACGACGGCTCGCACAGGAGCTTGCCCTCCAGAAGCAGCAGCTTCATGGCGCGCAGCAGGTCGGCATCCGCAACGGACGCAAAGCCGTCGGTGTTTTCGACCACATACGCAAAGCACACATCCCCCGGCTTTTGCGCGACGAGCGCGTCCGCGACCGAGCGCTGCTGCTCCACCCGCACCGGATGCCCGGCGCGCAGGCTCTCCCGATAGCGCGGCAGCGCCTCCGGCTCTGCACCGTAGACGCGCACGTGCGGCGCGAGCGCCTTGACCGCCGTGGCGACGCCGCCGATGAGCCCACCCCCGCTGACGGGGACAACGAGCGCATCCAGCGCCGGACACTGCTCCAAAACCTCGAGCCCGACCGTGCCCTGCCCCGCCATGACGAACGGGTCATCAAACGGCGGCACCATCGTCGCGCCGCGCTCGGCACAAAGCCGCGCCGCAACGTCAAAGCGCTCGGCAGCGCCGCAGAGCACGAGCTCCGCGCCCAGTGCGCGGATGGCCGCCTGCTTGACGGCGGGCGCGGTCTCCGGCATGACGATGCAGGCGTGCGTGCCGAAGCGCTGCGCGGCGTAGGCCACCGCGCGGCCGTGGTTTCCGGACGAGGCCGCGACAAAGCCGCGCGCACGCTCATCCTCCGACAGGGCGAGGATCTTGTTCATCGCGCCGCGCAGCTTGAACGCGCCTGTGCGCTGCATACACTCGGCCTTGGCATACACCTCGCAGCCGAGGGCGTCGTCGAGCGCCGGCAGGCGCAGCAGCGGCGTCTGAACAATATAAGGGGCAATGCGCGCGTGCGCCGCCCGAATGGTCTCCAATGTCAGCTCCATGGGAACGCTCCTTTCTCAACAGCTCCATTGTAACGCAGCAAAAGCGCGTTGTAAAAGAAAATCTGCGCGGCCGCACGCTTGACAATCCCTATCCGGAAGGGCATAATCAAAAGCGATTTTCCACGCAGCCATTTGTCTATTTCCGCTTCTGAGGAGGTTTCACTATGTACGATCTCAACCGCTTTCTCTCCGCGCAGCGCCGGGACTATGCCGCCGCCCTGCGCGAGATCCAAAACGGCCGTAAGCGCAGCCACTGGATCTGGTATATCTTCCCGCAGGTCGCGGGGCTGGGCATGAGCAGCACATCGCAGTTTTATGCCATCTCCGGGCTGGATGAGGCGCGCGCCTACCTGAACGAGCCGACGCTGCGCGCGCACCTGCTGGAGATCAGCAGCGCCCTGCTTGCGCTCGAGGAAAGCGACCCCACGGCCGTGTTTGGCTTTCCGGACGATCTGAAGCTGCGCTCGAGCATGACGCTCTTTGCCGCCGCCGCGCCGGACGAGCCGGTGTTTTCCGCCGTGCTCGACAAGTTCTTCGGCGGGCAGCCGGACGCACGCACGCTGCAGATCCTCGGTCTGTAAGGAGGGATCGCCATGGAACACCTGACCGAAACCAAGCTCACCTCCGACAAGATCTACAGCGGCTGCATCCTCGATTTTTACCGCGACACCGTGCGCCTGCCCAACGGCGGCACCGCGCCGCGCGAGCTGACGCGCCATGTGGGTGCGGTGTGCATCGTGCCGCTGCTCGACGACGGGCGCGTGATCGTCGAGCGGCAGTTTCGCTACCCGGTAAACGAGGTCATCACGGAGATCCCCGCCGGCAAGCGCGACAGCCGCGACGAAGCGCCCGATGACGCCGCACGCCGCGAGCTGCGCGAGGAGACCGGCATCACGGCGCGCGAGCTCATCCCGCTCGGAGCGTTCTACCCCGCCGCCGCGTACTCGGACGAGGTCATCTGGATGTACCTCGCCCGCGGTCTGACCTTCGGCGAGCAGCAGCTCGACGACGACGAATTTCTCAATCTTCAGGCCGTGCCGCTCGAGGAGCTTGCGCGCGACGTGCTCGCCGGGCGCATCCCGGATGCAAAGACGCAGGCAGCCATCCTACGCGTGTACTGCATGGAGCGCGGCTTCGAGCCGAAATAACACAAGCGGCAGGCGGCGGTCAGATGACCGCCGCCTGCCGCTTGGCATTGGGGTGCGCTCAGTGCCGGTGCAGCAGCCCCTTTTTCTCATAAGGAACACAGGTATAGCCCGTGAGCGCGTAGCCGAGCTTGGAAAAGACCGGGCGCAGCTCCGCCTCCGGGATCGCCGTCGCGGAGAGGATGACCGTCTCGCCCCGGCTGTGCGAGGACGTGACCTTCTTGACCGGAAACGCATTGCGCACCGCGTCGTTGACGTGGCTCTCGCACATGGCGCACATCATGCCGTCTATGTTCAGTGTGATCTGATACATGGAATACCTCCTCAGAAAATCAAGCGGTTAGATATATTTAACTGCAAGCGCATCATAGCACTGCCCCGTCCGAGTGTCAAGAGGCTGCGGCAAAAAAAGCGGACTTCCGAGACTGGAAGTCCGCTTCTGTTTTTATTTGCTCACGCCTTCGGGAAGATGGCGCGGATGGTCGTGCCCGCGCCCGGCGCGCTCTCAAGCTCGATGCGGCCATGGTGCAGCTGCACGGCGTGCTTGACGATCGAGAGTCCCAGCCCCGTGCCGCCGGACGCCTTCGAGTGGCTCTTGTCCACGCGGTAGAAGCGCTCGAACACGCGCGCCTGATGCTCCGGCGCGATGCCGATGCCGGTGTCGGCGACGGTGACGCTGCTGCCGGCGGCATCGTGCGCGACGGTGATGTCCACGCGGCCGCCGTCACGGTTATATTTGATGGCGTTATCGCAGAGGTTGTAGACGATCTCATAGAGCAGGCGGTGCACGCCGGGGATCACGGCGGGATCGCCCTGCACGCTGAGCGTGATCTGCCGCGCCGCCGCGGCATCCTGCAGCGTCTGCGCCGCCTCCTGCGCCACGGCAAGCAGGTCGACGGGCTCGGTCGGCATCTCGCCGCCCTCATCGAGCTGCGACAGGCGGATGATGTCGTCAATGAGCGTGACGAGACGAGCGGCCTCCGTGTGGATGTGACCGACGAAGCGCGGCAGATCGTCGGGCTTGACCATGCCGTTTTCGATCAGCTCGGCGCTGCCGATGATGCCCTGCAGCGGCGTTTTGAGCTCGTGCGAGACGTTCGCCGTGAACTCCCGGCGGTTGCGCTCGGCAAACTCCTGCTCCGTGATGTCAAAGGCAAGGATGACCGTGCCGATCGGTTTCCCGTCGGACGCGATGCGGCTGATGTCGAACTGATAGATGCGCCCCGCGCGCTCGGCGCGCACCTCGCTGTGCCCGTCGGTGACGGCGGTCTGGATGGCGGCGCTGATGTCGTGGCTGCGCTCGACGGTGAGAAAGTCCTGACCGGCGCACTGCGCGTCCGCACCGAAGAGCGCCTGCGCCGCGGCGTTGAT
Source organism: uncultured bacterium (assembly GCA_905215475.1). Classification (GTDB taxonomy): domain Bacteria; phylum Bacillota; class Clostridia; order Oscillospirales; family Oscillospiraceae; genus CAG-103. The sequence goes on from CAJMPW010000003.1 coordinate 152,192, forward strand.
GCTCAGAATGCCGCCGTGCTCGTCGAGCAGGACGAGCCCCTCGCGCATACTGCCGGTGACCTGCGTGAATTCGTCGGTCTTTTCGCGCAGCTCGCGCAGCTGCGTTTGGATCTCGACGTGCTGGTGGTGGATGCGCTTGAGCAGCGGCGAGAGCTCCTCATAGGCATCGTTATCGAGCGGGTGCTCGAGATCGAGGCTGTTGAGCGGATCAACGATGCGCCGCGACAGGCGCCTGGCCAGCACGCCCGAGAGGATGAGCGCCGCAATGAGCACGAGCAGCAGCGGCTGGAGCATACCGACGGCGATCATGCCGACCGTCGCGCGGCTGATGGAGATGCGCAGCACCGTGCCGTCCGTGAGCCGCCGGGCATAGTACATGGTCTTTTCCATAAGCGTCGAGGAATAGCGCGTGCTCTCGCCCGTGCCGGTGCTCAGCGCCTGACTGACCTCGGCGCGCGCGGCGTGGTTTTCCAGGGTCTCGGCATCGGTCTTGGTGTCGTACAAAACGCTGCCGTCGGCCGCGATCCACGTCAGGCGGCAGCGGTCGGCCGTGAGCTGCGAGAGATAGTCCGTGCCGCCGCTTTCCACGGCGGCCGAGGCGAGGCTCAGCTCATCGCGCAGCTGGTTTTTCTCCACGCCGCCGAAGTAGCTGTAGAGAAAGCCCATGATGATCAGCAGGCTCGCCAGCAGCACGGCGCCGGCCACGAGGAGGATGGATTGAAAGATTTTCTTGGTCATGTCGTTGCCTCCATGCGGTAGCCAACATTGCGCACCGTCTCGATCCGCCGTCCGTAAGGGCCGAGCTTTTGCCGGAGCGTCCGGATGTGCATATCGACCGTGCGGGTCTCGCCGCAGAAGTCCATGCCCCAGACCTCCTGAAAGAGCTGCTCACGCGTGAACGCCATGCCCGGATGGGACAAAAACAGGCGCAGGAGTTCAAATTCTTTATATGTGAGCGCGATGCGCGCGCCATCGGCCGTGACCGTGTGTGCATCGAGGTCGACGACGAGACCGCCGCTGCGCAGCAGATGCTCCGCCTTGTCCGGCCGGCAGCGGCGCAGCACCGCCTTGACGCAGGACACGAGCTCCATCACACCGAAGGGCTTGACGAGGTAATAGTCCGCGCCGAGGTCGAGCCCGCGGATCTTGTCATACTCCGCGCCCTTGGCCGTGGCCATGACGACCGGGATGGTGCGCAGCTGTGCCGACGCCTTCATGCGCTGCAGCAGCTCGATGCCGTCCATGCCGGGCAGCATCACGTCCAGCACGACCAGCTCCGGCTTCTCCGTCTGCAGCGCCGCCCAGAACGACACGCCGTCGTCAAAGCCGCGGGCCTCAAAGCCCGTGGACGTGAGCGTGTAGACCTCAATGTCGCGGATGCTGGCATCGTCCTCAACACACCAGATCATGTCCTACCCCTCCTTGTGCTCCCCGGTGACCGAGAAGATCACCCACTCGGCGATGTTCGTCGCGTGGTCACCGATGCGCTCAAAGTATTTGGCGATCATGAGCAGGTCGAGCGCATACGCCCCGTCCTCGGGATGGGCGGTGATCTTGTCGATCAGCCGGCGCTTGACCTCGTCGAAGGCGTTGTCCACAACGTCGTCCTCGGCGATGACCGTCTCTGCCAGCATTGTATCACGCTGAACGTAGGCGTCAACACTTTCCGTGACCATATGGATGGCCGCGCGCGCCATTTCGCGCAGCAGATCGTCATTCTCCGCCGAGCGCCCGGCAAGATACCGGACGATCTCCGCGATGTCCTCGGCCTGATCGCCGATGCGCTCCATGTCCGTGATCATCTTCAGCGCCGCCGAGATCTGGCGCAGGTCGCGCGCGACCGGCTGCTGCTGCAGCAGCAGCTTGAGGCACAGCGACTCGATATCCCGCTCCTTCTGATCGATCTCGGCATCGAGCGGCCCGACCTTGCCTGCCAGCTCCGGATCTGCCTCCGTGAGCGCCTTGGACGCGAGCGCGATGACCTCCTCGCACAGTGCGCCCATCTCGATCATCTCCCGGTTCAGGAGCGCGAGCTGTTCATCAAACCGGCTTCTCATCAGCCAAACCTCCCTGTGATGTAATCTTCCGTGCGCTGATCCTGCGGCTGCGAGAAGAGCCGCTGCGTGTCGTCGCACTCGACGAGCTCGCCGAGCAGGAAAAACGCCGTGCGGTCGGAGATGCGCACCGCCTGCTGCATATTGTGCGTGACGATGACGATCGTGTAGCGCTCCTTGAGCTGCATGGCCAGCTCCTCGATCTTCGACGTGGAGATCGGGTCGAGCGCGCTCGTGGGCTCGTCCATGAGCAGCACCTCGGGCTCGACCGCGAGTGCGCGGGCGATGCACAGCCTCTGCTGCTGGCCGCCGGAGAGACCGAGCGCATTTTTGCGCAGGCGGTCTTTCACCTCGTCCCAGATGGCCGCGCCGCGCAGCGACTTTTCGACGATCTCGTCGAGCTTCGCGCGGTTTTTGACGCCGTGCGTGCGCGGACCGTAGGCGATGTTGTCGTAGATGCTCATCGGAAACGGGTTCGGCTTTTGAAAGACCATGCCGATCTCGCGCCGCAGCTCGTTGACGTCCGTGCCGGGGGCGAATATATCCCGGTCACGGTAGCGCACATCGCCCGTGATCTTCACGCCGGGGATGAGGTCGTTCATGCGGTTGAGCGTTTTGAGAAACGTGGACTTGCCGCAGCCGGACGGCCCGATGAGCGCCGTGATGCTCTTTTCCGGGATGTTCATGCGGATATCGTGCAGCGCCTGATGGTCTCCGTACCAGAGATCCAGACCCTGAACCGTCATAATATCGCTCATAGGCTTCTTTTCCTCCTGAAATATCTCTCGACAAGCATGGCCGCGCCGTTGATGAGCAGCGTGAGGAGCATCAAAATGGCGGCGATGGCAAAGGCCACGTCGAATTGTCCCTGTTCCTTGGCGTAGACGTAAAGCGCGACGGTGAGCGTGGCGCCCGCGCTGCTCAGCCCCTCAAAAAAGCCGTTGAGCGCGTGGGCAAAGCCCGCCGTGAACAGCAGCGCCGCCGACTCGCCGAGGATGCGCCCGACGGACAGGATGCAGCCGGTGATGACGCCGTCCACACAGCCGGGCAGCACCACGGTGCGGATGACGCGCCACTTGCCCGCGCCGAGCCCGAACGCGCCCTCGCGGTAGCTCTGCGGCACAGTCTTGAGGCTCTCCTGCGTGGTGCGCATGATGGTCGGCAGGTTCATGATGACGAGCGTGAGCGCACCGGCGAGCAGCGATGTTTTCATGTTCAGAAACTGGCAGAAAAACAGCATACCCACAAGACCGTAGATGATCGACGGGATGCCGGAGAGCGTCTCGGCCGCGTATTCGATGACGCCGATGATGCGGCGGTTCGTGGCATACTCCGTCAGGTAGATGGCAGCTCCCACGCCGAGCGGCAGCACGATCAGGAGCGTTGCGATGACGATGTAGAGCGTGTTGAGCAGGTCCGGCAGGATGCCGATGCGGTCCGACAGATAGCTCGGCGCAGTGGACAGCAGCGTCCACGACACGTTCGGCAGCCCCTTGACGAGCACGTAGGCGATCAGAAACAGCACCAGCGCCGCCGTGATCGCAGCCGCCGCGCCCATGAGGATGCGCATGGCGAGGATATAGGCTCTGCGGCCGCCAGAAATGGCTTTCTTTTTCATCCCTTGCCCTCCTGATCGCGCTTGAGGAAGAAGTTGAGCGTGGCGTTGATGAGCATGATGAACAAAAACAGCACCAGCGCGATGGAAAACAGCGCCTGCCGCTGCAGGCCGCCGGAGTAGGACATTTCGCTTGCGACGGCGGTGGTCAGAAAGCGCACGCTCTGAAACAGCCCCGGCATATTCGGCACATTGCCGGACACCATCATGACGGCCATGGCCTCGCCGATGGCGCGTCCGACGCCGAGCACGACAGCGGCGGCGATGCCGCTCCTGGCCGCCGGGACGGAGACACGGAAGTACGTCTCGACCGGCGTCGCGCCGAGCGCGAGCGAGGCATCCTCATACTCGGGCGGCACGGCCTCGAGCGCCGTGACGGACACCTTGATGATCGACGGCAGGATCATGATCGCCAGCACGACGATGGCGGCGAGCAGGCTCGCGCCGTCGGCCAGATGAAACACCTTGCGGATGCCCGGCACGAGCACGAGCATACCCACGAGGCCGTAGACCACCGACGGAATGCCGGCAAGCAGGCTCACGGCCGCGGACATGACGCTGCGGATGCGCGGCGGGGCGGCCTTCGCCAGATACACCGCCGTCAGAAAGCCGATCGGCACGCCGAGCACGATCGCGCCCGCAGTACCGTATACACTTGTGAGAATGAACGGCAGGATGCCGTAGGACGGCTCTGCCGCCGTGGACGCCCACGTCTTGCCGAACAGGAACGGGATGAGCCCGATCTGCCGGATGGCGGGGATGCCGGAGACGATCAGGTACACGCTGATGAGCAGCACGCACCCGACGGTGATGAGACCAAGGAGCAAGAACACACCGTGCACGACCGTCTCCAGAGCTTGAGATCTCTTTTTCATATCCAGCACCTCTGTATATACCAAAGGCGGCCGGGAAAGCCAGCCGCCTTGCGCCTGCCTGTGACTCACGCCGCCGGGACTGCGCCCGCCGCGGAGATGATGGACGCGGCAGGCGCAGAGAGCGCAAAGTCGAAGAACTTCTGCGCGGTCTCGCTCAGGGCAGTGCCCTCCTTCGTCACGAGGACGAACGGGCGCTGGACGAGGTACGTGCCGTCCCTGACGGTCGCCTCCGACGGCGCGACACCGTTGACGGTCAGCGCCTTGACGCTGTCCTTGATGGCTGCCAGAGAGGCATAGCCGATGGCGTTCGGATTCTGGGACACGGTGGTGATGACATCGCCCGTGGAGGTCAGCTCCTGACGGTACTGGCAGGCGTCCTTGGTCTTGGTGATGGACTCGAAGCCGTCGCGCGTGCCGCTGCCAGCCTCGCGGCCGATGCGCACGATCTCGGCATCCTCGCCGCCGACATCCTTCCAGTTGGTGATCTCACCGGTGTAGATCCTGGCGATCTGCTCCAGGCTCAGATCCTTGACCGGGTTCTGGGGGTTGACGATGATGGCGATGCCGTCGAGCGCGACGATGGTCTCCTTCAGACCGGCGGCCTTCTCGTCATCCTTGAGCGCGCGGCTCGACAGGCCGATATCGCAGCGCCCTTCGGAGACGGCCTGAATGCCGGAGCCGGAGCCGGTCGGGTTGTAGGTGAAGGTCGTGCCCTTATTAGCTTCCATGAAGGATTCGCCGAGCGCGCCGATGACCTTTTCCATCGAGGTAGAACCGTCAGTCGCAACCGTGCCGCCGGCGGTCGTGCCGCTGTCGTTTGCCTTCTGGCCGCAGCCCGCAAGCAGCGAGAGCGCCATGACGGCAGCACACAAAACAGGAATGATCTTTTTCAAGATGAAGTGCTCCTTTCGAACTTCGATTTTGGTTTCTGGTTTTTTGTTCCCTACGCCTCACAGGATACGCAGGGGATGTAAAAACGAAAAGAGCACCTATGTAAAATGCGTGTAAAATTGTAACACGGCGCTGTTTCCGGCGCTTTGCAAATCACTTTACGCACGAAGTGTTGAAAAATGAACATTCCGAACCGGACCGTCAGCAAATTGCACGGCGAAAATCTGTGCAACTTTTTATCCCCCATGGGGGGGTTACGCTTTTGGGCACTGCCCGTTATACTATAGACAATACTCCGTGACGGAGAAACACAGGAAGAGAGGATATACTCACCATGCGAAATCGAAGATGGATCTGCCTGCTTCTGGCGGCTCTGATGGTGCTGGCCTGCACGGCCTGCGGCACAAAGACGAATGCTGACGCCTCCGGCGATGTGCGCACACTCACCGACGGCAAAAACCGCACCGTGGAAGTGCCAAAGCAGGTCGAGCGCGTCGTGTGCGTCGGCGTCGGCGCGCTGCGCTACAGCTGCTATGTCGGCGCGGCTGACCGCGCCGTCGGCGTGGAGGATTATGAGACCAAGCCCGGCATGAGCCGTCTGTATAACTACGTGAACTTTGACAAGTTCAAGGATCTGCCCGTCACCGGCACGAACGGCGAGCCGTACGTGGAGCAGATCATCGACGTCGCACCGCAGGTCATCGTCATGAGTGCCAGCGCCTCGTGCGACGCGGACGAGCTGAGCGCGAAAACCGGCATCCCGGTCTTTGTTGTGCCCGGCAGCGACACCACGCTCGACGACGCCGCCTACGAGACCATCCGCCTGCTCGGCGAGCTTTATGGTCTGGAAACGCGCGCACAGGAGCTGACCAAGTACCTCAAGGGCATCCAGACCGATCTCGACACGCGCACGGCCAAGATCGCGGACGATCAGAAGCCGTCCGTCTACGTCGGCGGTGTGTCCTTCAAGGGAAACCACGGCTTTGAGGGCACGGAGGCAGGCTACGGCCCGTTCGCGCTCATCCATGCCAAGAACCTTGCCGACACGACCGGTCAGACCGGCGCGTTCAACATCGACACCGAGCAGGTGCTTGCCTGGGATCCGGACGTTATTTTCCTCGATTTCAACGGCATGAGTCTCATCAACGAGGATTATCAGGCGCACCCCGATTTCTATAAGAGTCTGAGCGCCGTGCGCGGCGGCAAGGTCTACTCGCAGATCTCGTTCCGCTCCTGCGCCTCCAACCTTGAGACGGCGCTGGCCGATGCCTACTATGCCGCCTGCATGCTGTATCCGGAGCAGTTTGCAGACATCGACCCCGAGGTCAAGGCCGGTGAGATCTTCACGGAGCTGCTCGGCTCGAACCCCTATCCCGATCTGAAGGAGGCCGGGTATGCATTCCGCGCCATCACCATCGGCGAATAAGCCGCACGATTCCGATTACACCCGCATCCGCGCCAGAAGTATCCGCTTTCTGGTCCTTCTGGCGGCGGTGCTGGCGCTGGCGTTCTTTTTGTCGCTGCGCGCCGGGTCATACAACACGCCCGCTGCCGAGCTCATCCGGGGCATTTTCGGCCGCGCGGCGGACAACAAGGTCAACCTCGTCATCCGCAACAACCGCCTGCCGCGCATCTGCACCGCCATGGTCTCCGGCGCGGGGCTCGGGCTCGCGGGCTGCATTTTGCAGTCCGTGCTGCGCAACCCCCTCGCCTCGGCCTCCACGCTCGGCGTGTCGCAGGGCGCGACGTTCGGCGCAGCCGTCGCCATCATCGGCCTCGGTCTGACGCACACCGGCAGCTGGGCCATCCCGCTGTGCTCGTTTCTGGGCTCGCTGCTTGTCGCCGCCGTCATTCTCGGTCTGAGCCAGTTCAAGCAGATCTCCTCGGAGGGCATCGTGCTCGCGGGCGTCGCCATCAGCTCCATGCTGACCGGTGCGACCACGCTGCTGCAATACTTTGCCGATGAGGTCGCGCTCTCGTCGCTCGTGTTCTGGACCTTCGGCGACCTCGGCAGCACGAGCTGGCAGTCCCTGCGCGGCATGGCGCTGGCGGTGCTGCTGCTGATCGTCTACTGCTACCTGCACCGCTGGGACTACAACGCCCTGCTCTCCGGCGAGGAGACGGCGCTGAGTCTCGGCATCAACGTCCGGCAGCTGACGCTGACAAACGTTGTGCTCACGTGCCTTGTCTGCTCGATCATCGTGTCGAACGTCGGCCTCATCAACTTCATCGGTCTGGTCGCGCCGCACATCGTGCGCATGGTCGTCGGCAACAACTACATCTACCTCATCCCCGGCTCGGTGCTCGCGGGCGCGGCGCTGCTGCTGCTGAGTGATCTGGTCGCGCGCGTGGTCATCATGCCCGTCATTTTGCCGATCGGCGCGCTGACGGCGTTCCTCGGCGGCCCGCTGTTTTTGTATCTGCTGTTCAAGGGGAGGCGTCAGACATGATCCAGGTCGACCACCTCTGCTATCACTACAAGGGCGGACGCCCGATCCTGCGCGACGTGAGCTTTGAGCTTGACAGCGGTCACTTTCTGGCCGTGCTCGGCAACAACGGCGTCGGCAAGAGCACGCTGCTCAAGTGCATCAACCGCATCCTCACGGCCGACAGCGGCAGCTGCCGCGTCGACGGCGAGGATCTGCTCGCGCTCTCGCACCGCGAGATCGCAAAGCGCGTGGCCTTCGTCGCACAGCACGTGCCCGACACGCAGATGACCGTGCACGACATGGTCATGCTCGGCCGCCGCCCCTACATGACCTGGGGCGTGACGGAGCACGACCACGACGTGGTGCACGATGCGATGCGCTATCTGAATCTGGAGAATATGCGCGGCCGGTTTCTCAACCAGCTCTCCGGCGGCGAGCGGCAAAAGGTCATGCTCGCCCGCGCATTGGCGCAGGAGCCGACGCTCCTGCTGCTCGACGAGCCGACCAGCAGCCTCGACATCCGCAACCAGTATCAGGTGCTGCAGATCACACGCGACCTCTGCCGTGAGCAGGATCTGACGGCGATGATCGTCATCCACGACCTGAACCTTGCCCTGCGCTTTTGTGACCGCTTTCTGCTGCTGCGCGAGGGCGAGGTGTACCGCTACGGCGGCGCGGAGATCTTCGATGCCGACGCGCTGCGCGATGTCTACGGTGTCAGGGGCAGCATCGTGCAGGTGCAGGGTCAGTCGCTTGTACTCATTGACGATGAAGAAAAGGAGAAACTATCATGACCAATTGGGAAAAATGCGTTGCCTTTCACGGCCACGCCTGCGGCGGTCTGACGATCGGCTACAAGGCCGCGTGCTACGCCGCCGAGCTGCTGGAGCTGGACTTCTCCGGCGATGAGCAGCTCGTGTGCATCGCGGAAAATGACGCCTGCGGCGTCGACGCCATTCAGGCGCTGCTCGGCTGCAGCGTCGGCAAGGGCAACCTGCTGTTCCATATGCGCGGCAAGCAGGCGTTTTCGTTCTACAACCGCACCACGGGCAAGTCCGTGCGTCTGGTGCTGCGCGACCGTCCGGAGGGGATGACGCGCGAGGAGTCGTTCGACTACTTCCAGGCGCAGGAGCCGGCTGACCTGTTCGATGTCAAGCCCGCGACCATCGCGCTGCCGGAGAAGGCGAAGCTCTTCGACTCCTACCGCTGCGCGTGCTGCGGCGAGACGACCGGCGCCAACTGGATCCGTCTGGTCGACGGGCAGACGCTCTGCCTCGACTGCGCCGGAAACTACGACCGCTTCGACGTCTGAGAATAGCAAAAAACTCCGGCTTCCAGAACGGAAGCCGGAGTTCATTTTGTCCAAAACCTCGTAGAGTTTCGCCGGCGGCGCACAAATTATCCGCGCAGCAGCGCGAGCTGATAAAACGCGACGGCGCTCGCCGCGGCGACATTGAGCGAGTCGACCCCGTGCGTCATGGGGATGCGCACGGTGTAATCACACGCGGCGATCGTATCAGCCGCCAGCCCGTCGCCCTCCGTGCCGAGCACGATGGCAAGGCGCGGCAAGGTGCGCAGGCGCGCATCGTCAATGCGCAGCGAATCGTCACGCAGCGCCATGGCCGCCGTGCGAAAGCCGAGCGTGTGCAGCGTCTCCTGCCAGTCGGTGTCCGCGGGCAGATACGTCCACGGCACCTGAAAGACCGTGCCCATGCTCACGCGCACGGCGCGGCGGTAGAGCGGATCGCTGCCCGCCGACGTGAGCAGCACGGCATCGACGCCGAGCGCCGCCGCCGAGCGGAAGATCGCGCCGATGTTCGTCGGGTTCATCACATTTTCCAGCACGGCCACACGCGCGGCGTTCGCACACAGGGCGGCGACCTCCGGCAGCGCCGGGCGGCGCATGGCGCAGAGCATACCGCGCGTGAGGTGAAAGCCCGTCAGCTGCGTGAGCACCTCGAGCTCGGCCGCGTAGACCGGGATATCGTCCGGGCAGAGCGCGAGGATATCAGACGCCTTCCCTTCTATGTGGCGGCGCTCCATCAAAAACGACACCGGCTCGCACCCCGCATCAAGCGCACGGCCGATCACGAGCGGGCTCTCGGCGATGAAGAGGGCGTTTGCCGGGTCGGCGCGGTTGACGAGCTGGTTTTCCGTCAGGCGGGCGTACACGTCCAGCTCCGGCGCGGAGAAATCCGTGATGTCATAGATCTTTGCCATAGCTGCATCTCTCTTTTCGATAGGGTCAGCTCATTATACCCGATTTTTTACGCGCACGCCACTGCATTTTTTCCGCCGGTGTATGCGCACACGCACGCCCGGGCATACTGCCTGTGAGGTGATCGGAATGCAACCAACGCAAAAAGAAGCCGGCCTGCTCAAGGATCTCAAGGATCAGGAGCAGCTGTGCGTGGACAAATACCACCGCCACGCCGTCAACGCCAACGACCCGCAGCTCAAAAACCTGTTTGAACAGCTCGCTCAGGTCGAGCAGCAGCATCTCGACGCGATCGCGCAGATGATGCAGGGCACGGTCTGCAAGCCCGCGGACTCCGCGACCGTGCCGGGCACGTTCACAGCCGCGTACAGCAGCGCAGACTCGCCGCAAAAGCAAAATGACTGCTACCTCTGCTCGGACGTGCTCACGATGGAAAAGCACGCCTCGCACCTGTACGACACGTGCGTGTTCGAATTTCGTGATGCCGACGCACGCAGCGTACTCAACGACATTCAGGCGCAGGAACAGCACCACGGCAAGGTCATCTATGACTACATGGCTGCAAACGCCATGTACGCCTGACTCCATCCACGCAAAAACGGCGCCCCCGAACGTTCGGGGGCGCCGCTTTCTGTCTGCGGAGATCACTTGCAGAGGCCGTAGCTCCCGGCCAGCTTCCGGAACGCCGGGAGCGAGCGCTCGATCTGTGAGCGCGCCACGCAGTAGGCAAGGCGCGCATAGCCCGGGCAGCCAAAATCATCACCCGGCACGAGCAGGATGTCATGCTCCATCGCGCGGCGGCAAAACGCGCGCGAATCCGGCTCGGGCGACTTGAGGAAGAGGTAAAACGCGCCGTCCGGCCGCGCGCAGCGATAGCCCATGGCCGTGAGCGCGCCGTAGATCAGCTCGCGATTTTCGGCATAGGCCGCAATGTCCGCCGTCTTTCCGAGGCACTCCGCCACGGCAAGCTGGAACAGCGACGACACGCAGATGTACCCCAATGCGCGCCCCGCGCCGAGCACGGCGGCGTGTACGGCGGCGTAGTCGTCCATCGCCGGGTGCAGGGCGAGAAAGCCCACGCGCTCGCCGGGCAGGGACAGCGTCTTGCTGTAGGAATAGCAGTAGATCGCGTTGGGATAGAGTGCGGGCAGAAACGGCACCTCCACCCCACCGTAGACCAGCTCGCGGTACGGCTCGTCGGCGATGATGTAGATCGGGTGACCGCAGCGCGCCTGCTTTTCGCGCAGCATGGCGCTCAGCGCCGCAAGCTCCGGGCGCGAGATGACGACGCCGGATGGGTTGTTCGGGGAGTTGAGGATGAGCAGTGCGGTCTTTTTCGTCACGGCAGCGGAGAGCGCCTCAAGATCGAGCGCGAAGGTGTCCGCCTTGCACGGCACGACGCGCACACTGCCGCCCGCCGCCTCGGCATAGACGGCGTACTCCGGGAAATACGGTGCGAGCACGATGGCCTCATCCCCCGGGCAGAGGAGCGCGCGCGTCAGGATCGCCAGCGCGCTCGACGCGCCGTCGGTCATGTAGATATCCTGCGCGCGGTACGTCTCGCCGAACGTCTGCGTGAGGTAGGCCGCGACCTTTTCACGCACCGATGCCATGCCCGGTGCGGGCGCATAGGCGTGCAGCTGCGTGGGCGGCACGGTATGCAGCAGGCGCTCGATGGCCGCGTGCACACAGTCCGGCGGGTCGATGCTCGGGCTGCCGATGGAAAAGTTATAGACGTTTTCCGCGCCGATCTCGGCCGCGCGGCGCTCGCCGTAGGCCGCGATCTCGCGTATGGAATTGCCGTTTGCGCCCCAGTCGATGAGCTGTTTTGAGATCATGCGTTTGCCTCCTCCAGATACTGCCTGAGATACAAGATGGCCTGCCGGTAGCCCTCAAAACCGAGCCCCATGTACGTTTTCACGCACGCCATGCCGGCGTAGGAGATCTGGCGGAAGGGCTCGCGCGTGCTGACGTCCGACAGGTGCACCTCCACCGCCGGAAGCGCCACGGCCTTGAGCGCGTCGAGAATGGCGACGCTCGTGTGCGTGTAAGCCGCGGGGTTGATGACGATGCCGTCCGCCGTGCCGTAGGCCGCCTGGATCGCATCGACGATCGCGCCCTCGTGGTTGGACTGGAACAGCTCGACCTCCACGCCCGCTTCGCGCGCCGCTGCGCGGATGAAATCCTGCAGCGCGGCAAAGTCCCGGCTGCCGTAGATGGCGGGCTCACGCAGACCGAGCAGGTTCAGGTTTGGTCCGTTGATGACGAGAAATTTCATGTCAGCACCTCCAGGATCTGCTGCACCGTCTGCTCCGGTGCGCCGTTGTTGTCGATGACCGCGTCGGCAAAGCGGGCGTACAGCGGCGCTCTGCGCGCATAGAGCTCGGCGAGGTCGCTGCGCTGGGAGATGGGGCGCCCGTCCTTCGGCAGCAGCGCAAGGTCGCGCTGCAGCCAGAAGATCGTGCCGTTCTGGTGCAGGAGCGGGTAATTCTCCTCCCGGCAGACGCTGCCGCCGCCCGTTGCGAGGATCGCGCCCGAGCGCTTGCCGAGCTCTGCGAGCGCAGCCGTCTCCAGCGCGCGGAAGGCGTCCTCACCGTCGGCGGCGAAGATGTCCGGGATGGGACGCCCCGCCGTCTCAACGACCTGCGCATCGCTGTCGAGCAGCGGCCGGTGCAGCCGCTCGGCGAGCAGCGCCGCGATCGTGCTCTTGCCGCTGCCGGGCATACCGATGAGGACGATGTTCTCCATTTCCCGGCGCAGGCGGCGGTAGATGCGCAGGATCTCGCCGTCGTCAACGGTCGTGCCGGTGAACACCTCGCAGCTGCGCTTTGCCTGCGCCACGAGCATATACAGTCCGCCCGCACACGGGATGCCAAGGCTTTCCGCCTGCAGCAGCAGCGCCGTGCGCGCGGGGTTATACACCACGTCGAGCACGAGCGCGCACTGCGGGAACTGCCGCAGGTCGACGGCGGCCCTGCCGGTGTTCGGATACATACCGACGGGTGTGGCATTGACGATCACCTGCGCATCGGCGTGGCGATCGAGATTCGTGTAGTTATCCTCGCCGCTGCGCGAGATGACCGTCACGCGCGCGCCAAGCTGCGCGAGCACGGCCTGAATGGTCGCGGACGCGCCGCCGTTTCCGAGCACGAGCGCCTTCTTCCCGGCGACGCCCACACCGCTGCGGCGCACAAGGTATTCAAAGCCGAAGGCATCGGCATTGTCGCCGTAGAGCGTGCCGTCCGGCCGGCGGACGAGCACGTTCACACTGCCGAGCTTTTGCGCGATCGGCGAGAGCGCGGCACAATACGGGATGACCGCCTTCTTATACGGGATGGTCACGTTGAGCGCGTCAAAATCGCCGCCGGTCAAAAACGCCGCGAGGTCATCCGGCGCGACCTCATAGAGCTTATAGGCATAGTCCGCAAGCTCGGCATGGATGGCCGGAGAATAGCTGTGGCCGAGCTTTTCGCCCAGAAGTCCGCACCGCATCATACCACCTCCTGATAGCTGCCGAGATAGGAAAACGTCTCGCACAGGCCCGGCAGCTCGCCCATGAGCTGGCGAAACTGCGGCGAATAGACCGAGGTCTCGAGATCGAAATAGAACATGAACTCAAAATCGCGCTCCGGCAGCGGGCGGCTCTCAAGCTTGTTGAGGTTGATGCCGAGCGCATAAAACCGCGAGAGCACCTTGTAGAGCGAGCCCGGCTTGTGCGGCAGCACCATCATCAGGCTCGTGCGGTCGGCGCCGGGATAGATCTCCAGCTCCTTGGCGATGCAGACAAAGCGCGTGTAGTTGTTGCCCTGATCCTGCACGGAGGCGGCGAGGCTCTCCAGCCCGTAGAGGCCGACACAGGCGCGCGAGGCGAGCGCCGCGACATCCGTGCGCCCGGACTCGGCCACGCGCTTTGCGGCCGCGGCGGTATTCTCGCAGCGCACGACCGTCACGCCCGGCAGACCCTGCAAAAAGCGGCTGCACTGGCTGATGGCCTGCTCGTGGGAATAGATCTCCTTGATATCCGACAGCTGTGCGCCGGGTCTTGCCAGCAGGCAGTGGTCGATCTTCAGGCGCACGCTGCGCACGATGCGGAAGTTGTGGCGCATCATGAGATCGTACACCGCATTGACCGAGCCCGCCGTGCTGTTTTCCACCGGGATGACACCGTAGCGGCACAGCCCGCTCTCGATGGCGGAAAACACCGCGTCAAACGTCGCGCAGTAAAACACGTTCGGCAGTGTGAACAGCCGGTCGCACGCGAGCTGCGAGTACGCGCCCTCCACGCCCTGACAGGCGACGGCGGGGTGCTCCGGAAACAGCTGCGGCGTGTGCGCGATGGCGTGCTCGATCTCGGCCGTCAGCGGGCTCGTGATGCCGAGCAGCCGGTTCTGGCAGCTGCGGCTGAGCTCAAATATGAGCGAATAGAGCGACACGGTGTAATCGCGCAGCGCCTCCGGCGCGCTGTCGGCGATCTGCTGCAGCTTCGCGCGCTCACGCCCGGCGTCCAGCGCCGGAAGGCCGTGTGCCTTCTTGTAGCCGCCGATCTGCGCCGCGACGTCCATGCGCCGGTAAAACAGCGCGAGCAGCTGGCTGTCAATGTCGTCGATCTGGCGGCGATAGTCACTAAGTTCCATGGTCATGCTCCTTCGTCTGGTTTCGTGGTTTCCGCTGCGGGGACGGCGGTCAATGCGGCCAGATCCGCCCAGAAGCGGGGATAGGATTTGTCGGTACAGGCGCGGTCTCGCACCGTGACGGGCGCCGTGCAGCCGCAGGCTGCGGCGGCTGCCGCCATGGCGATGCGGTGGTCATGCTGCGGGTCGACCGTGCCGCCGGTGAGCGCCGGACGTCCGCACACGGTCATGCCATCTGCACGCACCGTCACCTGCGCGCCGAGCGCGCGCAGCATGGCAGCCGTGCTCTCGAGCCGGTCGGATTCCTTGAGCCGCAGACGGGCGGCGTTGATGATCTGCGTCTCCCCGTCTGCGAGTGCGGCGACGACGCTCAGCACCGGGATCAGATCCGGGATGGGCGCAGCGTCGATCATGATGCCGTGCAGTGCGCCGCGCCGGACGGTGACGGCATCCGGCTGCGCGTGTACGTCCGCACCGAAGCGGCGCAGGAGCTCCAGCGCCGCGCGATCCCCCTGAGACGATGCCGCAGCCAGTCCCGTGACCGTGACGCCCACGGGTGAGAGCGCACCCATGCACAGGAAAAACGCGGCGTTTGACCAGTCGCCCTCCACACGGCACTGTGCCGGGAGCTGCGCCGTCTGACCGCCGGGGACGGTATACGTCCGCGCGTCTTTTTGCAGGCGGATGCCGGACAGGCGCAGCGCATCCTCCGTCATGGCGATGTAGCCTGCGGATTCGAGCCCGCCCGTCACGGTCAGGGTGCTCTCCCCTGCCAGGCGCGGCAGCGCCATGAGCAGACCGGAGATGTACTGCGAGGACACGTCGCCCGGCAGCGCATAGTCCCCGGGGCGAAGCTGCCCGCTGACGTGCAGCAGCGCACCGTCGCGCCGGAGGGTCATGCCGTGCGCCGCAAGCACCGCATCGAGCGGCGAGAGCGGGCGCTGCGGCAGCCGCCCCTGCATATGAAAGGTCACGTCCGCGCCGAGCGCCCCCGCGACCGGCAGCAGAAAGCGCAGCGTCGAGCCGCTCTCGCCGCAGAGAAGATCGGCGTGCTCCGGCATTTCCCCGGCAATGGGGACGATGCGCAGCGTGCCCGCGCCGTCGTCCGTGATGTCCGCACCGAGGGCGCGCAGGCAGCGCACCGTGGCGGCGATATCGGCCGAGATGCCGTCACACCGCAGCGTCACCGGCTGCGCACCGAGCGCGGCGCAGATGAGCAGGCGGTGCGCCTGCGATTTCGAGGCCGGGATGCGCACGCTGCCCGTGCGCGCCCCGGGTGAAATGGTCTGATTCATACGATGCCTCCGTCCGCGAGCCATGCGGGGATGTCCGCCGCCGGGACCGTCTCGATGCGGCAGCGGCCGATGCGCTCCGGCACGATGAGGTGCAGCGCCCCGTCGGCGATCTTTTTATCCGCGCGCGCGGCATCCGCAAGCGCATCGCGGCAAAAGTCCGTCTCCGTCGGCAGACCGTACTGCCGCAGGAGCGCAAGGATCTGCGCGCAGGTATCGTCCGTGCAGATGCCGCGTCTGGCGGCGGCGCGCGCGATGACGGCCATGCCGATGGACACGCCGCAGCCGTGCGGCACGGTGTAGCCGCTGCACGCCTCGACCGCGTGACCGAACGTGTGGCCGAGATTCAGAAGCTGACGGCTGCCGCGGTCAAATTCGTCCGCCGCGACCAGATCGCGCTTCATGCCGACACAGGTCGAGATGACGTGCTCCACCTGCGCACTGACCGGCTGCGCGCGAAGCTCGTCAAAAAACGGCGCGCTGCGCAGCACGGCATACTTGATGACCTCGGCACAGCCGTTGCGGTATTCCTCCGGCGGGAGGGTCTGCAGCGTGTCCGGGTCACAGAGCACAAGGCTCGGCTGGTAAAAGCAGCCGACCTGATTTTTTCCGCTGTCCAGATTTACGGCCGTCTTGCCGCCGACGGAGGAATCCACCGCGGCCAGCAGCGTCGTCGGCACCTGCACGAACGGGATGCCGCGCTGATACGTCGCGGCGGCAAAGCCCGCGAGGTCGCCGGTCACGCCGCCGCCGAGTGCAACGATGAGGTCGCTGCGGCTCAGGCGGTGCGCCGCCAGAAAGTCCAGCAGCGCGGCGTAGGTGGCGAGCGTCTTGCAGTGCTCGCCGCCGGGATAGACAAAGGTCACGACCCAAAAGCCCGCACGCGTGAGCGACGCCTCCAGCCGCGCGGCATACAGCCCCGCCACGGTCTCGCCCGCGACGACGGCCGCCGTGCGCCCGGCGCCGAGCGTGTGCGCGATCAGCGCCCCGGCATCATCGAGCAGCCCCGGCTGCACCAGCACGTCATATTCGCGCGAGGCGGTCACGTGGATGGTCGTCATCGGCCGTCCACCTCCTCTTTACGCCGCCGTCCCTCGTCGAGCAGGCGCGTGAGCGCGGTCAGATCGCCGCGCTGCATCGCGTCGCGGTACGCATTCAGATTCGCCGTGAAGATATCCAGCTCCCGCAGGAGGTTATCCCTGTTTTCCAGAAAGAGCTCCGCCCACATCTCCGGGCTCAGCCACGCGACGCGGGTCATGTCCTTATAGCTCCCGGCGGAAAAGCCCTTGTGCTGCGCGGCCGTGGGGCTCTTGATATACGCATTCGAGACCACGTGCGCCATCTGGGACGTGAAGGCGATCATCTCGTCGTGCGCCTGCGCCGTCGTGAACGAAAAGCGCGAGAAGCCCGCGGGCTTGAGCAGCTGCTTGACGCGGTCAAAGAGCAGCACATCGTCAAAGTCCGGCGGCACGATGACCATCGGCGCGCCGTGAAACAGATCCGCCTTCGCGTTCTTGAAGCCGGAAAACTGCGTGCCGGCCATCGGGTGACCGCCGAGGAACGTGACGCCGTGCGCCTGCGCGATCGGAAAGCACGCGGCGCAGATGGTGCGCTTCGTGCCGCCGCAGTCGATCACCACAGGGTGCGGTCCGATGTGCGCCGCCATGCGGCGGAACCAGTCAACCGTCGCCTCCGGATAGAGCGCGATGAGCACAAGGTCGCACGCCGAGACATTGTCCTGCGTGAGCTCGCCGTCGACCGCACCGCTCATCATGGCAAAATCGAGTACGCTGCGGCTGCGGTTATACGCGAGCACGGTCGCTCCCGCGGCATGATAAGCCTTTGCAAAGGAGCCGCCGATCAGCCCCAGACCAACAATCCCGACCGTCATTTGGCAAGCACCTCACGGATGCTGCGCACCTTGCGCGCAAGGTCATCGTAGACCTCCGGACGCAGGGACTGCGCCCCGTCGCACAGGGCGTGCATGGGGTCGTTGTGCACCTCAATGATGAGGCCGTCCGCGCCGCAGGCGGTCGCGGCGAGCGCCATCGGCTCGACAAGGCGGGCAATGCCGGTCGCGTGGCTCGGGTCGACGATGACCGGCAGGTGCGTCAGCTCCTTGAGCATGGGCACGGCCGCGAGGTCGAGCGTGTTGCGCGTGTAGTCGTCAAACGTGCGGATGCCGCGCTCGCAGAGGATGACCTGCTCGTTGCCGCCGGCCATGATGTACTCGGCGCTCATGAGCAGTTCCTTGAGCGTGCTGGCGAGACCGCGCTTGAGCAGGATGGGCTTGCGCAGCTTGCCGAGCTCCCGCAGGAGGTCGAAGTTCTGCATATTGCGCGCGCCGACCTGAATGATATCCACATCCTCAAACAGCGGCAGATGCTCCACACCCATGATCTCGGTCACGATCGGCAGGCCGGTGGCCGCGCGCGCCGTTTTGAGCAGCTCGATGCCGGTGGCCTTGAGCCCCTGAAAATCGTAGGGCGAGGTACGGGGCTTGAACGCGCCGCCGCGCAGGATGTTCGCACCGGAGGCCTTGACCGCCTGCGCGACCGCGACGATCTGCTCCTCGGACTCCACAGAGCAGGGACCTGCGATCATGACGAAGTTGCCGCCGCCGATCTTCACGCCGCCGACCTCGACGACGGTGTCCTCCGGGTGGAACTTGCGGTTGCAGCACTTGAAGGGCTCGCTCACGCGCTTGACGCTGTCGACGATGCCGAGACTCGCGATCAGATCCATGTCCACGTTGGTCGTGTCGCCGACGAGACCGAGCACGGTCTGATATTCGCCCTCGGAAATGTGAATGACCAGCCCCTGAGCCTTGAGCCAGTCGATGAGCTGCGTGCGCTTTGCCGCTTCCACGCCATGTTTGAGTACGACGATCATGATGATTACCTCCGATACAATGTTGCAAATTTCTTGGATATCAAAAAGAAAATGCGGCACAGGCTCAACCTGTGCCGCATGAAACAAACCCGATGCCCGAGCTATTTTTCGCATCACAAATCAGCCTTACTATTGGAGCATAGTAAAGTAATAAGCGTATGCAAAAAAGAAGCTGCGGTTCATATGTGTTGCTCCGATCGTGAAAAATGATCTTGATGGTTCGAGTATAGAAACTTCGCGGCGAAATGTCAACCGCAAATTTTCACAAATCTGCACTTTTTTGCGCCCCGACATTCGGCACGCGACCGGAAACCGGAACAAAAAAGCGAGGGCGGCAAAAGCCGCCCTCGCAGAACAGATACTTGCGAAAAGGGAGATTACGCGTTGACCACGTGCTCGACGTAGCTTCTGAGGATCGCGGCGACCTGCGCGCGGGAAGCGCTGCCCTGCGGGTCGAGGATCGTCTTGCTGCCGTAGACCGTGCCCTGGATGAGACCGGTGGCATTCGCCCAGGCGAGCGCGTCCTGCGCCCAGTCGGACACACTGCCGGCATCCGGGAAGGCCGTCAGATCCGCGCGCGCACTGACATCATAGCCCTTGCTCTGCGCGTATTTGTAGAGGATCACCGCAGCCTGCTCGCGCGTGACTGCGCCGTTGGGATCGAAGCGGCCGTTGCCGACACCGGTGACAACACTGTTTTCCGCAGCCCAGGTGACCGCGTTGGTGTACCACTCGCCGTTGGGCACATCGCTGAACGTGTTGACGCCCTTCGGAGCGGGCTTACCGGCGAGGCTCCACAGCACGGTCACGAGCATCGCGCGGTTCATGGTCTGATTCGGGGCAAACGTCGTAGCCGTCTCACCGGCGAAGAGGCCGTTATTGTAAGCGTAGGCCGCAGCGCCGTAATACCACGCGCCGGCGGGCACATCCGTGAACGGGAAGCTCGCCATGGCCGTCACGCCGTTGAGCACGTTGAACGAATAGGTCTGCTGCTCGGCGTTGTAAGCGCCGCCGACAGCGGAGATGCTGCCGTCGTCCGCGAGGTTCCACGCGGTCATGTTCTCGAGCGCGCTTGCGGAAATCGTGGCGCGCACGCCGCCGGCAGGATACTTCACCGCTGCACCGTCAACGGTGACGGAAGCGGTGGCAAGCACGGCGCTGTCCGCCTGCTTGCCGAGGGCGCGGCGCTGCGCAGCGTTGAGAGAAGCGCCGTTTGCAAGGGAGACGACGACATCCTTGTGCAGGTCAAGCGCCGCGAGCGCGCTCGCATTGAGCGCGACCGTGCCGGACTTGAACTTCACCTGCAGGGCCGCAACGCCCGCCTCACGCGCATTGGCGATCGAGTGGCTGGCCAGAACGACCGCGCTCGCAGCGGGGTCGGTAGCGTCGACCGTCACGGTCGCGCCGGACTGCGCGTTGGTGGCCGTACGGAGCTGGCGGCTGGACAGGAACACCGTGGAGGTGCCGTCCTGCACATAGGCCTGCGTACTGGTGGCGCTGCTGCCGGTGACGGGCAGGAGACGAACCTGCGCATTGCTGCCCTCGAGCAGGATGGTCTTGTCGTTGTCGTCGGGGCAGTTATTGTCCACGCTCATGGAGACGACGATCTTCACGAGCAGGTCGTTGAGCTGACCCTTGAGGTACTTGGTGAACAGGCCCTGGAACTTCGTGAACAGCACGCTGCTGCGGCCGAACGCGTCCTTGGCGACGATGTCGAGCACCTGATCAAGCAGTGCGCCGCTGCGCAGCTGATCCATGCCGGACTGCACCCATGCGGGGTAGTTGCCGTCATCCTCGCCGGCGAGGTTGCAGCGATAGATCCAGTTGGCGAAATCGAGCAGATTGTTGCCCTCGGCGACCGGGATGGCCGCCACGTCTTCAATGATCTTGTCGATGTTCTCAATGATCTTCGTGACAGGCCAGGTATCGTTCGGCAGGTACTTGCCGAAGAAGGACTTGACGAAGTCGCCCGCGACCGTCTTGAGCATATCGGTCGAGAAGCCGAACCCACGGGCATACTCGGTCAGGTCGTCGATCACATACGCGACGCCCGTGGCGGGATCGGTGTAGTTTATGGGGCCGATGTGCGTCTTGGTGCTCACGCTCATGTAGGTGTTCGTCTCACCGCCGACGGTGCTGCGGCGCAGGTCGACAAAGCGGATCGGGCACGGATACGTCAGCGCGGAGCCGGTCTCAATGTCATAGAAGGTGTTGCCGGCCTTCGTGGTCATGGCAGCGATGTCGACCGCGTGCATATGACCGGTGAAGACGACGCTCATGCCGGCATCGGCATACTCCTGCGCGATGCGCTCATAGCCGTTGACGAGGTACATGGGCAGGATGGTGGGCTCGACATCGAAGTGCGGCACCAGACCGTGGTGCTCCAGACCGATGACAAGGTCGCCGCGCGCCTTGGCGGCGGCAGTCTGCTCGATGACCCACTTTTCGAGGTCGGCGCTGATGGCACCGCTCGTCTCATGCTCATCCGTGCCGTTGGAAGTGTTCTCCTTGCTGTAGCGGCAGGTGTCCATGGCGACGATGGTCAGACCCTCGACCGGACGGGCGACATAGGACAGGCTGCCGGCCTCATTGCCCGCGGCCGGGGTGAAGGTCTCAATGACGGTCGGGTCGGAGTAGACAAAGTCGTAGATACGCTTGAAGTCCTCCGGGTGCGTGCGCGTGGCAGGCACGGCCTTACCGTCGGGGGTGTTGTAGTTCTGGGCATTGTAATTGCGGATGTCATGGTTGCCGTTGATGACATAGATCTTCAGGCCGGGAACGTCCTGCTGCAGCTGCTTGAACATCTTGGCCATATCCTTATGGCACTCCTGCTCGCCGTCCTTGGTCAGGTCGCCGGACACGAGAAGAATGTCGGGCTTGTCCGCGCGGACGCGGTCAAACATCTCGTGAAGGACGGCAGAGCCTTCCTTGAGCAGCTTGCGGTCACTGTTGAGCGCGTGCTCAAAGTCCGCCGTGTCGCGGATCATATCCGGCGAGAAATAGTGCAGGTCGGACATGACTGCGATCCTCAGGTTCATGTCCTGCGGCTTGTCCGCCGCAAGAGCCGGAACCGTCAGTGTGAAGACAAGGACTACCGCCAGCAGCAGCGACAGCAGTCTGCTTCCATTGTGCATTCTGGTTTTCATTTCTTCCTCCTGATGATATAGACTCCTACATATGCACGGCGCAGCGCCGCGCAATTGTATTCCTTCCCCACCGTGTAAAGCGCATCGTCAGACGCGGCAAACAACGCCCCGGCTGACCATACCACGGTTACTTAACTTTACCATGTCAGCGCCTTGATTGCAACCAAAATCAAATGTTGTACGCCGAGTTTACAAAATCAAATACAAGAGCCACATTCGTTCTTGACAAGGCGGCAGTTTCGTCCTATCATGGAGTGTAACAAACACGGGGAGCCGCTCGGCTGAGAGTAAGCATCCGCTTAGACCCGCACACCTGATTTGGATAATGCCAACGTAGGGATTCATACTGCCGGACCACACAGCAGCACTCTTTACGGGCGCTGCTGTTTTTTAAACCCCGAAAGGAGCTTTTGACTATGGAACAGATCCTCAAGACCATGCTGGAAAACGTGCGCGCGAAAACACCGCTCGTGCACAACATCACAAACTACGTCACCGTCAACGACGTCGCAAACGTCCTGCTGGCAGCCGGCGGCTCGCCGATCATGTCCGACGACGCGGACGACGTTGAGGACATCACGAGCATCTGCGGCGGCCTGAACATCAACATCGGCACACTCAACAAAAACACCATCCCCTCCATGTTCCTCGCCGGCAAGAAGGCGAACGCGCTCGGGCACATCGTCCTGCTCGACCCCGTGGGCGCGGGCGCGAGCCGCCTGCGCACCGACACGGCCAACCGCCTCATGCGCGAGGTGCGCTTTGACGCCGTGCGCGGCAACATCTCCGAGATCAAGACCCTCTGCATCGGCAGCGGCACGACCAAGGGCGTGGACGCCGATGCGGTCGACGCCGTGACGGAGGCAAATCTCGACGACGGCGTGGCGCTGGTCAAGGCGTTCGCCAAGCAGACCGGCTGCATCATCGCCGTGACCGGCGCGATCGACCTTGTGAGCGACGGTGAGCGCTGCTGGTGCATCCGCAACGGCCGCCCGGAGATGAGCCGCATCACCGGCACGGGCTGCCAGCTCTCGGCGCTGACGACGGCGTTCCTCGTCGCAAACCCCGAGCACAAGCTCGAAGCCGCAGCTGCCGCCGTGTGCATGATGGGGCTCGCGGGCGAGATCGGCTGGGCGAATATGCAGCCCGGCGACGGCAACAGCACCTACCGCAACCGCATCATCGACGCGATCTGCAACATGACCGGCGACACGCTGGAGGAAGGAGCCAAGTATGAACTGCGATAATGCTTCCCTGCTGCTCTATGCAGTGACCGACCGCTCGTGGCTGCACGGTCAGACGCTCTATGCGCAGGCTGAGCAGGCGCTGCAGGGCGGCGCAACGTTTTTGCAGCTGCGCGAGAAGGAGCTCGACGAGGCGCACTTCAAAGAAGAGGCCATTGCGCTCAAGGCGCTGTGCAGGCAGTACGGCGTGCCGTTCGTGCTCGATGACAACGTGGCGCTCGCCATCGAAACGGACGCCGACGGCGTGCACGTCGGTCAGAGCGACATGGCCGCCGGAAAAGTGCGCGCGCTCATCGGTCCGGACAAGATCCTCGGCGTGTCGGCGCAGACCGTGGAGGATGCGCTGCTGGCCGAGCGCGAGGGCGCGGACTATCTCGGCGTGGGCGCCGTGTTCCCGACCGGGACAAAGACCGATGCCAACGCCGTGAGCTATGACACCCTGCGCGAGATCTGCGCGGCCGTGTCCATTCCCGTCATCGCCATCGGCGGCATCACAAGAGACAACGTCGCACAGCTTTCCGGCAGCGGCATCGTCGGCGTCGCCGTCGTGAGCGCGATCTTCGCGCAGCCGGACATCCCCGCCGCCACGCGCGAGCTCAAGACCGCCGTGCGCGCAGCGCTGGAGCTCTGACCCCCTCTGCGCACAGGCGCAGATAAAAATAGAAACAGCGGCAGATCGGGGGCACCACTTTCTGTCGCTCAACAAAATTGATGCTGAAAAGGAGACAGAACATGAAAACAGCATTAACAATCGCCGGAAGCGATTCCAGCGGAGGCGCCGGTATTCAGGCCGATCTGAAAGCCATGACCATGAATGGCGTATTTGCCATGAGTGCGATCACGGCGCTGACCGCCCAGAACACGACCGGCGTACAGGGTATTTTTGAAGTGACCCCGGAATTTCTCGCCCAGCAGATCGACAGCGTCTTTACCGACATCCGGCCCGACGCGGTGAAGATCGGCATGGTCGCATCCTCCGGCCTCATCGAGGTCATCGCCGAGCGGCTGCAGCACTACGGGGCGAAAAACATCGTCGTCGACCCCGTGATGGTCGCCACGAGCGGCGCGCGCCTCATCTCCGAGGACGCCATTGCCACGCTTGAGGCGCGGCTGCTGCCGCTTGCCACCGTGCTCACGCCCAACATCCCGGAGGCGGAGGTGCTCTCGGGGCTGTCCATCACCTCCCCCGACGACATGATCACCGCCGGAAAGGTCATCAGCGAGCGCTACGGCTGCGCCGTCCTGTGCAAGGGTGGACACCGGCTCAACGACGCAAACGACCTCCTGTACCGTGACGGCGGCTATGCGTGGTTCAACGGCAAGCGCATCGACAACCCCAACACCCACGGCACGGGCTGCACGCTCTCGAGCACGATCGCGGCAAACCTCGCCAAGGGCTATGATCTTGACACGGCCGTGCAGCGCGCGAAGGCGTATCTCTCCGGCGCGCTGGCCGCCATGCTCGACCTCGGCGCGGGCTCCGGCCCGATGGACCACGCGTTTGACCTCAAGCCCGAATACCGTCAGGAGGCCGGAAGATGAAAAAGACGTCCAGCTTCCAGAACAGCCTCATCTGGTTCGGCGCGGCCGTGTCCATCGCCGAGATCCTCACCGGCACGTATTTCGCGCCCCTCGGCTTCACCAAGGGGCTGCTCGCCATCCTGCTCGGTCACGTCATCGGCTGCGCGATGTTCTTTTTCGCGGGCCTCATCGGCGGCCGCACCGGACGCAGTGCCATGGGCACGGTCGAGCTGAGCTTCGGCCGCATCGGCTGCCTGTTTTTCGCGGCGCTCAACGTGCTGCAGCTCGTCGGCTGGACGTCGATCATGATCTATGACGGCGCGCTCGCCACGAACACCGTGCTCGGCATCGGCAAATGGGTGTGGTGTCTGGTCATCGGCGGGCTGATCGTGCTGTGGATCGCCATCGGCATCAAAAATCTCGGCTGGGTCAACAAGATCGCCATGGCCGCACTGTTCATCCTCTCGATCGTGCTGTGCGTGGTCGTTTTTCGCGGCGGCACGCCCGTCACAGAGCCCGACGGCAGCCTGAGCTTCGGCGCGGCAGTCGAGCTCGCCGTGGCCATGCCGCTGTCGTGGCTGCCGCTCATCTCCGACTATACGCGCGAGGCCGAAAAGCCCTTTGCCGCCACGCTCTCGAGCACGCTGACCTACGGCGTCGTGAGCTGCTGGATGTATCTCATCGGCATGGGCGCCGCCATCTTCACCGGCGAGGGCGACATCGCGCTCATCATGGTCAAGGCCGGTCTCGGCGTGGCCGCGCTGCTCATCCTCATCCTCTCGACCGTCACGACGACCTTCCTCGATGCGTACAGCGCCGGCATCTCGGCCGAGTCCCTGTCGAAGAAGATCAACGGCAAGTATGCCGCGCTCATCGTGACCGTCATCGGCACGGTCTGCGCCATCTGCTTCCCGATGGACGACATCACGAACTTCCTCTACCTCATCGGCTCGGTGTTCGCGCCGATGATCGCCATCCAGATCACGGACTTTTTCCTGCTGCGCCGCAGCGGTACGCGCGGAAAGCTGGACGTGTGCAACGCCGTCGTCTGGGTGCTGGGCTTCGCGCTCTACCGCGTGCTCATGAACGTGGACATCCCGGTCGGCAACACGCTGCCCGACATGGCCGCAACGATGCTTCTGTGCGTGATCGCGCACAAGCTCGTCCCCGACAAGACCAAGGCTGCCTGAGCCTTTTGCGAAATCTGCCAAGCCGAAAACGCCCGCACGATGTGCGGGCGTTTTTGCGCCTTGAATTCCTATCAGGACCGTGTTATTTTAAGGGCAGAAACGTACCAGTGCAAGGAGGCTTACCTATGAAAGATCTCAAACCGACGTGCCGCATCGCCGTCGTGCAGGCGGCGCCGGTGCTGTTTGACAAGACCGCGTGCACGGACAAGGCCGTGCACCTGATCGCGGAATGTGCCCGCAGCGGCGCGGAGCTGATCGTGTTTCCGGAGCTGTTCATCCCCGGCTACCCCTACGGCATGACCTTCGGCTTCACGGTCGTGGACACCCCGTGGGGACCGATGGGCAGTCTCATCTGCTGGGAGAGCTATATGCCGCTCGCGCGCACGGCGCTGTATGAAAAGAGCGTGACGCTCTACATTTCGCCGAACACGAACGACAACCCCGAATGGCAGGCCACCGTGCAGGACGAATGAAGGAGGCGCGCGTATCTCAAGCAGCGGCGGCCGGAGTGTTATCTGTAAGCCGCCGTGATCGCACCGTAAAACGAACACCCCCGGATGCCTGTGCATCCGGGGGTGTTTCCTTATGTGAGCGTGAGCTCCGTGCTCGCGCAGACGGCGGCGCCCACGCGCTGCATATCGGCGAGGTTCGCCGCCTGCACGGCATCCGTGACGGACGAGGTGCAGTCCGAGAGCACGATGGCATCATAATCGAGCGAGATCGCATCGTAGCACGTCGTGCGGATGCAGTTGGGCGTGGTCGTCCCGGCGAGCAAAACGCTCTGCACGCCGAGCCGGCGCAAAATGAGGTCGAGCCCGGTGTGGAAAAACGCCGAAAACCGCGGCTTTACCAGCACATAGTCCTGCGGCAGGACGGTGAATGCGTCGGGAAACGCATCCGACAAGTGCGCGGCGCAATCCTCCGAGAGCGGCTTGCCGCCGGCTGCCCACGCGGCCGCGCGCGGCTTTTCCACATCCGAGCCGTCGCTGCGGTAATGGCGCACGGCGTAGATGACCGGGACGCCGGCTGCGTGGCAGCGGTCGATGAGCGCCGCGCACGCGGGCACGGTCGCCTCTGCCGACGGGATGCACAGCGGGGACGCGCTGTCAAGAAAGCCGCGCTGCATATCGATCATGATCAGTGCCTGTTTGGGCATGGTACTTGCCTCCTGACAAAGTAGATGCCTCTATGATAGCGCCGCGTGCCGGATTTGGCAAGCGCGGCTTGCCATCCGCGCCGCGACGTGGTATCCTACCGGGTAGCCCCAGAAGGGAGGGGCACTCTTTACGAGCGGGAGCGATCAACATGAGCAGACAACTTGAACCCTATCAGCAGATCGAGCGCAGCATCCAGAAGACCTATCACAAGCGGCTCTGGACGCCGTTCATCACGGCCGTCAAGCAGTATGACCTCATCGCGCCCGGCGACCGCATCGCCGCGTGCATCTCCGGAGGCAAGGACTCCATGCTCATGGCCAAGCTCCTGCAGCTGCTGCAGCGCCACAGCGACGTGCCGTTCGAGGTCGTCTATCTTGTCATGGACCCCGGCTACAACGCCGTCAACCGCCAGAAAATCGAGCAGAACGCAGCGCTGCTGCACATCCCGATCACAGTCTTCTCCTCGGACATTTTCGAGGTCACGAGCAGCGTTGACCAGTCGCCGTGTTACCTCTGCGCGCGGATGCGCCGCGGCTATCTCTACAGCAAGGCGCGCGAGCTCGGCTGCAACAAGATCGCCCTCGGCCACCACTTCAGCGATGTGGTCGAGACGACCGTCATGAGTATGTTCTACGGCTCGCAGCTGCAGGCCATGCCGCCGAAGCTGCGCAGCCGCAATTTCCCGGGCATGGAGCTCATCCGCCCCATGTACTGCATCCACGAGGACGACATCATCGCCTGGCAGCACCACAACGGTCTGGAATTCATCCAGTGCGCCTGCCGCTTTACCGAGCGCGCAGCCGAGACCAGCAACGACGGCAGCAGCTCCAAGCGGCAGGAGGTCAAGCTGCTGCTGCGCGAGCTGCGGCGGACGAATCCGGGCGTGGAAAAGAGCATTTTCCGCAGCATCCATGCAGTCTGTCTCGACACCATGGTCGGCTACAAGACCGGCGGCGTGGAGCACACATTTGCCGACTGCTACCGGGAGCGCGGCGAGATGACACAGGAGGACGAGACATGAACATAGAACGGATGCAGCCGGCGGACTTTGACGCGGTCTACCGTCTGCTGACACAGAGCTTTCCGGCGACGGAGCGGCGCGGCGCGGCCGGACAGCGCGCACTGTTTTCCGACAGCGCATACCGCGTTGACATCCTGCGCGCGCCGGACGGAGGCGTGCAGGCGCTCATCGCGTCGTGGGATTTTGACGACTTTGTCTTTCTCGAGCATTTTGCCGTCGATCCCGCCTGCCGCAACGGCGGTATCGGCGGGCAGATGCTCGATGCGATGCTGGCGCGCTGCGGCAAGCGTGCCTGTCTGGAGGCCGAGCTGCCGGAGACGGAGCTGGCGGCGCGGCGCATCGGCTTTTACGAGCGGCACGGCTTCACGGTCAATGCGGATTATGCCTACTTCCAGCCGGCGCTCGTGCCGGGCGGCGACCCGCTGCCGATGCACCTGCTCACGACCGGCGGCGCACGCACAAGCGCCGAGCTGCGCACGATGGAGACGCTCGTGCACACGCGCGTGTACGGGCAAACGCCCGCAGCGGAGTAATAAAGGAACAAGCGCCCGAAGCTGCACTTACACGCAGCTTCGGGCGCTTTTGCGTTATGTCAGCGTGATGCAGCCGCCTGCGCTGGCGTTCATTGCAAAGTGGGAAAAGACGCTCTTGCTCACGGCGGCGAACCGGTCGCTCGCAGCAAACGCCTCCTCGTGCTCCTCGCGGAGGAAATCGACCGTCTCGCGCAGCTGCAGCAGCAGCGCCGCACCGTGCTTGCATAGCCCCGTCTCATAACAGGTGCACATGAGCGCGCTGACCGTGCCGCCCGTGTAGGTGAACGTGAGCTCATACGGCACAGTGCCCTGCACGATGGCGTGCCCCTGTGTGCCGTCGACCGACAGGTAAACCACCCGCCCCTCGGCATAACAGGCGTGTCCCTTGCCGGCGGTCTCGCCCGGCAGGGGCATCTGATCGAGAAAGTCCAGCGTGTACGTCGGTCCGGGACCGTGACCGGTGACAAACTCTCCGTCCGCCTCCGGCGGGAAAAACCAGCTGCGCACCTGCGCATACGGCAGCGCGCCGTGATCGAGCGTGAGCATATGCGAGCCGAACACGTAAAACGTGCCGCGCACGTTCCTGTCCGCCGCGCCGATCACGCGCTCATAATCGGCGAGCCGGATGCGGAAATTGTAGTCCACCGCCGCCACGCGCCCCAAAAGCCCCGCAAGCTTGCCGCTGACGTAGACGACGTCGCCCTTGTGCAGGTCAAAGCGGTCGTTATAGTAGCTGTAAGCGCGGTCGCGCTCGGGAAAGTACACGCGCACGACCGACGGCACGGCCGCCGTCTCCGGCTGCGCGGCCGGGGTTGGAGACGCCGCCTCGGGCGCTTTGGGCTGCACGCAAAAACCGATCGGATGCTTCATAAAAACCCCTCCTCAAATCAAGACTCCTGTGCTTTGATCTCAGAATAGCACAAGAGCTGTCCCATAAACCACCCAGTGCGCCTGTGTCTCCCACGGATTGCCCCCCGCAGAGTCGCCGCAGCAGCAATGAAACAAAATGCTTCTTCCGGCTGCAAACATGGAATTTTCTGAGATTGCATTTCGAAAACGCAGATGATAGAATGATCAAAATGCAGCGGCGAGACCGGCGGCTTTGGCATCGGTCTTGCCATTGCGCGCAGCATCGCCGAGGGGCATCACGGCACGATCCGCGCCGAGAGCCCCGACGGCCACACAGTCATATTTACGGCAGAATTGAGGTAAAACTGCGATGAAGCATATGCGTATTCTGATTTTTGTCCTTGCGCTCGCGCTGCTGTGCGCGGGCTGCGCATCTGGCGGCACGGCGGAGGCAACGCCCGCTCCGGATATGAGCGATCTCCCGCTTGACGGCGGCTACGCCTACCTGCGCGTGGAGGTGCTCTCACGCGATAAGGACGCCAAGACGCTGGAGGTGCGTGTGCTCGATTTCGGCGACGCGGACGGCGTGAACGTCGGCGCGATCCCGGTGGGCACGCAGGGCACGGCCGACTGCGCCGACCTGCTGACAATGGCCATGATGATCGATTCCGGCGAGTGGATCATCACCTACACAGACCTTGGGCAGCAGGCGTTCCCGCTGCGGCTGACGTCGATCGAGAACCCGGAGCACTTCGCCGAGCGCGCCGGGAAATAAAAAAGACCGGCTGAGACGTTGTCTCAGCCGGTCTTTCGTATTACCAGAATTTCTTTCGCTTGCACACCCACAGGCTGATGCCCACGATCACGATGCTCACGACGACGATGACCGGGTAGCCGTACTTCCACGTCAGCTCCGGCATACCGGCAAAGTTCATACCGTACCAGCCGACGAGCAGCGTCAGCGGCAGAAAAATGGTCGTCACGATCGTCAGGATCTGCATGATGCGGTTTTGCCGGATGTCGATCTCCGCCTGGAAGAGGCTCTGCACCTGCGTGCACGATTCGCGCAGCAGCTGCGATTCCTCGCGCAGACGGATCACCCGGTCCTCGAACATACGAAACAGCAGCTGCTCGCCGTCGGAGAAGAAGCCGTTTTCGTTCTCACGCAGCTCACAGGCCACGTCGTCAAGCTGCGAGTAGTAGCGAAACCAGGCGCTGGTCTCCTTGCGCAGCGCAGTCATCGGCGCGGAAAAGCCGTCGAGCTCGTCCGCCAGCACCCGATCCTCGAGCGCCTCGATGCGATCCTCGAGCTTTTCGAGCCGGTGCAGGTCGCGGGCGATGAGCTGCTCAAAAAAGTCGTAGAGAAACCGGCCGACGCTGCCGTCTGTCCAGCGCTTTTCCCGGGCGATGCGGCGCAGCACCCCCTGCAGCGCATTCTCATCGTCCACGAGCACGACGCGCGCCGCCGTGATGAGATAGCCGCAGGCGAGCGGCCTGCCGTCCTTGCCCTGATACGGCAGCACGAGTGTGCCGGACAGGCAGTCCGAATGCACCTCGGCCTTGCACACGCGCGCATCGCGCGCCGGCGGCGTGTGGTGCAGCGTCTGCTCCAGTCCCGACAGCGGCGGCTGGTGCGAGAGCTCGTCGGAGCTCAGCAGCACAACGGCGGGCTGCTCTGGCGCAGGCTGCCGCTCCTGCTGCGTGAGTGTCTGCCCGATGGTATACCAATACAAAAGAGACCCCTCCTCTGAAAATGCGGTGTTGCTTTTATTGTAGCACGCCGCGCGCGCACGCACAACGTGCGGCTGGAATTTTCCACACAGATGTGCTATACTGAGCAAAATCAAACGTTTGGGGGAAACCGCATGATCGTCTATTATACCGGCACGGGCAACAGCCGCTATGTCGCCCAGCGCTTCGCCGCCGCGCTCGGCGACGATCTGATCACCGCGAATGCATACATCAAAAACGACACGCCCGCCGCGCTGCACTCCGACCGCCCGTGGGTGTTCGTCTCGCCGACCTACGGCTGGCAGATCCCGCATATCTTTGCCGGTTTTCTGCGCCGCGGCAGCTTTACCGGCAGCCGGGAGGCCTACTTTGTCATGACCTGCGGCAGTGAGATCGGCAACGCCGGCAGCCGCATCAGCGCGCTGTGCGCGGACATCGGGCTCGATTATCAGGGCGTGCTGGAGGTCGTGATGCCGGAAAACTACGTCGCCATGTTCTACGTGCCGGGGGCGGAGGAGTCTGAGCAGATCATCGCAGCGGCGCAGCCGTCGATCGACCGCGGCATTGCCTGCGTGCAGCGCGGCGATCCGTTCCCCGCGCCGAAGGTCAGCCTCATCGACCGGTTCAAGACCCATCCGGTGAACGGCATCTTCTACAAGTTCTTCGTCAAGTCCGGTCCATTCACAGTCTCGGACGCGTGCATCGGCTGTGGAAAGTGTGCGCTGAGCTGCCCGGTCAACGGCATCGACATCGTCGAGCGAAAGCCGCACTGGAACGGCGCGTGCACGCACTGCATGGCCTGCATCTGCGGCTGCCCGGTCAACGCCATCGAGTACGGGCGCAAGAGTCTCGGCAAGCCGCGCTATCAGTGCGCGGAGTATAAATAAGCCCAAAGCCTCGCACCGAACCGGTGCGAGGCTTTGGTTTTTTATCCGTTCAAGCGTCCTTGTGCGTGATGTTCAGGCCGCGTTCGCCGACCTCCACACTGCCGTCCTTGAGTGAGATGAAGGGGGAAAACTCCACCTTCTCCCCGTCGGAGGTCGTGATCTCGACCGTCACATCCGGGAAAATATCGCTGACGTTGCAGCCGATCACAAACGCGCTGCCGTCCGGCTGCTCATAAAAGATCGAGCTGGTCTGCGTGAGCATATCGTTCTGGAACAGGCGCACGGTCGCATTCGGATCGCGCGGGATGATGAGATAGAAATCCCCGTCCGAGATGTGGTGCACCGGCAGCTCCCGACCACCGAAATACGTCTGGCGGTAATAGTCGAGCTCCGTCGGCTCCTGATAGCCGAGATAGGCCACGGCGTAGAGCTGCCCGTCCTCATACGGCAGGGTGCTCAGCGGATCGGGCGTCGGCGTGGCCGCCGCCTGCTCGGGAGTCGGCGTCGGTGCGGGCGTGTCCGTGCCGCAGCCGGTGAGCAGCAGCGCACACAGCGCGAGGAGCACGAGGGTCAAACGGAACACTCTTTTTTTCATGAGTCGCCATCCTTTCCTGATTGGATTCGTGGTTTCAGGATATAGGTTTCATTCAGCGCGGTCACTGCACGCCAAACAGCGCACACACCCGCGCCTGTGTCCATCATGGTATCAGATTCCATCTTGCTCGTCAAGACGCGAAGCTGCGCACATTTTCACGCGCTGCGCGCCGGTTTGTGTTATACTATCCGCAGAAGCAGCACGACCGCAACGACAACGACAAAGGAGGCAAGGATATGCGTTCTCTCATTCTTTACTACACCTACCACGGCAACACGCAGCGCATCGCCGAGCGCATCCACGCGGCCATCGGCGGCGACATTGCGCGCATCGACACCGTCGAGCCCTACACCGGCGACTATGACGACGTGGTCGCGCAGGGCGAGCGCGAGGTCAAGCGGGGCTATCTGCCGCCGCTCAAGCCGGTGGACATCGACCTCGACCGCTATGACACGCTCGTGCTCGGCACACCCGTCTGGTGGTACACCTGCTCGCCCGCCATGCGCGCCTTTCTGACCGCGCACGACCTCAGCGGCAAGACCATCTACCCCTTTGCCACGAACGGCGGCTGGCTCGGCCGCTCGATCCGGGATATGCGGGCGCTGTGCCCGGGCGCGGCGTTCCGTCCGGGGCTGGACGTGCACTTTGACGATACGACGCAGCGCACGCCGGACGCGGACGTGAACCGCTGGATCGCCGCGATACACGACTGAGGAGATCTTTGCGGGTTCTCAATCCCCGCCGCGCGCAAAGTGCTTCTATTTGCTTGTATTTTATCCAGAAATGTGCTATCTTTTTGTAAGCGGCCGATGAGCGTCACCGTGCGCGTCGCGCCGCAGACAGAAAGGATGGAGCGAGATGGAGTCTGAAATGCTTGAAGCGCTGCGCCGCTACATTCAGGATTACGGCTGGAACTGGGGCATTGTACACAGCCTCATCAACCGCAAATTCGGCACGGACTACACGCTCGAGGAGCTGCAGTACTTCTATATGCGCCGCGCCTGGCCGCAGCCGGGCAAAGCGCGCACCGTTTTCAAATGAACCCATGGTCAAAGCACCCGGCTCGCGGCAAAGGCCGCGAGCCGGGTGCTTTTTCAGCGCGGGAGCTCTCCGGGCTGTACTCTGCCAAGATGCTCCAAACGGCGTATGATCGCAATGCGGGAACGCTGAAAATGCGTCCTGAGCGCCTCCACATCGCTGCCCGCGTCATACATTTGCAGCAGGTTCTGGTCATCCGCCTCCGTCCACGGCTTCCCCGCATTGGGCGGCGACGAGTGCTTTCGCTTGCCGGATGTGTGCCACAGCACACAGTGCAGTGCGCGGATGATCTCCGGCTGATTGCAGACGCTGTCGGACGGCAAGCACTCCCCTGTCAGCGGATCGACGCCATCTGCCAGCTCAGTCAACAGTGCCCTCGCGCGTGCAAGTTCCATTCTTCTGCTCCTTTCCACATATTTCGTAGTTCGTGCTATGGTCTCATATTACCAGAACCTCAGTCCCATAAGCAGGACAGTGTGAGGGCTTCCGCAGCCGATGAAACAATCCCGGACGGCAGCGGGCAAGGCATACAAAACGCCGGGCGCTGCGATGCAGCACCCGGCGAAACGATTTGTTGACACGTTTTGTTGACGCTTTCGATTTTCAGCCAAAAATGCAGAAAAAGAAAAAATCCTGCGTCCTCACGGATGCAGGATTTTTCGTGGTGGAGATAAGCGGGATCGAACCGCTGACCTCTTGAATGCCATTCAAGCGCTCTCCCAGCTGAGCTATACCCCCACAGGCAAGGTGTATCTTATCAGAAAACAGCACGAATGTCAAGAACGTTTTTTCGTTTCTGCGAAAAAAATCTGCGCAGCGGTTTTACCCCCTGCGCAGACCGGTTTTTTCGTCTGCCGCGCTCACGCCTCACAGTCGCTGCGGATGATCCCGGCAATGGCGGCGGCCAGCTTTTTGTGGCCGTCCGGGTCGAGATGCTCGCCATCGAGCGCGCTCATCTGCGTGAGCGTGCCGGCGTCAAGAAAGCGCAGGCCATACGCCTCGGCGATCATGCGGTACTGCTCTGCCACGCCCTGCGACACGGTGAGCGACTGCGCGTCATACTCCGGGTCGCGCTGCGGCGCGGACGCGCCGAGCGGCGGCGGGCACACGAGCAGGATCTTTGTCCACGCGGGCAGCATACCGATGACGAGCCGGATGAGCTTGTCCATGCCGATGCCGACCTCCTCGGCGGAGCGGGTCTTGTCCGCCTTGCAGTCGTTCGTGCCGAGCATGAGCACGATGTACTGTACCGGACCGTGGCTCTCGATGCTCAGCGGCAGCGTCTCGAGCGCGGAGCGCCCGTCGCGGTTGCTGTCCGGAAAGGCCGCTGTGCGGCCGATCAGCCCGTCCTCCGCGACGTAATACCCGTCACCCAGCAGCGCCTGAAGCGCGCCGGGATAGCGAATATCGCGCCCGTAGCGGTGCTTCCAGTCGGGCGTGAAGCCATATGTATTGCTGTCGCCGAAGCAAAGGATCTCGATCACACCGCGCACCTCACTTCAGGAAGCCGCTGATGATCTGCTCCTCGGCTTCCTTCTCGGTCAGACCGAGGGTCATGAGCTTGTTGAGCTGCTCACCGGCGATCTTGCCGATGGCCGCCTCGTGGATGAGGCTGGCATCGACGGAGTTGGCCGTGATCTCCGGACGCGCGCCGACGACACCGTTGTCCATGATGATGGCGTCGCACTCCGAGTGACCGGCGCACTTGTTGTTGCCGCGGATGTTGGAGTTGAACATCTGGGTGGAGTGATCCTTGGCGACCGAGCGCGAGATGACGTTCGTGCTCGACTCATAGCCGTCAAGGTCGACGGAGAAGTTCGTCTCCGCGTGCTGATGACCGTGGGTCATGATCTTTTCCTTGATGACGAGCGTCGCACCGTCGGTCAGATGTGCCTTCGTGTCGCGGATGGTGGAGTCGATGCCCTTGATCTGGGTCGTCTCCATCTCCATGTAGGCGTTCTCGCCGAGGTCAACGATCGTCGTCGGGTTCATGACGTTCTCGCCGTTGCCGTCGCCCTCGCCGTAGTGCTTTTCAATGTAGCGCACGCGGGCATTCTTGCCGACGAAGAAGCTGTGGATACCGTCGTGGCGGGACTCCTGCGTGCCGCAGTTGTGGATGCCGCAGCCGGCGACGATGGTCACATCGCAGTCCTCGCCGATGAAAAAGTCGTTGTAGACCATATCCTTGAGACCGGTCTGGGAAATAATGACCGGAATGTGCACGCTCTCGTTTTTCGTACCGGGAGCAATGTAGATGTCGATGCCGGGCTTGTCTTCCTTCGTGACGATGTTGATGTGCGCGGTCGTGTTGCGGCCGGCGAGCTTGCCGTCGGCGCGGATATTATAGGCACCCTCGGGGATGCCGTGGAGGTCTGCGACCTCCTCAAGCAGTTTTTTCTCAATCGCATCCATAGCGTTTCCCTCCCTCAGACCTTGTCAGCCAGACGGCTGCACACACTCGACGCCTCCATAAGCACGGGCATGATCTCGTCCTTGGTGCCGATGGTGCGGATCTCACCGTCGACGAGCACGACGATCTTGTCCGCCGTCTCGAGGATGCGCTCCTGGTGCGAGATGATGAGGATGCTGCCGTGGATCGTCTCATGCATCTTCTCGAACACGCTGATGAGATTCTGGAAACTCCAGAGGTCGATGCCGGCCTCGGGCTCGTCGAAGATGGACATCTTCGTGCCGCGGGCGAGCATGGTCGCGATCTCGATGCGCTTGAGCTCGCCGCCGGAGAGGCTGTCGTTTACTTCGCGGTTGACATAATCTCTTGCGCACAGGCCGACCTCGGACAGGTAGGTGCAGGCCTCGTTGGTCGAGAGCTTCTTGCCGGAGGCGATGCTGATGAGGTCAAAAACGGTGATGCCCTTAAAGCGCACCGGCTGCTGGAAGGCAAAGCTGATGCCGCGGCGGGCGCGTTCGGTGATGGACATATGGGTGATGTCCTCACCGTCGAGCAGGATCTGGCCGGAGGTCGGCTGCTCGATGCCGGCGATGAGCTTGGCCATGGTGGACTTGCCGCTGCCGTTCGGGCCGGTGATGACGACCATGCGTTCATCGACCGTGAGGCTCACGTCCTTGAGGATCTGGCGGACTCCCTCGTCCGTCTCAGCCTCAAAGCAAAGGTGTTTGAGTTCAAGCATTGGTTGGTTCCCTCTTCTCTTTGTTTCAAATCTTTGGATCAAAAATCTTCGTCGTCAAATTTATCGGACAGATCTTTCTGAAAAGACAGCTTTGATTCCTTGTGCTGAATGAGCCGGCGGATGTTGCTGCGGTGCTTGACGATGAGCAGGATCACGCAAAACAGGCTCAGCAGCGCAGGCAGCTTGCCGCAGGCGGCGAGCACGCCGATGGGCGCGATGAGCGAGCCGCAGATGCTGCCGAGCGACACATAGCGCGTGGCCCAGACGATGCCCACGAAGATCAGCAGCGCGACGAGCCCGGTCGGAAAGTTCACGATCAGCAGCATAGTCTCGGCACAGAGCACGCCCTTGCCGCCACGAAACCCGTAAAACACCGGATAGATGTGGCCGAGCATGACACAAAAGCCCGCGAACACCTGCCCCGTGGCCGCCGCGCCCTGCGTGCCCATGATGAGGCCGCCAGCCACGACCGC
Organism: uncultured bacterium; assembly: GCA_905215475.1. Taxonomy (GTDB): domain Bacteria; phylum Bacillota; class Clostridia; order Oscillospirales; family Oscillospiraceae; genus CAG-103. The sequence goes on from CAJMPW010000003.1 coordinate 189,623, forward strand.
GATGACGGTCTTGAGCATATCGGTGCCGATGACGATGGCGAGGCCGGGCGCGCCGAACGTGCGGTAGAAATTCGTCAGACCGGCGTTGCCGCTGCCGTAATCGCGCACGTCACGGTGAAAGACGTATTTCGAGGCAATGATCGCCCCGTTGAGGCCGCCGAGCAGGTAGGACATGACGGCAATGGCCGCCAGCAGCGCGGGGATCATTCCTGTTCTCCCTTCTGCCGGATGACCATGCGGATTGGCGTACCCTCCAGTCCGAAAACGGCGCGGATCTGGTTTTCCAGATAGCGCTGATAGGAAAAATGGAACAGCTCCCGGCTGTTGCAGAACACGACGAAGCAGGGCGGCTTGACGCCTGTCTGCGTCATGTAATAGATCTTCAGGCGGCGGCCCTTATCCGTCGGCGGCTGGACGCGCGCCTGCGCGTCGGCGAGGACGTTGTTGAGCATACCGGTGGTGATGCGCATGGCGCTCTGATCGTTGACGAAGTTGATGAGCTCGAACAGGCGCTCGGTGCGCTGACCGGTGAGCGCCGAGATGAACAGCACCGGCGCGTAGGACATGAAGCTCAGATCACGCAGGACGTCCTTGCGCATCTTCTCCATGGTGCCGGTCTCCTTGTCGACCAGATCCCACTTGTTGACGACGATGATGGACGCCTTGCCCGCCTCGTGCGCAAGACTGGCGATCTTCGTGTCCTGCTCGGTGACGCCGTCGCGCGCGTCGATCATGATCAGGCACACATCCGCGCGCTCGATGGCGAGCTTTGCACGCATGACGGAGAACTTCTCGATGCGGTCGTCCACGCGGGACTTGCGGCGGATGCCGGCGGTATCGACAAAGATATACTCGCCGTATTTGTTCTCAAAGCGGCTGTCGACGCTGTCTCGCGTCGTACCGGCGACGTTGCTGACGATGACGCGCTTTTCGCCGAGGATGAGGTTCACGAGCGAGGACTTGCCGACGTTCGGCTTGCCGATGACGGCGACGCGGGTGTAGTCCGCATCCGCATCAGCGGCGTCCTCGGGCGGAAAATGCTCCAGACAGGCATCGAGCAGGTCGCCCGTGCCGTGACCGTGCACGGCGGAGACGGCGATCGGGTCACCGAGACCGAGGGAGTAAAACTCATAAATGCCGGGGTCGACCGCGCCGGTGGAGTCCATCTTGTTGACGGCCAGCACAACGGGCTTTTTCGAGCGCAGAAGCATATTGGCCACCTCCTGATCGGCGGCGGTCACGCCGGTGCCGATCTCGGTGACGAGCACGACGACGTCGGCCGCGTCGATGGCAAGCTGCGCCTGCTCGCGCATGAACAGCAGGATCTCATTGTCGGTGCTCGGCTCGATGCCGCCGGTGTCGACGATGTCAAACGTGCGGCCGCACCACTCGCACTCGGCATAGAGCCGGTCGCGCGTGACGCCGGGCGTGTCCTCAACGATGGACAGGCGGCGTCCGCAGAGCTTATTGAAGAGCATGGACTTGCCGACATTCGGCCGGCCCACGATCGCAACCAGTGGTTTGGACATGATCACCCCTCCTTATGGGGATTGTATTTGTAGTACTCCGCACCATCGGTGCTGCCGCTGCCGCGGTCGGGCAGGTGCACCTCCGGCAGGATGCCGAACATGGCGTCACAGAGGGCGAAGCCGTCGGCGTCCACGGGGTAGATGGGCACGCCGAGCGCGGCGCTGGCCTGCTCGAGCGTGATGTCATCGAGAAAATCCAGCTCGTCATGGCGCACCATGTTGCTCGAGATCAGCAGCCGCTCACCGAGATCCTTTCCGCGCAGCTGCGCGATGAGGTCCTGCCCGGTGATGAGGCCGGAGACATTGATGCTGCGGCCGAAAAAATCATTTTCGATCGCATAGACGTGTCCTTGTATTGTAGCATACTTTTCGCGCGCCGTACACAAAAGTTTTTCCAGAAACGGCGCTGCCGAAACGCCCGCCGCCACGGAAAACGGCACGCCGTCCGGCGGGTCGGACAGACGCAGCGCGGCCTGAAACTCCGTCTGCTGCAGGCGCAGCATACCGACGCCGTTTTCCAGCTGCGTGAATTCCTCGTAGAATTCCTCCGGCGGCAGCGCGCGCCCCGCCTTGAGATACAGCTCATCGGCGCAGAAGAAGATGCGTGTGCCGAATTTTTCAACGCACTCGTCGCCGAAAGCGTTGACCAGATCAAGCGTCTCGGCCGCGTGCTCGGGCGTGAACGGCGTGAGCGGATAGAGCCCCTCACGAAACTTCGTCAGTCCGACCGGCACGATCGACACGCTGTGCACCTGCGGATAGAGCGATGCGAGGTCACGCATCGTGCGCTGCAGCTGCGCGCCGTCGTTCAGACCGGGGCAGCAGACGATCTGGCAGTTCATGACGACGCCGCCGTCGGAAAAGCGGCGCATGATCTCGAGCGTCTTGCCCGCGCGCGGATTGCCGAGCAGAAACGAGCGCAGCTCCGGATCCGTGGCGTGCACGGAGACGTTGATGGGGCTGATGTGCAGGTCGATGATGCGCTGCACCTCGCGCTCGGAGAGGTTCGTGAGCGTCATGTAGTTGCCCATGAGAAAGCTCAGACGCGCGTCGTCGTCCTTAAAATACAGCGTCGGGCGCATCCCGGGCGGCATCTGGTCGATGAAGCAGAACACGCAGTGGTTGGCGCACGAGTGGGCGTTGTCCATGAGATAGGTCTCAAAATCCAGCCCAAGCTCGCCGCCGAGCGGCTTTACGATGTGCACGGTGTGCTCCGACCCGTCCGGACGGCGCAGGCACACCGCAAGCTGCGGGTCATAGGCGTAGTATTTATAGTCCAGCACGTCGGTGATCGGGTTGCCGTTGATGGACACCAGCCGGTCGCCGGGGTGGGCTGCGTGGCGCAGCGGGCTGTCGGGGTCGATGTGGCTGATCGTGCAGCGATGCATATGCCGCGCCTCCTTTGTGCGTCATTCCTTTGCTATACGCCGGAACGCTCCGGCATATAGCAAAAGAAGAGGGGCAAACGCTCCTCTTCTCAGCTTCTTTTAGTCGTCAACCTTGATGACGTCGCGTCCGTTGTACTTGCCGCAGGTCTTGCAGGCGTGATGGGGCATGACGAATGCGCCGCAGTTCGGGCACTTCACGATCGCCGGAGCAGTGAGCTTCCAGTGGGACGAACGACGCTTATCACGTCTCTGTCGAGACACTTTTCCTTTCGGGACTGCCATGATGACACCTCCTCGTCAGTCGCTGTTATGAGCAGCTTCCTCTTCTTCGTCAGTTTTATTATCCAAAAGCTGCTCTAATACAGCCATTCTTGGATCGCGGGGTTTTTGACACCGGCACGGCCCGAGGTTCAGATTCGCGCCGCAGCGGTCGCACAGTCCGGCACAGTCGGGCTTGCACAGGCACTTGGTATCCATGCTGAGGATGAAGCAGGTGGAGAGCACCTCGTCCACATCGAGCCAGTCTCCGTCGAGCGTAAACACCTCGGGATCGTCGTCCTGCGCATCCGCCGTGATGTCGGCGTGCAGGTCGAGGTCAACCGTGCGCGGAAACTCCGCGCCGCAGCGATCGCACACGCACAGCATCTGCGCCTGCAGCTTACCCTGCAGCGTGAGGATGCCGGCCGTATTGACCACCTTGCCCTCGGCCGTGATCGGCGCGGTGTATGCCCGGACAGAGGGAAAGTCCAGCAGGGCCGTATCCAGCTCCTGCGAAAACGGAACGCTCCCGCCGGGAATTTCTATGATTTCTCTCAAATTCAGTCTCATAGCGCACCTCGCACAATCGCTTTAGTATTATAGATGATATCTACCCCGCTTGTCAACAGGAATTTGTGTTGACAATGCGCTGAAAATCCGCGATAATCGTTGCGTGGAGATGGTACATGCTATGAAAGAGATACAAATTCGCAAAAATGACGCCGGTCAGCGGCTCGACCGCTTCGTCGGAAAGGCCGTTCCCCTGCTGCCGGAATCGCTGCTGCAAAAATATATCCGCCTCAAGCGCATCAAGCGCAACGGCAAGGGCGCAAAGCGCGACGTGCGCCTCGTCGAGGGGGACGTGCTGCAATTATACATCAACGACGAGTTTTTTGAAAGACCTACGGAGCAAAATGCCTGGCTGAAGATCGCAACGCCGCGGCTGGACATCGTCTATGAGGACGAAAACATCCTGCTGGCGGACAAAAAGCCCGGCGTGCTGTGCCACAGCGCGGGCGAATGGAGCTGGGACACGCTCATCTCGAACATTCAGGCCTACCTGCGTCAGAGCGGTGAATGGGACCCGAAGGCCGAAAACGCCTTCACCCCCGCGCTCTGCAACCGCATCGACCGCAACACCGGCGGCATCGTCATCGCGGCAAAAAACGCCGAGGCGCTGCGCATCCTGAACGACAAGATCCGCGACCGCGAGATCGACAAGGTCTACCTCTGCGTCGTCTGCGGCCGGCCGAAGCCCGCCGAGGGACGGCTGGAGGGGTATCTGTTCAAGGACGCAGTGAAAAACCAGGTCTACGTGACAAAAAAGCCGCAGCCGGGCGCAAAATCCGCCGCGACGGAATACCGCACGCTGCAAAGCCGCAAGGGGCTCTCGCTCGTCGAATGCCGGCTGCTGACCGGGCGCACGCACCAGATCCGCGCACAGATGGCCGCCGCCGGCTGCCCCCTGCTCGGCGACGGGAAGTACGGCCGCGAGCGCATCAACCGCACCTACGGCGAGACGGGGCAGATGCTCTACTCCTACAAGCTCACCTTCACCCTGCCGACGGACGCGGGCATACTCGAATACCTGCGCGGAAAAACATTTCAGGTGCAGCAGGTAGCCTTCGCGGAAAAGTATTTCCCGGGCTTTAAGCTGCCGGGCGCGGAGGAAACAGCCGAAGCCTGACACAAAAAGCCCCGGGAGTCCGGGGCTTTTTTGCCGTCAGTGCGCGTATTTGTTCGTGTCCAGAGAGTGGCGGTAGACCACGAAGCGCTGGAAGAGAAACTCCGTCACAAAATTCAGCACCATGTTCAGAAACGTGACCAGATAGCCGTTCCAGCCCTGCACGTCCGCGAGCCGGTGCTCGAGCAGCGTGGACAGCGGCGTGAACGCGCAGTAGTACAAAAACACGAGCGCCATCGCCCGCGTCACCTTCTCCGACGAGCGGAAGGTATAGCGCCGGTTGCAGGTGAAGTTCCACAGCACCGACAGCACGAGCGCCGTCAGATACGCCGCCCAGTACGCCCAGTGAAGCACCTCGTTGAAGAGCGCAAAGCTGCCGAGCTCGATCAGCCCGGCCGAGCACGAGAAGAGCAGAAACTTCCACGTGCGCCGCAGCTCCGTATGGTCCATGCGGATCGCCTCCTGTTGCAATTAGTTAAATTATTTGAAGCAATTATAGCGCGGCGGCCGTTTTCTGTCAAGCTCGGCGCGCAAAACGGCAGCATCCCCTTTTCTTCCGGCGCGGGATGTGATAAGATGGGCGTCTGAGAAATCGAGGTGTTATCATGTACGACGAACTGACGCAGGTCGACATCCAGAAGATGCGTGACGAGATCGACTACCGCACGCGGGAGCTGCGGCCGAAGCTGATCGAGGAGGTCAAGACGGCGCGCGCCTTCGGCGACCTGAGCGAAAACTTTGAATACAAGGCCGCCAAGCGCGAGAAAAACCGCAACGACAGCCGCATCCGCTACCTGCAGCGCATGGTCGACACGGCAAAGGTCATCACCGACCACTCGACCGGCGACACGGTGGGGCTGTTCGACTCGGTGGTCATTTATATTCCGGACGACGATGAGGAGCAGACCATCCGCCTCGTGACGACGCTGCGGCAAAACGCGCTCGAGGGGCTCATCAGCAAGGAATCCCCCGTGGGCAAGGCCGTGATGGGGCATCGCGCGGGCGAGACCGTGCACGTGCAGGTCAACGAGGATGTCGGCTATGACATCGTCATCCGCTCGGTCGAAAAGGGGCAGGACGACGATTCTCTGCCCATCAGCGCCTACTGAAACCCGCGCAGAAAAGCAGCGGCTGCATCGCTCGGATGCAGCTGCTGCTTTCGTATTCAGTCCAGATAGCCGAACAGTCCGCGCACGGACACGTCCCCGCCGGTGACGGTCTCGCGCGTGCCGTCCTCCCAGCGGACGACGAGCGCGAAATCATCGTCCACCGCCTCGGCAAAGCCGGTGCGGACATCTTCACCGCGCACGACGCGCACGGGACGCCCCACCGTGACACAGCGCGCACGGTAGTCGCTGAGATATGCGCGCGGATCGCGCTGCCAGTCGAGATACATCTCATCGAGCGCACGCACCATCTCGGCGGCCAGCCGCGCACGGGAGAGCTCGAGCCCGGTCTCGGAATACACCGAGCCCGCGATGGCACGCAGCTCCTCGGGGAAATCCTCCGGCCGCTGGCGCACGTTCACGCCGATGCCGGCCACAATGGAGTCGACCGTTCCGGACTCGGCCTCGACGGTGAGCTCCGTGAGGATGCCGCAGATCTTTTTCGTGCCGAGGACAAGGTCGTTGGTCCACTTGATGCCCGGCTGCACGCCGCAGCGCTCGAGTGCGCGGCAGACAGCCACCGCGACGTGCGCCGTCACGGTCATGGCTGCCGTCGCCGCGCACGCCGGGCGCAGGAGCATCGACAGGTAGACCCCCTGCCCCGCGTCCGAGCGAAACGACCGCCCCGCGCGGCCGCGCCCCGCCGTCTGCCGGTCGGCAATGGCGCACAGGCCGTCCGGCGCACCGGACATGGCCTCCGCCTTGAGGTAGCTGTTGGTGGAGTCGATCTGCGCAAAGCACTGCACCAGAGCCCGCCGCGCCTGCGGCAGATAGGGCAGCACGTCCCCGGCCGTGAGCGTATCCGGCCGCGCGCGCAGACAGTAGCCCCGGTTCGTGACAGCGTCAATGTCATAGCCCGCATCGCGCAGTGCACGCACCGCCTGACTGACCGCCGCGCGCGTCACGCCCAGCTTTTCGCGCATCTCCTCGCCGGATACATAGCCCTCCGCCTCCGTGAGCAGGAGCAAAACATCATCCCGCAGCATCCGATCACACTCCTTACAGTTTCATTCCAGCAATAGTTTAGCGCACGGCGCGTCGATTGTAAAGATGTTTTCGTTTTCGGTTGACAATCCGGCGCGTATGTGCTATTGTCCGATTGTTAAGTTCATTCCAGTTTTACTTTACAATCGGAGGCAACACTATGAAATTTTCCACAAGAGACCTTTGCTTTTGCGCGATCGGCGCGGCGCTCATCGCCGTGTGCGCATGGATCAGCATCCCGGCGGACGTGCCGTTCACGCTGCAGACCTTTGCGATCTTCGCCGTGTGCGGGCTGCTCGGCGGCAAGCGCGGCACGGTGAGCGTGCTGGTGTATCTGCTGCTGGGCGCGGTGGGTGCGCCGGTATTCGCGGGCTTTCGCGGCGGCTTCGCGTCCCTGATCGGCACGACCGGCGGATACCTCGTCGGCTTCATCCTGCTGGCGCTCATCATCGCCCTCGCGCAGGCGCGCTGGGGACTCGGGCAGTGGGTGTTCGTGCTGTCGGCAGCCGTGGGGCTGCTCGTGTGCTACGCATTCGGCACGGCATGGTTTCTCATCGTCTACACCCGCACGGGCGCGATCACGCTCGGCGTGGTGCTGGCCAAATGTGTGCTGCCGTTTTTGCTACCGGACGCGATCAAGCTCGCCCTGGCGACGCTGCTGCGCGCGCGGCTGTACCGGCGCATCCCCGCATAAGCACTCCCGGCGTCCACAAATCAGAAAAGCTCCCATGGCAGTTGCCATGGGAGCTTTTTGTAAAGAGAAAAGAAAAAGGATTTGAGGGGATGTTTGAAGGGAGTTGTGGGGGAGAAAACGAAAGCGAAAAACTCAGATCACTTTTTCTTCTTTCAGCTTGGCAAGGTCTGCGTCGGACAGGCCGAGCACACCCTCGTAGATCTCCTTGTTGTCCTGACCGAGGTCGGGCGCGCACTTGGTGATCTCCGGCTTGGTATCCATGAGCTTGACCGGGTTGCCGGGGACGATCATGTCGCCGATGACCGGGTGCTGCAGGTGCACGAACATCTCGCGGGCGTTGGCGATGTGGTCGTCGTTGACGACGTCGGCGAGCATGTTGATCGGCGCAACCGGGACACCGGCCGCATCGATGATGGCCACGCAATCGGCGATGGTGTGCTGGGAGCTCCACTTCTCGATCTCGGGCTTGAGCGCGGCGTAGTTCTCGCAGCGGTGGATGTTGGTGTCAAAGCGCGGATCCTCGAGCAGCTCGGGGCGGTCGAGCGCCTTGGTGCACAGGAGCGTGAAGAGCTTGTCGTTGCCGCAGCCGATGACGAAGCGTCCGTCGCTGGCCTGGAAGGAGTCATACGGGAAGGCGGAGGCGTAGCGGTTGCCGATCAGCTCGGGCTGCTTGCCGGAGGCGAAGAAGCGCTGCCAGCCGACCTCGAGGCTGGAGACGACGGAGTCAACGAGCGCGACGTCCACGCGCTGGCCGCGGCCGGTGACGGTGCGGGCATTGAGCGCCATGAGGATGCCGATGGTGAGGTTCATGCCGCCGAGCACATCGCCCATGGCATTGCCGACACGCAGCGGCTGACCGCCGGCCTCGCCGGTGATGCTCATGAGGCCGGAGGTGGCCTGCGCGATGATGTCATAGCCGGGGCGCTGGTGCTTCGGACCGTAGCAGCCAAAGCCGGAGACAGCGGCGTAGATGATCTGGTCATTGACCTCCTTGAGCACATCATAGCCGACACCCAGCTTGTCCATGACGCCGGGGCGGTAGTTCTCGACGACGACGTCAGCCTTCTTGACCATCTCGAGGAAGAGCTTTTTGCCCTCCTCAGACTTCAGGTTCAGGGTGATGCCCTTCTTGCCGCGGTTGACGTAGGCATAGTACATGCTGTAGTCGTTCTTCTTCGGGCCCATGGCGCGGGTGTCGTCGCCCTTGCCCGGCATCTCGATCTTGATGACGTTTGCGCCGTAGTCGGCGAGCATCATCGTGCAGTACGGACCGGCCAGAACGCGGGTCAGGTCCAGAACGGTAATATTACTCAATGCTTTTTCCATGGAAATATCTCCTTTGTCAGATAATCAGATTGCAGTCAAACGTTTCCGGGGATCAGGCGCCATGCAGCAGGTTTGCCAGCGGGACGTAGATGGTCGAGCAGAGCACGATCAGGATCAGGATCGCAAGGCCGGCGTAGATGAACAGCTGCACGAACGTCTTGTTCTCGTCCTCCTTGGTGCGGTTGGGGAGCGCAGTCGCAAGCGCCGCCATAGCCAGCGCGCCGCCGGTGGACAGCGGGGAGATGCCGGACAGAGAGCCGCCGGCGCCGACAGCCGCCATCAGCGCGACCGGGTTCACACCGCCGACCTGGGCAGCGATGTCTGCGCACATCGGCATCATCGTCGGGTACACCACGCCGAGCGCGGAGCTGACAAGGCTCAGCAGTGCAGCGGAGATGCCCATGAACGGAGTTGCAGTGCCCTTGGTCATGATCTTGGCGAGCGCGTTGCTCATCAGATCGATGCCGCCCATCTTGTTGACGATGTTGAGCAGGGAGCCGACCGCGAGGACCATCACGATGGTGCCCCAGGGCAGGGACTTGAGCGCCTTGCCGTCGTCGGCAACGCCGAACAGGAACAGCAGGCCGGCGACCGCGAAGGCGGCGACACCGATGTTGACCTTAACGAAGATCAGCAGCACGAGCATGAGCACGATGCTCAGCAGAGAGATGATCTGCTTGGCGTTGAACTTCTCGAGCGTGCCGCGCTCGATCGGGTTGAGCGGCTGCTTGACCTTGTGGCCCTTGAAGATGAACCAGAACACGAGCGAGGACACGATCGTCACGAGCGTCTGGCAGACCAGGATGGTGGGCATGACGTTTGCGATGTTGGCCTCGGCTGCGGCGCCGGTGATGATGGCAGCCTCAGGCGTGATGGGTGTCATACGTCCGGCCATCAGGCCCTGCTCACCGATCAGGACGAGCATCAGCGGGTTGAAGCCGACCTCCACGGCGATGATCGCCGCGAGTGCGGGGATGATTGCCAGCGCAGGCACAGCGCCGGGACCGACGCCGGCGATGACGAAGCCGGCGATGTAGACCATGATGGGCAGGACCCACATCTTGTTACCGGCCAGCGCGATGATCTTTCTGGCCAGCAGATCCAGCGCGCCGGTCTGCGTGATGGCCGCGAACAGCAGCGTGATGCCGACGAGCGTGGTAAACATGGAGGTGCTGAAGCCGCCGATCAGATCCTTATCGGTCAGACCGAAGATACGCACCATGATGACGCCGAATGTGACTGCCACAACACCGACGTTGACCTTGCGGAAGAAAGCCAGCAGGATCACGACGATGAACAGCACCAACGAAATAATATCAAATGCAGTTTCCATAAATGATTCCCTCTCTAATTTGGTTCAGATTTGTGGATGCGCTCTGCCCTCAGCAGCAGGGCGGGGTCTTGGTGTTGATGTTCTGCTGATGGCCGCTGTAGATGCCATCGACGAAGCTCTTCTGATACTTCGCGGCAGCCAGCAGCTTTTCGAAGTCGATGCCGGTGTCATAGCCCATGCGCTCGAGCATATACACGAGATCCTCCGTGGCGGTGTTGCCGGAAGCGCCCGGTGCGAACGGGCAGCCGCCGAGACCGCCGAGCGTGGACTGCACCGTCTGGATGCCGCACTCGATGGCGGCGAGCGTGTTGGCAACGCCCATGCCGCGGGTGTCGTGGATGTGGATCTGGAACTCGCAGTCGGGCATGGCCTCGGTCACGGCGTGGATTGTCTCGCGCACCTGACGCGGATCGGCGATGCCGATCGTGTCGGCCAGGCAGATGGAGCGGATGCCCATGTCATAGACGCGCTTGGTGAAGTCGACCACCTTCTGGATCGGCGGGATGCCTTCGAACGGGCAGCCGAACGATGTTGCCAGCGCCACGCAGATGTTCATCTGCGGATAGGTGTCCATGATCTTCTGCAGCTCTTCCAGAGACTCCTCATGCGTTCTGCGGATGTTGGCCTTGTTGTGGCTCTCGCTGACCGAGATCACGTAGGAGATGTTGCGGATGCCGGCGTTGAAGGCATTTTCCACACCGCGGAAGTTCGGCGCGAGCGCATACAGCACTGCGTTCGGATACTTCTCGATGCAGGCCTTGGCCAGCTCTGCCGCGTCCGCCATCTGCGGGATCGCCTTGGGGCTGACAAAGGACGTGACCTCCATCTGCGTCACACCGGCCTCGAACAGTCTGTCGATCAGGTCGAGCTTCTGCTCAAAGGTCAGCATCTGCTTGAGGTTCTGCCAACCGTCGCGCGGGCCGCACTCCAAAACATTGATCTTGTTTGCCATGATAGATTCCTCCTGACATTCCATTTTTTCTATTTCGTGACTACCTTATGTTTCTGTAACAACGTTTTGCTTAACAAGTTAAGCTTAATAAACCTGAGTCAAAACCTTGTCAATCGTTACTTATATTTTGCACTTTCCTTGAAATTTGTCAATCAGGAATCGCAAAAACGCTGCAATATCATCATTTCGCCCATTTTTAGACGGTGATTATTCAGCATTTCGACACAATTGTGCTTAATTTATTTCAAGATAAGCAATATTAATTTAAAATAAGTTAAGCATGTATTGCTTTTTTAATGCCTGTTTAGTATAATGTTAAGCAACAGCGGTTCACCCGCGCAACAAAAACAACACAAAGGATGCTTCCCACTATGGCAACACTCAAAGACATCGCGGACATATGCGGCGTCTCCACGGCGACCGTCTCCTATGTCCTGTCCGGCCGCGGCACGGAAAAGCGCATCACAGAGCAGACACAGCAGGAGATCCGAAAAGCGGCGGAAAGCCTCGACTACGAATATAAAGGACGCAACAAGGCAGTGCTCAAGTACCGCGTCACGGTCTACTTCCCACTCTCGGGGCTCAAGATGCTGCTGCCGACGTTTCTTGACGCCTTCAACCGCATCGTCGACGCCGAGACCTCGAACATCGACATTCTCCTGCGGCCGTACACGCAAAACCAGCTCCACCTCCAGCGGGAGCTTTGGGCCGAGCGCAAGGGCTCTTCCGCCATCGTCATCTCCCCCGGCGGAACGGATCTGGCAAACCTCGCCGAGAAGCAGACGCTCGTGCCGGTCATTCTGCTCAACCGCACGCTGCCGAATTACTCCTACGTCGGCTTCGACCAGCTGGAATCCGGCCGTCTTGCCGCCGAGCACGCCCTCAAGCGCGGCGGAGACAGCATCCTGCTCGTCTCGTCGCCGACCCTGTTCGGCACGTCGTGGCGCAGCAGCGCCTTTTCCGACTACTGCCTGCAGCACGGCGTAAATCTTGAGCACAGCACCATCAGCGCCGACACGAGCATCCGCGCCGGCTATGAGCTTGGCAAGGCGCTCGTGCGCAGCAACCGGCTCAAGAAGGTCATCTGCTGCACGTATGACATGACGGCGCTCGGCCTCACCACCGCCCTGTCGGAGGAGAACATCGTCGTCGGCAAGGACGTGGAGATCCTCACCACCAGCTCGAGCGACGATGATCTGCTCGCCTACAGCAACCCGCCGATCACCGTGGTGGATCTGAAGTTTGGCGACCTGTGCTACATGGCCATGCGCCTCGGCATGGACATTGCGACCGGGCGGGCGAGCTATCCGCAGGAGATCTCGCTGCACCCGACGATAATCTACCGGAAATCGTGCCCGGCCTGAGCGCAGGGCGCAAAAAAAGAGCTTGCCACTGTCAAAAAGTATTACTTTTTGACAGTGGTTCTTGGGTAAACTGAAGAGAGCTTGTCACATCTTGTGACAAGCTCTCTTTTTCGTTATAAAATGCGGTTTAGTTCCAGAAATCCGTTCCGGTGATGCCGATGTCGGCAGCGTGGAACTGCGGGTCCTTGCCCTCGCTGCGCTGGCGCATATAGTCCTTGAGCACGGCAACGCCCTTGTTGCCGAGGATCAGGATGACGGGGACGTTGATGATGACCATCGTGGCCTGGAGCATATCGGCCGTATCCCACGCGAGACCGGCGCTGACCGTCGCACCGACGAACACGATCAGAGACGCAAGCACACGGAACACCGTCATGCCCGCCTTGCTCGGGTCACGCTTGAGGATGTACTTCAGGCAGCCCTCGCAGTAGTAATAGTTGCCGATGAGCGTCGTGAACGCGAACAGGCACATGGACACGGCGATGAAGATCGGACCGAAGTTGCCGAGCGACTGCTGCACGGACGCCTGCACATAGGCGGCGCCGGCGGCCTCGGGCGTCGGGACAACGCCCGAGCACAGGCACATGAACGCCGTGGCCGAGCAGATGAGCAGCGTGTCGATGAACACGGACAGCATCTGCACAAGGCCCTGCTTGGCCGGGTGCGAGACGTCGGCCGTGGCGGCCGCGTTCGGCGCCGAGCCCATACCGGCCTCGTTGGAGTACAGACCGCGCTTGATGCCCCACATGATGCAAGAGCCGGTGAAGCCGCTGAACGCCGCCTTGAAGTTGAACGCATCGCGGAAGATGTTGGCGATGACGCTCGGGAAGATCCTGATGTTCATGAACACGACGACGAGCGACATCACGATATACAGCAGACCCATGACCGGCACGAGCACGCCCGTGACATTGGTCAGGCGCTTGCCGCCGCCGAGCACGCACAGGGCGAACAGCACCGCAAGGATCGCACCGATGATGTACGGCGTGCGGCCCTTGACATAGAAGCTGAAGCCGCCGAACGCATCCTGCAGATTGTAGGCCGCGAGCATATTAAAGCCCACGACATAGGTCAGGATCAGCACGACCGCGAACACGACGCCGAGCCAGCGCTGATGCAGCGCCTGCTCCATGTAGTACGACGGGCCGCCGTAGCTGCTGCCGTCCGCATCGCGTTTTTTGTAGACCTGCGCGAGCGCAGACTCGATGAACGCACTCGCACCGCCGACCAGCGCCACGACCCACATCCAGAACACGGCGCCGAAGCCGCCGAGGCAGATGGCCGTGGACACGCCGACGATGTTGCCCGTGCCGACGCGCGACGCCGTGGACACCATGAGCGCACCGAAGGACGAAATGCTGCCCTTCTCTTTCGGCTTTTCCTTGACAACGCGGATCGACTCACCGAACAGCCGGAACTGGATCAGCCCGGTACGGATCGTGAAATACAGACCCGCGGCGAGCAGAAACAGAGGCACGATGTACGGCCGGTACAAAAAACCGCCGATCGCATTGACAACTCTGTCAATTGATTCAATCATGTTTTGTCTCCTCTACAGTTTTCTTTTTCTCTGCGTGCTAAGGCACGCAAAAAACAGTATACAAAAGATTTGATAAAAAAGCAACCATGATTCGGCAATTTGCACTGTGTGCGTGCTCTTGCAAGCGCGCACCTTTCGGAGTAAGATGAGGGTACTTTCAAGGCATGACAAGGAGCAACGCATATGTTCACTGGCTTTTCCGACGCAACGATCGACTTTCTCTGGGAGCTGCGCTTTCACAACGAGCGCCCGTGGTTTCTGGAGCATAAGCAGGTCTTTGTCGACACGCTCGACCGCCCGATGAAGGCGCTGGCCGCCGACGTGACCGCCGCGCTCGAGCAGGCATACCCACAGCGGAAGTGGTATCTGCACGTGGCGCGCATCTACCGCGATGCGCGGCGGCTGCACGGCAATGGACCGTATAAGGAAAACCTCTGGTTCACGCTGCGCTGCGACAGCAGCCGCGGTCCGGAGATCCCGGCGTTTTACTTTGAGATCACCCCGCACAACTACAGCTACGGCATGGGCTTTTACTGGGCGAAGGCGAACACGATGGCGTGCTTTCGCCGCGCGGTCGACGCAGACCCCTTGCCGCTGACGGTGCTGGCGGAGCGCCTGAACGCGCAGGACACCTTCGCGCTCGCCGGGCAGGACTACGTCCGGCCGAAGGGCGACCCCGGAGCGCTGCTCTCCCCATGGTACAATAAGCGCGTGCTTGATCTCTCGTGCGTGCGCGCGCACGACGACCTGCTCTTCTCCCCCGCGCTGACGGACGAGCTCGTGCGCGGCTTCGGCTTCCTGCTGCCGTACTACGACTATCTTGAGGGCGTGATCCGGAGGGAGGACGCATGATGCGCAGCTTTGACGGACACTGTGACACGCTCGCGCGCTGCCTTGCGTGCGGCGGCGAGCTGCGGCAAAACGCCGGTCATGTTGACCTCACGCGCTGCGCGGCGCTTGGGCAGCACGCGCAGATCTTCGCCATTTTTGCCGACAGCGCGCAGGAACGAGTGCCGCTGTACACCATCGCGCAGCAGCAGCACGCGCTGCTCGAGCGCGAATGTGCGCGCAATGCCGATCTCGTGCGCCGCTGCCGCACGGCGCGGGACGTGCGCGCGGCATGGGCGGCCGGGAAAACGGCTGCGCTGCTCGGCATCGAGGGGGCGGAGCTGCTCGACTGCGACCCGAACAGGCTGGATGAAGCTGCGGCGTGGGAGTGCGTGTATGTGACGCTGACATGGAACCACGCAAACGCCCTCGCAGGCTCGCACTGCGACGCGCCCACGCAGGGGCTCACGGCGCAGGGGCGCGACTTTGTGCGCGCGCTGTATGCCCACCGGATCCTGCCGGATATATCGCACCTGTCGGAGGCGGCAGCGTGGGATGTGGTGCGTCTCGGGCTCGGTCCCGTGATCGCCTCGCACGCGAACAGCCGCAGCGTCTGCGCGCACACGCGCAACCTCTCTGACGACCTCTTTTGCGCCATCCGCGACAGCGGCGGCGTGGTCGGGCTCAACCTCTACACGGCGTTTCTCGGCGGCACGGACACGGACGCCGTCGTGCGCCACATGGAGCACCTGCTCGACCTCGGCGGCACAGAAACCCTCGCGCTCGGCGGCGATCTCGACGGGTGCGACACGCTCGGCGGCGGCGTCACCGGCATTCAGGATTACCCGAAGCTCTACGCGGCGCTCGCAGCGCGCGGCTATGACGTGCCGCTGCTCAACGCGCTCTTTGCGGGCAACTGGCTGCGCGTGCTGCCAAAAGAATAAAAAACAGCCGCTCGCAGCGCGCAGCGGCAGATCAACATGGAGTGTATCAGCATGGAAAACTTCAAGCAAGAGGCTTACAACGTCTTTGAGCTCTTCGACCGGCAGTGGGCGCTCGTGACAGCCGGCTCAATCGAGCACTACAACAGCTGCACGGTCGGCTGGGGCAGTCTGGGCAATCTCTGGGGACCGACCGGCAGAAGCCGGCCGGCCGTCACGGTCTACGTGCACCCGGCGCGCTACACCTGCGAATTCTTAGAGCGCGGCGACACGTTCACCGTCAGCTTCTACCCGCCGGAATACAGGCGTGCGCTGGGCTACATCGGCTCGCACTCCGGCAGAGACGGCGACAAGGCCGCCGCAGCCGGACTCACGCCGGTGGCCTTTGGGCAGGGCGTGACCTACGCGGAGGCGAACCTGACCTTCCTGTGCAAAAAGCTCTACCAGCACCAGTTCACGACGGAGGATCTCGCGCCGGAGGTGCAGGCATACTACGCCTCGATGCCGCAGGTCTACCCCGACTTTCACGGCGGCTGGCAGCCGCACATCGCGTTTGTGGGCGAGATCATCGACGTGATCGACAAGCGCTGAGCGCAAAACAAGAAAACGACGTGACCAAGACGGTCACGTCGTTTTTTTGCAATATCGGGGAACTTACGCAAGCGGTTTGAAATCGGACTTCGGGTGGTGGCACAGCGGGCAGATGAAGTCGTCCGGCATATCCGCGCCGTCGTACACATAGCCGCAGACGGTGCACACGAAGCCGACGCGCTTTTCCGCGGGCTTGGCCTCGTGCTTGACGAAGTCAGACGCCGGGTGCTTGCACAGCGGGCAGATGAAATCGGCCGGGAGCGTCTCGCCCTCGTACACATAGCCGCACACGGAGCAGACCCAGGTCGCCTGCTCGGCGGGCGCGAGCTTCGGCGGGGCGGGCTTGATGTGGCTGCGGTAGTAGTCATAGGTCACGGTCTCATCGTCGCTGAAGAGCTTGGACTCCGTGATCTCGGCGATGAACAGCCGGTGGCTGCCCTGATCATAGCTCTCGACGACGCGGCAGGAGAACATGGCGTTCGTGTAGCGGTTGATGTAATACAGACCGTTGTCGCTGCGGGCGCAGTCGCTCCAGTCTGCGAACTTGTCCACATCCGCACCGGACTGGAAGCCGAAATGCTGGAAGAATGCAAACGGCACTTCCTTCGTCAGCAGCGAGAGGTTAAAGACGCCGGTACGCTCGATCATGCCACAGGTGTAGTTGGCCTTGATGACCGAGATGGAGATGCGCTCGGGCTTGTTGGCCATCTGGATGGCGGTGTTGATGATGCAGGCGTTGTCCTTGTCACCCTCGCGGGCGGAGAGCGCAAACAGACCGTACTGGAACTTGAAGAGCGCGGCGGGGTTCTGCTTGCCTTCGTTGACGATCGGGCGCGGCTTCGGCATGGAGGCCACGAGCGCGTCCGCGATCTCGGCGAGCGCCGCGAGCTGATCGTCCTTGAGCGAGGACTTGATGGTGAGCATCTCGTTGAGGATGGTCACGTCCTTGAGCTTGGAGAGGATGCCGCGCATGAGCTTGCCGGCGGTCGGCGCCCAGGAGCCGTTTTCGATCAGGGCGATGGTGCGGTTCTGGAGGTTGTGCGCTGCGATGTCGAGCAGCGCCGTCTCCATGTTGCAGAAGATGCCGGCGTTATACGTCGTGGACGCGAACACGAGGTGGCTGCAGCGGAAGGCCTCGGCCACGACATAGCTCGGGTGCGTGACGGAGACGTCATACATGGCGATGTTGCGCACGCCGCGCTCGGCCAGCATGGTCGCAAGCACCTGCGCCGCGTTTTCGGTGTGACCGTAGACAGAGGAGTAAGCGATGAGCACGCTGCCGTCCTGTTCGGGCGTGTAGGAGCTCCACTTGCTGTACTTATCGACGAACCAACCGATGTTCTTGCGCCAGACCGGACCGTGCAGCGGGCAGATCATGCGGATGTCGAGCGTGGCCGCCTTCTTGAGCAGCGCCTGCACCTGCGTGCCGTACTTGCCGACGATGTTCGTATAGTAGCGGCGGGCATCGGGCAGCCAGTCGTGCTCAAAGTCATACTCATCGGCATAGAGGTTGCCGCTGAGCGCGCCGAACGTGCCGAAGGCGTCGGCGGAAAAGAGCGTACCGGTCGTGGTGTCAAAGCTGACCATGACCTCCGGCCAGTGCACCATCGGCGCCATGACGTAGGCAAACGTGTGCTTGCCGAAGCAGTAGGTGTCGCCCTCGGCCATGAGGATGGCGCGGCTGTCGATGTCAAAGGTGAAGTAGTTGCGGATCATGTCGCGGATCTTCGCGTTGCAGATGATCTTCGCATCGGGATAACGGCGCACGGTCTCCTCGAGCGTCTTGGCGTGGTCAGGCTCCATGTGGTGCACGACGATGTAGTCCAGCGGGCGGTCGCCGAGGACATGGGCGAGATTTTCAAAGAACTGACCGGCGACGGACTGATCCACCGTGTCGAGCAGGACGGTCTTCTCGTCGAGCAGGACATAGGCGTTGTACGACACGCCGCGCGGGATGGGATACACGCTCTCAAACAGCGCCAGACGGCGGTCGGACGCACCGACCCAATACAGATCCTCGGTCATTTTCACAGTGCAGTGCATACGTTGTCTCCTCCTTCGAATGTTTCTGGTTTTCCCCGGTCTCAGCCGAGGATGCTGAGCAGTTCTTCCTTCGGCGTCACGCCGACCTTAACGGCCGTGGCCTGACCGTCGCGGAAGACCATGAGCGTCGGGATGCTCATGATGCGGTACTGGTCGGCAAGCTCTCGCTGCTCATCGACGTTGATCTTGCCGAATTTGTATTCCGGATGCTCGGCGGCGAGCTCCTCGACCACGGGCGCCATCATGCGGCAGGGACCGCACCACGTCGCCCAGAAATCCACAAGCACGGGTCTGTCAGACTGCAGGACCTCCTGCGCAAAATTTTCTTTCGTGAGTGTCAGCATAGGGATCTTCCTTTCCGAATCGGTATTTTGGATTTGTTGATTGGATTTTAACAGATTTTACACCTGCGTTCTGTGGCAAAGTCACATTCCGGCGAGACTGCGCAGCTTCTGCGCGTCCGTGACCGTGACCGTGCCGCGGCCGAGCGACACAACGCCGTCACCGGCAAAGTGGCGCAGCATCCGCGTGACCGTCTCGCGCACGGCGCCGGTATCGCGCGCGATCTGTTCATGCGTGGCGCGCACAGGGGCGCGGGCGTGATCGGATTCGTCCCAGAGGTACTGCGCAAGGCGCTTATCAAAGCTCGTGAACAGCAGCTGCTGCATCGCCCACATGACGTCGGAAAAGCGCTCGGTGGCAAGCCGGTACATGCAGCACTCGACATAGATATTCTCCGCCGCGAGCTGCTGGAACACGTGTGCGCCGAGGATCAGCAGCTCCGTCGGCGCATCGGCCACGAGCTGCACCTCAAACGTGATCTGCCGGATGACGCACGCCGCCGCAAGCACGCAGGCATCCCCGTCCGTGAGGCGGTAGAGCGTGATCTCACGCCCGTCGTCCGAGAGCATACACGCACGCAGACGGCCGCTCTGCACCCGGATCATGCCGAGGCACTGCCCGTCGCACCCGTGCACGAGTGCACCGCGCTCATACTGTGTCAGCCGTGCACCGCGGCGCGCGAGCTCACGCTGCGGCTCGGTCAGGTTCGGCCAGAATGGCAGCTCGGCCAAGGCCGCCCGCAAACGATCGTTCATCGCGCCACCCCCATCGCCGCCGCACGCGCGGCAGCGTTCCTTTTTTTTTAGCATAGCACAAATCCGCCGCCGATGGAATCCCCAGTCGGCTAAAAATGGGTACACCGCTGCAATTTTTCCGTGCGCGGCGCGACAACACGTTGACAAACCGCCCCGCGAACGCTACGATAGCGGCAGAGGATCAGCATGGGAGGAATGCAGGATGCGTGTGCTGTGTTACGCGCAGACAAACATCGGCTCCGGCCGGGACAATAACGAGGACAACTACTACTGCAACGGGACGTTCAAGCGCGACGCCGCCGTCCCCGTGGCCGAGGCAGCCGCCGAGCAGGAGAGCAAGCGGCTGATCTATGGCGTGTTCGACGGCATGGGCGGCGAGGCAAACGGCGAGCAGGCAGCGCTTTTGTGCGCGCAGACGCTGCACCAATGCAGCAGTGACAGGCCGTTTGACGCGCTTGATTTCTTCCGGCGCGCAAACATCGCCGTGTGCGACATGATCGCCGACAGCGGTCAGGTCGGCGGCTCGACCGCCGCGACCGTGCACCTGAGCGGAAACCACGCCTATTGCTGCAACGTCGGCGACAGCCGCATCTATCTGCAGCGCGGCGGCGCACTGCAGCGCATCTCGCGCGACCACACCAAGTATCAGGAGCGGCTCGATGGCGGCGCCGCCGTCGGCGACGCGGCCGACAGTCCGGACCGCCATGTGCTCACGCAGTATCTGGGTATGCTCGGCTCGCGCCAGCGGCTCATGCCGTACTTTGCAGCCGGTGTGCCGCTTGCCGTCGGCGACCGGCTGCTGCTGTGCACCGACGGACTGACCGGAAAGCTCAGCGACAACCGCCTGCAGGCGGCGCTCGGCGCGGATATGCCGCTGCCGGAGCTGGGGCAGGCGCTCATCACGCAGGCGCTCGACGCCGGAGCGGGCGACAACATCACGCTCGTGCTCATCGAGGTCACGGCACTCGACCCCGAGACCACCGTCCCCCTGCCGCAGCCGCCGGGCGAGGAGCTGTCGCAGACGCGGCGGTTTGAGGTCTCGGCCGAGCGCATTGCCGAGCAGGAGACGCAGCGCAAAAAGCAGGCGCACGCGCGCCGCCGCGAATGGGTGCTCACCATCGCCGTGATTCTGGCGGTGCTCTGTGCCGTAGTCGCCGCGCTGTGGATCGCAGTCGGCAGCATCCCGCGCAAGCCCCCCGCTCCTGCGCCCACACCGGTGCAGACGGTCACGCCCACGCCGAGACCCACGCCGAACGCCCCGCCGCAGGTGATCCTGCCCCCGATGCCGACGCCGGATCTCGAGCCGGAGCTCACGCCCGAGCCGAGCGCAGAGCCGACGCCCACACCGCCGCCGGAGACGACGCGCGCACCCGAGCAGTTACCCGGTTGACGCGCGGCGGCGCAATGCGTATAATAGCCTGTGAAAGATTCGACACCTTTCGAAGATGAGGAGGAACACCGGATGCGCACACACAACGCCCTGCAGCCCCGCACGCCGGAGCAGGCAGCCCACAGCATCGGCCGCAGCGACGGAAAGCGGTTTTTGAAGCTCTACCGCAGCTATCTGCACGGCTCGCTTGCCGCCATGGCAGAGCCGGCCTATGAAGGCACGGTCGCGCGCGAGGACGACTGGCGGCTGACCGCCGCGCTCGCACTCGCGCCGATGACGCTCGCGTTCGCATATCTGATCGTGATGCTGTTTTTCGTCTTTCTGTGACCCATACTACAACAGCCCCGCTGCCGGTTTCCCGGCAGCGGGGCTGCTTTATATTCACTATATTCACTTTTGCACCTGCGCGCCCATCAGATACTGCGCGCCGAGCGGACCGGACAGCAGCCCCTGCACGTGCGCATTGCACAGGTACTGATCCGTATACCAGTAGAGCGGGCACACGGCGCCCGTCTGCATGAGCAGGGTCTCGGCCTGATGCATGAGCGCGTAGCGCTCGGCGGTATCGCTGCTGCTCGCAATGCGGTACAGCAGCGCATCATACGACTCCGCCCATGTGCAGTCGGCTTTCGTGCGTCCGTCGATCGTGACGCAATAGCCCGCGTAGTCCGCGTGCGCACCGCGGCCGAGCGCGACAAAGTTGCTGCCCGCACCGCTCGCCCAGAGGGAGAGAAACGGCATGGGGTCGTCCAGATCGGCGCTGAAGCTGCAGCGCGTGACGGAGTAGCCGCCGGCGGCGCGCTCGGCGAGGAAGGTCTGCATATCCTGCACCGTGACGGTGAGCGTGATGCCATAGCGCGCATAGAGCTCCCGGAGATACTCCGCGATGGCGACGTGACCGGCAGCGTCAGACGTCAGGTACGTCAGCTCCGGAAAACCGGCACAGACGCCTTGCGCATTGACCGTGAAGCGGCCGGACGACTCCGCCGCCTGCCGCAGCAGCGCAACAGCCCGCTTGCAGTCGGCGGCATAGTCGGCGCTGTAGTACCCCTCCCCCTTGCCGTCGGCGCCGTTGTGCGCGGCAAAGTCGCTGCCATCGGCATCCGAAATGCCGGGCGGGATGGGGGCGTTCGCGCTCTGCTGCGCACCGGGTGTGATCTGCGCGCAGAGGTCGCCGCGGTCGATGAGCAGCGCGAGTGCCGTGCGGATCTGCGCGCGCTCCGACTGCGTAAAGGCGCTCAGCGCCGGATCGTTCATGGGAAAGCAGAGGCTGTAGGTCGCAAGCCGGCTCACGGTATGCAGCTCAGGCGCGTGGTTCGCGCGCAGATCGTCCAGAGCGGCATCCGGGACCGGCCAGACGAGCGCATAAGCGCGCGCAAGGAAGGCGGAGCCTGCAGCGTCGGGGTCAGGCTCGAACGCAAAGCGCACCGTCTCGGCCGTGACGTTGTCCGCGTCCCAATAGGCGGGGTTTTTCACATAGGTCAGGCCCTCGTCCGTCCACGCCGAGACCGTATACGGTCCGCTGACGGCAAAGCCCGCGCCGTCCGCCGTCCAGCGCATCGTATCCGCCGCGCCGGAGGGCACAGGCGCATACGCCGGCTGGGCACAAAGCTGCAGGAAGGTCGGCATGGCCTCCGCGAGCACGACGGTAAGTGTGCGCCCATCGGGCGAGGCCGTGACGTTCAGGCGGCCGCTGCCATATCCGTCGATGCAGGCGAAGAGATACGGCGCCGCCGCATCCTCGAGCGTGCACGCCCGGTTCCACGCATAGACAAAGTCCGCCGCCGTGAGCGGCGCGCCGTCCGACCACTTGAGCCCGCCGCGCAGCGTGAACACATACTGCACGCGCCCGTCGGGCAAAGACTCCGGCTGCGGCAGCTGCTCGCACAGCTCGGGTGTCAGCTCCCGGCCGCCGTCGCCGCCGACGCGATAGCCGGTCAGACCGGAAAAGAGGTTGACGGCATACGTTGCGCCGACGCCGTTTTCCGTGCGCGCGGGGTCGAGCGTCGCAGGCTCTGCGCCGAGGCAGAGCGTCAGCGGCTGCCCGGCATCCGGGGCGCGCACGGTGCTCGCCGGGGCGTGCGTACAGCCGCAGAGCAGCAGCGCTGCGAGCAGGACGCACAAAAGCGTGCGCTTCATGCCGGTCACCTCCCGTTTTGTTTCGATTTGCGGTGTTCGTTCCACGTAGGCGTATCTTACCACACGCGCCGCGAAAATGCAACGGGTTGCTTCACTCATTCCCCACTTTTCATGAAAAATGGTGCGTTCTGAAATCAGAACGCACCACAATTCGCGGTTTTTCGACGTAATAGTGGGATTTCGGTCAAAATGCCCATGTCCCGTCCCGGAACACCCCGACCGTGCGGCCGTCGCGGCAGTGCGCCGTGATCGCAAGATCCGGCGTGCCGATCATGAAATCCTCGTGGATCATGGAGTCGTTCACGCCGAGCGCGCGCATCTCCTCGAGCGTGCGGTTCGGGTAGTCACGGATGGTGTCGATGAAGCCCATGCCGAGCGCGAGATGGCAGCAGGCGTTTTCATCAAAGAGGGTGTTATAAAACAGGATGCCCGTCTGGTTGATGGGGCTGTCATACGGCACGAGCGCACACTCGCCGAGGTAGGCAGCGCCGTCATCCATGGCGATGAGCTTTTGCAGCAGCGCCTCGTTCGTACGGGCGTGCGCCTCCACGGCGCGGCCGCGCTCAAAGCGGATGGAAAAATCCTCAATGAGCTGTCCCTGATACGACAGCGGCTTCGACGAGTAGACGATGCCCTCGGCCTCGCCGCGCTTCGGCGAGATGAAGCACTCCTCCGTCGGGAGGTTGGGGTTAAAGTAGCTGCCGCCGATGGTGTACTCCCCGCCGCCGCAAAACTGCGCCTCGGGGATCATGCCGACGGTCAGGTGCGTGCCGTTGGACGCGCGGTATTCCAGCGTCTCGATGCCGAGGCTGTTGAGATAATCGCAGCGCGCCTGCAGGTCTGCGTTGTGCGCGTCCCACGCGGCGACGGGATCATCGCCCACGCGGCAGGTGTGCAGGATCGCCTCCCAGAGCTTTTCGACGGCGCGCGTCTTTGTCTCGTTCGGGAACACCTTCTTCGCCCATGCCACGCCGGGCACGGCCGCAATGCACCACTGGTAGCGCCCCTCCATCTGGTCGCGGTAGGGCTTGATGACACTGTAGCGTCCCTGGCGGGCGCTGGCCATCTTTGCAGGGCTGACGCCGCGCAGCCCGTCCGGATCTTCGCTGAGCAGGTAGATGCGGCACGGGAGCGTGTCGACATAGTGCTGGAGCTTCGCGCGCTCCCAGTCCTCGACAGTCTGGAGCGTCCTGACGCTCTCACGCCGGATGGCAAGCTTTTCGAGCGCCTGATGCTTCCACGTGACGGTGACCTTGCGCGCACCGGCATGGTAGCACGCATCGGCGACCATGGTCACGAACTCCGGCTGGTCGAGCTCGGCCTCGATGACGACATCCTGCCCCTTTTGAACACGCGCGCCGACCTCGGCAATGAGGCGGGCATAGGCACGCAAAACGGTTTTCTTCATATTACTTCTCCTCTTTTCCGTGGTGTTCCGGCAGCGTGACCGTGAACGTCGTGCCGCGGCCCTTCACGCTTGTGACGGCAACCGTGCCGCCGTGCAGCGCCACGATCTGCTGCACCATCGACAGGCCCAGACCCAGTCCCGCGCTTTCCCGCCGGCTGGGATCGGCCTGATAAAACCTCTGCCATATTCTGTCCAGATCTTCCTGCGAGATACCGACGCCGTTATCCTGCACGGTCAGCTGCGCGCCCGCATCCGTGCGCCGCAGCGCCACATGGATCCAGCCGCCGTCCACGCCGAACTTGAAGGCATTGTCGAGCAGGTTCTGCACGACGCGCGACATGAGAAACACATCCATGTCGATGAAAATGTCCGGCTCTGCCGCACAGCCGATGCGGATGCCGCGGCGCGCGACCATGGCCTGCTCGTCGCAGATGACGGTGACGAGGTCGGACAGATCTGCATACTCCCAGTTGACCTTCTGCGTGCCCTGATCAAGGCGCGTGATCTCGAGCATACTGCCGATGAGCTCCGACATCTTGTGCGCCTGCCGGTCGATGACGTCGAGCGCGGCCTGATAGTCCGCCGGGGTAGCGGCGTTTTTGCGCGCGTCCTCGCAGGCGGCAAGGATGACGGTTGTCGGCGTACGCAGCTCGTGCGAGGCATCGGACGTGAAGCGCTGCTCGGCCTCGAACGAGCGCTCGAGCCGGTCAAACATATTGTCGAATGACGCCGAGAGCTGATAGATCTCGTCGCTGCCCTTTGTGTGCGGCAGACCGATGCGCGCCTTGAGATCCTGCCCGTCGGAGATGGTATTGGCGGCGGCTGTGAGCTGGCGCACGGGGCGCAGGGCGCGGCTGGCGATGAAATAGCCGCCGATGACCGACAGCACCAGCAGCACCGGCAGCAGCGACCATGCCAGCGGCAGGATCACGCGCATGACGCCGCCGTTTGCGTCCGCGTCGATGACGCCGCGCAGCCAGACGCTGCCGACCATCATATCGACGTGCACATCATAGACGTAGTACGTCTGCTCGCCGCAGGTGACGGTGCGCACCGCATCCCCGTTGAGCGGCAAGGGATCGGCGGGCGAAAACTCCGCCGGGAACGTACCCTGCAGGGCGTTGCCGTCCGCGTCATAGAGCACGGTGTACACGCCGCTGCGGTAATAGTGGATGCGATCATAGCGAAACTGCCGGTTTTTATACTTGACGCGGTTGGCGTTGTGCTCGACCATGCGCACGAGACGCGACTCGGGGTCGTTTGTGACGATCGTGCCGTTGACGGCAAGCAGAAACGAGAGCACCAGCGCCTCGATGACGAACATCATGAGCGCGAACCACGCCGTGATGCGGATCTTGAGTGACGGTCTTCTCATACTTCCTCCCGCAGCACCCAGCCGACGCCCCAGACGGTATGGATGAGCTTGGTGGGATAGTCCGCGTCGATCTTGCGGCGCAGGTAGCTCACATACACATCGACCACGTTTGAGCCGCCGCTGTAGTCATAGTTCCAGAGATGGTTTTCAATGCGCTCGCGTGAGAGCACGATGCCGCGGTTGCGGATCATATATTCCAGCAGCGCAAATTCCTTGGCCGAGAGCGAGATCGTGCGCCCGGCGCGCGTGACACGGTGCGAGGCGGTATCGACCGTGAGATCTGCCACGGAGAAGACATTGGTCGCGCTGCCGCCGCGCTTGCGCGTGATGACGCGCAGCCGCGCCAGAAGCTCATCAAACGAAAACGGCTTGACAAGATAGTCGTCCGCGCCGGAATCCAGCCCGTGCACGCGGTCGGGCACGCTGTCTTTCGCCGTAAGAAACAGCACCGGCGTCTCGTTGCCGTCGGCGCGCATCTGCGCCAACACCGAAAACCCGTCCATGCGCGGCATCATCACGTCGAGCACGACGGCGTCATATTCCGCGCCCTCAAGATAGTCGAGCGCCTCCACGCCGTCAAAGCAGCTGTCGACGCTGTAGCCCTCGGCCTTGAGTGTTTTGGCGAGGATGCGGTTGAGGTCCTGTTCGTCTTCCACGACCAGAATGCGCATACACGTCCCTCCTTGTTGTCTGTCTGTTGAGTAATGATTATACCACAAGGCATACCTGCGTGTAAAACAAGAAATGCACCGGCCGCAAAGCGGTCGGTGCATTTGGATTTGTGTTCGGGTGAACCTTACACGAGCTCGATGACAGCCATCTCGGCCGCATCGCCGCGGCGGGTGCCGATGCGGGTGATGCGGGTGTAGCCGCCGTTGCGGTCGGCATACTTCGGGGCGACTTCCTCGAACACCTTCTTGGCAACATCCTCACGGGTGATGAAGGCCAGCGCCTGACGATAGGCAGCCATGTCCTTCTGCTTGCCAAGGGTAATCATTTTCTCGGCCAGAGGCGCGATCTCTTTTGCGCGGAAGACAGTCGTCTCCATGCGGCCCATGTCGAGCAGATCCGTGACCTGCTGACGGAGCATCGCCTTGCGCTGATCGGTGGTCTTACCGAGTTTCCTTGTTCCGGGCATATCGGTTTCCTCCTTGATAAGAGTAGCTGGTTATTACTGATTGTCGTCGCTCGCCAGGCTCAGGCCCATCATAGCGAGCTTGTGCTCGACCTCTTCGAGGGACTTGCGGCCAAGGTTGCGCACCTTGATCATCTCTTCCTCGGTCTTGTTGGTGAGGTCTTCGACGGTGTTGATGTTCGCGCGCTTGAGGCAGTTGAAGCTGCGCACGGAGAGATCCAGCTCCTCGATGGTCATCTTCATGACGGTATCGGGGCGCTCCGGCTCTTTTTCCACCACCGTGCAGCTGTTGCCGATCGTGTCAGACAGATCGGTGAAGAGCGTGAAGTGATCGCACAGGATCTTGGCGCCGAGGCTCAGCGCGTCGCGCGCCGAGATGGTCTTGTCGGTCCAGACCTCGATGGTCAGCTTGTCGAAGTCCGTCTGGTTGCCCACACGGGTGTTCTCAACAGCGTAGTTGACCTTCAGGACCGGCGCATAGATGCTGTCCACCGGGATGGTCCCGATGACCTGCTGCGCGCTCTTGTTCTTGTCCGCCGGGATATAGCCTCTGCCGTGGTCAAGCGTGATCTCCATGGAGAGCGCGCCGTCCGGGCCGAGGCTGGCAATGTGCAGCTCGGGGTTGAGGATCTCGACCTCGGCATCTGCCTTGATGTCACCGGCGGTGACTTCACACTCGCCTGCCGCTTCGATATAGACGGTCTTCGGGCCGTCGCAATGCAGGCGTGCAATGATGCCCTTCACATTCAGCACGATCTCCGTGACGTCTTCCTTGACACCGGGAATCGTCGAAAACTCGTGCTGCACACCGGCGATCCGGATGGACGTCGGGGCATAACCGGGCAGTGAAGAGAGCAGCACTCTGCGCAGAGAGTTACCCAGGGTCGTGCCGTAGCCACGCTCCAAAGGCTCGACGACGAACTTTCCGTAGGAAATGTCGTCCGGGGATTCCAGGCATTCGATGCGCGGCTTTTCAATTTCAATCATTTAGACTTAACCCTCCTTACTGTATTGTTGCGCCACTGCGGCGCTGCGGATGTCAGCTTACCAATTTGAGGGTCTCTTTATTACTTGGAATACAGCTCGACGATGAGGTGCTCCTCGACAGGCAGATCAATGTCATCACGCGCGGGGATGGCCACGACCTTGCCAACCATGTTGTTGGCGTCGTAGTCCAGCCACTTCGGCGCCGGACGGGAAGCGTTGGCTTCGACGTTGGCCTTGATCTTGTCGAGACTCTTGCTGGAGTCCTTGAGTGTAATAACCATGCCCGGCTTGACCAGGAAGCTGGGGATGTTGACTTTGCGGCCATCCACGGTGAAGTGGCCGTGCGTCACAAGCTGGCGCGCCTCGGCGCGGCTCATCGCAAAGCCGAGACGGTAGACGACGTTGTCCAGGCGGGTCTCGAGGATCGCGAGCAGGTTCTCGCCCGTGATGCCCTGACGCTTCTCCGCCATGGCGAAGTAGCTGCGGAACTGCTTCTCGAGCACGCCGTAGTAGCGGCGGACCTTCTGCTTCTCGCGCAGCTGGGAGCCGTACTCAGAGGTCTTGCTGCGGCCCTGGCCGTGCTGACCGGGGGCGTAGCCTCTGCACTCGAGCGCGCACTTCTGGGTGTAGCATCTGTCGCCCTTGAGGAAGAGCTTCTGGCCCTCTCTGCGGCACTGACGGCAGACAGCTTCGGTATATCTAGCCATAATTCATTTCCCTCCTTCAATCAGACGCGGCGGCGTTTCGGAGGACGGCAGCCATTGTGCGGAATGGGGGTGACGTCCTTGATCATGGTGACCTCGAGTCCTGCAGTCTGCAGGGCGCGGATCGCAGCCTCACGTCCGGAGCCGGGGCCCTTGACGAAGACTTCGACCGTCTTCAGGCCGTGCTCCATGGCCGCCTTGGCAGCCGTCTCAGCGGCGGTCTGTGCGGCGAAGGGGGTGGATTTCTTGCTTCCGCGGAAGCCCATGCCACCGGCAGAAGCCCAAGAGATCGCATTGCCCTGGGTGTCCGTGATGGTGACCATGGTGTTGTTGAAGGAAGAGCTGATATGCACGGCTCCCTTTTCAATGTTCTTACGCTCCTTGCGGCGCGTGCGAACCTTCTTGCCTTTTGCTGCGTTTGCCATTACATATCCCTCCCTTACTTCTTCTTATTGGCGATCGTGCGTTTCGGGCCCTTGCGGGTACGCGCATTGGTCTTGCTGCGCTGGCCGCGCACGGGCAGGCCGCGTCTGTGACGCTGGCCGCGGTAGCAGCCGATCTCGGTCAGGCGCTTGATGTCGAGCGCCACGCTGCGGCGCAGGTCGCCCTCCACGATGAAGTGGTGGTCGATGCACTCGCGGATCTTCGCTTCGTCCTCGTCGGTGAGGTCTTTCACACGGGTGTCCGGATTGATGCCGGTCATCTCAAGAATCTTTTTTGCGCTGGTTCTGCCGATACCATAAACATAGGTCAGGCCAATTTCAATTCGCTTGTCCTTGGGCAGGTCAACGCCGGCGATACGTGCCATCTTATTCGATCATTCCTTTCGAAATTTTGGTTCCGCGCGCAAAAAGGGAGGCGACTTACTCCCGCCGGAGGGAGCCGACCTTCTGGCACGGATGTGTTAGGACTTACAGGGTCAGATCAGCCCTGTCTCTGTTTGTGCTTCGGGTTTTCGCAGATAACCATGACTTTGCCCTTGCGCTTGATGACCTTGCACTTTTCGCACATGGGCTTGACACTCGGTCTGACTTTCATTGTAGTTAACCTCCTACTTGCTTCTCCAGGTGATGCGGCCGCGCGTCAGATCGTACGGAGACATCTGAACCGTGACCTTGTCACCGGGGAGGATTCTGATAAAGTTCATCCGGAGCTTTCCGGAGATGTGCGCCAGGATGACGTGGCCGTTGCCAATGTCAACCCGGAACGTCGTGTTGGGCAGGGATTCGACGACCGTGCCCTCCAGTTCGATTACATCGTCTTTTGCCAAGGTGTTTGAACCTCCTAAGGTTTTTCGGGACGCGCCCGTCACATGTCGTCTGCAAACGTCAGGATCTCCGGCTCGCCATCCGTGACGAGCAGAGAGTTTTCGTAGTGCGCCGACAGACTGCCGTCCGCCGTGACCACGGTCCAGCCGTTGTCAAGAACGCGGACTTCGTAGTCTCCGGCGTTGACCATCGGCTCCACGGCGATCGTCATGTTCTTCTGCAGACGCGGTCCGTGGCCGGGCTTGCCGTAGTTCGGAATCTCCGGCGCTTCATGCAGGCCGGCGCCGACGCCATGGCCGACATACTCGCGCACGAGCGAATAGCCATAGCTCTCGGCATAGTCCTGAATGGCGTGGCCGATATCCGAGATCCGGTAGCCGACGCGGGCAAAACGAATGCCTTCAAAAAAGCTCTGCCGCGTGATGCGGATCAGGCGCAGCGCCTCATCCGAGCACTGGCCGCACGGGAACGTGCCCGCGCAGTCACCGTTGAAGCCGCGGTAGCGGGCGCCGACGTCGACGCTGACGATATCGCCCTCATGCAGGACGCGATCGCCGGGTACGCCGTGGATGATCTCGTCATTGACGGAGATGCATGCCGCCGTCGGGAAGCCGCCGTCGGTCATGAAGCACGGCGTCGCGCCGGACTTCGTGATGAACTTGTGCACTTCGCGGTTGATCTGGCGGGTGGTCACGCCCGGGGCCACCATCTGACGCGCGATGGTACGCGCGCCAGCGGTGATCCGGCCGGCTTGCCGCATGAGATCAATCTCAGGATCGGATTTGATGATGATCATTTCAGACCCAGAGCTTTCTCGATCGCAGCGGTCGTGGCCTCGATGGTCGGCTGGTTGTCGACGGAGACGAGCTTGCCGCGCTGGGCGTAGAAGTCCTTGAGCGGCTCGGTCTCGGCATGGTAGACATCCAGGCGCGCTTTGACGGTTTCGGGAGCGTCATCCTTGCGGATGGTCAGCTCACCGCCGCACAAGTCGCACTTGCCTTCCACCTTGGGAGGATTGGAGACGATGTGGAACGTGGCGCTGCAGTCCTTGCAGGTCCGGCGGCCGGACATACGCTCGATGATGGTCTCGTCCGCGATCTCGATCGACAGGGCGGTGTCGACGTCGATGCCGTGCTGCTCCAGAGCTTCCGCCTGGGGGATGGTGCGCGGCATACCGTCGAGGATATAACCATGGGCGCAGTCGGGCTCGGCCAGACGCTCGCAGACGATGCCGATGATGACGTCGTCCGGAACGAGCTTGCCGCTTTCCACGTAGGATTTTGCTTTCAGACCCACGGGCGTGCCGTTTTTCATGGCCGCACGCAGGATGTTGCCGGTGGAAATAGTGGGGATGTTCAGCTTGCGGCTGAGGATCTCAGCCTGCGTTCCCTTGCCTGCACCGGGGGCACCTAACAAAACGAGTTTCATACTATGAATCCTCCTATCAGCTCAGGAAACCCTTATAGTTGCGCATGAGCATCTGCGCCTCGAGTGCGCGGACGGTCTCAAGTGCAACACCGACAACGATGATGATGGACGTGCCGCCCAGGGAGATACCGGTGAGCTGCTCCGCCTGCGAGCACGCACTGATGATCAGCGGCGTGATCGCGATGACGCTCAGGTAGATCGCGCCGAAGAGCGTGATCTTGTTGAGCACCTTCTGGATGAATTCGCTCGTCGGCTTGCCTGCACGGAAGCCCGGGATGAATCCGCCGTTCTTCTTCAGGTTGTTCGCAACCTCGATCGGGTTGAACTGGATCGTGGAGTAGAAATAGCTGAAGAAGATGATGAGCAGGAAGTAGAGGACGATATACGGC
Organism: uncultured bacterium; assembly: GCA_905215475.1. GTDB lineage: Bacteria > Bacillota > Clostridia > Oscillospirales > Oscillospiraceae > CAG-103. The sequence goes on from CAJMPW010000003.1 coordinate 221,564, forward strand.
CAGGTGGTCGTATCAAAGATATGCTTCATGACCCAGCTGTTCTGCCACTTCGGGACGAAGGCGCAGATGGTGGCCGGCAGAGACGCGATCGACTGGGCAAAGATGATCGGCAGGACGCCGCTCATGTTCACCTTCATCGGCAGGTGCGTGCTCTGGCCGCCGTACATCTTGCGGCCGACGACGCGCTTGGAGTACTGCACCGGCAGACGGCGCTCGGCATCGTTGACGAGCACGATCATGACGATCAGCAGCAGAGCGCCGAGGTACATCAGCACCAGCACCCACCAAGCGAGGTCGCCGTTGGCGACGTTGTTGATCTGGCGGATGATGGAGTTCGGGAAACGGGCGACGATGCTCACGAACAGGATGATCGAGATACCGTTGCCGATGCCGAACTCGGTGATCTGCTCACCAAGCCACATGATGAGGGCGGAACCGGACGTAAAGGTCAGGACGATGACGATGGCGGCCCAGATATTGCTGGCGAAAGCCGCGTTCATGAGGCCGTAGTTGCGCATCATCATATAGTAAGCAAAGCCCTGCAGCAGGCCGATGGCGACCGTGCTGTAGCGGGTGATGCTGGCGATCTTCTTCTTGCCTTCCTCGCCGCCTTCCTTCTGCAGACGCCCCAGCGCGGGGATCGCAATGCACAGGAGCTGAATGATGATGGAAGCGTTGATGTACGGCTGGATGGACAGGGCGAAGATCGTTGCCTGAGAGAACGCGCCGCCGGACATGACGTTGAACAGTCCGAGGATCGTGTTCTGCAGGCCGCTTGACTGGAAGTAATCCGCAAGCGCTTTGGTGTCGACGAAAGGTACGGGTACGGCATTGCCGAGACGGTAAAGCAGGACAATCAGCAGCGTGAAAAGAATTTTCTTGCGCAGCTCTTCAATGCGCCATGCGTTACGAAATGTCTGGAGCACCTTACACCACCTCAGCCTTTCCTCCTGCTGCCTCGATCTTCGCTTTCGCGGATTCGGAGAACGCAGAAGCCTTCACAGTCAGCTTCTTGGTGATTTCGCCGTTGCCGAGAATCTTCACGCCGTAGGTGCACTTGCTCAGCACACCGGCGTCAAGCAGAACCTTCGCGTCGACGACTGCGCCGTCTTCAAACTTCTCCAGAGCGGAGACGTTCACGCTCTCGAGCGGTTTGGCGAAGATGTTGTGGAAGCCGCGCTTCGGGATGCGGCGCGCCAGAGGCATCTGGCCGCCTTCGAAGCCGATGCGGACGCCGCCGCCGCTGCGGGCCTTCTGACCCTTATGACCGCGGCCGGCGGTCTTGCCGTTGCCGGTCGCATGGCCGCGGCCCTTGCGCTTGCCGACATGGGTGGAGCCCACAACGGGAGAAAGTTCGTGGATATTCATGTTTGGGGCCCTCCTTATTCTTCTTCAGTGACGGCGACGAGATAGCCGATCTTGGCGATCTTGCCGCGGGTCTGCGGGTTATCCGGCTGCACGGTCTCGTTGCCGATCTTGTGCAGGCCGAGGGAGTTGGCGGTGGCGATGTGCTTGACATTGCGGCCGCTGAGGCTCTTGACGAGCTTAATCTTCAGATTTGCCATGTCTCAGCCCCTCCTTAACCCAGAATCTCTTCGGCGGTCTTGCCTCTGTAAGCAGCGACCTGCTGGGCGTTGCGCAGAGACTTCAGACCTTCCATCGTCGCAGCGACGACGTTTGCCGGGTTATTCGAACGCAGGCACTTGGTACGGATGTCCTTGATGCCGGCAGCCTCGACCACAGCACGCACAGCGCCGCCGGCGATCACGCCGGTACCGGGAGCAGCGGGCTTGAGCAGCACGCGGCCGGCACCGAACGCGCCGACGACCTCGTGCGGGATCGTCGTGCCCTGCAGGGTCACGGTGGTCAGGTTCTTCTTAGCGTCCTCCAGGCCCTTGCGGATCGCTTCGGAAACTTCGGCTGCTTTGCCGAGGCCGAAGCCCACACGGCCCTTGCCGTCACCCACGACGACGAGTGCGGAGAACTTTGCGACGCGGCCGCCCTTAACGGTCTTGGAAACGCGGTTGAGGGCAACGACTTTTTCGGTGAATTCCTGGGGCTCATCGCTGCGGCTGCGGCGATTGTCCCGTCTGTCATTGTTATATGCCATTTCGTTTCCTCCTCCCGTTAGAACTTCAGGCCGCCCTCACGGGCGCCTTCTGCCAGAGCCTTGACACGGCCATGGTACACATTGCCGCCGCGGTCGAACACGACCTCGGTGATGCCGGCAGCCACGGCGCGCTCGCCGACGAGCTTGCCGATCTTGGCCGCTGCTTCGCAGTTGCCGCCATTGCCTTCAAAGCCCTTTTCCACGGTGGAGGCGCTGCAGAGCGTCTTACCGGCGACATCGTCGATGATCTGGGCATAAATGTTGTTTTCGCTGCGGAACACGCTCAGACGCGGTCTCTCGGCCGTGCCGGAAACCTTGCCGCGCACTCTCTGGTGACGGCGAACGCGCTGCGCTTTCGTATTCGGTCTCTTAATCATTCAGGCACACCTCCAATTACTTCGCGCCGGTCTTGCCTTCTTTGCGGCGGACGTGCTCATAGTCGTACTTGATGCCCTTGCCCTTGTACGGCTCGGGCGGACGCTTGGCGCGCACTTCTGCTGCAAACTGGCCGACCTTTTCCTTGTCGATACCCTTGATGATGACCTGGTTCGGGTTCGGGACCTCGATCTGGATGTCCGCATTCTCGGACATGGTGACCGTGTGCGAGAAGCCCAGGTGCATGACAAGGTTCTGTCCTTCCTTCACGGCTCTGTAGCCGACGCCGTTGATCTCCAGCGTCTTGCTGAAGCCCTCGGTCACGCCGATGACCATGTTGTGGATCAGCGTGCGGGTCAGGCCGTGCAGGGAGCGGTGCAGTTTGTCATCGCTCGGACGGGTGACATGGATGGTGTTGCCTTCGACCGTGACGGTCATGTCCGGATGCACGTTGTGCGTCAGGGTGCCCTTCGGGCCCTTGACGGTGACGATCGTGCCGTTGCAGGTGACTTCAACACCTGCGGGGATCTCGATGGGAGCTCTACCAATTCTTGACATTGTTCTGTACCTCCCTTACCACACAAACGCGAGGACTTCGCCGCCGACGTGCTGCGCACGCGCCTTCTTGTCGGTCATGATGCCCTTCGAGGTGGAGATGATCGCGATGCCGAGGCCGCGCAGGACCTGCGGCAGCTCGTCAGCGCCGGCGTACACACGCAGGCCGGGCTTGGAGACTCTGCGGAGGCCCTGGATGGCCTTCTCTTTGCCGGGGAGATACTTCAGGGTGACGCGGATGACGCCCTGCGTGCCGTCATCAATGAGCTGGAAGCTCTTGATGTAGCCTTCCTCGAGAAGAATTTCGGCGATGGCCTTCTTCATCTTGGAATTCGGGATATCCACGGTTTCGTGCCGAGCGCTGCCAGCGTTGCGGATGCGGGTCAGCATATCGGCGATGGGATCGGTGATCTGCATTGTTTGTTTCCTCCTTAGTTAGAAGTTACCGATGATACGGTTTGGGCGGCGAGGTTCCGCATGAATACATGATTCCCTGCGGCCTTTCGTCATCCCTGCCCTTTCAGCGAAGGGCAAAAGCTTGCTTTTGTGACGCGCGGTCCATTTTCATGCCGCTGCCGGATGGCGGCGGCACGGCCGCGGTGCCGGACGACGCAAAAGCGGTGATTCCTTGCCTGCGCGCCGGGTCAAACGCACAGGCAGTGCGGGGTGCGGCACCGGGACTCAGATCATAAGCACCGGCACCGTATTTCAGTGCGCACCGACAGCCGCAGATCCAGCTGCGGCTGAAGGGGCGAACTTACGGAAGTTGGAGCTGAACAGAATGTTCAGCGCTGGTCAAAATTCTGTTGATTGGCGAAGTGCGCTGTGCGCAGCTGTATTTCTATACAGCAAGCGCGGCTCACGATGCATGGCGGAAAATTTTTACCAGCTGGCCTTGCGCACGCCGGGGATCTGGCCCTTGTACGCCAGCTCACGGAAGCAAATACGGCAGATACCGTAGTTGCGCAGGTAAGCGTGGGGACGGCCGCAGATCTTGCAGCGGTTGTACTGGCGGGTGGAGAACTTCGCAGGCGCCTGCTGCTTGAGGATCATAGATTTCTTAGCCATTGTGTCGCTCCTCCCTTATGCTTTGGTGACGAACGGGGCGCCCATGAGCTTGAGCAGCTCACGTGCTTCCTCGTCGGTCTTGGCGGTGGTGATGATGGCGATGTTCATGCCGCGGAGCTTCTCGATCTTATCGTACTCGATCTCGGGGAAGATGATCTGCTCCTTGAGGCCGAGGCTGTAGTTGCCGCGGCCGTCAAACGCGTCGGCCGAGATGCCGCGGAAGTCGCGGACACGGGGCAGCGCGATGTTGAACAGGCGGTCCAGGAACTCCCACATACGGTCCTGACGCAGCGTGACCTTCACGCCGACGTGCATACCCTCACGCAGCTTGAAGTTCGCGACGCTCTTCTTGGCGACGGTCGCGACGGCCTTCTGACCGGTGATCGCGGTGATGTCCTTGATGACGGCGTCGAGCGCCTTGGCGTTATCCTTGCAGTCGCCGCAGCCAACGCTGACGACGATCTTCTCGATCTTCGGGATCTGCATAACGCTCTCGTACTGGAACTTTGTCATCAGAGCGGGAGCGACTTCCTCCACATACTTCTTCTTCATAGAAGGCATTGTTGCCATAGTTCGTTGCTCCCTCCTTTACAGTTCGGCGCCGCACTTCTTGCAGATGCGGGCCTTCTTGCCGTCCGTGATCTTGTGCGCAACGCGGGTCGGCTTGCCGCACTTCGGGCAGACGACCATGACCTTGCAGGCATAGATCGGGGTTTCGGTCTTGATGATGCCGCCCTGATCCTGCTGATTTTTCGGCTTCTGGTGCTTCGTGGCGACGTTCACGCCCTCCACGATGACCTTGCCGCCCTTCGGGTCAGCAGACAGGACCTTGCCTTCCTTGCCCTTGTTCTTACCGGACAGGACAACGACTTTATCGTCTTTTTTGATGTTCATGTTCTGCGCCCTCCTCAAATAACTTCGGGAGCCAGAGACAGGATCTTCGTGAAGTCACTGTCGCGGAGCTCACGGGCGACGGGCCCAAAGATACGGGTGCCGCGGGGGTTCTTATCCTCGCCATTGATCAGGACGGCGGCGTTCTCATCGAAACGCACATAGGTGCCGTCTGCGCGGCGGACCGCCTTCGCGGTGCGGACAACAACAGCCTTGACGACGTCGCCCTTCTTGACGGAGCCGCCCGGAGCTGCCTTGCGCACGGAAGCGACGATCACGTCGCCGATGCTGGCGTACTTACGCTTGGATCCGCCGAGAACGCGGATGCACTTGATTTCCTTGGCGCCGGTATTGTCGGCAACCTTCAGATAACTTTCCTGCTGAATCATGTTGTTGCCTCCTTACTTCGCCTTTTCAACGATCTCGACCACGCGCCATCTCTTGTCCTTGGACAGGGGGCGGGTCTCCATCACGCGGACGATATCACCGACGTGGCACTCGTTGTTCTCGTCGTGTGCCTTCAGGCGATAGGTCTGGCCGATGATCTTTTTATAAACCTTGTGCGCAACGTGGTCCTCCACGATGACGACAACGGTCTTGTCCATCTTGTCGGACACCACTTTGCCGACGCGGGTCTTGCGGGAAGTCGTTCTCATTTCGTTCATTCTCACTTACCTCCTCACTGCTCGAGCTGCTTTTCGCGGAGCACGGTTTTGACTCGGGCAATGTCGCGACGCACAGCAGAAATCTTAACGGGGTTGTCAAGATGATTGGTAGCGTGCTGCATACGGAGCATGAACAGGTCCTTCTTCAGCTCGACCAGCTTGCTTTCCAGCTCAGCGGCGGACATGGAGCGAATTTCACTAGCTTTCATCTTATTCACCACCAATCTCAGTCTCTTCCTTCTTGACGATCTTCGTCTTGCAGGGAAGCTTGTGGCTGGCCAGACGCAGCGCCTCACGGGCAGCCTCTTCCGACACACCAGCAATCTCAAACAGAACTCTGCCGGGCTTCACGACGGCAACCCAGTACTCAGGAGAACCTTTACCGGAACCCATGCGGGTCTCGGCCGGCTTCTGCGTGACCGGCTTGTCGGGGAAGATCTTGATCCAGACCTGACCGCCACGCTTGGTGTAACGGGTCATGGCGACACGGGCCGCCTCGATCTGGTTGGAGGTGATCCAGGCCGGCTCCTGCGCCTGCAGGCCGAAATCGCCATAGGTCACCTTATTGCCGCGCAGGGCCTTGCCGGTCATACGACCGCGCTGCACTCTGCGGTACTTCACTCTTTTCGGCATCAGCATTAGTTGTTGCCTCCTTCCTTCGGAGCAGCCGGAGCTGCCGGACGCGGACCGCGGTTGAAGCCGCCCTGCGGACGGTTGCCGCCCTGCGGACGTCCGCCGCCCTGGTAGCCCGGACGGCCACCCTGACGGTTGCCGTCGCGGCGGTCGCGGTTGTAGCCGCCACGGCCTCTGCGATCGCCGTCACGGCGGTCACGACGACGGTCGTCGCGCTTGTTCAGATCCATGGTGCGCGGGGTGGTGCGCAGGCTCTGGGAGAGGATCTCGCCTTTGTAGATCCAGACCTTGACGCCGACACGGCCGTAGGTCGTGGCAGCCTCAGCGAAGCCGTACTCGATGTCCGCGCGGATGGTCTGCAGCGGAATGGTACCCTCGTGATAGCACTCGGTGCGGGCGATCTCGGCGCCGCCCAGACGGCCGGAGCACATGATCTTGATGCCGCGGGCGCCCATTCTCATGGCGCGGCCCATGGCGTTTTTCATCGCGCGGCGGAAGCCGATGCGCTTCTCGAGCTGCGCGGCGATGTTCTCGGCGACGAGCTGTGCGTTCGTATCCGGCGTGCGGACCTCAACGATAGAGAGGGCGACCGGCTTGCCGATCATCTTCTCAACGTTCAGGCGGATGCGCTCGATCTCCGCGCCGCCCTTGCCGATGACAACGCCCGGACGAGAGCAGTGGATATAGATGCGGACCTTCGCGCTGTCGCGCTCGATCTCGATGTTCGGGATGCCTGCAGAATACAGAGTCTTCTTCAGGTACTCACGGATCTTGTAGTCCTCAACGATCAGGTCACCGACCTTCTCGTCACGGGCATACCAGCGGGAATCCCAATCTTTGATGACGCCGACACGCAGGCCGTGCGGATTAACTTTCTGTCCCATATCTTCTGCCTCCTCCCTTATGCCTTCTCAGCCACGACGATGGTGATGTGGCTGGTGCGCTTGTTGATGCGGTACATACGGCCCTGAGCTCTCGGGCGGCCGCGCTTGAGGATCGGGCCGGCCGTGGCATAGGCCTCGGCAACGTAGAGGTTATCCGGATCCATCTCGAAGTTGTTCTCCGCGTTGGCGCAAGCGCTCTTGAGCAGCTTGAGCATGAGCTCGCAGCCGGCCTTCGGCGTGTTGGCCATGTAAGCCTCAGCGATCTTGGTGTCCTTGCCGCGGATCATGTCGCAGACGATCTGGACCTTACGGGGAGCGATACGGGCGTGCACCAGCTGGGCACGTGCAGTTTTCAGTTCTTCCATGTTCTCTCCCCCTTACTTTCCAACAGTCTTGCTGCCGGCGTGGCCGCGGAACGTACGCGTGGGCGCAAACTCGCCCAGCTTGTGTCCGACCATATCCTCGGTCACATAGACCGGGACGTGACGGCGGCCGTCATGGACAGCGATGGTGTGACCGACAAAGGACGGGAAGATCGTGGAGGAACGGCTCCAGGTCTTGACGACCTTCTTCTCGCCGGCCTTGTTCATTTCATCGACCCGCTTCAGCAGCTCGGGAGCGGCAAACGGGCCTTTCTTAACACTTCTGCTCATTACCTATTCCCTCCTTACTTGGCGTTGCGGCGCTTGACAATGAACTTGTCGGTCGCGTTCTTCTTCTTGCGGGTCTTGTAACCCAGCGCCGGCTTGCCCCACGGGGTGACCGGGCCGGGACGGCCGACAGGCGATTTGCCTTCGCCGCCGCCGTGCGGGTGGTCGCACGGGTTCATGACAGAACCGCGGACGGTCGGGCGAACGCCCATGTGGCGTTTGCGGCCGGCCTTGCCGATGGAAATGTTGGCGTGGTCGACGTTGCCGACCTGGCCGATGCAGGCGATGCAGGTCAGGCGGACCTTACGGTACTCGCCGGAGGGGAGACGGACGGTAGCCATGCCGTTCTCCTTCGCCATGAGCTGCGCGGCGACGCCCGCGGAGCGGACCAGCTGCGCACCCTTGCCCGGGTAGAGCTCGATGTTGTGGATCACGGTGCCGACCGGGATGTTGGCCAGCGGCAGGGCGTTGCCCGGCTTGATATCCGCAGCGGCGGAGGACACGACCGTGTCGCCGACGTTCAGGCCGACAGGAGCCAGAATGTAGCGGCGCTCGCCGTCGGCGTACTCGACCAGGGCGATGTTCGCGCTGCGGTTCGGATCGTACTCCAGGCGCAGGACGGTCGCGGTGACGTCCATCTTGTCGCGCTTGAAGTCGATGACGCGGTACTTTTTGCGGTTGCCGCCGCCCTGATGGCGGACGGTGATGCGGCCGTAGCTGTTGCGGCCGGCGTGCTTTTTGAGGACCTCCACGAGCTCCTTCTGCGGCTTGGCGTGCTTATCGACACCGTCGAAGCCGGAAACGGACATATGTCTGCGGGAAGGCGTGGTGGGTTTATAGGTTTTAATCGACATTGTTCAATTCCTCCCTTACACCATGCCCTCGAAGATCTCGATGTTCTTCGAATCAGCGGACAGTTTCACAACGGCCTTCTTGCGGGTGGCGGTCATGCCGGACGGATTGGCGCCGACGCGCTTCTCCTTGGCGTGGATCGTCGTGGTGGTGACCTTGATGACCTTCACGTCGAAGATCTCCTCGATGGCCTTTTTGATCTCGATCTTGCCGGCGTCCTTGGCGACTTCAAACACGTACTTTTTGATGTCGAGGTCTTCCATGGACTGCTCGGTGATGATGGGACGGATAATGACATCGTAAGCGGTTCTCATTATGCGTACACCTCCTCGATTTTCTGGAGCGCAGCCTTGTCAACGACCAGGACGCGGTGCGTCAGGATCATGTAGGGGCTGAGGATGGTGGCGATGGTGCTGCTCACGCCGGGGATGTTGCGAGAGCTCTTGACGACCTTCTCGTCAACCTGCTCGGTCACGAGCAGAGCCTTGCCTTCGGCGCCGATCTTGGTCAGGAACGCCTTGACAGGGGCGGTCTTGATCTCTTCGACAGCCAGACCGTCGACAACGAGGATCTCGCCGGCAGCGGCCTTGGCGCTCAGCGCGCTCTTGAGGGCCAGTCTCTTGACCTTCTTGTTGAGCGTGTAGCTGTAATCACGCGGCTTCGGCGCAAACGCGACGCCGCCGTGGGTCCACACCGGGCTGCCCTTGTAGCCGGCGCGTGCGCGGCCGGTGCCCTTCTGGCGCCAGGGCTTCGCGGTGGTGTAGGAAACCTCGCCCTTGGTCAGCGCACTCTGCGTGCCCTGACGGCAGTTGGCCAGGTGATTCTTCACGGAATCGTGCAGAACGGACTCATTGGGCTCAACACCGAAAACGGCTTCGGAGAGCGCCACTTCGCCGACCTGATCGCCGGCCATATTAAACAACTTAGCAGTAGGCATATTCGCTCTCTCCCTTCCTTACTTTCTTGCAGAAGCCTTCTGCGGGTTACGACCGGAGGCCTTCTGCGGGTTGGTGCTGACGCCGGCTTCGCCCTTCTTGACGACCAGCTTCTTAACGGTGCTCTTGATATAGACAATGCCGCCCTTCGGGCCGGGGATCGCGCCGCGCACAACGATCATGTTGAGCTCGGGATCGACCTTGACCACGTCGAGGTTCTGGACAGTGACCTGATCCACGCCCATGTGGCCGGCCTGCTTCTTACCCGGGAAGATACGGGAAGGATCGGTGCTCGAGCCCATGGAGCCGGCGTGACGGTGCACAGGACCGCCGCCGTGGGAGGTCGGGGTACGGCCCTGGCCGAAGCGCTTGATGACGCCGGCGTAGCCGTGGCCCTTGCTGATGCCGGTGATGTCGACCTTGTCGCCTTCCTTGAAGGCGTCGGCCTTGATGACATCGCCCACATTGACAGAGGCGCAGTCCTCGAGACGGAACTCTTTGAGGTGCTTCTTATAGCCGACGCCCGCCTTGTCCAGGTGGCCCTTCTCGGGCTTGGTCAGCTTCTTCTCGGCGACGTCCTCGTAGCCGAGCTGGATGGCTTCATAGCCTTCCTTTTCCTTGGTCATCTTGCCGGTGACCGTGCAGGGGCCTGCCTCGATCACGGTGACGGGGACGACCTTGCCTGCTTCATCGAAGATCTGCGTCATGCCGACCTTTTTACCGATGATGGCTGTTTTCATACATGTTCCTCCTTCAGGTTATTGGTCAGCTCGCTTAGCTCATGGCCAGAGGCTGCTGACTTGACCCGTCCGCACACGCAAGCTGCGGACTTCGGGTTTGTAAATATGCGCTCTCGCGCAGGGTTAACGGGGTGTGCTTACAGCTTGATGTCGATCTCGACACCGGCCGGCAGCTCCAGATTCATCAGAGCCTCGACCGTCTTCTGGGTCGGGTTCATGATGTCGATCAGGCGCTTGTGGGTGCGGCGCTCAAACTGCTCACGGCTGTCCTTATACTTATGAACAGCACGCAGGATGGTGACGATCTCGGTCTTGGTCGGCAGCGGAATGGGGCCGGAGACCTTCGCGTCAGTGCGCTTCGCGGTTTCGACGATCTTCTCCGCCGCCTTGTCGATCAGCTGGTGATCGTAGGCCTTGAGGCGGATACGGATCATTTTCTTGTTGCTCGTGGTTGCCATGTTGTTTCCTCCGTTACGAATTTTTTTGGCGGCATTGGCTCCGCCGGTTCGCACGGATGAGATCACCATACACCGTTCCGTGCGTATCAAACCCTGCCCGAAAAACAAACCGGCTCTCGCCGGTATGCAGCCGCGCAGGTGATATACGCTGATGCTGGCTGACTCAACCGCCCGATTGTCTGCCGTGCAAAGGCCCGGCAGCGGACATACTCCACGGAAGTTACCGGAGATCAGCTCCGCAATCTCCCGCTTCATCGCAGAATGCACCTGTTTCCGCACAGGCGCTCCCTAAGAATAGCAAAAACCCTCTCGTATGTCAAGAGGGTTTTTCACCGAAATGTAGAAAATTCACAAAAAAGTTTGTGCAGTCCGACCAATTTATTTTTCCGCCGCTTCCAACGGCTTCACCGCTTCCACCGGCTCCGCCGCTGCGCGCACGGCGTCCGCAAGGGCGTCCGCATCGCGCAAAAGCGCCTCCGCTCCGGTCAGAAGCACCGCGCCCGCGCCCGTGAGCGCAACGGTGTGCCGGTCACGCGTGAGCAGCGGCACGCCAAGTTCCCGCTCAAGGGCGGTCACGGCGCGGCTGGTCGTCGAGTGGCTGACAAAGAGCTCCTTGGCCGCGCGGGTGAAGCTGCGGCAGGCGGCGACGGCGCAGAAGATGCGCAGCTGTTCCAGTTCCATGGCGCGCCCTTAATAATTAAAGGTATAGGGCATGAGCTCGCTCAGGCGATTGCTGACATAGCGCCCGCCGCCCATGACGGCCAGCACCTCCATGTCGGGTGCGAACTCCGCCAGAAACTGCCGGCACGCACCGCAGGGGTAGCAGTAGTGCTCCCCGTCGCCGTAGACGGCGATGCGCACAAAGTCACGGTGTCCCTCGCTGACGGCCTTGCACGCGGCAGTGCGCTCGGCGCAGATGGTGCTGCCGAGGGCGGCATTTTCCACGTTGCAGCCGGTAAAGACCGTGCCGTCGCGGCACTCGAGCGCGGCGCCGACGGCAAAATGGGAATACGGGACATAGGCATTGCGGGAGGCCTGCTCGGCCAGATTAATCAGTTGACGATCTGTCATGATCCTGCTCTCCTTCCGTTTCTTTGGGGACTGCGAACACAATATACTTATAGCCGAAGTAATTCAGCAGCGCGACCTCCAGCGTGACACCGACCTTGGCAAGGTACGGATTGATGCCGAAGTGCGTCAGCAGACCGATCATCACCTCGCTGAGCGCGAGGGACACCACGTTCCACACCACAAAGCGCGCACACTGCCGCCAGCGGGCGCCGTGCCCGTCGCGGAAGGTGATGCGGCCGTTGAGAAAATAGCTGCAGACCATGCCGACGGCATAGCCGATCGCCTGACAGAGCATGGGCGTAAAATGCAGCAGCTCGTGTGCGGTCGTGAACGCCACCCAGTCCATGCCCGTATCGAAGCAGCCGACAAGCGCATAGGTGGCAAAGCGCTTGGCACGCGCGATCCACTCGTGTTTCATGCGTTATTGATCTTCCAATCCGTGATGTTGCGGAAAACGTTGTACTTCGAGGGAGAAAAGCCGCCGACAGCGCCGCGGTGCACATACAGGCAGTGCTTTTCAAAGCAGACGGGTACGATGGGCGCCGTATCCGAGATCGTCTGCAGCATGGTGCGGCAGGCTGCGGCACGGCCGGTGTCCGGGGCGGCAAGGTAGGCATTGATGACATCGGCATATGTACCGGTCGAGATGCCGCCGTAGTTGAGCGCACCGCCGGATTTGAGCAGCGCCGAGAGATCAAAGTCCGCCGGGAGCGCGACCTCTCCGTAATACATATCGTATCTGCCGCCCTTGAGCGCGGCCTGATAGTTGTCCCAGCTCATTTCGCGCACCTTCACGGGGATGCCGATGCTCGTGAGGTCAGCCGCGATCTTGTTGGCCATGCTGACCTTGAACGTGCTGTCGGCATAGACGATGAGCGAGAGGCTGATGTCGAGCGGCGACGAGCCGTCGGGCATATACTCACGCTCGCCGTCGCCGTCATAGTCGACAATCTTCAGGTCGTCGAGCATTTTTTTCGCCTTGTCCAGATCGTAGGCCAGCGATTCATTGAGGGAGCTGTCAAAGAGCGTGCTCGCCGGGTGGATGGGCAGCGCGCTCGCAACGGCGCAGTCATGCAGCAGCGCGACGGCAAACGCACGGTCGACCACATAGTTGAACGGCTGGCGGTAGCGCGCGGTCATGAAAAAGCTGCTGTTGGTGTTGAAGCCAATGTACTGCAGGTTCGTCGTGGCATACTGGCGCTGATCGCTCTGCGCCGTAAAGGTCAGGTCTGTGCCGGAGCTTGGGTCACCGAGCACGAGGTCGAGCTCGCCGTCGTCAAACGCGGAGGTGAGCTCCTCGACCGATTTGTACTCGGCAAGGTAGAACGCCTCGACCGGTGCCTTGTCGGCATCCGGATGGTCGGCCGCCACGGTGAGACTCCGATGGTCGGCGGTATAGGTATACAGCCCCGTGCCGCACGGATAGGCGCTGTCGCCGGCGTCGTTTTCAATGACAGGGATGTTCAGCAGCGCCGGAAACTGCGTATTCGCGCGCGAGAGCGTAACAGTGACCGTACCGTCATCATTGTCCTTGACCTCCTTGACCGCGCTCAGGCGGCCGGCATAGAGGCTCGACGCCATGGCGGTGCGAATGGAATAGGCCGCATCCTGCGCGGTGAGCTTGTGCCCATCGTGAAAGGCGCGCTCGGTGTTGACGGTGAACGTCCAGGTCTCGCCGTCCTCACTGCTCCACGCGGTGAACAGGCCGGGCTCGGCCTCGAAGGCATCGGTGAGCTGCGTGAGCGTCTCGTATACGAGACCGCAGATGGCAAGGTTGTCGGCATTTTGCGTTTTGTACGGGTTCATACCGGCGGACGCACTGTAATTGAGCGTGAACTTTCCGTCGAGCTCGACAGCGGTCTGCGGATCTTTCCGGCCGACGGTCTCGCCGGTGTCGTCCGCGTCGCCCTTGCCGCAGGCGGCGCAGCCGAGCAGCAGCGCAAGCGCCAGCGCAAACGCGAGCAGGCGGGTCAGATGAAGATGTTTCATGGGTTACCCCCTTGGGTCACAGGGTGATGACGGCGGCCTGCACACCGCGGTGGCCGTCGGTCGCACGGTGCGACCAGAACACGTCCGGCCGGCACATGGTGCAGGCGTCCGACACGGCGATCTGCTCCGCCGGAACGCCGAGCTGCGTCAGGCGCAGGGCATTGACGCGCTTGAGATCGAGCAGCGCCCGGTCGCCCACCGTGGGGCGCACGAGCGCACCGAGCGGTGCGCCGAGCAGCGCCTCGGCTGCGGCGACGACCTCCGGTCCGACCTCGAAGCAGCAGGCGCCGATGCCCGGACCGATGGCGGCGCGGATGTCCGCCGGGTGCGCACCGAGGGCGCACATCTGCGTCACGGCAGCGCCAAGGATATCCGCCACCGAGCCGCGCCAGCCGCAGTGCACCGCGCCGATGACTCCGGCGGCAGGGTCGTGCAGCAGTGCAGGCAGACAGTCTGCCATAAAGACCGCGAGCGCCACGCCCGGCTCATTCGTCACAAAGCCATCGCAGGTAAAGCGCGGCTCACGCTCCGGCGGCTGCGCGTCGGCAGCGTGCGCGATGCGCACATCCGCGCTGTGCACCTGCTTTGCATAGACCGCGCGCGTGAGGTCGAGCCCGGCGGCAGCGCCGAGCCGCCGCCAGTTTTCGCGCACATTTTCCGGCGTGTCGCCGCGCCGGACGCTGAGATTCAGGCTCTCGAGCGTACCGGTGCTCACGCCGCCGAGCCGGGTGGAAAAGGCGTGGCGCGCCGGGATGTTCGGCGCGGTCAGATAGGCCGCGCCGCGCTGTGCGTGCAGCGGGAATGTGATCTCTGCGTACATCACTGATCCTTGCCGCAGCAGTCTTTATACTTCATGGGCAAACCGTTCGGGCGCAGCCTGCCGCACGGACACGGGTCGTTGCGGCCGGGCTTCTTGGTACGGCGGACGGGCTTTTTCTTCTCGCTGTCGTCCCCGCCGGCATTGGCCACGGCGCCGCGGGCGACGGTCTTGCGCTCAAGCTTCTGCTCGCGGCGCACGCGCACCGTGAACAGGCGGCGCACCGTCTCGGTCTGGATGCCGTTGACCATCTCATCGAACATATCAAAGCCGGCGCGCTTGTATTCATCGACCGGCTTGACGTTGCCGTAGGCGCGCAGGCCGATGCCCTGACGCAGGTCATCCATGGCCTCGAGATGATCCATCCAGTATTCGTCGACCACGCGCAGCATGACCACGCGCTCAAGCTCGCGCATGAGCGGCGTGCCGTCCAGCTGTAGACCGAAGGTCTCCTCGCGCGCGGCATAGGCTTTCATGGCGCAGTCATAGACCGCGTCCGCGAGCGCGTCGGGCGTGAGCTTGCGCAGCTCATCCGCCGTGTAGTGCAGCTCGCACGGGAAGAGCTTTGCCATGGGCGCAAGGATCTCCTGCAGATCCTTGTCATTTTCGGGGTGATGCTCGGCCATGCCGCCGGCGATCTCACCGGTGACAACGGTGCGGATCATATGCTCCACGTGCTCCTGCAGATCCTCACCATCGAGCACCTTGCGGCGCTCTTCATAGATGACGTTGCGCTGCACGTTCATGACATCGTCATACTCGAGCACGTTCTTACGGGCCTGGAAGTTGCGGCTCTCGACCGTGCGCTGTGCCTGCTCGATGGCATTGGAGAGCATCTTGTGGTCGAGCGGCGTGTCCTCGTCGACGCGCAGCGTCTCCATCATGCTCTGCATCCGCTCCGAACCGAACAGACGCATGACGTCGTCCGTGAGCGCGATGTAAAAGCGGCTCTCGCCGGGGTCGCCCTGACGGCCGGAACGGCCGCGCAGCTGGTTGTCGATGCGGCGGGACTCGTGCCGCTCGGTGCCTATGATATACAGGCCGCCGGCCTCGCGCACGCGGTCGGCCTCGGCGTCGATGCTCTTTTTGTGCTCGGCCATGCGCTCGGCAAACAGCGCGCGCGCCTTGAGGATATCCTCATCCTCGGTCTCGGCATAGCCGGTGGCCTCGGCGATGATCTCCTCGGTGAAGCCCGCCTTGCGCAGGTCCGCCTTGGACAGATACTCCGCGTTGCCGCCGAGCATGATGTCCGTGCCGCGGCCGGCCATGTTCGTCGCGATCGTGACGGCGCCGAACTTACCGGCCTGCGCGACGATCTCGGCCTCTTTCTCGTGGTGCTTGGCGTTGAGGACGTTGTGCGGGATGCCCGCTTTACGCAGCAGCTTTGACAGCTGCTCGCTCTTCTCGATCGACACCGTGCCGACCAGCACCGGCTGCCCCTTGTCGTGGCAGACGCGGATCTGCTCGATGATGGCGCGCAGCTTGCCGGCCTCGTTTTTATACACGACGTCGGAGTTGTCGATGCGGATGACGGGCTTGTTCGTCGGGATCTCGATGATGTCGAGATTGTAGATGGCGGCAAACTCCTCCTCCTCGGTCATGGCCGTGCCGGTCATGCCGGAGAGCTTGCCATAGAGGCGGAAGTAGTTCTGGAACGTGATGGTCGCAAGCGTCTTGTTTTCGCTCTGCACGCGCACGTGCTCCTTGGCCTCGATGGCCTGATGCAGACCGTCGCTGTAGCGGCGGCCGAACATGAGGCGACCGGTGAATTCGTCGACGATGATGACCTCGCCGTCCTTGACGACGTAGTCAATGTCGCGCTTCATGATGCCGTGGGCACGGATGGCCTGATCGATGTGGTGCACAAGGGTGGCGTTTTCGATGTCGGCGAGGTTTTCCAGCCCGAAGGCCGCCTCCGCCTTGGCGATGCCGCGGGCGGTGAGCGTCGCGGTGCGCGCCTTCTCGTCGACGACATAGTCGGCATCGAGATCCTCGTCCTCCTCTTCCTTGTCGTCGATGGAGGCGTAGGCCTTGCATTTGAGGCGGGCGGCAAAGTTCTCCGCCTGCCGGTAGAGGTCGGTGCTCTCATCGCCCTGACCGGAGATGATGAGCGGCGTGCGCGCCTCGTCGATGAGGATGGAGTCCACCTCGTCGACGATGGCGAACGCGTGACCGCGCTGCACCATCTGGGATTTGTAGATGGCCATGTTGTCACGCAGGTAGTCAAAGCCCATCTCGTTGTTCGTGCCGTAGGTGATGTCGGCGGCATACGCCTGCTGGCGCTCGGCGCTCGACATATCGTGCACGATCAGGCCGACGCTCAGCCCGAGGAAGCGGTAGACCTTGCCCATCCACTCACTGTCGCGGCGGGCGAGGTAGTCGTTGACGGTGACGATGTGCACGCCCTCACCGGTGAGCGCGTTGAGGTAGGCCGGCAGAACGGCGACGAGGGTCTTGCCTTCGCCGGTCTTCATCTCCGCGATGCGGCCCTGATGCAGCACGATGCCGCCGATGACCTGCACGCGGAACGGCTTCATGCCGAGCACGCGCCACGAGGCCTCGCGCGCCGTGGCAAACGCCTCCGGCAGCAGGTCATCGAGCGACGCGCCTGCATCGTAGCGCTGCTTGAATTCGTCGGTCTTGGCGCGCAGCTGCTCATCCGTGAGCGCGGCGTATTCGTCCGACAGGGCATCGATCTTATCAGCAAGCGGATAGAGCCGCTTGAGCTCATGGTCGCTGTGAGAACCAAATATTTTTTTGAGAAAACCCATTTGTTGACACTCCTTGTCCAGTGTAATTTCGGATTATATCATATATTTATGAATAAAGAAAGGGCGAATCGGCGCGGCAATAAAATTTTACCGGATTCGGCATTTTCCCGTTGCCGGAACGCGGCGAATGTTGTAGAATAAGTTGTTTGTTTGATAGCATGAAGCAGAGGAGAGAAAGATCTATGCAGGCAATCGGCTTTGACAACAATAAATACCTCCGGATGCAGTCGGAAAAGATCCGCGAGCGCATCAGTCAGTTCGGCGGCAAGCTGTATCTGGAATTCGGCGGCAAGCTCTTCGACGACTACCACGCGTCGCGCGTGCTGCCGGGCTTTGCCCCCGACAGCAAAGTGCGCATGCTTATGGAGATGCGCGACGAGGCGGAGATCATCATCGCCATCTCGGCCGACGACATCGAGCGCAGCAAGCGCCGCGGCGACCTCGGCATCACCTATGACGACGACACGCTGCGCCTGATCGACGCCTTTCAGGGCTGCGGGCTCTATGTCGGCAGCGTCGTCATCACGCACTACCGCGGGCAGACGGCGGCGGAGAAATTCCAGCACCGGCTCGAGATGCTCGGCATCCGCGTATACCGGCACTACATCATCCCGGACTACCCGTCCGACATCGCGCGCATCGTCAGCGACGACGGCTTCGGCCGCAACGACTACATCGAGACGACGCGCAGCCTCATCGTCGTGACCGCGCCCGGCCCCGGCAGCGGCAAGATGGCCACCTGCCTGAGCCAGCTCTACCACGAGCACAAGCGCGGCGTGTGCGCGGGCTATGCCAAGTTTGAGACGTTCCCGATCTGGAATCTGCCGCTGCGTCACCCCGTGAACCTCGCCTACGAGGCCGCGACCGTTGATCTGGACGACGTGAACATGATCGATCCCTTCCACCTTGAGGCCTACGGCGTGACGACCGTCAACTACAACCGCGACGTGGAGATCTTCCCCGTGCTCAATGCCATGTTCCAGCGCATCTACGGCAGCTCGCCCTATAAAAGCCCCACAGACATGGGCGTGAACATGGCGGGCTACTGCATCAGCGACGACGATGTGTGCTGCGCCGCGGCCAAGCAGGAGATCCTGCGCCGCTACTATGACACCGCCTGCGCGCAGCTGCGCGGCCTGTGCTCCCCGGTCGAGACGCAGCGGCAGGAGCTGCTGCTCAACCAGCTCGGCCTGACGGCGGATGACCGTCCGGTCGTGGGCGCGGCGCTCAAGCGCGCCGAAGAGACCGGCGCGCCAGCCGTCGCCATCGAGATGCCCGACGGCACGATCATCACCGGCAAGACCTCCTCCCTGCTCGGGGCGAGCTCCGCCTGCCTGCTCAACTCGCTCAAGTACCTCGGCGGCATCCCGAAGGACGTCACGCTCATCTCGCCCGACATCATCGAGCCGATCCAGCACCTGAAGGTCGAACACCTCGGCAACCACAACCCGCGCCTGCACACCGATGAGGTGCTCGTCGCGCTGAGCATCTGCGCCGCAAGCGACCCGACCGCCGAGATCGCCATGCAGCAGCTGGCAAAGCTCGCGCACTGCGAGGCGCATTCGTCCGTCATCCTCTCGCACGTGGACGAAAACGTGTTCAAGAAGCTTGAGGTGAACATCACGTTCGAGCCGCATTTCCAGACCAAAAAGCTCTTTCATCACTGAAAAAGCGGGGACAGCCGGCGCTGTCCCCGCTATTTTTTCGATTTTTTCGAATTTTGGAAAGGTTGTGCTTGACAAAACCCATCCAAAGATGATATATTCGTAAAGCTGATTGTGGGACGACCTCTGCGGGTGTAGTTCAATGGTAGAACACCAGCCTTCCAAGCTGGATACGTGGGTTCGATTCCCATCACCCGCTCCATGCCTTCTGGGCGGGCAGCCAAATATTGTATGCGCGCCAATAGCTCAGTCGGATAGAGCAACTGCCTTCTAAGCAGTAGGCCGGGGGTTCGAATCCCTCTTGGCGTACCATTTCAGACCTATGGTGGGTATAGCTCAGTCGGGAGAGCACCGGATTGTGGTTCCGGGTGTCGAGGGTTCGAACCCCTTTACCCACCCCACGAAATCGGGGATTGGGAGTGATCCCGATCCCCGATGATTTTTGCCCCGATATTGGGATGTAGTGTAATGGTAACACACCAGACTTTGACTCTGATATCGTGGGTTCGAATCCCGCCATCCCAGCCACGTCAGATATTTTCTGCCGGTTTCGGCTTCCCGCAAGCGGAAAGCCTGCACCTCTGAAAACATCTTCCTTCTTCAGCCGCGAATCGCTTCGCTGGATTCGCGTCCGAGTATTTATTGAGTGCGAGTCTTTTGCCGGATTCGCGTCTGAGTGGTTGATTGGCTTGTAACGTGAATATGTTTTTTATACCGATATGCCCCAGTAGCTCAGTAGGCAGAGCACCTGCCTTTTAAGCAGGGTGTCCGGGGTTCGAATCCCCGCTGGAGCACCAGAAAGAAACCGTTGAAATTTCAAGAAATCCTTGATTTTTCAACGGTTTCTTCGTTTTTCTTTCGGTGCGCTTCGGAACATTTCGAGACGCAAACTGTTGTCAAAAGTGTTGTCAAAATTCAAGGGCAAAAACAACCCCGCAGAATATCCGCAGAGCTACGGTTTTGTCAGTTTTCATCGCGTCCTATTCTCGTGCCTTCATGCTATATCTCTATGTTCACATCATGCAAAAAGCCCGAGGGACTTCTATCCCTCGGGCTGTACCTTCTAATTGAAATGTCATAAAAATGTCACGGCAAGTGCTTGACATCGGAGCTTGTGTGCGTTACAGTTTAACTTGGAATTTTTATATGAAACGTGCATCGCGCCGCCCCCACCATCATTTGCATCTTCCAAACACAAACAAAGAGAAAGGGGGATGAGCGCTACAATGGAAGCACTATTACTCTCGCATGCCTTTGCTGAGCAACTAACTTATATCCTCGATACTACTCAGCAGATTTGCCTCACGCTTTTGGCTGTATTCCAAATCGCAGAACTCATCCGGCGTCAGAGGTAACCATTTCTCGGCGCGATGCACGTCACCTTCAGCGCGTCTATCAGCAAACGCATAACATTAGATGTACGCTTGAACATAATACCAAAGTTTTTCTGTCGTGTCAACAACTTTTTGCCTTAACTTTGCATTCTTGTAATTGCAAATATGTAAAAAAGCAGCTCCACGGCGGAGGCCTCGGAGCTGCTTTTTGATTATTTATCCTCGTCGGCCTTGTCCTTGAGCTTTGCGAGGCAGTCCGTCAGAACCTTCGGCACCGGCGCGCCCAGCTTTGCAGCGTTTTCCGTGATGCTGCCCAGCTCCGTCACGATGTACCAAATCGCCACCAAAGGCAAGAAAGCCGTCTTATATGTAAACGGCAAGTCAAAACCCAGGTCGCCGTAGTTGATGATCGCCGACAGGGCCACATCCAGCAGCAGCGCCACCAGCATTGCCACGATACTGCCCAGCTTGTGCCACAGGCCGGCGCGCGCCACCGCGCTATCCCACGTGCCGGTCGACAGTGCTGCCCACGATCCGGTCGCGTAGTCCAGGATCATTGCGGTCAACCAGATCACCACGAGCCAGCCTGTCCACCCCCAGAAAGCCGTCATGCCGGCCAGTACGGCCGAGATAGCCGCTTTCAGTTCCATTGCTTTGCTCGGTGCATTCATGCTTTGCCCTCCTTTTCCTGCGCATCCACCATCTTCTGCGTGATCAGCAGCGTGCGCAGCATATCCAGCGACAGATCGAGCTTGCCGCCGCCAGTGCCTGCCAGTACGCCACGATCCACAAGCCGCTGCACGCCCGGCCGCGCCCAGCTCGGCACGTCGTTAATCGAGTTATACCGGGGGCTGCACGCCTCTGCGTACTTGGCGCCGATCATCAGCCCACGGATCATGTCCATGGACAGATCCAGATTGCCGTGTTCGTCACCCCTAAGCGCGCCCGCGTCCATCATCTCTTTGATCGTGCTGCGTGCCCAGCCCGGAACATCATCAATCGTAGTGTACCTAATCACGTCATCGTCCTCCTCTCGTGCTCCGTTTTTCATCACCTCGGCGACGTCGCGCCGAAACCCGTCCATCGTGTAGCCCTTATCATATGTGCGCCACAACAGCTCCGGGTCCGCGTGGTTGCTCGCCACGCCGCGCCGGTGTCCCTCGGCGTGCCCGATGATGACGCCGTCCTGCTCCGGGTCAAGACCGTACTGCTTGCACAGCTCAGAAAACAGCTCCACCGCCGTGCGGTACGTGCCCGCGATCTGTGCAGCAGACTCGTCACGGCTCATCGCGGCGCTCGGCTCGGTCATCTCCACGCCGATGTGCGTGCTGTTGGCGCTCCCGCCGCAGTGCCAGCCGCGCATTTCCCACGGCAGCGTCTGATACACCGTGCCGTCCGCCTGCGCGAACGCGTGCACGCAGACAGACACGCCGCCCGGCTGATACAGGTTAAAGCTGCGCGCAAACACCGCCGCCGACGGCTGCGGCGTGCCGACGCTGTGCAGCATGATGCCGCGCGGCGTCAGCG